>JAJQCZ010000031.1 GCA_021202465.1 Lachnospiraceae bacterium | reverse complement strand
ATTTTTTACTGATTTAGGAAAAGGGCGGACATGGTGTTAACTACCAAAGACGGGTATGATATCATGCGAACATCTGTTTGTCAACTTGTTTTCGAACATATTTTCGGGAACATTCGTTTGCGTTTTCCGGGAAGATATGCTATAGTAGAATTATTGAAGAAATGAAAGACATAATGGATGGATTTGTTGTCTTTATAAACTTTTGTATCACGTACTACCTGTATTTCCTGAACAGATTCCGGGATATACTTTATGTAAAGAGATCAGTAACGGAATGCAGATAAGTAAAAGAAAGGATGTTCGCCATGTCACAGGGAAAGATTTCCGACAAACAAAGAGAGATTTTAGAATATATCCGGGACTGTATTCTAAAGAAGGGATATCCGCCGGCGGTGCGTGAGATCTGCGAGGCGGTACATCTCAAGTCCACTTCCAGCGTACACTCTCATCTGGAGTCCCTGGAGAAGAACGGATACATACGCCGGGATCCGTCCAAGCCCCGGGCTATTGAGATCGTAGATGACGAGTACGGCATCTTTCACGGCGAGATGGTTCGTGTTCCCATTGTCGGACGTGTGGCGGCCGGCCAGCCCATTCTGGCCGAGGAGAACATCGAAGGGTTCTTTCCCTTCCCGGCCGATCAGCTGCCGAACGCCGATCTTTTCCTGTTAGAGGTGCGGGGAGACAGTATGGTGAATATGGGTATCCTCGACGGCGATCATGTGCTGGTAGAACAGCGGCACACTGCTTCCAATGGCGAGGTGGTCGTGGCGCTCATTGATGACTCAGCTACTGTGAAGCGCTTCTATCAGGAGGACGGCCACATCCGCCTGCAGCCGGAGAACGATTTCATGGATCCGATCATCGTCCCCAGCTGCGAGGTACTCGGCAAAGTCATTGGCTTGCTGAGGATGAATATGTGACTTGTGAAGCAAATAAAGACGATGAAAAAGTGTCACCAGTGGTGGCACTTTTTCATCGTCAGCTTCTCACGTTCTCGGGGTATTCACCCGGCATTTACAACTCTACATTTTCTTTTGTAAAAAGCGATTCCATAACGATAAATTATTTCGATATCGGAATCACTGAAATACTCATCATACTGCATATCTTCAATCTGATGAAGAGCGGCCAGCGCCCGCTCTTCCAGCCCGGAATATGAGCGCGAGTATTTCACCTCAATGATATATCCGCATTCCCTGAACCTGTCAATCAGAATAATATCCGCGCGCCCATTGCCTGCCTCTCTATTCGCCTTAGCGTGCAGGGAAACCATCCGGTGGATGGTTTCATCGTATGATTTAATGATCCACCCCCGCCGTCCCCGAAGCATGCCTAGTAAAAGGCCATGGTAAAAGGATTCTTTCATCTCATCTGTGTTGCCGCCGTCCATGAAACTAATCATGTCTGTCATGCATGCATTCAGCGCCGTCTCCATCTGTACCGGGGAATTCAGGTCAAACGCTTCAAACAGCGGTTTCAACCCTCCCTCAATCTTTTTATAAAACCAGTTTTTAATCTGGCGGTCAAAAAGGATGCGAATCTCTCGGTTGGGAATGATGAGTCGATATGTTCCGTCCTCATTTCTGCCGCGATAGGTCAAATACCCGGTGGTAAACAGAATACTCCAGAGGTGGTCGATGTTCTGACCTATTTCATCGTACGTCAATTCTGTAAACAGTTCTTTGTCGATGCTCTTACCCTGTGAAAGCTCCTCCAGTTCTGCCCTCGTAGTTTCATCAGCCATCTCCACAAAATGCAGTACCATCTCATTGCTGCTTGTATTGGCCCAGAAGTTTTGAGGTGTGTCATCCTGCTCACAGCGCAACTGATCGCACCAGTTTATGACATCCCACGGGCAATACACATTCAGAGAACCAAAACGATAGCCATCATACCACTCTCGGGTCGTTTCATAATAATCGCCCAGCTCATAGTAATCCAGCATCTGCCGCACTTCCGCGTCCGTAAAGCCAAACCATTCATCGTAGCGACTGTCTGTGATTGTGTGAACTTTTGGATTATTAAAGCCTGTAAAAATACTCTCACGGGCAATTCTCAGACATCCCGTTACTACAGCAAAGAGCATATTCTCATTCGTTTTCATCCCGGCGCCGAAAAGCTGGCTGATCAGCTGGGTCATCTGGTTGTAATAGCCCCGTTCATGCGCCTTTTGCAGAGGAACATCATACTCATCGACCAGGACGATCACTTTTTCCCCAAAATGTTTACAAAGAAGACTTGACAGGATTCTCAGACTCCGATATAAATATGCATCCGAAATATCATCACCCAAAAGTTTCCGGAACTCATCTTTATCATACGAAGTCAGTCTGTCACTTTCCAGCAGGTACTGCATCCGTCCGGCTTCCTCCCTGATTTCCATGGCGATCAGGCCGCGGGCGAAAGAGAAATCCGCAGCATCCGCCGTCTTTAAGCTGATAGAAATCACCGGAAACCTTCCCAGATACCGTTCACATAAATCCTTTTCCTCAGAAATTGCCAGACCGTCAAACAGGGCTGCGTCTGTTCCGATTTCAAAAAAGGATTTCAGCATACTTATATTCAGGCTCTTGCCAAAACGGCGTGGACGTGTGAAGAGGTTCACCTCTCCCCAGTTTTCCAGCAGGTCTTTGATCAGGCCAGTTTTGTCTACATAATAAAAGTCACCTCTTCGTAACTTTTCATAACTGTCAATTCCCACAGGAAGCCTTCGGACTGCCATGAAATCATCTCCGTTTCCGTGAAAGACACATATCACTGCGATATTTCTGTATGTACCCAGATTACCATAGAGTCAAAATCAAATCAACGGAAACATCCTGTATTCTGATAGACTTACTTTCTGTCGGTAGGGCATGGAGCCGGGCAGGTATCGTTTGCCTTCCCTGCCTGAACTGCAAAATCTCCCGCTCTGCCATGATCACGCGTCCTCGTCCAGCTCCTCGATGGGAATCAGCTCCACAATATGGTGAATACTGCCGTCGCTCCAGTCTGACCCGCCCTCCGAGGTGTCCGTATACCAGTAGGCCAGATCCTCCTTTCTGTGGGGATAGAGCCTCGCCCTTTTGTGGCTGCGGTCAAAGCCGTAGCCGTGACCGCCGTCATACTCCACCTCGATGCCGATGGGATTGCCCTCCTTATCCCGGATGTAGTCGATGAATTTGGCTTTGGAGTCGTTCAGGTCGCTCATGGAGGAATAGCGGCCACTCTTCTCCCATTTCAGTTTAAAATACTCTTTTTCCATTATCAGTTTCTCGCTTTCTCGGGTAATCACCCGGTATTTACATACTTACTCCTTATTTCCTGTGTTTTCAAACAGCTTCTCCAGGGCCCGGCGGGCGACCTTGTCCCCCTGCCCGGCAGCCTGTTCCAGCCAGTAGCGAGCCAGGGTCGGATTCTTCTCCACCCCGTCGCCCCGGTAATAGTACAGTCCCAGGTTATACTGGGCATGGACGATGCCGTTTTCGGCGGATTTCTGAAACCAGTAGACGGCCTTCTCCGAATCCCTGGGGATGTCCTTTCCCTCGCCATAATATGTGCCCATGTTGAACTGAGCTTCTCCCATCCCCTGCTCAGCGGCCTTCCTGAACCAGTAGATAGCTTTCTCCCTGTCCCGAGGGACGCCCCGTCCCACCTGGTAGAAGGCCCCCAGATAGAACTGTGCCTCGGCATGGCCCAGCTCGGCGGCTTTAGCATAACAGGCCGCGGCGGTCTCGTCGTCCCGATAAGGGGTCTTTACCTGATTGGCATCGTGGAGGAAGCCCCGGATGTACATCTCCTCCGCCTGGGTCTCTTCACTGTAGACTTGTCGGATGCGCTGAATCAGCTCCTCCGCGCCTTCCACCCTGTGGCCGTTGGCCTTTTTCGCCCACTCCAGAGCCTTATTATAGCTCTGCGGCACCCCTCTGCCGAGGGCGTAATTGCAGGCCAGCCGGTACTGGGATCTGCCGTGCTCCTGCCGGGCAGCCTTCTCGTACCATTTGCTGGCGGCTTTCCAGTCCTGGGGGACGCCGTAGCCCTTGGCATAGCAGAGCCCCAGGCTGTACTGCGCCAGCTTCTCGCCCTGCTCTGCTGACTTCTCAAACCAGAAGGCCACTTTCTCATAGTCCCGGGAGACGCCGTTTTTGCCACGGAAATAGTTGTTCCCCAGGTTAAACTGGGCGCTGGCGTTGCCCAGATCGGCGGATTTCTCATACCAATAGAGAGCCTTTTCGTAGTCCTGAGGGCAGAACTTTCCGTCCTCGCACATCTTCGCGCAGATAAACATAGCTCCGGGATCGCCCATCCGGGCCGCTTCCTCCCAGAGGAGCGCCGAATCCTCTTCCTTTCCGCTGAGAAAGACATCCAGAGCCTTTTGGGACGCCTCCTTTTGAGTCTCGTTGAGCATGGGGTTCCTTACCTGGTCGCTTTCTGTTATATAAAAATTGTGCAATTGGACTATTCTCCCAACAACCGGACAGCTTCGAACAAATAGCCATATGACTCTAATTTCAGTTTTTTTATGTACGACAGTTTACTGTATTTGCTTTTCGCCATCGGTGAATCAATATATCTTTCCGGTTCTGTTATCCTCTGAAAAGGTTCGTTCTTTAGAATACAGGCAGCGAGATACATTATCAAACATGCACCACAGGCAGCCAGTTCTCCGGAGAATTTTTCTCCATAAATGTGTGATCTTACACTTTTGATTCCCTTAGAAAGCAACCGATATTCTTCCTGATTCGTTGAACCTCTGGACACAATACACGCCGCAGTCTCAATCGTATCACGAAGGCATTCCTCCGCACTGCACTGGTTTCCCCGGTAAGCTATCTCCGATTCTACTGTGCCCATATAGGAATCATAAACATCCTGAAAATTATCACATACTTCTGCAAGGGAAATTACATCAAACAGTTGCTTGATTATTTCCATTTCTTTGTCTGCTCCAAATGGTATTCCTGTTGTATGTGGAGCAAACGCGGTCATTTTATCGCCAAGGATACAATTTACACTCGGAACAATTGATTTAAAATAAGGTTCCTCCGTAATTAGCAGGTCATTCTTAATCTCTTTTTCAACAAACGAACGATAATGGTTTCCCTCAAACAACACATCAAGCAGGATATAGAATTCTCGGTTTTCTACAGGCGAATCATAGTAAAATTTAAAGTGGCGTTTTACCACATTATTCTTCCCAACTCTGATCTGTTCCTCCTGCCGCTTGAAAGGGAAAATCTCTGATGCCAGCTCAAGATAACCATCAATATCAGTCCCTGGTTCCATAATTATATCTACATCAGTAGATAATCTGCGCGGGTGTTCCAGCAAGACCATTAAACTCGTCCCACCTTTAAAAATAAACGGCATATTTACCCGCAACAGGGATTCCAGAAGTCCAAATGCGTATATACTTCTTTCCAGCAAGATCGGGTCGCATCTTTTTCCTTCAGAAAGTTCTTTTATGTGCAGAATATCAAAACTTTCTTTTTTTATCATAGCGTTCTTCTCCCCTATTTCTTCATAATCCTGTCACCCAGGACTTCCATCATAATATCCTTTTTATTCCTTCGTCTGGCGTAACGCAACAACTTAATGCTATCCACCTGATACTTATCATACATATCTCTTATAATCTGCGGAATCTCCCCTGTACTGATCAGACTTCGTAAAACCTTGTTAGCTTCTAATTCGACCATGATTCTTTCCAGAGGAACAGAAGCCATTGCATCTCCTTTGGGAGCTTCTGTTACCAAGCGCCCTATCACTATGGTTCCATCTTTTCCATAACGGTACATTTGTTCTGCATCAGGCTTCAACAGCAGCCTGCCATCGTATTTATCCCTGAGTTCTTCATACACAAATTCACAGCCATCCTTCTCAATATCGAGAAAGATAATGTTCTCACCCACGAGATGGTTTAGGAATTCATTAAGCCAACGCATCTCCCATACCTGAAAATTTAATAAGGGAAATTTCTCACCCATTGTCTGAACCAGTTCCTTCGCACGTTCTGAATACATACCACTATAAATTTTTTTACGATTCTGTGTTTCAGACATTTTTATATAACTATTTCTCCCGATCCGGGTAATAGTTCCGCTTGACATCAGTTCTTCAATAAGATTCCTGAGGAGTGTATCCCGAAAAGTATCATCCACATTTTTTGCAATATTACAAATATCCTGTCGGCTCATTACCTTGCCTATTATAAGATTATTTTCTATTTCCACCTTATTCACATAATCGCCTCCAACCGTATCGGCAAATACGTAATGTTTTGCCGATACGGTTATTATATTACCCGATGAATTCCAAGTCAACCATTTTGGCAAAAAAGTATGTTTTTGCCGGTGTGGGCGTCTTATTAGGTGGTCTGTTAATCCAGCGCCAGGAACAGATACTCCCTGTCCTGAATATCCTTCCCGAGATACATGAAAATATTGTCGTCAACCAGAGCACCCTGCAGCTCAAAGTTCCGGCTGGGGGCGAGGAGCCTGGTACCTGGGTCGACAGTGCCGAGAAGCCTTTTTAAATCGCCTGCGGTTCGAAGCAAACAGCCATTCTGAGACGTATTAGTGCTGTCCCGGGAGTTAAGCTCCAGAGCCCGGATGCTGCCGGGATGTCCGGCGGAAGCGGAATACTTCCAGACAGCCATCTCGTAAGTCGTCCGGTCAAAGGCATCTACAAAGGTCTCCTTTACCGGATAAAACCAACCGCTCCGCCCGCAAAGGCCGGGGTTAATGATCCAGTGTCCGTTGTGCGTTTTATGATATACTCCCTGTGTATACATCCATGCCAGTTCCACGCCGTCTGCTACTGCCTCCAGCGGAGCGGCCAGGTCTCCGGCCGTGTAGATCGGGCCGTCCAGGTACTGCTCGCTTCCATAGCTTTCAAAGTTGAATTCCAATATCTCCTGTTCTTTCATACGCTCTCCTTGTTCTCCGTATTTTCAAACAGCTTCTCGAGGGTTCGGTGGGCGACCTCGTCCCCGGCCCGGCGGCCCTTTCGATATTAGGTGGTCTGTTAATCCAGAGCCAGGAACAGATACTCACCCATTCCTGAATATCCTACCCGAGATACATGAAAATGTTGTCGTCAACCAGAGCACTCTTCAGCTCAAAGTTCAAGCTGGGGGCGAGATGCCTGGTACTCAGGTCGGCAGTAGTGAGAAGCCTTTTTAAAATTGCCTGCGGTCCGAAGCATACAGCCATTTTGATGCGTAGCCGTGCTGCCCAGTGCGTTGAGATCCAGAGTCCGAATGCTGCCGGGAAGTATCCCCGGTACTGAAAAAATTCCCATCGTCAATATCCTGGCAACGATGCCGATCAGTCCGCCGATGATGTTGGCCAGAAAACCAAAGTCGGTAAACAAAAGAAAGAGGATACTCCTGAAACCCAGAGGCAGCAGGGACATCACGCTCTTTTCCTCCCATCCCCACAGATCCGCCAGGACCTCCATATCCATGTTATTTGAAAAGACGATGAGTGCGATGAGATCTGGAATGGCCATAAAGGATCCCGCCTGCAAAATCATCAGAAAGATGCTCGGGGCGATCAAAGTCAGATCGATGATCACCCGCAGCACCAGTATTGAACTGCTTATGAACATTGTATTTTCCTCCTGCTTTCTAAACAAAATACTTCATAATTATTTGTATAAGCCACAGATGATTTTGCCTTATCGAACTAGGCAAAAAAGCAAGAGGTCAGAAGAGCAGCTGCAAATATTCCCTGGCATCCTTATTGCCCTGGGCAGCGGCCTTTTCATACCATTTCTTAGCCAGAGCACGGTTCTGGGGCACGCCCTGCCCGTTCTCATAGCAGGAACCCAGCTTGAACTGTGCTTCTTCGTCCCCCTCTTTTGCCCCCTTTTCATACCAATAAACAGCCTTTTTGTAATCCCCCTTACGATATGCGGCGTTCCCCGTTTCGAATGAATCAATTTTCACTCCGACAATCTTTCCATTGACGGAATGCAACATAAATTGAACATCCGCATTAAGATCCAGCTTTCGATCGATTACCTTAGCGCTGACATCATACATGCCATCAAGAGCCAGAAAATCGTGCGATGTATGGTCGTCGTCTTCACCCATATAATAGCAGCCTCTGAGATAGTAGTCGTCCGGTTCAAAATACTCGTCATAAAGATCACCCATAAGTTCGCGAAGCGATGCGTCCTCTTCTTTTATGGCATTATTTACTCTTTCATACGCCTTCCACGCATCTTTATATTCATTCATCGCGGCCTGGTAATACATTTCACATGCCTTCCACGCATCTTTTTCTACACCTATGGCATTTTCATAGCAAAGGCCCATTCTGTACTGCGCTTCTGCATTTCCCTGACGGGCGGACTGATTGTACCAATAAACGGCCTTAGCGTTGTCCTGGGTCACACCTTCGCCTTTCTCATAGCAAATACCCAACTTAAGCTGTGCCTGTGAATCACCATTTTTTGCTGCCTTTTCATACCGATAAACATTTTCTTCAATAGACTTCTTTCGTTCTGCGGCAGTTTTCGCTTTTGCTTCGGCTTCTGCGGCGGCCTTTGCCTCTGCATCTGCCTTGGCTTTCGCTTCAGCCTTGGCTTTCGCCTCTGCTGCGGCTTTCGCTTTGGCTGCGGCCTTGGCTTTCGCTTCAGCCTTGGCTTTTGCCTCGGCGGCGGCTTTGGCTTTCGCAGCGGTCTTGGCTTCTTCGGCTTTCGCTTGTACAGCCGCTCTCAATTCTTTGGCCCGTTTTGCCGCCGCGCGGTCTCCCCGTTCCGCCGCCTGCTCGTACAGCGCAAGGGCCTTCTCCGTATCCTGGGGCACGCCGTTGCCGTCCCGATAGCAGTCACCCAAATAGAGCATTCCCCGCGGCTCACCCTGCTGGGCGGACTGCTCATACAGGGAAACCGCCTTTGCCTTGTCCATAGCCACGCCGCGACCGATGGCATAGTAATACCCCAGATTGCACTGCGCCAGAGCGTTGCCCTGCTGAGCGGCCCTTTCGTACCAGAAGAGGGCCTTGTCAAAGTCCTGGGTCACGCCATCTCCACGGGCATAGCAAACGCCCAGCTCATTTTGCGCCGCTCCATAGCCCTGCTGTGCGGCGCGCTCATACCAGTGAACGGCTTTGGCCTTGTCAACCTCCACGATATTGTTGGTAAAGGTTTTCCCGAAAAAGTAGCGCCTGCCCAGAAAGAATTGCGCATCCGCGTAACCCTGCTCAGCGGCTTGCTCCAGCATGGCAAAGGCCTTAACATTATCTCGCTCCATAAAAACTGCCTCAATAAGCTCGTCCGAGGTGCGGGGCTGCGTAGCAGGCTCTGTTATGGGGGCCGGAGATTTGGCCTCTGCGGCGGCCTTAGCTTCAGCGGCGGCTTTTGCCTCTGCGGCGGCCCTGGCTTCTGCGGCAGCTTTCGCCTCCTCTGCTGCCTTAACCGCCTTAGTCAGCTCGGTCAGCTTAGCCTGATATTCTGCCAGCAGTTGTTCATTCTCGTCTGTCTGACCAGCCTGATTCTGCTCCGGGGCAGCGGCAGACTCCGGCTCCGGCCCGGTGGTTTCTTCTGTAGCGGCAGGTTCCGACTTCGGCTCGATGCTTTCCTCCGCAGCGGCCTTCTTCTCCTCTCTGATCGCGGCGTTCAACAGCGCCCGGAGGCCGTCCTGATGCACGGGAGAGGTAAAAATCGTGATTTTACTCCCGTTCTGGTAGTGAACGGTAAAACGGTATTTATCTCCCTGCACCGCCCGGACACTTTTGATTCCCGCCAGTGGCAGCCGGGTCGTGGTACTCTTATCTTTCAGCTGAAACGGGAAGCTGTCGTGGTAGAGGGCCTCCGAGGTCAGAAGGAACCCGTTTTTTCCGCCGCCGAAGACCGTTGTGTCATAAAACGCCAGGACCTCTTCCTGCCGGGCTTGCTGTGCATAGCTGTTCATGGCGCCGTTCAGCGCTTTCGCCTTCGCTTCTGCAACGGGCCGCAGGCGCCATTTTCCTTTCGCAGCGGCTTCGATCAGTTTGTCTCCCTGTTCTTTTGTCAGCATAAGATTCTCCTCCTGTGTTTTATCGATCCAGCTCCAGGGACAGAGACTTCCTGTCCTGAATATCCTTTCCGAGATATTAATACGATGTTGCACCCATCGGCTTTCATCATTTTCATTATTACACATTTAAAACGTCACGTCATCAAGGTGAATTTTAACATTTGAAAAAAAATTGCAAAATAATAATCAGATATCCTCGCCACTGGATTAAAAAAAGAAGGGCAGGCATCTCTGTCTGTCCTTCTCTGCATAAGATCAATTCAGTTTTCTTCAAGCTCAGTCTTCTTCAATCGCCTCGATCTCCGACGCCTCCAGGAATCTTCCGTCGCGCCAGATCCTCTCGAGATCAAACCAGCGGCGGTCATCCCGCGAGAAGACATTCACTACGATGTCGCCGTAATCCATCAGTACCCAGTTGGCGGCTTTGAAGCCTTCCAGGGAGCGGCAGGCGTAACCGGACTTGTACATTTTTTCCTGCACATTTTCAACCAGAGCCTGCACATGGCTGGGATTCTCTCCGTTCGTTATCACATAGTAATCCGCGATGGTGGACACACCGGCGATGTCGATTACGGTAACATCCGATGCCTTCTTTTCGTCCAACGCATCGTAGGCAATTTTTAACATTTTATCTGATACATTTTTTTTCATGGATGGATGGACCCCTTTCTTGTCGCGTTATAGTAATTATACGTTTCCAGAGAACGTTCGTCAATGACCGTTTTTGAATCCCTTAAATATGCAAGTGTATCCTTTAAAATACATCGAATTGTTTCGTTTAAATCGATATACGCCATCCTGCGCAGCTCTTTAAGGTGGGGCGCACGGTCCCGGTTCGGCTCGATATAATCTGCGATGAAGATGATCTTTTCCAGGTCTGTCATGGTCGGGCGGCCTGTCGTGTGATAGCGGATTGCATTCAGGAGTTCCTCATCCCGGATCCCCAGCTCCTCTCTGGCGATCTCGGCGCCGATGGGGCCATGGGTCAGAGCCGTTCCCTCGTTCTTGCCGCAGTCGTGAAGCAGACCGGCGAGCCGGGCACGTTTTGTATCTACCGTACCGTAATGTCTGGCCAGGTCCTCCGCAGTGTCTGCCACACCTAATGTGTGACGATAGCGGGAGGGCTTCAGGCGCTGCTGCAGCCACTGGCAGATCTGTTCCTCCTCCAGGTGGGGCGCGTAAAGCTTATGTTCCTGTATATAACGGTTCACGGCATCCGTCAGCGCCGGATGCGGAAGGCATCCTTCTGCGATGTCCCTGCGGATCTGACTGGAGGATACATCCATGCTCTCGAAATTCAGGAGAAGGATGCGCGCGCCGAACCGCTCTTCCAGATGTTTTTTGTCACGGAGAAGGACTTCATCATCTACCTGCCGGTTGCGATTAGCTACGATAACAGAAGCGCAGCGGAAGATAACCTCCGGGGCGACCCAGTGCTCCATTCCATGCAGAGAATCGGCGCCGATGATAAAGTACCATTCCACCTCAGGATATTCTTTGGTCAGGGACAGAAGGGTGTCGGCCGTATAGGTATAGCCGGGACGCTGCAGTTCTATATCGGAAAATTCGAGGAGAGGGTCATCCTGAATCGCCAGACGCACCATCTCCGCACGGTGTTCGGCATCTGTGACAGTTCCAACCTCTGTCTTCAGGTAGGAATTTCCCGTGGGCATGACCCAGACACGGTCCAGAGCAAAGGCCCGGCAGGCTTCGTGCCCCAGCTTCAGATGCGCTTTATGAATGGGATCAAAGGTCCCTCCCAGGATGCCGATCTTCATCTCTTCTCTCCACTCTTCCGCCCTTACGGCAGTTCAATCTTTTTCTTCGTTTTGGATTCCCGATACAAGATGATCTTGCGGCCAATCACCTGGACAACCTGAGCGCGGGTGCGCTCTGCCAGCGTATTGGCCAGGTCTCGTCCATCCTCGAAACAATTCTTCAGGATATTGATCTTGATCAGCTCGCGGGCTTCCAGCGCCTCATCGACCGCTTTCACAAGCTCCGGCGTCAGGGAGGATTTCCCAATCTGCAGGATGGGGTCGAGGTCGGAAGCCAGCTTCATCAGATAACTTCTCTGTTTGCTTGTCATGGTTTCATTCCTTATTCTTTATAGTAGTCGAAGGCCAGACCGTACATCCGCACCGTATCGCCGTCTTCAATCCCCAGATCTTCCAGTTCTTTTAAAATCCCCCGTTCTTTGAGGAATTTCTGGAAGAACAGGAACCCTTTTTCGGATTCGAGATTCGTATAGCCGAGCATCTTCTCGATCAGCGGGCCCTCCACCAGGAAATCTCCGTCTTCATTCCGGGAGACCTCATAAGGCAGATCGGGAGAAGCGGCCTCAGGCACATATTCGCGTTCGAAAATGACCGGCTGCGCATGCAGGCTCTTCAACTGGTCGTTGACGTAATACAGAAGCTCCTTCAGGCCCTGACCCGTGACCGCCGAGATGGGAAATACTTTCTTTCCCTCCGGCTCAAAGGCTTCGCGCAGCCGTGCGACCGGGTCTTCTTCTCCATAAATGACATCGATCTTATTTGCCGCGATCACCTGAGGGACTTTGAGAAGTTCCGGATTATAGTTCGCCAGTTCCCGGTTGATTGCCCGCACATCCTCCACCGGGTCTCTCCCCTCGGTACCGGCGGCATCCACCAGATGAATGAGAATGCGGGTACGCTCGATATGGCGCAGGAAATCATGGCCCAGACCCACTCCCTCGGCCGCGCCGTCGATGAGACCAGGAATGTCCGCAATGACAAAGCCCTGTCCGTCACCCAGATCCACCACGCCGAGATTGGGCTGAATGGTTGTAAAATGATAGTTGGCGATCTTCGGCCGCGCGTTGGTCACACGTGACAGGAGGGTGGATTTGCCCACGTTGGGATAGCCCAGGAGACCCACGTCGGCGATGACCTTCAGCTCCAGCGTCACCCAAAGCTCCTGCCCGGGCTTTCCCGGCTGGGCGTATTTGGGGGCCTGCATCGTGGCCGTGGCATAGTGCATATTTCCCTGACCGCCCCGGCCTCCTTTAAGGATTACTTCGCGCAGGTTGTCACCGGACATGTCCGCAATGACCTGGCCGGATTCCGCCTCCTTGATCACCGTTCCCTCCGGAACCTTGACGATAAGATCCTCTCCGTTCGCGCCGTGACAGCGTCTTTTCCCGCCCGGTTCTCCATCCCGGGCTGCGTACTTGCGCCGGTGCTGGAAGTCCGTCAGCGTGTTCAGGCCCTTGTCTACGACGAAGATGACATCGCCGCCCCGGCCGCCGTCGCCGCCGTCCGGTCCCCCATCGGGAACGTACAGCTCACGGCGGAAGCTGACGTGGCCGTCACCGCCCTTGCCGGATTTGATCAATATTTTTGCATAGTCGGCAAACATAACTGTTCCTTTCTATGGCGTGAAGAAAAGCCGGCGTACAGATGACGTCGGCTTCTTTCTGTCTGTTTCTTATTCGTTGGTGACCCGGGGATACACAGATACCTGCTTCTTGTCTCTGCCCTTCCTCTCGAAACGAACTACACCGTCCACCTTGGCGAACAGGGTGTCGTCGCCGCCGCGTCCCACATTCACACCGGGGTGAATCTTGGTGCCGCGCTGTCTGTAAAGAATATTCCCGGCCAGCACGAACTGTCCGTCCGCTCTCTTCGCTCCTAAACGTTTCGCCTCGGAATCTCTGCCGTTTTTGGTAGAGCCTACACCTTTTTTATGAGCCATGAATTACACCTCCTTGCACTCAAATCACTTTCGTTCCAGGACTTATTTCTCGATCGCGTCGATCTTGCACTTCGTGTAGCACTGTCTGTGGCCGTTCTTCTTGTGATAGCCGGTCTTTCTCTTGTACTTGTAGACGATGACCTTCTTGCCCTTGGTCTGCGCCAGTACCGTTGCTTTCACCTTCGCGCCAGCCACAGTGGGTTCGCCAACGACCATCTCACCGTCGTTCACGGCCAGAACCTGATCGAACTCATAAGCGTCGCCCTCGGCCATGTCTAGCTTCTCTACGAAGATCACGTCGCCTTCGGCCACCTTATACTGCTTTCCACCTGTTGCGATAATTGCGTACATTTGAGCACCTCCTTATTCCATACTCGCCAGCTGCGGCGCCCGCCATGCGGAACTTTTCTGCCTCGCTGTGCGGCCCTGACGGAGAACCGTCCATGTGCATTCCTCAGAACACACTTATCTATATTACCATGCAGGAAATCAATCGTCAAGTTCATTTGAGAAGATTTCCGGGAAATTTTCAACATTTTTTCTCTAGAAACCAGGTTGCCTCATCGAAAATTTAATGATATTCTTACTATATATATCGCGGTGTGACATATGAAATGTATTTCGCAAGGAGGTCAGAGATGCAGATTCCCACGTTTTATTATCAACAGATTTACAATCCTTTTCGCGAGATTTTTCACGATAACCGGGACGGAGAAAAACACCTTGATAAGGGTGAACTCGTCCAGACCCTTTCCAATAATCATCAGACGATTTACCACTATATCCGACGCGGTTCGGTTTCCCTGTCGATCACGACAGAGGAAGGATATCGGAAGATGCTCCTGCTTTGCGGGGAAAATATGATCTTTCCGATTTATCGGGACGGTGCGGATTATAAGACGAATCATACGATTGAATTTCAGGTGAGGGAGAATCTGACTGCGGATATTCTGTATGAAAGTCATCTGAGGCAATTACTGCTGGCTCATCCTGATTTCCTTATGCGTACGCTGAATGTCGCGTTGGATGTCCTGGATCTCTACACCTATGATGCAGCCAATTCCAGTTATAATGATTCCTTTGTCTCCGTCTGCAACCTGCTTTATCTGCTCTGGAAGCAGATGCCCGAGACCGGCTCGCCGAAAAAACTGCCCGTCTCCCACAGCGACATCAGCTATGCGACCGGTTACTCCCGGCCTCAGGTTTCCAAGCAGATTAACAGACTGAGCCGGGAAAACATTGTAGCGACAGGTTATAATTCGCTAACCATTCTTGACGCCCGAAGGCTGGCAGAGTACTGCTCTTACGATGTACGCGAGGAATAATCATCCGAAAATTACAGTAAGCGGAAAAAAATTGTCGCTTACTGTAATTTTTTTGGGGACTTTGTAATCCAGATTACATACTCGAAAGGTTTTTTCCGATATAGTGATGATATCAATCATCCCGGGATAACAAAATGATTGACATGGTACTCTCTGAACTACCCGACGGGGGAATTCAGAATTCTGTATTAATGCTATGTTAATAAGGAGAAAAAAGTTATGCCTGAAGAAAATGCGAAGAAACAAAACCTTTTAGAGAAGTTTGTTGGTCTCATCGGAGCGATCATCGGCCCGGCTGTTATGATGTTCGTCGTCGCCGGAATTTTAAAGGGAGTTCTTACCATCCTGACGACCGTCAATCTGCTCTCGTCGGACAGCGGCACCTACCTGATCCTCTATAGCCTGGCGGACAGTATCTATTATTTTCTGCCAATCCTGCTGGCTTACACCAGTGCCCAGAAATTCGGAGCGAATGTATTCTCTTCTCTGATTGTCGCGGCAACGCTGATTCATCCGGACATCACGGCGGCTGTCGATGCCGGTACGAGTATTACCTTCCTGGGAATTCCGGTGTATCTGGTAGATTTCAGCTCCACACTCTTTCCTATCATGTTTGCTGTAGCACTGCTGGCTTTTCTGGAAAAACGTTTTGATAAAATTTTCCCGGAAGCAATTCGTGGATTTTTCACGCCGCTCTTTGCGCTGGTTATCACAGTTCCAGTCACCTTCCTGGTCATTGGCCCGATTACATACTACCTGAGTGCCGGTTTGACCTGGGTTTACAACACCTTCTACAATTTTGCTCCCTGGGCAGCGGGTGTTCTCATGGGCGCAGGCTGGCATGTCCTCATGATCTTTGGTCTTCATCTGGCCATGTTGCCGCTGATTCTGCTCAATGTGGCGACCTTCGGATTTGATACGATTTGCCCGATGGTCGGTATGTCCTGTGTGGCACAGGCAGGCGCCTGCTTCGGAGTCTTCCTGCGGTCACGGAACTCGGAGACAAAAGGAGTGGCCACAGCCAGCACCATTTCCGGTCTGCTTGGTACGACAGAAACCTGCGTATATGGATGCAACTTTATTTTCCGCAGACCGTATTACATCGCAGTTGTCACCGGCGCCGTCTTCGGCGGCTTTATCGGGATGATTGGCACAACGTCCTCCAGTCTGGTCAGCCCCGGCATCCCGACGCTTCCAGCTTTCTTCGGCCCGACCTTTGGCATCTACTGTGCGGCCTATGTGGTCAATTTCCTGGTAACCGCTGCACTGGTCTATTTCTTCGGATATAAAGAGGACATGGATAAGATTTCCCTCAGCGAAAAGACCGCCTGATCTCGTAGAAATATGACGAGACAAATCACGATTATTTTGATATCAACTCAAAACAATAAGGAGTCAATAGAATGGAAAAGAAGACTGAAAATAAAATGAATACAACCCCCATGGGAAGACCCGTCCGTATCATCAGCATCGGTTTCACCGGTCGTCCGGAAGACTGCACCCCCATGAACCCCTACCCTCTTCGCCGCCTGGATGAAATGGTGGGATATATTGAAAGCTGCGCCGGGGTTGATGAGACTGATATGATTCTCCTGCCTGAGTTCTGGCCCGGCGCCAGTGTCATTCAGGATCTCGAAGGAGAAGTGATTACGGAAATGCGCCGTCTGGCTGCGAGATACCGCACATATATGATCTGCCCGATCAGCCGAAAAACAGAGAATATCCCCAAGCTGAATTCTGCGGTTCTCATCGACCGGCAGGGAGAGATTGTCGGTGTCTATGACAAGCATTATCCTTTCTGGAGTGAATACGATATTGATCCGGCTCCCGCACCGGGCCAGGAGATTCCGGTCTTTGACACGGATTTCGGACGTATTGGCATGGCCATCTGTTTTGACGCGAATTTCCCCGATGTCTGGGATGCTCTGGGACGCCAGGGGGCGGAAATTGTGTTCTGGCCCAGCGCCTATTCGGCGGGAACCCAACTGCAGGCACATGCGCTCAACCATAATTATTATATTGTTACAGCCACGACCGCCGGTGACTGCCTGGCCTACGATATCAACGGACAGGAAATCCTCTATGAGTGCTCGCCGGACGTGAACATTACCCGCCTGACTCTTGATTTGGACCGCTGCATCTTCCACGATAATTTTAACATCGAGGCTCTGGAAAAACTCATCCAGGATCATGGAGATGAAGTGGAGATTGAACTGCGGATGCCGAAGGAAAGCTGGTTTATTCTTCGTACAAAACAGGATGGCGTTCCGATCCGTCCGCTGGCCGATCAGTATGGTCTCACGGGACTGCGTGCCTACAAGTATGACAGCCAGTTCCGCATCGACTCACTGAGAAATGAAAACCTTCGGTCGCTGACGCCCCGGACCGGCACGTTTTATGACTACCTGTCCTCTGTCGGTATCCTCGCCAAATCCTGCCCGGATGTCTTTCGTCAGGTGAAAGTTGTCCGGACGGTCTCGAAAACGGAGAAATAACCTGTAACGCATACAAATGATCTTATGCGGAAAATCAACAAATTGTTTATGAGTATGCCCGGCTCTGGAGTTCTTTCTCCGGCCGGGCATACTCTCTACATATCTTTGCGTTTCATCTGCTCCTGCAGCGTCTTCCGGGTCTTTTTTCGCGTCAGTTCCGCCAGATTTAAAGCTGTGATATCGACCAGAATGGTCTTGACCGGATCCTGGCGGATCGCTTCGCGCAGCGTCTGGTAAAGTCCCTGCCGGTGTTCCGGGTCTTCCATGTCAATGAAATCAACCAGAATGATGCCGGAGAGATTCCTCAGGCGCATCTGGAAAGCAATCTCCCGGGCTGCTTCCTGGTTAATCCGGAAGAAGGTCTCTTCGGCTCCCCTGTGGCCGTCATATTTGCCGGTGTTCACGTCAATGACTGTCAGTGCTTCCGTGGGTTCAATAATCAGATAGCCGCCGGATTTCAGCCACACACGGCGGTTCAGCGCCTGCTCCATAAAGTGCTCCAGCCGGTACAGGTTCTTCAGGGACAGGCGTGTATCCTGATAATAAACGATCTGCTCCGGGCGCATGTAGTCGGCGTCGGCAAGCCCGGACTGCAAGTTTTCATAGATCTCCGCGTCGTCGGTAATCACGGACTCCAGGCTTCCCTCCCGTGCATCCCGCACAGCTTCCAGATAGGCCGGAGCTCCCTGCCAGAGTCTGGTGAAGGCGGGGCGGTGCAGCGATGTCTCTGTGATCTGACGATATCGGGATATCAGGCGGGCAGCCTCCTCGCAGATCACGCAATCCTCCACCCTCTCGGCATTGGTGCGCAGGATGAATCCCACCTGCTCCCGGCGGACATCCTCAGTGAGAAGCTTCTGCAATGCTTCGCGCCGTTCGCTGTCCCGGATTTTTGATGACACCGCCACGCGGATCTGGTCGCTGACCAGCACCAGATAGCGACCGCCCAGAGAGATTCTGTCTGTCACCACGGGAGATTTTGTCTTCACGGCCTCCCGGCTGACCTGTACGGGAATCTCATCTCCCTCCCGATAGCGTTGTTCACCTTTGGGAAGCTGGAGGAAACAGAGAATGCCCGGACGTACCTCCACGAAGGCCGCACGGATATTTTTCACAATATTTTTGATCTTTCCCAGATAGATATCGCCCACCTGTACGGCGGGGGCTTCCCGCTCCATGCGGAATTCCACCACCCGGCTTCCATCCCAGAGTGCAGTCAGGATGCCGCCGTCCCAGCGGGTGATCAGCAGCTTGTTCATGGTATTTCCTCCCCCAGATCACCCAGAGAAAGGCCCTCCGCGGTGCGCAGATCGAGACGGCAGATCGCCAGGTTCTTCCGATCGCACGCTTCACCGAGAAAAGCCTCCATGACCAGCTCCGGTTTCAGGTTCTTCAGGGAACCGGCGGAAAGGCGCAGGAAGAAGGCGTCCTCCTCCGGTTTCCGGCGAAATTCATAGATCCAGGGACGGATATCCGTTTCTTCCTGGCTTTTTTTCGTCTTCTTGGTCACGACAATTTCGGGCTGTGACAGGAAACAGGCGATCTTTTCCGTCCAGGTTTCTTCCGATAAAGGACGTGTCTCTTTAAGTTTCACCAGATAGTCAGCCATTCCCACGGTCGCCATGGCGTTGTGATGTTTTCGACCCTCATTTTCAGGCAGAAGACGGTAGCCGGTGACGCGGATCCCCTCCGCCATCGTCTCATTGATGCGCTCAATCATGTCCCTGCTGGAGTCGGTTTCCTCCACTTCCACGTCCATATATTCGCCCCGGGAGGTCAGACCGACACCCAGAGGCGAGGCGAAGGACATGACCGGATGGGGGTGATAACCGCCGGAAAAGCAGACCGCCACATGCGCGCGCTGCAATGCCTTGTGAAAATACCGCATGATATCCAGATGCCCGATGAAGCGGAGACTCCCCTCCTTTTCAAACCGAATACGAATTCTCATAGTAACTCCCTTCCGCACACATCGGCACGCAGTAATCGCTGTTCATCCTCTCAAACCGCATGCGAATTCTCATGACAGATTCCTCCTCCGAATACCGCCGCGCCGCAGCCGCTGCACTGCTGTCGGCAGTTGGGCGTCACTTCACCGCGCATAGCCTTCTCCCACTCCCGCCGCAGGAACTTCTTCGTCACGCCGATGTCGATGAAATCCCAGGGGAAGATCTCTTCGGCGCTTCTCTCCCGCCGCGTATAGAAATCCGGATCCACTCCGGTTTCCGTGAAGGCCTCCATCCAGCGGTCATTGTCAAAATAATCGGACCAGGCGTCAAACAGACAGCCTTTTTTATAAGCCGCCTCAATGACCCGGGCGACCCGCCGGTCTCCCCGGGCCAGCACACCCTCCAGGACCGTGACATCCGCTTCGTGATACTGATAATGCATGGAGCGCCGATTTAACTGCCGGAAGAAGGTATCCTTGACCAGATGCGCGCGCCGCAGGTACTCTTCCTTGGTCTCCATCGTTGCCCACTGAAAGGGTGTGAAGGGTTTGGGAACGAAGAACGAGGAACTCGCCGTCAGTTGAATCTTTCCCCGGCGCTTTTCTTTCGGTACTTCATCAAAGAAGCGCTCACAGATTCTCTCCGAGAGCTCGGCGATACCACGCATGTCCTCCTCCGTCTCCGTGGGAAGCCCCAGCATAAAATACAGCTTCACTTTCGTCCAGCCGCCCCGGAAGGCCTCCGCGGCCCCGTTCAGGATATCATCCTCCGTCAGGCCCTTGTTAATGACATCGCGCAGCCGCTGCGTTCCGGCTTCCGGAGCAAAGGTCAGGCTGCTCTTCTTCACATCCTGCACCTTGTTCATCACATCAAGTGAGAACGAATCGATGCGCAGAGAGGGAAGGGAAATGTTGACGTGACGCCGCCCGCACTCCTCGATCAACCCCTCGATCAGGGGCTGAATCTGGCTGTAATCACTGGAGCTTAAGGAACTCAGTGTGATTTCTTCATGGCCGGTATTCTCCAGCATTTTCACTGCCATGTCTTCCAGCCAGTCCAGATTTCGTTCGCGCAGCGGCCGGTAGATCATGCCCGCCTGACAGAAACGGCAGCCGCGGATGCAGCCGCGCTGAATCTCCAGCGTTACCCGGTCCTGCGTCGCCTTGACGAAGGGAACGACCGGTTTTTCCGGATAGTAGGTATGGCTGAGATCGGTCTCCACCTCCTTGCGAATGCGGGCCGGTACGCCTTCTTCCCGTGGCCGGAAATCAGCGATCGTGCCATCCTCCTGATAACTCACCTCGTAGAGGGAGGGAACATAGATGCCGGGAATTCGTGCTGCACGGCGAAAGAAATCCTCCCGGCTTCCCCCGGCGGCCCGGTTGGCCTTGTAGGCGTCTACCAGCGGCAGCATAGAGGTCTCTCCCTCGCCAATATAGAACAAATCGAAGAAGTCGGCCAGCGGTTCCGGATTGTAGGTGCAGGGGCCGCCGCCGAGGACGATGGGATCCTCCTCCCCGCGCTCTGCCGCATGCAGCGGGATTCCGGAGAGATCCAGGATCTGCAGGATGTTCGTGTAGCACATCTCGTACTGAATCGTGATCCCCAGAAAATCAAAGTCCCGGATCGGATCCTGCGACTCCAGGGCAAACAGAGGAATCTTCTTCTCCCGCAGGAGAGGGTCCAGGTCTGTCCAGGGAGAGTACACCCGCTCACACCAGATGTCGTCCCGGGTATTGAGCATGTCATAGAGGATCTGAATGCCCAGATGAGACATACCGATCTCATAGACGTCCGGGAAGCACATGGCGAAACGCACCTCCACCTTGTTTCTGTCTTTCATGACTGCATTGACTTCCCCGCCAATGTAGCGGGCGGGCTTGTCGATGCTCATCAGTATGTTATCATTAAGTGCTAATGTACGCATAAATATCTCCAACTATAAATTTTATAATATCTGTTATTGGTCATCCCTGCCGGGGATAATTCGTTTTCTCAGGTTTTCTCCGTTTTGAAAAGCTTTGAACAACTCAATTTTTTTTGTATATCCTGCTGTGATCAGATCAATGCGCTTAGGATCTATCTGGGTGTCTTTTTCATACATCGCATGAATATAATCCGGATCCGGCAGCTTTGATGCATCCACCAGTCGCGCAGCCATCCTGATGAACTTTCGGACTGTAACGGAGCAAGCTCGGGGTTGATCAGCTGTCGGGTATAGCGCAGCATCGTGCCGTCTTCGGAAAATTCCGCAAGCACGATCGGGTCATTTTTACGCATGATGAAGTAGTTCATTTGTCATCACCTCCAGCTGCTTGTCTGCGAGATAATCGTCGATTTTCCATTCAGCCAGCTCATATAAAAACGGCCGGATGCTTTCACATACGGAACTCATTTCGATCTCATGTTTCTCTTCCTCATCGAGGAACACAACATAGTATTTGTTGTCCCTGGCAAAAATATATGCTTCCATGGATCCGTGATTCGTCTTAAAAACCGCAGGCTGTTCGCAGATAAATAGAAATTCTTCAATGCTGAGCTGCAGCGCTGCGGCAAGCTTCTGAATCACGAATACTTTACAGTTTCCTGACGTGGTTTTATTATTTGCCAGATCATTTACTGTGCTGTAAGGGATACCGGATGCTTTTGACAGATGATACATTGAAAGGTTATTTATCTGTAAATAAGTTTTCAGCATTTCTGAATCTCCTTTTCCACATTATACCGGCATGCCGGTATATCGTCAAGTTCCTTTCGGGTCATATTCCTTTTATCCTATGCTTCGATGGCTGTTTTGCCATCGGGAAACCTTCTATTCGCCATTGCACGGATTTTGAAAATACGCTATACTATTTCCCGATGCATTCCGCCTCAGGGCGGAAGCCGGGAGGAACCTATGATATTTTCATGCAGCAATCTGTCCAAATCCTTCTCCGCCGTGCCGATTCTCGCCAGCGGGAGCTTTCGGATCGATGATAAAGATAAAACTGCCATCGTCGGCATCAACGGAGCCGGAAAATCCACGCTTCTTAAACTTCTCGTCGGAGAACTGACGCCCGATTCCGGGGAGATTGTCCTGTCCCGCGGGAAGACGCTCGGCTACCTGGCGCAGCATCAGGATCTGGCTTCTGACCGCACGATCTATGAGGAAATCCGGACGGCCAAAGAGCCCCTGTTCGAGATGGAACGGCAGATCCGTCAGCTGGAGCAGGACATGAAATCTGCTTCCGGGGACAAACTGGCCGCCATGATGGAGACCTATGATCGTCTGAATCAGGATTTTGAACGGCAGAACGGCTACGCCTGCGAGAGTGAGATTGTCGGCGTCCTCAAGGGACTTGGCTTTGCAGAATCGGAGTTCGACAGTCCCTGCGCCACCCTCTCCGGCGGCCAGAAGACCCGGGTCTCCCTTGGGAAGCTCCTGCTGACCCGGCCGGACTGCATTCTTCTGGATGAGCCGACCAACCACCTGGATATCGCCTCCATTGCCTGGCTGGAAGGATTTCTCAGTTCTTATCCGGGCGCTGTCATCGTGGTCGCCCATGACCGGTATTTCCTTGACCGTTTCGTTGACCATGTGATTGAGATCGAGAATACTCATCTCTCCGTCTTTACCGGCAATTACACCGCCTACGCCGCCAAGAAGAAGATGCTGCGGGATGCGGCGATGAAGCAGTACCTGAACCAGCAGCAGGAGATCAAACATCAGGAGGAGGTCATTGCCCGCCTGAAGTCCTTTAACCGTGAGAAGTCCATCAAGCGCGCCGAGAGCCGCGAAAAGATGCTGGGGAAAACGGAGCGGGTGGATCGTCCTCAGGAGCTGAATGATTCCATGTCCTTCACTCTGGAGCCCCATGTGGTCAGCGGCAATGATGTGCTCACGATCGAGAATCTGTCCAAATCATTTGGAGAGAATGTCCTCTTTACACATGCGAATTTTGAGATTCATCGCGGCGAGCGGGTGGCCATCATCGGCAACAACGGAACCGGCAAAACAACCCTGCTCAAGATCATCAATGGACTGCTGGATGCGGACGAGGGCGCGTGCACGCTGGGCGCGAAGGTAGCCATCGGCTATTATGATCAGGAGCAGCAGCTTCTGACCGAGGAGAACACGCTGTTTGAGGAGATTCAGAATGCCTATCCGTATTTAAATAATACGAAGATTCGCAGCACGCTGGCCGCTTTCCTTTTTACCGGTGACGATGTCTTCAAGAAGGTATCTGCTCTCAGCGGCGGAGAGCGTGGGCGTCTCTCACTGGTGAAGCTGATCCTCTCCCCCTGCAATTTCCTGATTCTCGACGAGCCGACCAACCATCTGGATATGGTTTCCAAGGAGATCCTCGAGCAGGCGCTGAACCGCTACACCGGCACGGTTCTTTATGTCTCCCACGATCGGTATTTCGTCAATCAGACAGCAACCCGCATCCTCGAGCTGACGGACCGGATTTTCGTAGAATATATCGGAAATTATGACTATTATCTGGAGAAGAGGGACGCACTGACCGCCGCGGCGCTGCGGCTGGCTGCCCCAGGAACAAAGAAACCCTCTGCGTCTCCGTCCGCGGTGGAAGCTACAACCGCCGGGGCTGCCGACTGGAAGAGCCAGAAGGAGGAACAGGCGCGGCGCCGCAAGCGGGAGAATGACATCCGCAAGGCAGAGGACGCCATCGCGGCTCTGGAGGAGCGGGAAAAGGAAATCGATGCTCTGCTGGAGCAGGAAGAGATTTATACAAATGTCGGAAAGCTCATGGAGCTGAACCATAAGAAAGAAACGATTCAGGAAGAAATGACAGAGTGGATGGAGCGCTGGGAGGCGCTGCTGGAGGAGTAACCAGCAACATATCTCTTCCTGGTACAGGAATAGCAGTGGATTTCATATAGGCTGCATTCAGTCGCGATGTAAGACCGAATCGTATGATGCCTGCAAAGCGATTTTACTGCGCCTTCAGAGAAATTTTCCAGGTGCCACAGTATTCTGCCGCGGCGGCAGCTGCGCCAGGATAATCGCACAGAACACGATGACACAGCCGGCCAGCTCCCTGAGGGAGAGCTCCTGATGTAACAGAACCCATCCGGCCAGTGCAGAAAACACGGATTCCAGACTCATGATCAGAGATGCAATGACCGGATTCGTGTTTTTTTGCGCTACGATCTGCAGCGTATATCCGACTGCGCTCGACAGGCCTCCGGCGTAGAGGATCGGCTGCCAGGCAGCGAGGATCCCGGACAGAGTCGGTTTCTCGAAGAGAAGCGCCAGGATCCCGCTGAGAATCCCGCAGACCAGAAACTGCAGCCAGGACATGCGCACGCCGTCCACGTGCGGTGAGATCGTATCCACGACCAGGATATGCAGGGAGAAACAGAAGGCACAGCCAAGCACCAGCAAATCACCCCGCCCGAGAGACAGGCTCTCCGTCATACAGAGCAGATAGAGACCGACGGCGGCAAGGGCCACACTGATCCAAACGTTGAGATGGACCTTTTTTCCAATAAAGATTCCCAGAAGAGGCACGATGATGATATAGATCGCTGTGACAAAACCGGCTTTCCCGACCGTCGTGTACTGAATTCCGACCTGCTGGAAGCCGCTGGAGGCCGCGAGAAGGATGCCGCAGAGGTATCCGCCAAAGATCAGCCATTTTCCTCCATGCGATTTTTTCGGTTCCGGGTTCTCCTCTCCCCGCCGGGCAGCACTCCGGTCCAGCAGTCGGATCACCGGCAGAAGCACCAGCGCAGCAAGGAAATTGCGGGAGGCATTAAAGGTAAAAGGCTCCACATAATCCATACCGACGCTCTGGGCGACGAAGGCTACGCCCCAGATCAGCGCGGTCAGAAGCAGCATTAGATTGCTCTGGATGGTTTTTTTATTCATGAATATGCTCCTCTTTCGCATTCTGTCGACTATTCTCACAATTTTCCAACTCATACAGCTGTACAATCAGGTAGATTTGCTCGTAAAACGGTTCTGTCGGTACCAGTTCGCGGACGCGACCCAGACGGTAGCGGATGGTATTTACGTGCTGATACATTTCCTCTGCTGTCGCCGAGAGCTTCCCCTGATTTTTCACATAGCATCGAAGTGTCCGGAGCAGCTCAGAATGGTACTGGCCGTCGTATTCCTGCAGTGTCCGTATTGCCCGGCGGTACTGTGCCACGGCAGTACGATTTTTCAACAGAGGAAGCAAATACTGATATATGCCGATGTCTGAGTAGCTGAGACAATCTTTTTGCTGCAGCTCAGCCACAGACTCTGCAGCAAATGCCTGTTCCAGAGCGATGTCAAAATCAGACGATTTGGAATGAGATTCACTGAGACCGCAATGATATTTTGCCATATTTTCGGAAAGCCGTTCCATCTGTCGGGCCAGAACGCGACGAAGATCAGCCTCTGAGCCGCCAGAAAAGCTGTAAATCATCAGCAGTCGATTCTGGTATCTGACCCAACGAACCTGGGCATCCTGAACAACGTCCCGCGTGCGGCAGATAATCCGGACAAGCATCGTCCCGGCGTTTGCAGAGTTGTAACGTGGTGACAGACAGGCGATAAAATATTGATTATAGGAGATATTCAGAAACTTCCGGGCATATTTCGATATCTCTTCGACGGAATGACCGGCGAGGAAATCCCTTAAGATCTGTTCGTCATAGAGTATGGATTTTCTCTTTTCCAGCATCTCTCCCACGGCCAGAATGATTTTTTCTGTAAAAATGTCCTCCCCGAAGAGAAACAGCGGCAGATCTTTTTCGTCAGCGAATCTAACCGCTTCCTCCGGCAATTCACGGTAGAAGGAAGTCTTCACAGCGATGGCAGCCACACCGCGCTCAGCAAGGGCTTTGAAGGAATGCAGAACCAGATTCGCATCTTCGCGGGCGAAGAAAAGCGAGGTCAGAATAAAATCTCCCCGGTGAAAGGCTAGAAATCCATCAACTACATTTTCATATTCCAGCGTCGTAGCGCTAACGACCTCGCGTGTAAGGCCCCCTTCACCGGCGATCAATTGAAAGTTCTGAAAGATCGGCAATTCCCTCAGTTCTTCAACCAGAAGCATCTTTTTGTCTCCTTTTATCTTGCAGGAAATGACTCATGTTCCTTTATCTGAAAAACAGATCCAATAGTTCTGTATCAATCGGTTTCTGTCTGTGTATCGTTTTACCAAAACGTTTATGATGCGTCAAGCAATTTTTCAGCAGACGGAAAAGTGCTATAAGCCTTCCTCGTCCACAGAAAAACGGACGAGAAAGGCTTATGTCCTATTACATCAGTTGTTTTTGCTTTAATCTCTTCTCTTTCTGCTTTTCATGCAAAGGTAAGCAGGGTTCCCGTCTCTCCCGCCAGGGCTTCCGTCGCCTTGTCCAAGCTGGTGATGATCGCTTTTTTGGTGGGGTAGGTCCGGACGAACTTCATTGCTGCTTCGACCTTGGGAAGCATGCTTCCCGGAGCGAACTGCCCTTCCTCCACATACCGGGCCGCTTCTTTGAGGCTCATATGATCCAGCCCGCGCTGATCCGGTTTGTTCCAGTTGACGGCGACCTTCTCCACCTCGGTCAGGATCATCAGGATATCGGCGTCCACCTGCTCCGCCAGCAGTTCTGCCGCGAAGTCCTTATCGATGACCGCCGCCACACCCTCCATGGTGCCGTCGGGCTTTTCCACGACCGGCACGCCGCCTCCGCCGCAGCAGATGACGATGGAGGAGTCCCACAGACTCCTGATGGCTTCAATCTCCACAATTCTCTGAGGAAGCGGAGATGCTACGATACGGCGCCAGCCGCGGCCCGCGTCCTCCTTCATGACATAGTCCTTCTCCCGTACCAGACGGTCGGCTTCCTCCTCAGTGTAAAAGGCCCCGATGGGCTTCGTAGGCTTCGCGAATCCGGGGTCCTTCTCATCCACGATCATCTGCGTCATGACAGTCAGCACCGGGAAGTTCCGGTTGCGGATCCGCAGAGCATACCGCAACGCCTGCTGGATATGGTAACCGATATAACCCTGACTCATGGCGCCGCAGACATCAAAGGGCATGGTCGGGGTCACATCCTGCGCGGTCTCGGAGGCTAGGAGGATCTGTCCCACCTGAGGGCCGTTGCCGTGAACGACTGCTACCTCGTATCCTTCCGTACTGATATCAGCGATCTTCTCACAGGTCCGACGCACCACCTCCAGCTGTCCGGCTGCCGTCGGAGCACTGCCCTTCGACTGGAGAGCGTTTCCTCCCAGGGCGATCACAATCTTCTGCATGTTTCGGTCTCCTCCTGTAAGCCGCCGACCGGCAGGAAGCACATCCTGCCGGCCGGGGAAAGCGTCCGTGGAAGAACCGAATTTCTTCTCCCGGCGCCGACGTTATTTTTGTATTCACTGTCACATGGAGTATTCCATGCTGAGCATATGTAAAATCTTCTTTATTTCAAAGTGGCGTAAATGACTGCCTTGATGGTGTGCATCCGGTTCTCGGCCTCGTCGAAGACAACAGACTGCCTGGATTCAAACACTTCATCGGCAACCTCCATTTCCTTCACGCCGAATTTCTCAGCGATCTGGGCTCCGATGGTGGTCTTCGTATCGTGGAAGGACGGCAGACAGTGCATGAAGATTGCCGTGTCCTTCGCCAGATTCATCGCCTCGCGGTTCACCTGGTACTTCCGTAGCAGGCCGATGCGCGACTCCCAGACCTCATCCGGCTCGCCCATGGAGACCCAGATGTCCGTGTAGACCACATCCGCTCCGGTCAGGCCCTCGGTCACATCCTCGGTCAGCCGTACCGTGCAGCCGTTCTCCGCCGCGATCGCCCGCGCCGTCTCCACCAGATCCTCCTGGGGGAACAGGGAGGCCGGTGCGCAGGCCGTGAAGTTCAGTCCCATCTTCGCACAGGCGATCATCAGGGAATTGCCCACATTATTGCGGGCATCGCCCATGAAGGTGAAGTTTACGCCCTTCAGTCTTCCGAGATGTTCTTCGATGGTCATCAGGTCCGCCAGCATCTGCGTCGGATGGAACTGATCAGTCAGGCCGTTCCACACCGGGACGCCTGCGTAGGCTGCCAGTTCCTCCACGAGCTCCTGGCTAAAACCGCGATACTCGATGCCGTCATACATCCGTCCCAGCACACGCGCGGTATCCGCGATGCTCTCCTTCTTGCCCATCTGGCTGCTGCCGGGGTCCAGATAGGTCACGCCCATGCCCAGATCCATGCCCGCCACCTCAAAGGAGCAGCGGGTCCGGGTGGACGTCTTCTCGAAGAGAAGAACGATGTTCTTACCCGCAAGATAGCGGTGAGGCACGCCCGCCCTCTTCATATCCTTAAAATTCTTCGCCAGATCGAGGAGATAGCGGATCTCCTCCGGCGTATAATCCAGCAACTTCAGAAAATGTCTTCCCGCAATATTTGTCGCCATGATTTTTCCCTTCCTGTAGTTATTTTTCAAAGACGCCGTGTGGCGCTTCCAGCCTGATGTCTCTTAAATGTCGTCTCTTACCAATGGCATGCTCATACAACGGGGGCCGCCCCGCCCTCTCGAGAGCTCCGAGCTTGCCAGTTCCAGCACATGGATCCCGTTATCCTGAAGGATCCGGTTGGTCACATAGTTCCTGTCATAGACAATGACCTTGCCGGGCTGGATACACAGCGTGTTCGAGCCATCGTTCCACTGTTCTCTCTCCGAGGCAATCCGGTCATTGCCGCCGCACTCGATGAGCGTCACATGATCCAGCTCCAGATATTTCGCCAGCACATCCGCCAGCCTTGTCTGCAGCTCCTCCACATGGAGTGACTCCTTCGTCTCCCCCGGCGTGATCTCGAACATTCGCAGGGTATGCAGAATCCCCGGATGAATGGTAAATTTATCGTAGTCTACCTGTGTGAAAACCGTATCCAGATGCATGAAGGCCCGGATGGCCGGGATGTAGAAGGCCAGGATCGTGCGGATCTCTGCGGTCTCATCGGCGAAGATATTCTTCGCCAGCAGCTCGATGGCTTCCGGCGTCGTCCTCTGGGACATGCCTACCGCCAGCACCCGGCGGCTCAGGTTCAGGATGTCGCCGCCTTCGATGTGGAAGGGATTCTCCCGACGATAATAAAATGTCGTCTGCCCTGCAAAGTCCGGATGATGTTCCAGGACGATCTGATCGAAGAGAGTCTCTCTCCGGCGGGTCGCCGAATACATACGGTTCAGGCTGACTCCGGTGCCGATGCTGGCGAACGGATCCCGGGTGAAATAGAGATTCGGGATCGGATCGAGGATGAACTGACCGTCCGTCTTGACCCGGCTTACCAACGGACAGGCGCCGCGGAAATTCAGCTCATTGGCGCGCACGCCCGACATCATTTTCAGGACCAGCGTCTGCTCATCACGGATTGCCATCAGATATTCGAAGATGGGCTCCTTCAGGGAGGCGGCTGTCGCGCCGCCCTCCTCGATGAACTGCCGTACGTACTGTTCCTTACACTCTGCGTCGTTCCGAAAAACCTCTGCGACCAGATCCTCCAGATACATGACCTCGATATCCTGATCCCGCATCGTCTTCGCGAACTGATCGTGCTCGCTGCAGGCTGTCTTCAGATAGGGAATATCGTCAAAAAGGAGCCGCTCCAGATCTTCGGGAACCAGGTGCTCCAGTTCCTTTCCCGGGCGGTGAAGCAGAACCTTCCTCAGTTTGCCGATCTCACTTTTAACTTGAATTGCCATCATACCCTCCGCGCGTCAGTGTCTCTGTGATTTCACGTTTGCTTTCTTTTCAACAGAACAGAAAAAATCTACCGCCTCATCATCTCTGATCTGGTTTATTTTCCCAGAGCCTTGCGGATTCCTTCCATGGCCTCGTCGATTTCCTCGTAGCTGATCGTGATGGGCGGTGCGAAGCGAATCGTCTTCTCATGCGTTTCCTTGGCCAGAACGCCGTTGGCAATGAGTGCTTTGACGTACTTTTCTGCTGTCACATGGAACTCAACGCCGATCAGCAGGCCCTTGCCGCGGATCTCCTTGATATCCGGATTCTTGATCTCTCGTAGCTTAGCCATGAAGTAGTTTCCCTTCTCCTCCGCCATCTTTGGATAATTGTCACGGACCAGGATCTCCATGGCCGTGATGGACACGGCACAGGCCAGCGGGTTGCCGCCGAAGGTAGAACCGTGGGAACCGGGCTCGTAGACATCCATGATGTCCGCGTTGCAGGCGATTGCGGAAACCGGCATGATGCCGCCGCCCAGGGCCTTGCCCAGCACATAGATGTCCGGCTCAACGCCTTCCCATTCACTGGCAAACATTCGTCCGGTCCGCGCGAAGCCGGTCTGCACCTCGTCGGCGATCAGGAGAACATTGTTCGCCTTACAGATCTCGGAGGCCTCCTTCATAAATCCGGCCGGAGGAACGATGATGCCTGCCTCGCCCTGGATGGGTTCCATCAGGAAAGCCACTGTGTTCGGGGTGATGGCCGCCTTCAGCTGTTCGATATTACCGTAATCAATGTTGATGAAACCAGGCGTGAAAGGGCCGAAACCGCGGCGGCAGGAAGGATCCGAGCTCATGGAGATGACGGTAATGGTCCGGCCGTGGAAGTTGTTGTTGCAGACGATGATCTCCTGCTTTCCATCCTCCACACCCTTGACGAAGTTCCCCCAACGACGGGCGGTCTTCAGTGCTGTCTCCACAGCCTCGGCTCCGGTATTCATCGGAAGCACCTTCTCCCTGCCGGTCAGGTTGCACAGCGCCTCGTAAAAATCACAGAGGAGGTCGTTATGGAAGGCCCGGGAAGTCAAAGACACCAAATCCAGCTGCTTTTTCACCGCCTCGACGATCTCCGGATGAAGATGTCCGAAGTTCAGAGCCGAATAGGCGCTGAGCATATCGAAATACTGTCTGCCTTCGGGGTCTGTGACCCGCGCTCCGGATGCTGTTTCGAAAACCACTTCTTTTGGATGATAGTTATGAGCTCCATATTTTTCGGTCTTCTCAATGATCTCTCTGGATGAACGCATGATTATGTCTCCTTTGCATTTAAAATGTAGTTAAAGCAGATCTTGTCAGATAGAAGTATCATCTCAATCGATTTCTACTGTCTTCTGCCTCTCGACACCGGGATTATAACAAAACACATCTTCACAGGAAATCTATCTTCTGACAAAAAGAATCCGGATTTTTTTGTAGATTCCTACAAGCTCTGCTTTCGTGCCACCCCGGAACGTGATGCAACCTGCTCTGTAGTTTGTGGAGATGATATGTGCGCCGAGCCTGTTTTATTTAAAAGTTGCTGCACGGGGAACCATTCTGGCTCCCTGCACAGCAGTTTTAGTATAAAAAATTCATCTCATCCCCTCACTCATTTTTCACTGATATAGACTCATTCTGCTGCTTCTTCTGTCGAAATTCTTCTTGAATATCCCGTAAAAGTTCTGGATTCTGAATAGTATCACAAATAGAAGAAGCTAAAATTGCTGCAGCAAAAACGATTGCATTATGAGCCATCGGCGTCTTTCCTGAAACAAGAAAATCATTGGAATGTGCTACTGCATTTTCATTTTCAGTGAATGCAATCCGCAGACAAGATCCCGGGACTTCATAAAGAACATTGCCAAAATCTGTGGAGCCTGTTTTCTCTCTGGGTGGAGCAATGCGCGGTGCGTGATAATACTCTGCGTTCTTCATCAAAAGATTATTGAGGCGGTCTACGACAATTTTGCTCTTAAATGGACGATCACGCTGTATTTCATAAGTGGTACCTGTCATCAGAGCCGCCCCCTGAAGGATATCGAAGAAACGATCAACAACCGTATCAAGATAAGACGTATCGAAAGAACGAAGCGTGTATTCTGCAACAGCCTTATCAGGCACCACATTTACCGGACAGCCAACTTCTCGCACGGTATAATGCATCCGTGTATCTTCTCGCACATGCTCCCGCAGCATTTCCATAGCATGAAAGGAAAGGAGAGCTGCATCCAATGCACTTCTGCCAAGCTCCGGCGCAATAGCTGCGTGACTTTTAATGCCATGAAACGTAACCACAAAATTTTCCAGAGCATAACATTTTCGATCTACCTGTGTGTGCGGTCCCCCGTGGGTCATCAGAACGATGTCCATATCTTTCAGATATCCCTTCTCCAGCAGAATAATCTTTCCTCCCAGTGTTTCTTCTGCCGGAGTACCATAGATGATCAATTTGTAAGGAAGATCCTGAAGGCATTCCCTGACTGCCATAGCAGCGGCTAATCCAATCGGTCCCTGCAAATGGTGGCCGCAGGCATGCCCTATACCTTCCAGCGCATCATATTCCACCAGGATACCGATGGTCGGACCACCGGAAAGATTCATATATTCCGCCCGGAAATCTGTTTCCATCGCACATCCGGTCTGAACATGAAATCCATGCTTACGAAGAAAATCTGTCAGCAGTTGTGTAGACTGATGTTCCTGGCCGCTGACTTCCGCGAAATCAAAAATACGATCCGAGAGAGATGTATAAACCGATTTGTCGCGGCTTATACATTCATATATTTTCTCTTTAATATTCTCACTCATCCTTTCATCTTCTCCTGTCCATTTCTTCTCCCAGTTTTTTCCACTCGGTAGAAAGCCGGTTTACCTGACGTCGTATTGATGTCTGAATAAAAAGATACCAGTCTTCTGGGCATTCTTCTTCCTGAACAGACGCCATCCGAAGGAATGGATATGTCCCGTAAGAAAAGGCAGCGTCCTGCATATAAGAAGAACCATATGTATATTTCAGGGCGTTCAGGGTACCTGCCGCCTGAAGAAAGTAATTTTCGGCCTTGGGAGAAGACCTGTCCGGTTCATCCTGTTCAGCATATTTTGTAAAAGAACTCCAGGCTTTTATCAATTCTTCAGCCAGAGGATGACCTTCCATGTGCTGCTCAATTTCTGTACGTTGCATTTCCAGGAAAGGATTCCACTCCATTGGCAGATCTTGATTCATCACAAGTGTACGTACAAGCTCGCTGAGATATAGATACTCTTTCACCAGAATATCATAATCCACGTACTGAGGGACATCATACCTTGTATGCCACCACCACACTCCGGGACCCGGAGACGCAGATCCTTTGGCTTCCGCATCCTGCTCAAACCGGGCAAGAATATGATAAGGAATACGGGCGCCCCAGAAAGACTGGTCAGCTCCCCGGCCAGGTACTCCAAAGACTAACGGTATATCGTCCATACCTGCACGTCGCATTATTTCATGATGAAATGTATTCCCCTCCAGGCCGGTCGTTTTAATCGCGAGACGATCCGTCAACACAGAACCATTGAGATCACTATTGATATGAGCAATACAGTTTTCTGAGATTTCACTAAAGAAATGGTCCATGTACCAGGTGGAACCCATGTACCTTCCATTAGAATGTCCCGGCCAGAAGGCGAAACGAACCGAGCGATACAGTTTCCCCTGTTCTTTCAGCGCCTGCAGCTCACCGGCCAGCTCAAGGTGGAGGCTGTTTGCGCATCCGTTGTCCATGGCGCCCACATACCAGGTATCATAATGGCCGGAAACAAGCACAAAATCAGAACTGTTACCTCGTATTTCCGCAACAGGAAGAAGAACCTCCCGAATTTCATTTGTCACTACAGTACGCAGCTGTGCCCTATATCTTGTTCCGGAGTTCTGCATCTGAAGGAGATGCCTGCCCGTGGGGCCGCTGACAGCCGCTACCGGCAGTGAGAGTCCAGTCCAATAGCTGGAAGCGTCCGGAGTTCCCCAGATTGGCCCGACAGTATCTTCGTGGATTTCCTCCTCATCGGATTCCCAAATCTGTATCAGACCGGCAGCTTTGTGAAGATCCAGAAGTTTGGCGTATTTTTCATCATAGCCAAAAGCCAGGACAATTTTCCCCTGTACCTGATTCAGGAATTCTCTTTCCTCGTGTAAGGTTTCCCGACAAAGTGCATTTGCGTCAAAAATCAGTTCTCCTTCGACCCCTTCGGGACAATTTGCGGAGAAAGAACGAGGTCGGGAGGGAATTTTTCTCCATCCCTCTCCGTCCCATATCTGAAAAGAGGAAGAAAGCGGATCACTTAGATAGGCCGAGAAGCGAAATTGTCTGGTAGAAATACCCATGCTTCGCAACGTATCACAGATATATTCAGCCCCCTCCTTTGCCGCTGGCGTTCCGCTCAGTTTCTCCCCTTTGCATAAGTGCGTCAGATGCATCTGCAATCGTGCTTTCAATTGATCATTATCCATTCTTATGCCCTTCACTTGAACATCAATACCCAATAGCTATTGCTCCCAACATAAAACCGCAACCGAGCAGGGTCCAGATCAGAAACAGCGGAAACATAAACTTCAGCCATTTGGTATAAGGAATTTTAGATACGGCCAGATACCCCATCAGTGCGGACGATGTGGGCAGAACAGAATTGGAGAATCCGTCACCAAGCTGGAACGCCAGCACAGCGGTCTGCCTGGAAACACCTACCAGATCGGCAACCGGAACCATCAAAGGCATAGTAACAGCAGCCTGTCCAGTGCCGGATGTAATAACACAATTGACAAGAGACTGGGAAATAAACATACCTACTGCCTGCAGCGAATGAGGAAGCAGATTCACAACAGATGCAATAGCATAGATGATGGTGTCCAGAATCGACGCGTCCGAGAGCACCACTTCAACTGTACGGGCAACGCCGACAATCAGTGCGCCGACAAGCAGGTTCTGTGCGCCTTTCCCGAAGACTGTAGCAATTTTACTGGGGCCGTAACCGTAGACAAAGCCGGCAATGATTCCCATAAAAATGAAAATACTGGACATTTCCTCAAAATACCATCCCAGAGCTGTCAATCCGTAAATCAGAATAGCAAAACATACCACAACCGTAATTAAGACCAAAATCTGCCGGATTGACATGTTATCCTCAATTTCGCCGAAAGAATACGAATCTTCTTCGATTTCACCATAAATGATGCTTTTTGTCGGATCTTTTTTCACTCGTTTTGCGTACCAGGTAATGTACAGCGTATCCGCAATCAACAGAATCACAAGAATTACCGCGCGATAGGCAAGTCCGGAATATAAAGGCAGCTCCGCAATAGACTGAGCTACACCAACATTGAACGGATTCAGAAGACCGGCAGTAAATCCGCTGGCAGCGCCCATGGCAATCATCGCGGTACCGGTTACTTTATCAAGGCCCAGTGAATATGCCAACGTGATTCCGATCGGAACAAATACCATGACTTCGGCGGACATACCCATCGTACATCCGAAAACAGAAAAAAGCACCAGGAATGCGGGAATCACAAGCATTTCATGTTTTCGAAACAAAACCGATAACTTCTTACACAGCGCAGTCAATGCACCTGTAGAAGTCACAATTTCAAAAGCACCTCCGATGATGATGATAAAAGTCATCGTCTCAGCAGCCGCAACAATCGCATTATAAATCTTAGTAGGAATAGCCAAAAAGCTGACTGGGCTTGAGTCAATCGTATGATAACTTCCGGCCTCAACCAAAGTTCGGCCTGTAGCAGCATCTTCATATCTTGTGTATTCCCCGGCGGGAATAACATAAGTGAGAGCGGTTGCAATCAGAATAATTATCATGAGAATGACAAAGGTGTGTGGGGCTTTCAGTGATTTCGTTTTTTTGCTTTTTTCCATAGGTAACGTCCTTTCCCAATCCCATAGATTCTGACAGATAAAGAGTCACGTAATCACAGGATTGACTTTTAAATCTATATAGTCTATTATAATTGTTAACAGATTCATGGTTAAATATAATATTTTTATAAAGTCAATAAGTTGTGTTTATGGGGGATGGCAGGAAAGGTACTACAACAGAGGCTTCTCAGGGTGGAAGAGAGCGCGGAAGGGAGAACATCTTACCATGACCACAAAAGATATGCAGTATGTTCTGATGATTGCCAAATATGGCAATATGACAAAGGCGGCAGAGACTTTGTATATTTCTCAGCCTGCTTTAAGTATTCAATTAAATCGTCTGGAAGAAGAGCTTGGGCTGAAATTATTTGAGCGCAGCAGCAAGGGAATGAAACTGACCTATGCAGGTGAGGAATTTGTTGTACGTGCGCAGAAGATATCTGTCATGCATTATGAGCTGCAGGATCGTCTGAACAATATCCGTGAGAATGTAGACAAACAGCTTCGTGTCGGATATACATTAAAACACTTACCTTCGCTCTTTCCTGATACATTACTTCAGTTCAAGTCATTATATCCACACGTGCAGGTTGTTTCCGTTGACGGCCATATCTCAGAGTTAGAGGAGAAACTTCTTTCCGGGGAGCTGGATATTATCATTACCAATCCAACGACCCGGAAATCACGTTTTCATTACATTAAAATCTGTGACGATCATCTGCTGGCCGTACTGAATCAGGATCATCCGGCCTGTCGTAATGCCGTGTTTCAGGAAGGCTCCCCCTATCCATGGCTGGACCTGAAAGAAGTAGAGACCGAGCGATTCATCCTGCAGGACAGCGATCAGCTCATCCGGCAATTTGAGGAGGAAGCTATCCTTTTCGCGGATGTCCATCCGAAACACACATACAAGATAGGAAGCATTGAAGCAGGCTGTCGTCTGGCTGTTGCCGGGTACGGCGTATCATTCACCTATCAAAACCGATTATCACAGCTGGATCACGCCGCTTATTTTCTGGTTGGAGACCCGAATCTCAGCGTTCCGTTATATGCTTATATGTTAAAAGAGAATACGGAAAATTCATTATTGATGGACTGGATTCGCATCACGCGTCAGAGACAGCGTGATCTTATTTCCGGTCAGTAACGAATTACCAACCACCACTTCAGGTGATGGTTGGTAATTTGTTTTTCTGCCAGCTGGCATTCAGAGCATATGTTCAAAATTTCCGCGCCACCCCGGAGCGAATGGCTGCCTCCGCCACAGCCTGCGCCACGGCCGGACCGACCCTCGGATCGAAAGCTTTGGGGATAATATACTCTTCCGTCAGATCTTCGTCAGAAATCAGCCCGGCCAGAGCCTGCGAGGCGGCCATCTTCATCTCCTCACTGATGTCGCTGGCACGGACATCGAATGTGCCGCGGAAGATGCCGGGAAATGCCAGTACGTTATTGATCTGATTCGGATAATCGCTGCGGCCGGTGGAGACGACGCGGGCACCGCCGCTTTCGCTTCCTCCGGGAAAATTTCCGGTGTAGGGTTGGCGCAGGCAAAAATGATTGCGTCCCGATTCATGGTACGGACCATCTCCGTGGTCACCATGCCCGGAGCGGATACGCCGATGAAGACATCCGCCCCCACGAGCTGTTCCGCCAGGCTGCCTTTTCTGTGTTCCCGGTTAGTTACCTGCGCCATCTCCTCTTTGATCCAGTTCAATCCCTCACGGCCTTCCCAGATCGCACCCTTCCGGTCACACATGGTAATGTCCGTGAAACCGGCAGAGAGAAGGAGACGGACGATGGAGACGGCCGCGGCTCCTGCTCCAGAGGTGACAATTTTCACTTCTTCTTTTTTCTTGCCCGCCAGCTTCAGAGCGTTAGTGAACCCGGCCAGAGTAATAACCGCCGTGCCATGCTGATCATCATGAAACACAAGAATATCACAGCGTCCCTTCAGCTTCCGCTCAATCTCAAAACAGCGGGGCGCAGAGATATCCTCCAGATTAATGCCGCCGAAAGAGCCGGAGATCTGGAACACCGTTTCAACAAATTCGTCTACATCCTGTGTCCTGATGCAGAGAGGGAAGGCATCCACATTTCCGAAGGACTTGAACAGGACACACTTTCCCTCCATCACCGGCATTCCTGCCTCCGGACCGATATTTCCCAGACCAAGAACAGCCGATCCGTCGGTGATCACGGCACAGAGATTGTGGCGGCGGGTCAGATCGTAGCTTCTGTCAATATTTTTCTGGATTTCCAGGCAGGGCTGTGCGACCCCGGGCGTGTAGGCCAGAGAAAGGTCCTCTTCCGTAGCCACAGGGACGGTAGCTGTTACCTCGATTTTACCTTTCCACTCCTCGTGGAGACGTAACGATTCCTGTGCATAATTCATGATTCTCTTTCCTTTGCAGTTTAATGGTCGTATCTCTTCAGTGCTTTGCCCTCTTCGGCAGTTCTGATACTACCACGATGCCCAGTACAATGGCAATCGCTGCCTTCAGCGCCGCTGTCCCGCTGGCCAGCGCGTCGCTGTACTGTTCCATCACCACATAGTACACGGTCCAGTAAATGCCGCTCCCCGGCACGAGAGGAAAAATCCCGCAGATGAGAAAGACCGTGACCGGGCATCGTGCCTGCACGGCAAAATACCGTGAGAGAAGATTCACCAGGATTGTGGCAAATAAGGCGGCTGGGACGATGCCGCATCCCAGATTTCCCAGCACGAGATATGTGATCCATCCCAGACATCCCGTGATTCCGCAGAGTCCATAATATTGTCTCGGCACTCCGAAGAGGACCGCAAAGGCAACCGTTCCCAGAAATGCTGCCGCAGCCTGTATGATCATGTTTTCTTTCCTCCTCTCTCACAGCAGTACATTGGCGTAGGTCAGCACCGCGCTGACTCCGATGGCGATTCCCATGAGGACCAGCGTCACATCGAGGATCCGCACCGCGCCGGAGAGATAATCACCGTCAGTGATATCGCGGATTCCGTTGACAAAGGAAACACCCGGCACCAAAGGAATGATCGAACCGATGATCATATAGCTGATATCATGGCCGAAGCCAAGGTGATGGAAAACAACGCAGAGAAAGGTCACCAGCGCGCCGCCCAGAAGATTCAGGAGCAGTTTAGAGAGACGGTGTTCCGCCAGGACAATAAAGACATACAGAATCAATCCGGCAATCAGAGACGCCGCACAATCCGTGAGGTCGCCCCCGAAGAGGCAGCAGAAGCTGGCGCTGCCCAGACCGCTGGCGGCGATGCGGGTCAGTGGCTTCTTCCCCGGCAGCTTCCGAATCTCTGCGAGACGCCTTCGCGCAGACTCCAGCGAGCAGTCCCCCGCACAGATTTCCCGCGAGAGCTGATTGACAGCCACGACCTTGTCCAGGCGTGTCCCCTGCACCGGAATATGCTCGACCTTGGCAAAGCGGCGGTCACTGGAACTGCCGCCTGTCGTGAAAATCCCGTTGCTGAGGATGAAAAATTCCTCTTCCCGGACACCGTAATAGGCGGAAATCCTCCGCATGGTATCTTCCACCCGGGAAATTTCAGCGCCATTCTCCAGAAGAATATGACCGGCCTCCATAGCTGTATCCAGAACCAGACCGGCGTCAGGGAATTCTCCCGGATCCAGAGTCAGTCTCTCATCAGAAATCTCCGTTTTTCTCCTCTTTTCTTCCATGCTGTCTACCTCACAGGCGAAAAATATACCTGATCTGCCTATCAGTTTTGCGGTTGTCGTTACACGAAAAAAGCCGCGGTTCCATATTTCCGCAACGCTCCACATTGTAGCATACACAATTTCTGTTCGTCAATGCAGCAGAGTGAAATCGAAAGAATAGCACGCAGAGATTTATCTTTCTTTCCATTTTAAGGCATGGTATAATGACATGTATCATAAAGCATGATCAAAGAACTATGATTCGGGAGGCAGCCGATGAAAACATTTAATACCGAAGGTTCCTGTATTCCGGAAGAGAACTATATGGTTGACCTGACATCCAGAGTCATGAAGATTGAGCAGGAGATCATTTCTCGTGGGAAGTATTTTACCATCAACCGGGCGAGACAATATGGAAAAACAACGTTTCTTTATCTTCTGGAAAGAGCTTTATCTGAGAAATACATTGTGATCAGCATGAGCTTTGAATCCTCGGAGGAGTATTTTGTCTCTCAGGCACATCTGGCGAGAGGCCTTCAGCTGGAAATCGGAGAACGTCTGGAAGATCAGGGGCTTCCGAAGAAAATCGTCAGCGACTGGAAGCGCCCGCTTGAAACAGAATTCCCGATGAAAGAGCTGGGCGGACGGATTACAAAATTATGCAATTCCAGCGACAGGAAAATCGTATTATTGATCGATGAGGTTGACAAATGCTCAGAGAATCAGGTGTTTTTATCGTTTCTGGGATTGCTCCGTTCAAAATATCTGGAGAGACAGAAAGGAAAAGGGAATACATTTCAGTCGGTCATACTGGCGGGGGTTTATGATATCAAGAACCTGAAGCTTAAATTGCTGCCGGATGAATCGGTCAGATACAACTCTCCCTGGAATATTTCCGCAAATATCTCCCTGGATATGAGTTTTTCCGCCGATGAAATTGCCAAAATGCTCTCCTCCTATGAGGAGGATCATCATACGGGGATGGATGTCAACGAGGTGGGGCAGGTTCTCTATGATTATTCATCGGGCTACCCTTATCTGGTTTCTGCCCTGTGTCAGATCATGGATGAACAGATGACGACTGTTCACGGCTCTGAAAACGGATTCTCTGTGTGGACAAGACAAGGAGTCGCGGACGCAGAGCATCGGTTAAGAAAAAGTATTCCTGTACCGGCGCTGTTTGATGATCTTACAAAAAATCTGCAAAGCTATCCAAAGTTGAAGAAGATGATCAGTGAGATTCTCTTTTCCGGGGCACGGTATCCATTCAATATGGGAGTCGAAGAAATACAGCTTGGCGTCCAATTTGGGTTTTTAAAAGAAAAAAATGGTACAGTTGTCGTCTCCAACCGTATTTTTGAGACTGCCATGTATGACACTTTTATTGCCGAGATGGCAATTAACAGTGAAAGCAAGGAAACTTATTGGGCCAGCATGAGAATTTACAATCAGTTTGTGATAAACGGACAGCTCCAGATGGATCTTGTTATGCGTAGCTTTTACGATCATTTTCAGGAGATCTATGCGGGAAGCGACGAGAAGTTTCTGGAGGAACATTCAGCGCGTTGCCGAAGGCCATTTTGATCTGTCCCGCCAACTGCAGTATACAATAAGACCAAACAGTGATGTAGAGATGCTGGCAATTCGAGTACGGATGCTGGAATCGGACGTAAAAGAACTCAAACGAAGAATGGCTTAAATAAAATCCTAAAAGCGGACAAGGAAGAGAAATCCCCTTGTCCGCTTTTTGAATCTTACGTGTTTAACTCACCCGCACTCTCCCTCCAGAATCGAGAACAGCCGGTTCAGGAGCACGACCAGCTCTTCCATCTCCTCCTCACCGAATTCGCCAAGGAGCCAGTTCCAGGCCTCGGAATAATGCTGCATGGAGACCTCGGCGGCGGCACTGCCCTCCGGTGTGATGCGGATGGCGATGCGGCGCCGGTCGCGGGGATCGATCTCCCGCCGGATGTAGGCTTTTTTCTCCAGCGTGTTTAGAATGTAGGAAACCGCCGGTTTGGAGATCTGCAGGTGTTCCTGTACCTGCCGGATGTCGAGGTTGACGCCGCGGCTCTCGCAGCAGGCACATTTTCCGGATATGATGTGCAGGATTGTCAGTTCATTGGTCTGCATCTCGCACTGGGAGGTAAAAGCGGCGTCCATCTTGCGGCAGCGAGCCATCACCGCCATAAATTGTTCTCTCAGATTTTCATTCACGGGGAACCTCCGTTCTCTGTGTGGATTCCTGCTGCGTGGGCAGGAGGTACCGGGACCATACAAAACGAATCTCGCCGTCCTCTGCCAGCGCCGTGACCGGCGTTTCCGTCTCCAGATCGTGCTCCAGCAGATAATCCGCCATGGGATCCTCCAACAGGGTACGGATCGTCCGGCGCAGGGGTCTGGCTCCGTAGAGCGGGTCATACCCCTTCTCAGCCAGGATATCAAGGACTCCCTCTTCCACCGTCAGGATAATGCCCTGTGGTTTCAGACGTCCGGCCAGCTGATCGGTCATCTTCCGGGCAATCTCACGAATCTGTGTCTTCTCCAACGGATGGAAGACAAGAATCTCATCCAGCCGGTTGATGAATTCCGGCGGGAAGGCGCGCTTTACCTCGGCCATGACGCTCTCGCGCACCTCTTCCATCGGCGGTGTCTCCGGGGCAGCCCCCGCGGGAGCAAAGCCCAGAGACTTGCGCTCGGTGATGTCCCGGGCTCCAAGATTGGAGGTCAGGATGATCACCGTATTCTTGAAGCTGACGGTGCGTCCCTGGGAGTCGGTGAGACGGCCGTCGTCCATGATCTGAAGCAGGATATTCCAGACATCGTGGTGGGCTTTCTCTACTTCATCCAGGAGGATAATGCTGTACGGCTTGCGCCGCACCTGTTCGGTCAGCTGGCCGCCTTCATCATGTCCCACATAACCGGGCGGCGAGCCGATGAGCTTGGAGACCGTATACTGTTCCATGTATTCCGACATATCAAAACGGATCAGCGCCTCTTCGTCCTGGAACAGAGCTTCCGCCAGAGACCGGCACAGCTCAGTCTTGCCGACGCCGGTCGGTCCCAGGAAGAGGAAGGAGCCGATGGGTCGCCGGGGATCGGCGATCCCGGCCCGGCTCCGGCGGATGGCCCGCGCCACAGCGGAGACCGCTTCATCCTGTCCAACCATACGGGCATGCAGAGTCTTCTCGAGTCCCCGCAGCCGCAGCCGCTCACTCTGTGTCAGAGAGGTCGCCGGAATTCCGGTCCAGCGGGAGACCGCTTCGGCGATCTCTTCGGCATCCACGAAGTCCCGCTGTCCCTTCCGCCAGGCATGATGGCGAGATTCATATTCTTCAGTCAGCCGCACCTCTTGGCGCTTCATGCGATCCGCTTCCTCATAATTCTGGGAATCTGCCGCATTTCGCTTTTCACGGCGAACCTTCCGCACCTCCTCATCGAGAGGCTCCAGCTCCGCCGGAACCGACGTGAGGCGGGAACGCAGCCGGGCCGCCGCCTCATCAATCAGATCGATGGCCTTATCCGGCAGATAGCGTCCCTGCACGTAGCGGTCCGAGAGAGTGACGGCAGCCTGCAGTGCGTCGTCGGTGATGGAGACACCGTGGAATTCTTCATACTGAGGCCGCAGTCCCCGCACGATCTGCAGCGCTTCTTCACGTGTCGGCTCATCCACCTGCACCGGCTGGAACCGGCGCTCCAGGGCCGAATCCTTCTCGATATACTGGCTGTATTCCCGGGGCGTGGTGGCGCCGACGATACGGATCTCGCCGCGCGCCAGCTCCGGCTTGAGGATATTAGCCGCGTCCATGGCGCCATCCCCGGAACCGGCGCCGATCAGCGTATGCAGCTCGTCCAGAAAGAGGATGACATTCCCCGCCGTCTGCGCTTCCTCCAACGCGCTCTTGAGCCGTTCCTCGAAATCTCCGCGAAAACGGGTGCCGGAGAGCATCCCGGCCAGATCCAGCGTGATCAGACGCTTGCCGAGCAGAGCCTCGGGGACACGCCGGTCGATGATCCTCTGGGCCAGTCCTTCAACGATCACGGTCTTGCCGACACCCGGTTCTCCGACCAGTACGGGGTTATTCTTCTTGCGCCGGGAGAGAATCTGCACGATCTGCTCGATCTCCTCCCGGCGTCCGATGACCGGATCGAGCCGGCCGGCCGCCGCCTCCTCCGTCAGGTCACGTCCGAAGCGCTCCAGCATACCTTCCTCCCCGTCCTCCTGCGAATCCGTCTCCTCCTCGTCCTCCTGATCAGAGGCAACGGACAACAGGGGAGAGAATCCCCGGTTCAGCAGCGCCCTCTTCATGGCTTCCGTATCGATCTCCAGTGAGCGGATCAGACAGGCGGCCGCACAGTTTTCCTCCTCCAGCATGGCAAGCAGCAGATGTTCCGGCTCCACCTTCCCCCGGTGAAGCTCTTGCACCTGTTTCTCAGCCAGACTGAAGACACGGTCCGTCTCCGGTGTAAACTGCAGCACCTGCGTCCCACCGGGCGTCTCCGCCGCGTCGCGGTCATGCTGCCGCAGATAAGACTCGATCAGCTCCGGATCAATGCCGCATTCCTGCAGAACCTGGGAGGCCATGCCGCCTTCCCGGGAAATGGCCCACAGGACATGTTCACTGCCGATGAATCCGTGTCCCAGCCGGGCGACCAGCGTATACATTTCCTGAAACAGCCCCCGGCTGCGCGGGCTGTACAATTCCATATCAAAATTCATGACAGCCCTCCTCCTGCTCGATGGCCCGGATCGCATCCCGGAGACGGGCCGCTTCCTGATAATCCTCCCGGCTGGCTGCCTCTTCCAGGCGAAAGTGCAGCGCATTCAGACGTGTGCGCGTGATCAGCTTCGGATCCGCCTGTTCGGGGAACGAAACCGTTCCGTCCGCCCGCGGATCCTCCTTCCCCTCAACCCATCCGGTCATCCGGTGAAACAGCTCGCCGTACCCGGCCGCAGAGGCCTTATGTCCCATCTGATCCACGCAATCCGCACAGAAAGCAGCCAGGAACAGATTGCCGTTCCAGTTTCCCGTATAGTATTTATCCGCTTCATTTTTATCACATTGCTGGCAAAGCATGGTCATCCCTCCTGTAAGTATCGTTTTCAGATATAGTAAATATCGCTTTGTATCATAATATTTAAACCTTTAACTATTATATGTTGAATGAATTCTCTTGTCAAGTACAGAGAGAAAAAAGGCCTTCCGCGGGATATTTCCGCCGAAAGCCTTTTCGTGATGTGCCGGGGCCGCGTTATTCTTCGGTCACTTCCTCCTGAAGCACCTCTCCCGAAGACGCCGCCGAGGTTTCCGCAGACGTCTCTGCAGATGTCTCCGTGGTTTCCTCGTCGGAGTCTGACACTGTGCCGGATACGAGTGAGATCACGATATTCTCCACCGAAATCTCAGTCTTGCGCTTCACGATGTCTTCGATCTGAGCCCGCTCGGCATCTGTCAGCTCGGTCGCACCCACGACCACGTCTACCGAATCGCCCGAGATACTCACCACCGTGCTCTCGAAGCCCTTCGCCGCCAGCAGCGTCTCCGTCTCGTTCTCCATCTCCGCCACCGTGGTCATCTGCACCATCTGATCGACGGCATCCTGCTTGGCGTCCTCCGAGAGGTTCTCGTTGTCGATGATCGACTGGAGCAGTTCCTGATTCTCTGAACGCACCTGCTCCTTGTTGAGGTTGGCCTGGGAGATGAATTCCACGATCTCCGTACTGGTGAACACGGCGTCCCCCGGCTGGGATTCACTCTCCTCCTCCGTCGCCGCCTCCTGATTCTCCTCCAGGATCTGGCTGGCAGCCGCTTCCTCCGAAGACACGGTCTCCGTCGCTTCCTCCGTCGACTCTCCTATGTAATTCAGATATCCCGCCACCGCGATCATCACAGCGAGCAGCGTGAGGATTGCCTGGTTCTTTTTGAATCTCCGCTTCAATGTCTGCTCCTTTCCCTCAGGACTCCCTCTTTAATACTTTGATTTTATGTGCTTCCACATCAAATAATGCCTGGACTGCCTCCTTTATTTCCCGGCAGACCGTGGCAGAGGACGCGCCCTCCGCCGTCACCACGACACCTTCGATCGCCGGCATCACCTCCTTCACCACGTAGGGCATGTCGTCTCCGTCGGTAAATGTGCTGCTGCTCCGGCGGCTCGAGGTCTCACTGCGGCTGCTGTCGGAGTCTGATTCCGCCGAGATTTCTTCCTCTGCCTCCTCGTCCTCCTGCAGGATCTGTTCCGAGGAGCTCGCCAGCGTGATCATGACGCTGACCTCCCCCACGCCTTCCATCGAGGAAAGAATCTCTTCCAGGCGTCTCTCAAGCATTTCCACATAGGCCTCGGAGGAGGAGGCCGCAGCCGCCGCTTCCACGGTTTCTTCGCCGCTGCTTTCTGAAGCTTCCTCTCCCTGCGGCCAGGACAGCAGGAGGAAGAAGACGCCGCAGACAGCCAGCAGAATCAGGCGGTTTTGTTTTTTCCCCAGAAATTCCTTCCATGTCTCCGGCTCCCGCTTCATTCATCCACCTCCACCGTCACCTGCTCCAGAGAGAGGGCGGCCCGGATCTCCTCTTCCGCCGCTTCGGCCGCCCCGGTCACAGCATCCTCCTCCCGGTGTGCCGTATCCCGTACCCGGATCTGCGCGGAAGCTTCCTCTCCCTCCACTTTCAGTTCACAATCGAGCATTTTCAGATCATGTGCCTCCACAATATCCTGTATTTCCCGTTCTGCCTGTGACACAGCCTCCCCTTCCCAGAAATCCCACTGCAGTTCCTCCCAGTCCTCCCCGGCAAGACTTACGCCTTCGAGACTCTCCCAGGTCTCTTCCCACAGTGATATGCGCGTCGTAAGCCACGAATCCAGCCCTCCTGCGGTCAGAACCGGCTGCAGGACGATGAGAATCAGGAGCACGCTCAGGATATGCCGCAGGAAGGGTTCAAAATGCTTTCCCGGAAGGAGTTCCCGCAGGAAGGCTGACAGGATCAGAAACCCGGCCACCGTCCGGATCCATGAGTACAGTCCGCTCATCGCGCACCTCCTTCCTTTGGCGGAACCATGCAGCCCTCTTCTATCCCGCTGTATAGTTCAGGTTGGAGGCGGCGCAGAGGATTCCCAGAGAGAGCAGAAAGAGAACCAGCGTGTAGAGCACCAGGTTCATGAGAAGACGGCAGCCCTCTCCCGTCTCCGTCAGACACGTCAGCAGACGCGGATCCGCGAGCGGCTGCACCAGAGCCGCCGCTCCCTGATAGAGAAGAACCAGCAGAGCCAGCTGAACCAGAGGTGTCAGGCAGAGAAGGACCAGCACGACCATACCCGCTGCGCCGACGCCGTTTTTCAGGAGAGCGCCGGTTCCCAGAACCACGTTGGTGAGGATATCTGTCCCGCGGCCGAGCCAGGGGATGGCTGACACCAGCTTGCGGATGGTCTGATTCTTGACAGAATCTACCAGAGGCAGGGTCATGGTCTGTATCAGGTTCATGCCGACGACCACTCCGACGGTTGTTTTCATGCCCCATTCGATGAGACGCCGGATCAGATCCGCCAGCCGGGAGAGGAAATCCTCCTCCGACAGAGAATTCACCAGACGCAGAATCAGATACACTTCCGTCAGCGGCAGCAGCAGGTTCGTCAGGATCCATTCGACGGCGGCCATGACGATCAGCATCAGTTCATAGAAGGAAGTCGCCGTGACCGTCCCGCCCGCGTAGGCGACGGTCAGGAAAAAGACTGGCAGGAGCATGCCCATGAAGGTAAGAATCCGGGTGAGAACCTGTGCGGCCACCTGATACGCCGCCTGAAAAGCGGTCAGTGCCAGCGCCGCCATCATCAGATACGCCACCAGAAATCCAATGCGGCCCGGTCCGCGGCTGGCGACGAAAGACCCGGCAAAGGAAATATAAAGAGAACTGAAAACGGTCAGCGCCAGCATTTTCCGCAGATTCGATCCGTTTTCACGCAGTGCGCCAAACAGGATATTCGCAATCTGTGAAGCAGCCAGGGCGAGCAGATCGGTAAAATCCCCGGAGACCGCCGCACGGACGAGGTCAGAGAAAGAAACCTCTTCCTCTTTCAATGCCGAAGAGAGATATTCCTCCAGCTCGTCCAGCTCCAGACTGTCCAGACCGGCCACCTCGCCGGATTCTTCTTCCGCAGCGAAGACGGGGATTCCTGTCAGAAACAGGAGCAGGAGCATGACCGGTAAAAACCATGTAATCCGTCTTCGAACCGGGCCGGATTGCCTGTGTCTTTTTTGCCGCTTCATGGCGCCCCTCCTCTTATCCACCCAGAAGCTCTGTCAGAAGATTCCACACAGCGAGAAGAACAGGAAGACTCACCGCGCAGATCATCCATTTCCCTGCGAGCTCCACCTGACTTCCCAGAGAGCTGTGACCGGCATCGCGGCAGATGCCGGCGGTCAGTTCCGCCACATAGGTAATCCCGAGCACATTCAGCAGGATTTCCATATATATCTCGCTGACACCCAGGGAATCTCCCAGATCGGTGAGCCACGCCAGCACTTTTTCCGCCGTCCCGAAGAACAGGCTCAGAATCAGCACGGTCGCCGCCAAAGTCAGTGCCGGAACAAAGTCCGGCTTCACCGTCCGCAGGCAGCCGGCCAGCAATACGGCTGTCAGAGCAATCCCGCAGATTCGCAGCATGACGAGCCTCCTTTCCCGACATGGTTCCTGTATGCTGAAAGATGCTGCGCTGAATAAGTTGACATTTTCATGACCTCAGAGCGCAAAAAGCTCCTGCATCGCTTCAAACAGCTCATAGATATACGGAAGAATCCAGTACAGCACGAGGAGCAGGCCGGCCAGGCTCGTCAGAAAGGCCTGCTCCTCCCGGCCGCTGTGCTTGAGGACCTGTCCCAGCACAGAGACGAGGATACCCACCGCCGCGATTTTAAACAGAAGATTGACTGTCATATCCGCTCTCCAGCCCCCTTTATACCAGAAGCAGTACCAGAAATGCCCCCGCGGCCAGTCCCAGGCATTGGCAGACCTTCTGTTTTTCCTGCTTTTCCCGGCGGCATTCCTCCGTCCGCCGTCCCCACTCCGCCAGGAATCCGTCCAGAAGCTCCACCTGCATCGTGAGATCCAGATAGCCCAGGCTCTGCCCCAGACCAAGAAGGCAGTTCCAGTCCTCCGGCCGGTAGCATTCCCGGTGAAGAGCCGGGAGCTCCGCGGCCCAGAGCTCCTGAAAACGCTCTCCCTCCTGCGCCTCCATCCGCCGGGACAGGCTGCGCAGGACATCCGCCCAGGGGGCGGCTACCTGATCAGAGACCTGAAGAAAGACATGCCCCAGAGGGATACCGGACACACGGATCTCGCCGCGGATCTTCCAGATGACCGTTGAGATCTCCTCCATGGAACGTACCCGCTCTCCCAGTGCCTCGCTGCGCTGCCATCCTGTCCCGGTGCAGCCTGTCAGCACCAGCAGAGCCCCCAGAAGCTTCATGGTCATCTCCATCCCCATGCCGCCTCCTCTCCCTGCTTTGTCAGAACCCGCCAGCGGACATGGCCGGAGCCGGTTCGTTCCAGGAAAACGAAATAACGAAACAGACGCTCCCGCAGCAGACGGTCCAGTCCCGGCTTGCTGCACAGCTCGGCCCAGGATCCGGCATGCGCCGTGGCCAGAATCCGGCAGCCGCAGGTGACCGCCTGTTCCAGGGCGTTCAGGTCCGCTCTGGTTCCGATCTCATCGACCGCCAGCACCTCCGGATTCATCGTGCGTATCATCAGCATCATTCCCTCCGCTTTCGGACAACCGTCAAGCACATCCGTATTCCGGCCCACATCATTCTGCGGGACGCCCTGATAACAGGCGGCGATTTCCGACCGCTCGTCCACCAGCGAGACGCGAAGGCCCGGATGGTTTACGCTGCCGTCGGAGAGCCGGCGCACCAGATCACGCAGCAGCGTCGTCTTGCCGCATCCGGGCGGCGAGACTAGCAGTACGTGACACAGTCCTTCCGCATACAGCAGGGGATAGACAGCGTCCGCACAGCCCGGAACCTGTCTGGCCACCCGGATATTCAGGCCCTGGATATATTTCGGCCCGCGTACCTTTCCATCCGTAATGACCGTCTTGCCGCAAAAACCAACCCGGTGGCCGCCCCGCACCGTGATAAAGCCCTGGCGCAGCTCCTCGGCGTAGGCGTAACGCGAATAGCTGCTGACGTACTCCATCGTTTCTGCCATATCTGTCTCTGTGACAATCAGAGCCTCCTCCCACCGGGCTGTCAGCTGTCCGGCCGCGGTCAGATAGGAGGTCCCGTTTTCCATGGTCACAGCCAGCGGCTGGCCCACCCGCAGGCGGAGCTCCTCCACCCGGTCACAAAAATCCGCCCCTGCCTGATTCAGGCCGGAGCGGATTCGCTTCGCACATATTCGATTCCATTCTCTTTCCATCGAACCCGCTCTCCTACCCTCAATATATTTTCGGATCAGCGGATTTATGCCATCATAATTACCCAAATGTCACCGGTTCGCGAATCGGTGCAGCCGGTTCGATCTTCTCGGCGTAGAGTACCGGGCCCTCCTCGCCGTAGGCCTTGACAAACTCCTTTTCCACCCGGGCCGTCAGGCTGATCCACTGGCGGGATTTCCAGTGCGAAGCCTCGGGGCTCTTACACAGATATCCCAGGAAGATCATATCGGCCTCACAGCAGTTCATGGCCATGCGTCCGGGGATGAAACAGTCGCCCGGCATCCGCCGCTGCTTGTGCACCATGGCGGTAAAACGCACCTTCTTGCCTACATAGCGGTCCGGATTCTCGGAGGCATCCAGGAACCAGATCCCGTATTCGTCATCCTTCAGATCGATCACCGGCGCGTCCAGATCATAGGGCAGGTCCTCGGCGATAAAGGCATCCAGCTCTCCTTCGTCGTCCTCGAAGACCACCTCCGCGGCGGGGTTGATGGATTTGAAAATCCGTTTCATTCCCGCCAGGTCCATCGAGGCCTCGCAGCGGTTGCAGATGATGACTTCGGAGTTTCTGGCCATATTTCCGAAGATGGAGCGCATGTTGTTAAAATAGGTGCCAAACGTGGAGCCGTCCACCATCATCAGCTGCTGATGCAGGAACCAGCCCTCCGGCAGCCGCAGATCCTGGGGATTCCACATGCCGTTGTACTCAATGATCACGCGCTCGGCATCGTGTTCCTCCCGGAGCTCTTCCATGTGCTCCGGCGTCAGCTCCCCCTGCGACTCAATGACCACCGGAACCGTGCGGTTCCAGGCCAGCATATCGGGGTCATACTCCTCTTCGCCTTCCTCGCAGATCAGCAGAAGAGTCTTGCCGTCGATAGCGAAATACTCCTCGCCGATAGTATCCCGCAGGAAATCTGTCTTGCCGCTCTCAAGGAAGCCGGTGATCAGAAATACAGGTACTTCCTGCCTGGCCATGTTTACGCCTCCTTTGCACCGAAGAGCGCTTCCAGCTTCTCCGTGTGAATCTTCGCGCCGATTACGCAGATCTTTCCGGTGACCTGAGCGCCGCCTTCACGGATTTCCTTCTCTCCGGGAACCATATCAAAATACAGCCAGGTCTCCCCGGATTTATCGGGAACCATCCCCTTGGCACGAAGGATCTGTCCGTACTGCGCTTCGTCTCCCAGCGCCGTCAGGATATCCTCGAGCTGCGCCGCGGTGAAGGCCTTCGGCGTCTCAAAGCCCCAGCTGGTGAATACATCGTCGGCGTGGTGATGATGGTGGTGTCCCTCGTGGTCATGATGATGATGCTCTTCATGATCGTGGTCGTGATGGTGGTGCTCTTCATGATCATGGTCGTGATGGTGATGTTCTTCCTCATGGTCGTGGTGGTAATGCTCTTCATGATCATGATCGTGATGGTGATGTTCTTCCTCATGCTCATGATGATGGTGTTCATGGGCATGCTCCGCCTCGTGAATGCGATGGGCTTCCTCCATCTCACGCAGCATCTCTTCGGCCAGATTGCCTCTCTGCTCCATGGTCTCCAGCAGCTGTACACCGGTCAGCTGTTCCCAGGGCGTGGTGACAATCGTTGCGTGCGCATTCAGCTCGCGGATCATCGTGAGGGCCTGCTCCAGCTTCTCCGCCTTACAGGTGCCCGTGCGGCTTAAGACCACGGTCCCGGCGCTCTCAATCTGGTTGTTGAAGAACTCACCGAAATTCTTCATATACATTTTGCATTTTGAGACGTCTACGACGGTCACGGAGCTGTTGAGAAGCACGTCCTCTCCGGCTGTCGCATTCCGCACGGCCACGATAACGTCGGAGAGCTTGCCGACGCCGGAGGGCTCAATAATGATCCGGTCCGGATGGTAGGTATGAAGCACTTCCTCGAGAGACTTCCCGAAATCACCGACCAGCGAGCAGCAGATGCAGCCGGAATTCATTTCCCGGATCTCGACGCCTGCGTCCTGCAGGAATCCGCCGTCGATACCAATCTCGCCGAATTCATTCTCGATCAGGACCACCTGCTCATCCTGCAGCGCCTCCGCCAGCAGCTTCTTTATCAATGTCGTCTTTCCGGCTCCCAGGAATCCGGAGATAATGTCTACCTTTGTCATGTCTGTACTCCTTTCATGCGGTGTCTGCACCGCTGTTCTTCTATGATGAGACGGAGCATGCAACAAGTGCGACCGTCTTTTTGGCGTTATTCAGTAGGATAGCACAATTCTCATGAATTTGCAAACCCCGGTTTTGTTTCCCTAACCAAGAACCGGATGCTTATTTGTGATACGGCTCATGCCGGGCGATCCGCCAGGAGCGATAGATCTGTTCCAGCAGGATGACGCGCATCAGCTGATGGGGAAAGGTCATCCGCGAGAAGCTCAGGCGCCAGTCGGCGCGTCGCAGCACCTCCTCCGAGAGGCCCAGCGAGCCGCCGATGACGAACTGGATATGGCTGATGCCGCTGACGCCCAGATTTTCGATCTTTTGGGATAATTCCACGGAATCCACTTCCTGCCCCCGGATATCCAGAGCAATGCAGTAGGCGTCCTCGCGGAGAAGCTTCAGCAGGCGCTCGCCCTCACGCTCCCGGATCTGACGCTCCTGGTTTTCACCGGCGCCGTCCGGCGTCTTCTCGTCGGCAACCTCCCGGATCTCCAGCGTACAGTAGCGGCCAAGTCTTCTGCTGTACTCCTCGATGGCCTTGTTCCAGTAGGCTTCCTTACACTTTCCCACCGCCAGAATCGTCATTTTCATCGCATCTTCTCCCTCTGCGCGCCGGAGTCGTCACTCTCCCGTACCGCCGCCCCATTATAGCATAATCCGTGGGATTGTTTCCAGAAATTTAATAGTTTTCTCCCTCTTTTTTTCTCCTTCCGGCTTGTGATTCTTTCCCGCTTCCATTATAATAGAATGTGTTCTGGAAAGGGGTCAGTTTTTTGACCCCTTAACCCGTTGAAAACGCCGGAAAGGAGGTCAGCTCATGCACTACTGGGACACCCTGGGACGCTCGCTCATTGCAGAAGATACCAAGGAGAGTGCGGACCGCATTGCGGATTTTCTGACCTATTCCGGACTGGATGCCACGGTTTCCTCCACGGCGGACAATCCCCGATATACGGTCACGGTTCCCGCGGCGCAGGAAGAACTGGCTGAGAAACTGATGGATGTCTTTCGTCAATATGAGGATGAGGATGAGAAGCGTGCCGCGTACTATCGCGAGCAGTGTCTGACGCACTCCCCTGTCTTTGTGCCTTCTGAGGAAAAATTCCGCAATTCCACGAATTCTTCGACTACCTTCCTCTGGGCCGGTATTGCCGTCGTCGCCATTGGACTGTTTCATTTCTTTTCTGTGGCGTACAATCAGCAGGAAGGGTCCGTCGATGCCTGTGTTGTGGAGATCGTATTCGGCTTCATCTTCATCTGGTTTGCCATCACTACCCACCAGAAGGTGCGCATGCTCCAGAGTCAGATCATGGAAGAAAATGCCTTTACGGATCAGATCATCCGCTGGTGTACGACCACCTATCCTGCTGAGCATCTGGACAAATGCATCGATGCCGCGGCGTCCGACAGCCAGTCCCTCTCCGAGGAAGAACGGTTCTTCCTGCGGCGGCAGCTGATCCAGAACTATATTCTGCGGGAATATGACATCTCCGATGATGCCTATCTGGACTATATCACCGATACAATTTATAAGAAACTGTATTATCCTAATGCGGTGGCAGCGGCAGGATGATTTCCTGTTTCGCCGTTTTATTTCCGGACAGCACACGTCCGGCACGGAAATATTCTGATAAAAAAGAGGCCATCTCCTGATGTACCTCTTTTTTCAATATTTTCTATTTGTTCTCCGCCTCGTAGGACTCCTTCGCCTCTTCGACCCGGGTCAGGTAGTCGTCGACGATTTCATCCCCCAGATCCTCGTGGAGCATCTCGATGACCACTTCTTTTCCGGCCTGGATTCCTTCCCGGAAATCCTCAGAGGCCTCCGAGATCTGTACGCCCTGCTCCGCCAGTTCCTCCAGAATTTCCTGTTCCTCCGCGGGTTCCTGCTCGACCAGCTCCCGGCTCATCTCATCCATAAAGCGCTGCAGCAGTTCCCGGTTCTCCTCCGAAAGAGCCTGATACTGTTCCTCGTTCATCAGGTATGTGCTGATCATGGGAAGATGGTTGGTCAGAATCACATAATCCTGTACGCCGAGGAGATTGGTCGTAATCATGTATCCCAGAGGGTTCTCCTGAGCATCCAGAATGCCCTGCTGGATCGCCAGCCGGACCTCGGTAAAGCTCATGGGAATGACGGTCGCCCCCATCGATTGCCAGAAGGCGATCTGATACTCGCTCTCCATCGTCCGCAGCTTCAGTCCCTTCAGGTCTGACAGAGAGGTGATTTCCTGATTGCTTGTCAGCTGCCGGAAGGAAAAAGCACTGCAGGTCAGCAGCCGTATGCCGGCTTCCTGATAATATTCCTGCAGGGAATCCATATAATAATTGTCAATGAAATAATTGAATTCCCCGGTTGTGTCAAAAAGCCCCGGAATATCAAGAAGAGCCGCTTCCGTCACAGCGCTGGTCTGGTAAGTGGGTACCAGATTCACGATACAGAGAGTCCCCTCCTGCACGGCAGCGATCAGCTCCAGGTCAGTCCCCAGTTCTCCGTCATAGTAAATCTTCATGACGATGCCGCCGTCGGACCATTCATAAAGCTTTTCCGTGTATTCCTCGAAAAGCTCTCCCCGCACGATATTTTCCCAGTTTCCCGAAGTGGCCACGGACAGATAGACAACATCCTCTGTCTCTTCGACCGTCTCCGCCTCGGAGGATGTCTCTTCCCCGGAGGCATTTCCGGCTGCCCCGCATCCGGTCAGAGCCAGACATACTCCCAGACACAGGAGCCAGCCTTTTAGTTTATTCTTTTTCATGCGCTCCCTCCTGCCTCTTCTTCTCCATGCGATATTCACGGTATTTTCCCGGGGAGAATCCCGTCTCCTTCTTAAAGGCGCGGCTGAAGCTCTGCGCCGAATTAAATCCGCATTTATATCCGATCTCCGCCACGCTGTGCGTTGTCTGCTCCAGGAAATTTCTGGCCTGCGTGATCCGATAATTTTTCAGATAGGAGGAGAAGCTCCCCCGGTTGATCTCATTGAAGACGCCGCTGAGATAGGGTGCAGAGATACCAATGGCTTCGCTGACCTCATTCAGTGACAGATTTCCGTCGGAATAGTGATCTGCGATATACTCTTTGGCGGTCTCCACATATTTGTAGCGGCTCTTCCGGCTGCTGTTGTGAATCCTGTGGATCGCCTGCCGGAAAAATGTTTCCAGAGCCTCCCGCATCTCTTCCGCATCCCCTGTTGCCTCGGCCTGCTCAAGGGTCTGCGAGATCTTCATCTCCTCAATTTCCTCGGAGCTGATGTGGCTGTCGATCATCTTTTCGACCATCACCTCAACAGCCAGGTCCCAGTAAAGCTTGCTGTTTTCCGTGCTGCAGGCGAGAATTTCCTGAATCAGGGAGACGGCCATCTTCTCGGCATCCTCTCTGCGCTCCTTCTCGGCCGCTTCCGCCACCTGATGACTGCGTTCCAGGAAATACCTCTTATCATAATCATCGGTCATCTTATCCAGGACGGGAGGCTCTGATTCCGGTTCCTCCGACAGATAAAACATATACTGCGCCTCCTCCAGCGCCTCCTGCCAGGAGAAACGCAGGGAAGAAATGTCATTGTAGACCCGTCCCTTTCCGAAAGCCACCGAATACGGAAGCGTCTCCGTAAACCGATTGACCGCTGCGACGCACTCCGTGACGCATTGCTTCATATGAATCACCGATGAGTCTTCCCGAAAACACAGAATCACCGCGAGTACCTCTTTATCCTGGAAGAACGGAGTGATAATGTAATTCTCTCCATTCAGCTCCTCCAGCAAATCGACAAGACTTCGCTTGTACAGTCCGATCTCCACAGAACTCAGTTCCCGTCCGGGATCCAGAACCAGACGGCCGGCCAGCGCCATGTACCTCCCATGGAGGTACTCCTGCCAGCCGATGCCCTGCAGGGTACTGACGATGTATTCGCTGCTCATCGTGCGGCCATTGAGCATACTGCGGAAGGTCTGTTCTGCCACGTCGCGGGAGATCGTGGCCAGGAGCTTCTTGTGCTGCGTATTTTCATCCAGCGTATCCTGGAAGGCCTTCTCCAGATACAGCAGCTCGTTGCGGCTGCGGCCACTGTTCACCTCATCCAGCTCTTCCCTCTTTCCGGCAGTGATCTGCATCAGCCGGTTGATGGGACGGTAAATATTTCTCGTAATATAGAGGGAAAATACCTCGGACAGCGCCGCGTACAGGAGCAGGAACGGCAGCAGCATCCAGGCGATCGCCAGATAGTCCACATAACCGGAGTCCGGACTTACATACAGAACATAGCGCAGTCCGGACGAGGAAGAAACACAGAGGAAAACACTTTCCGAAACGATTTCATCGGAATCCGCGTCGACATCCTGATAGACCCCCTCAGAAACAGACTGCATGGCTGTCACTGCGGCCTCCTCATCACCGACGATCCGGTTTCCTTCCTCATCAAAAATCAGGAAATATCCTGAGGAATCTTCATCCTGTCCCTGAAGAATTTTCGCCATCGCGTCCAGATCGATTGAGAAAAATACAGCACCGATAAAATTAGGGACACAGAAATCCGTCGCGATAAGCAGCCTTCCTCCCGTGTAAAAGAGCAGTGAGACACTCTCTTCTCCGTCGTCTCTTCCCTCCGTGCGCAGGGACAGATACTCTTCGATCTCCGCCGCGTATTCAAAGGTCTCTATTTCCGTATAATCTCCCGTCGAGCTATATACTTCCTCCGCGGTGGGCAGATAAAAATAAGCTTCCTCCACCAGTGAATTCTGCGAAACACATCCGGCGAGAGCAGATACGATGCGGGTGGTTCTGTCACTGTCCACCTGCACCGGATTGACCATGATAGAAATAAAATCGCTGGAAGTGAGAAGCTGAGACATACTCTGCTCCAGCATTTCCAGACGTGTATCCATATCGTCTTCCGCCCGGCTCAGCTGATTGGCGTTCAGCTCCTGCATGCGTTCCGTCTGACTGTTTGTTACAATATAATTGGCAAACACAAACATGACGACCGCCGTAAACAGGGACAGGACGGACAGAAGAAGAAATGTTGTTGTAAATATACTGCGCTTCTGCCAGAAACGAAGTTTATTCTTTTTGTTCATGATTCCCCTCTCAACTCTCCGACAGGGAGAGCAAACTGCCGTAAACAGGGACATGCATTTATGCGACATGCATAACGAAAATCAGGATCGTGATGATCACAGAGCTGATGATGAAGCTGCAGGAAGTGATGAAGCTGCAGAGTCCCACATCCCCCCGGATATTTTCCGTAAAAATCGCTGCCAGACTGGGGATCGGCGCAAAAGCAATGAGTACCAGAACCTGCCGAACCAGCAGATCAAAGGGCAGCAGCGTATAAAAGCACAGCGCAGCCACCGCACTGAACAGATATTTGCGGGACAGGGCAAAAATAGCGGCTTTCATGTAACTGGCATCAAAACGAATCTCAAACATCAGTCCCATCATAAACATGGAGACAAAGGCATTGGCATTGCCCGTCAGTTCACAGATGGAAGCGATGGAGCCGGGAATCGGAATGTCCGCGAGCATCATGGCGATCATCACCAGATAAACGATCAGAGCCGGTGAGGAAAACAGCTTACGCACAACGTCCCGAAGCGTCGTCTTTTTGCCATCGACAGAGACAACACTGGTGGTAAAGATATAATGACCGCCCGTGCACATGGGTGAATTCCCAGCGTCAAACAGAGCCGTGACCGCCACGCCGGCGCTTCCCATAAACTGCTGCGCAAAGGGAATCAGAAAATTCCCCATGTTGAAACCGACGACACAGAACATGTCCCGGCACCTTTCCTTCGGGTCCCGGATGCCCCGGGACGTAATCCAGGCATAGAGAAGAACGAGCCAGTTCAGCACGAAGGCCAGGATCGTCACCCCCAGGAGACTTTTATCCAGTTCCAGGGAGGCGAAGGAAGCAACCACCGTACAGGGCAGCGTGATATTGATGGCGATTTTGGCCAGGACGCGGTAGTCTGTCGGCCCGAAGAATCCGACCCTTTTCAGACCGTATCCCAGAACCACTGGAAACAGCATGGCGAGCAGCTTGATCAGGATTGTCTGCATGTGATTTCTATATCCTCCTCCCGGCGTTTTTCAGCCAGGTCTCTTCCCGGGGCTGAAAAATGTCCGGGATCTCCTTGTCAATCTGTGCATACGGGCGTATCCTCTCCAGGATGGCCGGAATCAGTTCCTCGGCGTCTGCCACCCTTTTATGAAGGGTGAAGGTTCCCTGCGCCGTATGGAATTCATAGGGATAGATCATGCCGATCTTATTCCTGTTCACGACCACCGCCTGAAAATCCTTCCAGGGATATCTTTTCTCGTCCTTCGCTGTATGGAATTCCAGCGCCTCGTCCGTAAGCTCATAATAGATCGCCATATTTTTCCGCACACGGATCACATCGGAATAAATGACCGCCACGCCGACGACCAGAAAAATAACAATCAGCGCATATCGGATCGTTGTCTCATAGCCCTCGTTCTGCATGAACATTACATTGAATACACCGTAAAATACCAGGACAATCAGGATATTGAGAAGTATATCCTTCTGCAGCTTCCCGATATACCGGTCGCTGAGACCGTAGGTGGTTCTTTCTTTTTTCTGCATTCTGTCTCCTTCCGGCAAAATCACTGCTCCTATTGTACCAGACTTTCCCCCGGATTCCAATGAAAAAGAGCATCTTTTCAGGAGAAAAGGGGCGAATCGAAATCCGCCCCTCTCAGCCTGTTTATTATGTGTCTTAATCTTCCAGAAGGGAAGTGTACTGTTCGAACAACTCGTCGCCGCAGATGGAGCGGATGGTCTCCCAGCTGTCCTGCGCGGCTTCCTGCATTTCGTCAAACAGATCCTGATTGAACTCCACCACGGTGGAACCATATTCTTCGATGGTGGCAATCCGGTCCTCCGCACGGCTGTCAGCCTGCTCACGGGCGTAAACCTTGGCTTCGGCCGCGGCCTGATCCAGGATGGCCTGCTCGTCTTCACTCAGCGCATCATACAGCTCGGTTCCGGTCACCAGACTCAGGATATGAGGCAGATGGTTTGTTGTGATGATATAATCCTGCACCTCATACAGCTTGCTGCTGACGATGGTCTCGTAAGGGTTCTCCTGCGCATCGATGGTGTTGTTGGACAGGGAGGTGTACACCTCGGAGAAGGACATCGCGGTGGGACTGGCTCCCGCATCCTTCCAGAATGCCATGTGGTTGCTGTTTGACATGGTACGGGTCTTCAGACCCTTGAGGTCTGAAAGGGTGGTTACCATCTTGTTACTGGTAAGGACACGGAAGCTCTGATCTGCGTAGGCAAGCAGCTTCCAGCCCTTATTTGTATACAGCTCTTCAATGGAACTGTAGAAGGTCTCGTCATCGAGGATCGTCCGGACATCTTCAATATCGCTGTAGACACAGGCCGCATCGAAGACCGCCAGCTCAGGAATATACGTGACCTGAGGTGCCGTGGTCTGCACGACAAAGTTCGCGCTGTCCTGGAAGTTGACCGACTGAATCAGCGTATCGTCGCTGCCCAGCGTCGCGTTGGAAAAGATGGTGATGGTCATCTTGCCATCTGAATACTCCTCGACCAGTTCGGCAAATTTCTCTGCGAAAAGGTAGGTGACTGTGTCCTCTCCGCTGTCAATTCCCAGATACCAGGAATAGGTTCCGTCCGAGGAAGCGGTCGAACTGCTGCCGCAGGCAGTCAGCGCCACGATCATTCCCAGGCAGAGAATCAATGCTGCCAGGCGTTTTACTATCTTCATTACTTACTCTCCTTTACACGTAGAATCACAGCAGGCACAGAGAAATCTGAGGGAACACGACAATCAGGACCAGTGCCACGATGAATAGAGCGATATAGGGCATAACATTCTTCGCGACCGTCATGACCGGCAGTTCGCCGACCCGGCTTGCCACAAAGAGGTTGATGCCGATCGGCGGCGTGACAAATCCGATCGCCAGGTTGACCACCATGTTGATACCGAAATGAATTTCGTTCATTCCCACTGCTTCAACGACGGGCCACAGGATGGGGGTCAGCAGCAGAATCGCGGGGCCGCCGTCCATGACCATGCCGACGAAGAACAGGATGATGTTGACGATCAGCAGGATCGCAAATTTGCTGTGGAAGGTCGTGGTCATAAATGTACTGATCATTGTAGGAATCTGCATGATAGCGATGATCTTGGCGAACGCCGCGGCGGATCCCAGAACGAAAAGCAGGGGCGCATAGGTCTCAACCGACTCCCGGATGATGGGCCAGATATCCTTCGGCTTCAGAGTCCGGTAGATGAACAGACCGACAATCAGCGCATAGAAGACGGAGATCGTCGCCGCCTCCGTCGGAGAAGCGATGCCGCCGTAGATGCTTCCCAGGATGATGACCGGGGAGAGCAGCGCCCAGAAGCTGGTCATGAAGACTTTGACAAAACCTCTTTCATGGAGGGCTCCGACTTCCTTATTAATTTTCTCTTTATCCTCGCCGTTTTTGATGCAGTAAAATACAGCGTAGACGCACAGGCAGCCGGCAATCAGGAAACCGGGGATGATACCGGCCGTAAACATGCTGCCGACAGAGGCATCGGAGTTCGCCATGCAGTACAGCACCATGGGGATGCTGGGAGGAATGATGACGCCCAGGCTGCCGGCCACGGCTACGGTGGAAACGGTAAACTCTCTCTTATATCCGAGATTCAGCAGAACCGGAATCGTCATGCTTCCGACAGCCGCCACTGTAGCGGGAGCGGAACCGGAGATAGCGCCGTAGAACAGGCAGGTGATGACCACGGCACAGGGCATGCCGCCGGGGATCTTGCCCAGGAAGAACTCGAAGAACTCGAAAAGCTTCTTGGAAACGCCGCCGCGGGCCATGATGATACCGGACAGGATGAACATGGGAATGGCGAGCAGCGTAAAGCTGTTTACGCCTTCAATACAATACCGGACAAAGCTGCTGACGGTATAAATACTGGTGAAGAAACCGGGAAACAGGGACGTCAGCGTGACGGCGCTGGATACCGGGATGGACACAAACAGGGTAATAACAAATACAACAAACAATGCAGCTGGTGACATATTTACTCTCCTCTCTTTTCTCTATCTGGCCGTATTGGCGGCATCGAAGGCTTTCATGTCACGGATATCGAAATAGATATTCTGTGCAGAACGGATCATCGACAGGATAAATCCCAGAACGGGAGAGATATAGATGATCCACATGGGAATTCCCAGAGCCGGGCTGGTCGCGCCCATCCGGTTGATCTGCGTGCAGAGTGTGTAAGCGGACGGTGTCATATACGCATACAGCAACAGGCAGATTACATCCACCACAATCATCAGGATGTATCTGCTCTTTCCCGGCAGTGCATCCCGCACCATGGTGATCTGCACAGAGAGCTTCTTCCTCATGCAGTAGCTGATCGACATAAAGGACGACCAGACAAATATGTAGCAGGTTAATTCCTCGGCCCAGGTCAGGGAATCTCCCAATACATAGCGCATGATTACATTAAGCATCATGATACAGGCCATGCAAATGCACATGATCATCAGGATGAACTCCTCCAGATGTTCATCCAACCATTTGATAACTTTCATGTTCCTCCTCCTCATTATAAAATGGGTGTGACCGACATCTTCTTCAGCGCCTTTGGGAAAACACGGATGCGCAAAGAAAGGCCGGATTGTTTTGCTACGCTAAAACTGTAACATGTTCATAAATATTGTAAAAGATGTAAGTTTTCATCCGATAAACTCTCAATAAACATTTCTTAATTTCGGTTAAGATTATGAAAAATTAATAACCTTCCGTCCTGTGCAGGCCTAAAATGATCTGATTTCCCCAAAAGAAAAATTCCCGTACGCATCCATTCCTGATACGTACGGGAATCTTATCATTTTTTTCTTTTCAACAGATCGGATCAGGCCTTCACCATCTTAATTACCTTCACCGGGCACTTGGCGGCGCACTTGCCGCAGTTCGTACATTTGGCGGGATCAATCTTCGCGAGGTTGTTCTCCAGGGCGACCGCACCGAACTCACACTGCTTGACGCAGATGCCGCAGCCGATGCATCCGGCCGTACAGACGGCCTTGACATCCTTGCCCTTCTGGGTGTTGCTGCAGCTCACCATCTGCACGGGCTTATAAGGAATCAGCTCGATCAGGTGCTTGGGACAGATCTTCACGCAGGCACCGCAGGCGCCGCAGCGCTCCGGATCAACCACAGCCACACCGTTTACGATGTGTATGGCATCCTGCGTACAGACGCTCACACAGGAGCCCATCCCCATGCAGCCGAAGCTGCAGGCCTTATCCGTACCGCCGGGCATCGTGGTCGCCTTCACACAATCCGTGATACCGAAATACTGAGACTGCATCACTGTCTTGTCACAGGTCCCGGAGCATTTCACGTAGGCAACCTTTTTCTCGATGTCGCCCACGGACACGCCGAGAATCTCCGCGATGGCTTTGGCGTTCTCCGCACCAGCCGGGGCACAGGCACTGGGAGGTGCCTCACCGGCCACCATGGCCGCCGCTGCCGCGTCGCATCCGGCAAAGCCGCAGCCGCCGCAGTTGCTGCCGGCGAGGTGCTCCCGCACCCGGGCGACTCTCTCGTCGACTTCTACTTCAAATTTCTTACCGGCCACTCCCAGAAGGATGCCGATCAGCAGGCCTACGCCGCCCACGACGACGACGGCCATCAGTACAGCATTCATATTCATAATCTTTCTCCTCCTGTCAGATCACACCGGAGAAACCGCAGAAGGCGATGGCCATCAGTCCGGCTGTGACCAGGACGATGGGCATGCCGCGGAAGGAGCGGGTGATATCATTGGTGGCGATACGCTCACGGATGCCGGCCATCAGGACAATGGAGATCGTGAAGCCGATGGAAGCGCCCAGGCCGTTGACGATGGAGTAGAGCATCACATGCTCTGTGTAATCCTGCACGTTGTTCAGGGCGATACCGAGAACCGCGCAGTTCGTAGTGATCAGGGGCAGATAGATACCAAGTGCCTGATAGAGGCTGGGAATCATCTTCTTGAGAACCATTTCCACCAGCTGCACCAGGCAGGCGATGACAAGGATGAACACGATGGTGTTCAGATAGGTCAGATCCAGCGGCACCAGGATGGCCAGATAGATCGCACTGCAGACCGCCGAGGCAATCGTGATGACGAAGATCACGGCCGCGCCCATTCCGGCTGCCGTCTCCACCTGCTTTGACACCCCGAGGAAGGGACACAGGCCGAGGAACTGACTGAGAATGACGTTGTTGACCAGAGCTGCGGACAACAAAACCAAAATACATTTTACAAACATACTCTTAACTTCCTCCTCCTATTCCTTCGCAGCGGCTTTAGCGGCCGCCTCGGCTTCTTTCTTCGCTTTCGCCGCAGCTGCTTTTGCAGCCTTCTCCGCCGCCTTCTTTGCCTCAGCCTCTGCGCGGGCCTTCTCCAGAACCTCGCGATTGGAAACAAAGAGACTGCCGCTGCAGGTTGCGCAGTTGCCGCCGCAGGCGATGGACTCGCAGCCCGCATCGTCCGTGTTGGTCGCACTGGGCGCCTTGAACTTGTTCTGCAGCGCCGTCAGGCAGGAGAGAACGAAGAACGCGCCGGGCGCCATGATGAAGATGGAGATGGGCTCATAGCCGGAGATATTGGTCAGCACTTCCACTCCGAACAGCGTTCCCGCACCCAGGAATTCACGGACCAGGCCAATGACGGTGATCGCCCATGTGAAGCCCAGACCCATGCCAATACCGTCGCAGAAGGACAGCGGTCCCGGATTCTTGCTGGCGAAGGCTTCGGCACGGCCGAAGATAATGCAGTTCACAACAATCAGAGGGATGTAAATACCCAGAGCATCGTAGAGAGAAGGTACATAGGCTTCCAGGAACATATCCACGATCGTCACGAAGGAGGCGATGATCACGATATAGGCAGGGATACGTACCTTATCGGGAATGATGTTGCGCAGACAGCCGATCATCAGGTTGGAGAGCATCAGCACCACGGTGGTGGAGAGTCCCATACCCAGGCCGTTGACCGCCGAGGTCGTGACCGCCAGCGTCGGGCACATACCAAGCATCAGGACGAAGGTAGGATTCTCACGGATCAATCCATTATAGATTGCATCAATATACTTATTCTTCATTTTTCCTCCCTCCTAGTTCAGCCCCAGGTAATCGTAGGCGAAGGCCAGACCGGCGTTCACCGCGTTTACACAGGATGAGGTGGTGAAGGTCGCGGAGCTGATCGCGTCAATTTCATTGTCTGCCGTAGCACCGGTCTTGGAATACGTGATTTCCGAGGACTGGATCCCGGCGAACTGCGACTGGAAAGAGTCCTTGGTGCAGTTGGCACCCAGACCGGCGGTCTCGTCGTTGGACACGACCTTCATGCCCGTCATCGTGCCGTCCGTAGAGACACCGATGGACAGGTTGATGTCACCGCCGTAGCCCTCCGGATTCGTGATATTTACCACGATGCCCAGCACATTGCCGCTGGCATCCACGGCCACAAGCGCTTCCTCGATGGTCGAGCTGTTGTCGATCTCTGCAAGCAGAGACTCCGCCTCGGCAACCTTTGCTGTCAGCTCTTCGTCCTCCTCAAAGGAGACCGCTTCGGTATAGACAGCCTGATAGGCTTCGCTCTTGGTCTTTTCCTCCTGCTCTGCGATCCGGTCCTTGGTCAGTTCGTTCACCACGCCGAGAACCGCAGCCAGAATGACGGCGATCACGAAGAGAACCAGAGTATTCTTCACAATGCTGTTGCTGTTTCTCATTTATTTGCCCTCCCTTCCAAATGCCTCGGGAAGAGTCACACGCTCGATCAGCGGCACCAGGATGTTGCCCAGGATGATCGCGTAGGAGACACCCTCCGCCGAGTTGCCGCAGACACGGAACACGCCGGTGAGACATCCCAGGATGACGGCATAGAGAATTCTTCCCTTCGAAGTAATCGGGCTGGTCACATAATCGGTCGCCATGAAGAAGGCGCCCAGCATCAGGCCGCCGCCGCACAGCTCTTTTAACACAAAGGTCAGATCGAAGGAATAACCAAGCGTCCCGCCGAAGAGGAACATGAAGACGGCCACGGTGGCGATATAGACCACGGGGATATCCCAGGTGATCACCTTGCGCGCCAGCAGATAAATGCCGCCGACCAGCAGAAGCAGCGCCGAGACCTCACCGATGGTTCCCGAGGTATATCCGAAGAACATATCCGTCAGGGACACGGTGCCCTCTCCGTTCTTGATGATGGCCAGAGGGGTAGCTGTGGAAACGCCGTCAACGCTGGGGAAGCTCGTCATCGATCCCGCGAAGGAGATCAGCAGGAAGCAGCGGGCCGCCAGTGCCGGGTTCATGAAATTCTGTCCCAGGCCGCCGTAGAGCTGCTTCACCACAACAATCGCAAAGACACAGCCCAGCACCGGCATCCACAGCGGAATGGAGGCGGGCATGTTCAGCGCAATCAGAAGTCCGGTCACCGCAGCGCTCAGGTCGCTGACGGTCTGGGGCTTCTTCATGCAATAGTTCCATATGTACTCTGTGGCGACACTGGCCACGACACACAGCAGCACGACCAGCACCGCGTGTGCTCCGAACAGCCAGATGCCCCAGACGGTCGCGGGAATCAGGGCGATGATCACATCCCGCATAATTTTCTGTGTTGTATCCTGGGCCACCGCGTGGGGGCTGGTGGATACATGATATAAATTGCTCACGGGTGTCACCTCCTATTTTTCTGCTGCCGCCTTCTTCGCGGCTTCCGCTTCCTGCTTTGCTTTTGCCGCTGCAGCCTCCGCTCTCCTCCGGGCTCCCACGGCCTGCCGCATCTGCTTGAATGCCTGCGTCAGACGAATCTTTGCGGGACATCCGTAGGTGCAGGCGCCGCACTCAAAGCACTCCATGCCGTTCAGCTTCTCAAAGCCATCCAGATCGTTGTGGGTGGCGCAGATGTACATCTTCTGGGGGACCAGGCGGCTCGGGCAGGCAGCGACACAGCGGCCGCAGCGAATGCAGGCGGTCGTCGGATTGGCAGCCACCACGTCCTTCTCCATGCACAGCAGAGCCGAAGAAATCTTCGTCACCGGCACATCCATGCTCACCAGAGCCTGACCCATCATGGGACCGCCGGAAATCACCTTCTCCGGTTCGCAGGTAAGCCCTCCGGCATACTCGAGCAGCTCACTGTACAGCGTTCCCGTCTTCACATTCAGGTTGCGCGGTTCCTTCACTGCATCCCCGGTTACCGTCACAATGCGGCGGATCAGAGGTGTGCTCTCACATACCGCCATATACACGGCGATCAGCGTATCGCAGTTATCGACGATACAGCCGGCGTCCGCGGGCAGCATGGACGAATTGATCTTGCGGCCGGTCACGGCGTAGATCAGCTGACGCTCCGACCCCTGCGGGTACTTGGTCTTCAGAGGCATCACGGAGATCTTCTCTTCGTCTTTTACCTTCTCCTGCAGCAGCGCGATCGCGTCAGGCTTGTTGTCCTCTACCGCGATAACACCCTGTGCGTTGGGGAAGAGGCTCACAGCCACCTTGAGACCTGTGATCAGCTTCTCCGGCTCCTCCAGCATCATGCGATAGTCTGACGTCAGATACGGCTCGCACTCCGCACAGTTGGCGATAATGTAGTCGATCTTACTGTCGTCCTTCGGCGTCATCTTCACATGCGTAGGGAAGCCCGCACCGCCCATGCCGACCACACCGGCTTCCTTGATGGCTCCGCGGATCTCCTCCTTCGTCATCTGCGTGTAGTCTCTCTTCTCACCCACACCGGGCGCCGGCGTATACTGTCCGTCGTTCTCCACGATGATGGCCTGAGACATCCCGCTGTTGGGAATGCGGTGCTGTGTGATTGCTTTCACCCGTCCTGACACAGAACAGGCAATGTTCGCGGAAATAAATCCGCCGGCCTCCGCAATCCGCTGACCTACCAGGACCTGGTCGCCCACATTGACAATGGGTTTCGCCGGAGCGCCCAGATTCTGTCCCGCCAGGGGGAAGACCAGATCTCCCTTGGGCAGTACAGCCAGAGTCGGCTTATCCTTGGACAGACTTTTACCGTCAAAAGGATGTACGCCGCCCTGAAAAGTTCCGGTTCCTGTACTCATTTTCTACCCCTTTCCGCCCGGTGACCGCTTCACTCGGGGAAACGTCCTCCGGACATCTATAGTAATCGGATGTATAAAATATGCGCCTCACTTGCTACATATCATCATCTTTTTTATAATAATACAATCCCTCAGTATCTTCAAGCATTGTCTGAAATTTATCAAAATTTCGTCAAATCCCATCTGATGTTATTTTCTCAAAATCTTTCCGCCATTCTCTTTTTTTCTTTTTGTCTCTCCGCGGCACACTTTCACTGAACACCACGTCCGGCCAAAGCGGCTTCCTGTCTCCAATTTATATGTATTTCATATCAATGCATATTTATACAAATATATTTTATTGATATATTTCCGCAGAACGTCAGATTCTGCAAATTTTCCGAAGAAAGCTGCACGCTGTTTTTCATGCCGTCTGATTCGCGGCCCTGATACAAAAAAGAGGAAAGCATCGTTGACTCCGAAAGCTTTCCTCTGCGTTTATGATCTGTTCTGTTCCCCGGCTCCTATGCATTCATAATCCATGTGCCTGTCCTCTCCCGGAGCGCCCGACCGGCATTTTCCAGCGAGGTGATGACAGACTGCCGCCCGGGAGCCGACTCCGCAAACTCGATGGCTGCCTCCACCTTGGGCTTCATGCTTCCGGCCGCAAAATGTCCTTCTTCCAGATAGTGCCGGGCTTCCGCCGTCGTCAGATGCGTAAGATTCATCTGTTTCGGTGTTCCAAAATATGCAGCTGCATACTCCACCTCCGTGAGAATCATCAGCAGATCTGCGCCGATCGATCGGGCGGTCAGACCAGCGGCCAGATCCTTATCGATGACCGCCGCCACACCGCGCAGATGACCGTCCGTACTTTTTACGACCGGGATCCCGCCGCCTCCGCAGAGCACGACGATCGTGGAATCCCAGAGGCGGCGCAGCGTCTCGAATTCCACGATCATCTGCGGCCGCGGTGAGGGAACGACCCGGCGGTAGCCCCGCCCGGCATCCTCACGCATGACGTACCCTTTCTCCCGAGACAGCCGTTCTGCCTCTTCCCGGCTGCAGAACGCGCCGATCGGCTTTTCTGGGTTCTGAAAAGCCGGGTCTGCCTCATCCACCAGCACCTGGGTCACCAGAGAAACAACAGGGATCCGCCCCAGTTCCCGGGCCAGCAAAGCTTCCTTCATAGCCCGCTGGATATGATAGCCGATATAGCCCTGACTCATGGCGCCACACACATCGAAGGGCAGCGGCGGCGTGATGTCAGCGGCCGCTTCAGACGCCAGCAAGATGCGCCCCACCTGAGGCCCATTTCCGTGCACGATGGCGATCTCATGCCCGGCCTGACTGAGCTCTGCCAGGTGCTCCGCCGCCCGCCGCACCGTCTTCCACTGGTTCTCCGCGGTGGGCTCCGTCCCCCGCTCCTCCAGTGCATTTCCTCCCAGAGCCACGACAATCTTGTGATGCTGCATATCCCGTCAACCTCCCGGTCTTTTTTTGTCTACTCTTCCCTTCTTTCTGTATTTATATTCGTCCTGTCTGAATGAGATGGACAGGGCTCTGCCTGTTTGAGGATGATGCGGTTGCTCTCCTTCATTTTTCATGCACAAGTTTTCCGGTCATGTGTTGGATGTGAACAGCGATTATCTGAACATTCTTTCCGAATTTCTCCCATTCTGCTTCAATGTCTTCGTCTGGCGGGTAATATTTTTCTGCCAGTTTATGTGTTTTCTCATAAATGACATCAGGATCGTCCACAAGTTCAGCCTTTCCCATCACAATGACGCTTGTAACGTAAAATGCCCAGTCACCCTCTTTCCGTGAACCATGATTCCAGGTCGTGAAGCTTACCTTGTCGCAGTTTTGTATCGCATCTGTTTTGTGTCCCTGTCTGGCGCAGTGAAAGTACAGGATATTTTCATCTTCATCATAATAAAAGTTAATGGGGACACCGTACGGATAACCATCATCACCGATCACGGATAATACGCCTCTTTTTTCAGACCTCAGAATTGCCCGGCACTCATTGCCGGGAACCAGCTGCTTACGTCTTCTCATGTCTCTGAACATTGCATCTCCTCCCTCAGAATCCCAGCGATTCTCCCACCAGAATCACTTTAAAGCGCCCTTTAACCCGCGAATACCGCGTGGTCAGGAACTGGCAGCAGATGGTATCCTCCACCATACAGTCCATACAGGTCCCCACCCGACGGCAGGGGAGATCAAAATCAAAGCGCTGGGCGTTGGCGGGAGCCGCCAGATTCCTGGCCCGCAGCATGGCCTCGTCCAGGTTCTTTGTCACCTTGTTCATGCCGACGACCAGAAGCACATGGACCGGGCCGTAGCAGTAGGCAGCCAGACGGTTGGCGTTTCCGTCGATATTCACCAGAATGCCGTCCTCGGTCATCGCGTTGGTACTTCCCAGGAAATAATCGCAGGACAACGCCTGATGCTGGATCTCCTGGTATTCCTCGGGGCTTGCCGCGGCCGCCCGGTCCAGAACCGTATAAGGGCCCTGACGGACCGCTTCCAGAACGCCCACCTCGTTCAGCGTGGCGGAGCCGCCCCAGCTCACGGAACATCCCTCCGGAAGCAGTTCCAGCACCTTCTCCAGCGCCTCCTCCCGGGTGCTTACATACCAAGCGTCCATGTTTCTCTTCTCCAACGCCCGGGCCACTCTCTCACCCAGTGCCTCGTTTCTCTTCTCCATCGGTGTCATGATGATTTCCTCCTGTCAACGAAATAGTCACTGTTTACTCTATCACAGCAGATCCTCTTTCAGGATCCGCTTATTCACTCAATACTCTGTCTTTGCCGCCGACTTCCTCCGGCGAACGGTATACCTGCCGCCGCAGCCACTCCAGGATCACCTCATAGTTCTCCGGCCGGTGCGGGAAGCAGCAGCCGGTGCAGTCCTTGACAATCCCCTTCTCTGTCTCGACAAAGGCCGGCTTCCCGGGACACTGCGTCCGCAGATAAAACGGACAGTAGCAGAACAGGCAGTTCAGCTCCTCGATTCCTTCATGGCAGGGATAATATTTGCAGTCACGGTTGGCAAAAAAACGGTATGAATTGTCCATAAGACATCCTCTCTGTATGTCATAATGTGCGCGCTAAAAGTTTTTTAGCACTTTGGTATACGGATATTACAGGCTGTATAAACAGCCGTCCCTTACAGGTTCACCTGCCCCGGATCCATTGTGCGACGCTGTGCCATTTCACGGGTCAATGGCTGGAATTCCTCCGAGCACAGCTCCGGATCCTGCTCCAGGATCCGGTCACAGGCCTCGGAAGCCTCCTTCAGGGTCTGCGCGTCGCTGTAAATGTCCCCGATCGAAAATTCCAGATTTCCGCTCTGGCGGATGCCGAAGAGGTCACCCGGCCCCCGCAGCTTCAGATCCTCCGCAGCAATCTCGAAGCCGTCGTTGGATTTCCCCAGAATCTGCAGACGCCGGTTCTGTTCTGCATTTCCCGAAGCATCGATGAAAATACAGTAGGACTGATCCGGGCCGCGTCCGACCCGGCCCCGCAGCTGATGAAGCTGAGCCAGACCGAAACGCTCGGCATTTTCGATCATCATGACCGTGGCATTCGGCACATTGACGCCTACCTCCACCACAGTTGTGGAGACGAGAATCTGTATCTCTCCCGCCAGAAATGCTTCCATGCGGGTATTCTTCTCCCGGGGACGCATCCGCCCGTGAAGAGTCTCGATGCGCAGATCCGGCAGAGCCGCCCGCAGCTGCTCCGCATAGTCCTGCACGTTCTCCGCTTCCATTTCTTCGCTGGCCTCCACCAGCGGACAGATGACGTAGGCCTGATGCCCGGCCGCCGCCTGTTTTCTCAGGAATTCATACGCTTTGGGGCGGAAGGTCGTATCAACCACGCAGTTTTTGATCGGGCGGCGTCCCACCGGCATTTCATCCACGATGGAGATATCCAGATCTCCATAGAGGATAATGGCCAGCGTGCGGGGAATCGGTGTGGCGCTCATGACGAGAATATGCGGCTGCTGTCCCTTGGCTGCCAGCTCCTCCCGCTGGTGAACGCCGAAGCGATGCTGTTCATCCGTGACCACCAGAGCCAGATTGTCATAAACCACCTTTTCCTGAATCAGCGCATGCGTACCGATGATGATATCCGCCTCGTGATTCGCGATGGCCGCATAGGCCTGCCGCCGTTCCGCCGCCTTCAGGGAACCGGTCAGCAGCACGCACCGCACCGGGATGCCGCACCGAGCATACAGCTTCGTGAAGGAGGCATAGTGCTGCGCAGCCAGGACCTCCGTCGGCGCCATGATGGCTCCCTGCAGACCATTTTCCGCGGCTGCCGTCAGCGCCAGCTGTGCCAGCACCGTCTTGCCGGAACCGACATCCCCCTGAATCAGGCGATTCATCAGAGTCGGCCCCTCCAGATCGCGGCGGATTTCCTGCCAGACCCGTGCCTGCGCTCCGGTCAGTTCATAGCCAAGTCCGGCCCGCAGCTGTTCCTCCCACGTATGCCGGGAGAAATCAAAGAGGTTGTGGCGCTCCTCCCGCTGCTCCTTCCACCGGCGCACGCCGAGCAGGAACAGAAGGAATTCGTCAAAGACCAGACGACGTCTGGCGGCAAGCATTTCTTTCTCGTCCCGGGGAAAATGAATCCGGCAGAGGGCATCTTTCCATCCGATCAGATCATAACGGCCACGGACGGATTCCGAAAGCATGTCCTGCCGGGGTTCCAGTTCATTCAGGGCCCCGCGCAGAATCTTCGAAAATACCTTCGCGGAAAGCGTCCCGGTCGCCGGATAAACCGGCTGCAGGGTCTCCCTCAGCGCCGCATATTCCTCTTCAGTGAAAAGCTTCGGCTGCTCCATCGTGATGCCGTAACGGTTTCGCACCAGCTTGCCGCGAACGATCCGCCGCTCTCCCCGGTGCAGCGTATTCTTCAGATAAGGCATCCGAAACCAGGTCAGTTTCACCGTTCCCGTTCCGTCCCCGAAGGTCACCATGGTCCGGACCAGCTTCCCGGTACGCAGATTCCGGGGCGCCGTAAGGAACTCGCCCCGCAGGGCGCAGATCTGTCCGGATTCTGCCGCCTCCACCGAGACAATCCCGCCGAAGGAATCATAGCGAACCGGAACATGGCGCAGAAGATCGCCCACTGTCTCTATGCCCATGTGCCGCAGAGTCTGCGCTGTCTTTTCGCCGACGCCGCGGCAGACTGTTATATCGTCACTCTCCCGCATCCGGGTTTCACCTCCATTCCTCGTGCAGCGTCTGTCCGGAGAAAGAATCATTTATGGTCGTAAGAATCGCCGGAAGACTTATCCCGTAATCCCACGCCCGTCAGAAAAAAGCGCCGCGCCCGAAGGGCTCTCACCCCGGCGTCGGCGCTTTCACGCTTTATTCCCTGATTGTAAAAGAACTTTTACTGACAAGAACAGGAATCCAGTCTGTGCATTCCCGCCCGTAAGCTCAGATCATTCCGTGGACACGATGTAGTAATAGATCGGCTGTCCGCCGTAATGCACCTCCACATCGCAGTCCGGATAGCGTTCCTCGATCGTTTCTTCCAGGATCGAAGCCTGTTCTTCGCGGATGTCCTGTCCGTAATAGATACTGATTAGCTCGGTCTCCTCATCGACCAAAGCCGCGATCGTATCTTCTACGACCGAGTTGACGGTATCACCCACCGCCAGAAGCGAGGAATGATCTCCCAGTCCCATGATATCTCCCTCATGAATCTGCTTATCGTCGATGGTCGTGGTTCGCACGGCGTAGGTGACTTCGCCGGTCTTCACCATCTCCATGCTCTCCGTCATCTGCTCAAGGTTCTCCTCCGTGCTGCGCACCGGGGAGAAATTGATCAGCGCCGTGATACCCTGAGGGATGGATTTCGAAGGAATGACCACCACCTGCTTATCCTTCACCAGCCCGGCCGCCTGCTCCGCAGCCAGAATGATATTCTTATTATTCGGGAAGATATAGATCACATCGGCGTTGACCTGATCGATCGCCTCCAGCATATCCTCGGTACTGGGGTTCATGGTCTGACCTCCCTCAATCAGACAATCTACATTCATTCCCGAGAGAATCTCTGCCAGTCCCTCTCCGATGGACACCGAAATAAAGCCCACCGGCTTGCGCGGTTCCTCCTTCGCGGCCTTCGCTGCTTCCTCCGCCGCCTTCTGTTCGGCTGCGATGCGGGATGCATCGCGGATCAGCTTCTCCTCATGCTCCTCACGCATATTGTCAATCTTCATGCGCGACAGGCTGCCGTAGGTCAGTGCCCGGGAGAGTGCCTGTCCGGGATCGTTGGTGTGTACATGCACCTTGACGATCTCGTCGTCCGCGACCAGCACGATGGAATCACCGATCGACTCCAGGAATCCCTTGAAATCGTGCTCCGTCTTCTCGTCAAAATCCTTTTCCAGATTGATGATGAACTCCGTGCAATAGCCGAAACGGATCTCGCCCAGATTTTCCGTATCCGCCACGACTCTCTCCGTCCGGGGCACTGCCGCAGGTGCCTCCGCAGCGATCTCTACGGTCTTGCCACGCATGCCGTCCAGGCATCCCTTAACGACCTGCATCAGCCCCTGTCCGCCGGAGTCCACGACACCGGCCTGCTTCAGCACCGGCAGCAGCTCCGGCGTATTTGCCAGCACCTCGTCCCCGTGCGCGATCACCCGCTCCAGCAGATCATCCAGATCGATCTCCGGGGTCTCTGCCACGATTTCCTGCGCCTTCTCAGCCATCCCCCGGGCCACCGTCAGAATCGTGCCCTCCTTGGGCTTCATGACTGCCTTGTAGGCTGTCTCCGTCGCGCGCTGAAATGCGCGGGCGCCGACCTCCGGGGTAATTTCCTCTGCGTCCTGAATTTCTCTTGTAAAGCCGCGTAGCAGCTGCGAGAGGATAACGCCGGAATTGCCCCGGGCGCCCCGCAGGGAACCCGAAGAGATGGCCTTCGCCAGACGGGCAATCGTCGGCTGCTCGATCGCCGTAACTTCCTTCACCGCCGACAGGATGGTCAGCGTCATATTCGTCCCCGTATCTCCGTCCGGCACCGGAAATACGTTCAGGTCATTGATCCATTCTTTGTTGCTCTCGAGATTCTTTGCACCGGCCAGAAATGCCTGCTTCAGCATCTCGGCGTCCATTGTCTTTATCGCCACAGTCTCATACCTCACGGGGATCAGTCAATCACCCGCACTCCTTCCACATAAATATTGATCTTGCTGACAGGAATCCCCGTAAATTCCTGTACCTTATACTGCACATTCTCGATGAGGTTGTCCGAGACTGTGCTGATATTCACGCCGTAGGAGACGATGACATGGAAATCGATCTGAATCTGATTGTCCTCCACGGTCACATTGATCCCGTTCGTCAGGCTCTCCATCTTTAACAGCTTCACCAGGCCGTCCTTCATACTGATCGACGCCATCCCCACGATGCCGAAGCATTCCACCGCGACCGTCCCGGCATACTTGGCAATCACGTCCGTATCGATGACGATCTCGCCCATGGCGTTGGTGATCTTGCACTTCATAGTGTCTCCTCCTGTTCTTTCTCATATTTCACACGATTTTTTGAAATACATGAAAATCCCTGTTTGTCCGCTGCTCTGTTTCAATAAACATCGCAGTGAAGCACCGGTCTTCGTTTTCAGTAAACCGTTATTTTTACTTTCATTTTGTTAAGCTCATTCAGTATACCCTGTTTCCTCTTCAAAAGCAAGACCATCCGGGCGACATTCTCCTGTGTCAGCGAAAAATACCAACGAAAAAGGTCAGCCTGCAGATGTACGGACACGATCTCCACGCTGACCTTATCGCCAGACCCGATTCAGTTACACAGACGCTTCCTTCTGGATAGATCTGCTGTAATCACAGCAGCGCCATGATTCCCGCGACCAGGAGCGCGATCAGTCCGCCGGCTCCCAGAACTGTCATCAGGCAGCCGGGCAGGCAGCATCCTCCGTGGCGATAGCCCCATCCCCAGCCTCTGCGGGGTGGGGGCGGACCGCCCGGGCCTCCGAAACCACCATGAGGACCAGGTCCTCCGAATCCGCCGCCGGGACCTCCAAAACCGCCTCCCGGGCCTCCGCCGCCGGGACCTCCTCCACCTCTGGGCATAAGATCACCTCTTTCTTTAAAGTCTCCGGAAGCATCCTGCCCCCGGTTATACCGCTTACCGTCTCGCCAGCTCGTCGGTAATGTCCTTCCAGTTCACACCCTTCTCTGCCATCAGCACCATCGCATGGTACAGGAAATCAGAGATCTCGTAAATGATTTCATCCGGGTTGGGATTCTTGGCGGCGATGACGATCTCCGTCGCTTCCTCCCCGACCTTCTTCAGGATCTTGTCAATGCCCTTGTCAAAGAGATAATTGGTATAGGAGCCTTCCTTTGGATGCTCCTTCCGGTCCAGGATCACATCATAGACCTCCTCGAGCACGGTATAGGGATTTGTCTCCGGATATTCCTCCTCCACGATCGGCTGGAAAAAGCAGGAATAGCTGCCGGTATGGCAGGCGGCTCCGAGCTGCGCGACGCGGGCGAGGATCGTATCGTTATCACAGTCCAGGGTCAGAGACTTCATATACTGATAATGACCGGAGGTGGCGCCCTTCTCCCAGAGCTCCTGACGGCTGCGGCTGAAATACGTCATGTGTCCCGTACGCAGCGTGGTCTCATAGGCCTCCTGATTCATATAAGCAAGCATCAGAACCTGACCGGTCTGATGATCCTGCACAACGACCGGTACCAGTCCGTCGGAATTCAGCTTCAGATCTTCCCAGGCAAAAGCGGGCTCCGGCTCCCGCAGCCCGTCCAGATCAAAGACCACCTTCTCCTCCCCGAAGCGGGCCCGCGCCTCCGCGGCCAGCTCTTCCTGAGAGGGATCAAGGATGACCTTCTTCGCCCCGGCATAGAGGAACTTCTTCACATCCTCCAGCCGTTTCGTATGTCCCTTCGCAAAGAAGGGCACAGGGATGGCCTGCGTCAGATGGATCAGATGATCAATATTGGCATCATGGTCCTGGTCGTTCTCAGAAGGATCCAGCGCCACGATCCCCTGCGCGTCCAGATAATCCTCCACCCGGATCTCCTCCGCCAGATTCAGTGTTTTTATCTTCATGCCATCCTCCTGTCTACCGCTCATTGACGACCCGCTTCAGATCGTTGATGATCCGGGAAATGCGTTCATTTTCCATTTTCATGGAGACCTGATTGACCACGATCTTCGCGGACAGATCACAGATCTCCTCCAGCACCATCAGACCGTTCTCCCGCAGCGTGCTGCCGGTCTCCACGATGTCCACGATGACCTCAGACAGCCCGACGATCGGGGCCAGCTCCACGGAGCCGTGCAGCTTGATGATCTCCACCGTCTGATGCTTTTTATTATAGAAATAATCCTTAGCGATCACCGGGTATTTGGTTGCCACCCGGATCAGCTCATGATGTTTCAGCAGTTCGGCTGCCTCCGCCGGACCGGCCACGCACATCCGGCATTTGCCCACACCCAGGTCAAGCACCTCGTAAAGCTTACGGTTTTCTTCCAGAATCGTATCACGCCCCACGACGCCCATGTCGGCGGCGCCGTATTCTACGTAAGTCGGAACATCAGAGGGCTTGGAGAGGAAAAATCTCAGTTTCAGATCCTCGTTGGTGAAGATCAGCTTCCGGGTCTTCGGATCCTCCATCTCCTCACAGGTGATGCCGATCTCATTCAGGAAGCCCATCGTTGTCTTCGCCAGGCGCCCCTTGGCCAGGGCTATGGTAATATAATTCATTGTTCTCCTCCCATCGCGCGCTGACGTCTGGATGTTTCGTGATCCATACCGGGAACCGCCGTCACAGTCTGACTTCCATCCTCTCCGAGGCGAAGAATCCGCGTGATCTGATTCTCCCGGGCATATTCGTACAGATGAGCCTCATCCCGGCCCTCATCCTTCACCATGTGAACCGGAATGGACTGTGCCCGGTAACCGGCCGCCGCAGCAACCGCCTCCTGATACCGGCTGTCCGGATACAGGAGCAGGATGCCGGCCGGACGCCCGGGCAGGTCAATCTTCTGCCGCGCCATGGCCTGCATCAGCGTGTCAATATTGATGCCGAAGCCCACGGAAGGAGCCTCCTTGCCGAACTGTCCCATCAGATTGTCATACCGGCCGCCGACCACGATACAGTCTCCGGTGCCGTACGTATATCCCTTGAAGATGATGCCTGTATAATAATTGTGATTTCCCAGCATCCCCAGATCGAAGGTTATATACGAACTCATCCCCCAGAGTTCCATACAATGGTAAAGTGCTTCGAGCCGGTCAACCGCCTTCAGAGATTTCTCATTCTTTCCCGCCAGACGGCGCGCCTGCTGCAGAGTTTCCTCCGGGTCGCCGAACATCTGCGGCAGCTGGGTCAGCACCTCCGCCACCTCGCCGGAGATCCTGTGCTTCTCCAGCAGCTCCTCCAGGCCGAAACGGTTCTTATTCTCGATACAGTCGCGCAGTTCACTTCGTACTTCATCGGAAATCTCCGAGCCCTGCAGGATGCCGTCAAAGTAACGCACATCCCCCACTTCGATCTGGAAACGGGTCAGGCCCAGCTGCCGCAGGACATCGATGATGAGAGCCAGCACCTCGGCATTGGCCTCCACCGAGGACTCACCGACCAGCTCCACACCGGCCTGTGTGCTCTCCTTGAGCTGTCCGCGGAGGCTGCGGTTGTTGACATAGGTATTTCCCAGGTAGCTGAGCCGCACCGGCAGCGTCTCCTCCGGAAAATATTTGGCGGCACAGCGGGCAATAGCCGGCGTAAAATCGGGCCGCAGCACCAGCGTCTCCCCATCACGGTCAAAGAGCTTGTACATATCCCGGGAAGCCACGCTTCCCCTCTCGGCATTAAAGATATCAAAATATTCGAAGACCGGCGTCTGGATCTCCTGATATCCGTAAAGCGTAAACACGGAGCGCACCCTGTCACAGATTGCCTGCTTGCGGGCACACTCCTGATTATAATAATCACGCACTCCCTCGGGCGTGTGCAGTAGCTGAATCATCCTGTTTATTTCCTCCTGTACGGCTGCACCGCGCTTCAAGGCCAGTTGCTTTAGCGCATTAACGCGACATTCTGATAGCAGCAGAAATTACAGCCTGCTAAATTATAGCAAAATCTCCTCCGTTGTCAATCTCTTTCCGCCAGATCACGCTGCAGGGCTTCCAGAAAATGCAGCGGCAGTCCCCGGACACCGTGAACCGGATAGCATCGCGTAAGCTCCGCGTAGGTGAAGCTCTTTCGTCCGCCTTCCGCGGCCCGGTTCCAGAAGATCTCCAGTTCGCGCAGCGGAACATAATAACACTCATCCCGGTGCGTCAGATACAGAAGGATAAAAGCTACGCCGCCCTGCTGCTCGAAATCATTCATGAAGCGGATCTGATGCTCGTGAATATTCTGCAGGGGGATCGTGTCCGATGCGCATTCCTTGGCATCAAAGCACACGGGGATGCCCTGTACGACGCCGATATAGTCCACCGTACTCTTCTGATCAAAATAAGCCAGGGTAATATGACGGGTCTCCTTGTCGATGTCGATGGGCTTGATCGGAGTCGGGATCTTCTGGATCAGCGCCAGATGCTTTTCACGGTATCTTTCCAGGGAATAGTTGATCATCTCTTCGAGGGTCGAGCCGCGCAGTCCGCGGGTATTCCAGGTCGCCATGATGTTCTCCTCATTTCGGTGTGCGGAGGGAGAGCTCCCTCAGGCAGCGCTGAAAATGCGGCGGCAGAGGGGCCGTGACTGCCCGTCCGCTCAGCGTCGGCAGAGTGAGGACCTCCTCCGGAAAGATCAGCTTCCAGGAATGCAGGAGCTGATGACGCAGTGAAAGGCGCTGTCTGAAGGCCCGGTTGACCGCCTCATCGCCGTATTTGCCGTCGCCCAGCACCGGATGTCCCAGAGAGGCCAGATGTGCGCGGATCTGGTGCGTCTTTCCGGTGATCAGGCGTACTTCGAGAAGGGTAAATCCCTCCGCTGTTCCCAGAGGCCGGTACTCCGTCTCGATGGGATCTCCGGGCGGCTCCGCCGTCACCGTCACCGTGTTGGTCTGTTCCTCCTTCGTCAGATAACCGGATACCCTGGAGGAATGCTCCACGGTGCCCGCCACCAGGCACAGATACCGCTTATCCACGGCCCGCGCCCGGAACAGGGCGGAAAGCTCCCGCAGTCCCCGGGTGGTCTTTCCGGCCGCGAGGACACCGCTGGTATTCCGGTCCAGCCGGTTGCAAACGCCGGGCCGGAAGGTCCGCAGCGTCTCCTCCGTCAGGCTTCCCTCATCCATCAGATAGGCAATCAGGTGTTCACAGGCCGATACATCGTCCGGCGCCGCTTTCTGAGAAAGCATCCCCGCCGGTTTATTGAGGAACAGCACATCCGCGTCCTCATAGAGGACGCGCAGCGCCGCCCCCCGCGCGCCCGCTTCGCGGCCGCGGGGCGGCGCACTGCCCATGAATTTCTCCACAGTCTCCTCCGAGAGAAACAGCCTGTTCTGATCTCCGGCGGCAAGCTTTTCCGTACCGTCCGCTTTTTTTCCGTTCAATGTGATATTTTTCTTCCGCAGCATCCTGTAAAGGAAGCCCCGCGGGGCTTCCTTCAGGTATCTGTTCAGATACTTATCCAGACGCTGGCCGGATTCGTAATCCTGCACTGTCAGCTGACGCATATGTACCTCCCCGGTTCCGCCTCCTCAGAGACAGACCGAAATCAACGCATCCCTGGCACGCTTTACCTTCTTCAAAGAGGCATCGTCCGCCGGAGCATTCATTTCCGTGATTCTCTGCAGGAACTCCTCCCAATCGCGGTATACCTTGATGCGCATGGGAATGCCGCGCCGTTTCATCAGGTCGTTGACCGTGATGGTAATGCGGTCACGGGTATCCTTTTTCTCAGACTGATAGCCGGCGATTCCGCCCTGATAAACGACCGCGAAATCCATCGAAGCCCTCTCTCCCTTTTCGTCGACCAGAACCAGATCCGCCAGAAGCATGCCCGCCTCTTCAAAGGCCCGCAGCGCCGCATACTGTTCCGGGGCGCCGGACCTGTAGGAGGCCAGTGCCACATAGGAGACCAGATAATTGGCGAAGGGAATGACACACAGCATCGCCGGAACCATCAGAAGATTCAGTTTCGTGCCCCAGATCATCAGACCGATCAGAGCCAGTATGACGACCAGAACACCCCATAGAAGGGCCATCCGGAGCTGCTTTTTCTTTCTCTGGCCCAGATAGCCATAGGTTCCTTTTTCCATTTCTTTTCGCTTCCTTATCCCAGATAGGTGAGCACTGCCGTCTGCGCCGGCGTCTCCGGTGTCAGCGTCAGAGTGTTGCCCTCGTAGCGCACGATATCCCCTTCCACGAACTTCAGATAGTCCTCCAGCGTTCCGATGACCGGATAACCGAAGGTCTCACTGCGATAGTGCATGGGAACCACCACGCGGGGCTGCATCTGCCGCATCAGAGCCGCGATTCCGTCCGGCTCCATCGTGAAATGCCCTCCTACGGGCACCAGCGCCGCGTCCAGACGGCCGATGGCCTCCAGCTGCTCCTTTCCCAGGGGACAGCCAATGTCCCCGAAATGGGCCACCCGCAGAGTTCCGTTGTCAAATACATGAATCAGGTTCATCCCTCTCTTGCGGCCGCAGTCGTCGTCATGCGGACAGGCCACTTTGATGACCGTGAAAGGACTTTCCTTCTCCTCGTCCACCAGCGTCACGGATTCACGGCTGTTGTGATCCGCATGAGTATGGCTGCAGATCACCTGATTGGCTGTCTCACGGACCTGCGGGAAGCCCGGCACCGTATCGTCACTGTAGGGATCCACCACCACGGAGAAATCCCCGCAGGAGATTTTAAAGCAGGAATGTCCGCGCCAGGTAAGTACAATGTTCTGATTCTCGTTCATTATTTATGTCCTCCTTTATTTTGATCGCGGGCCGTCATGATTTCCTTCGCAGGAGCTCCGAATTCCGACCGCACGATCATTCGTGATATTTATCACAGCCATTTCCCGGACAGCCGCCTTCCCCTACTGCCGCCGCCATCCGGGCTCATATTTATTTTTCAGAGCCGTCCCGCGGCGCATGGCCCATCCCAGGGGATATTCTTCCGCACAGACCAGACACCAGCCCTCTTCGCCGCTGACCGCAGCGCCGGCGGCATCCACACTCTCTCCCTTCAGGTAGTGGAGTACGCGTTCGTCCTCCCAGCCGAAAGAAACCCTGTCCGGATATTCATATCGCTCCAGTGCCATGGCCAGCGCCTGCGACGGTGCAAAACGCTCCCTCTTCCAGGTCCCCAGAAGCAGCCCGGTGCGCAGATACCGCAGTCCGGGCCGCGGGGTCTCCCCCTCCGGCAGAGCATAGAGTACATCCTCCCGCCGCATCAGCTTCCTTCCGGTAAGCAGCGGGGACAGCCTTGCCTCCCAGTCCGGCGGACAGAGTGATTCCCGAGGGGAAGTCCCCTTCCGCCGACCGTGCTTCTTCCGCCCGTTATGAGCTCTGACTGCCCCCGTGCATCCTGCACTGTCGGCGGACGGTCTGCGTCTTTCCTGCTTTTCTCCGGTCTTCTCAAGCAGCGCCAGGAAATGTCCTTCGCCCCGCACCCGGTGCGGCCACAGACGAACCGTACCGGGAAGAAATCCTTCGGAGAAGCCGGGCCGCGGCGTGATCGGCTGCAGCGTCATCTCCGGATGCGCGGCCAGAAGACGTTCCACGTTTTCCTCATTCTCTTCCCGCGAGAAGGTACAGGTGGAGTAAAGAAGCAATCCTCCGGGCCGCAGCAGATGAACGGCCTGCTCGAGGATCTCCGCCTGAAGAGGCGCATAATAGGCCGGACCGCGGGCGATCCAGTCACGGAGCAGCGCGCTGTCCCGGCGGAACATCCCCTCCCCGGAGCAGGGCGCATCCACGAGGATCTTATCAAAATACTCCGGGTACGCAGTGGCCAGCTTCTCCGGGGTCTCCGCAGTCACGAAGACATTCCGCACCCCGGCCAGCTCCAGATTCTTCCGCAGCGCCTGCGCCCGGGAGGCACTGATATCATTGGCGTAAAGCACCCCACGGCTGCCCAGCCGGTCTGCCACCTGCGTGGCCTTCCCGCCGGGCGCGGCACACAGATCGAGTATGCGCTCCCCCTCTTCCACCGGCAGAACGGCTCCGGGACTCATCGCACTGGCCTCCTGTAGATAGTACAGCCCCGCGCTGTAGGCAGGATGTCTGGAAGGCTGCGCTCCCTCCCGATAATAGAATCCTCCTTCGGCCCAGGGAACCGGTTCTTCCAGAAAGGGGAGACAATCCTGCGCCGTTTCCTCATTCCACTTACCGGTATGCAGACGCAGACTCTGCGCGCAGGGCTCCTCCAGAGATGCCAGATAGTCCGGATATTCGGAACCCAGCAGGGATTTCATTCGCTCACAGTAACTCTTCGGCAGTTCCATCATCCTTGCCCCGCATCAGATTTCCACCAGGAGCTTCCGGACGAACGCATAGACTCTCTCCGTGGAGGAGATCGAGAGGCGCTCTCTGGGCGTGTGAATATCCTGCATATCCGGACCCAGGGCAATGATGTCCAGTCCCGGCATTTTCGAGATAAAGATGCCGCACTCCAGACCGGCATGGATGGCCTCGGCCCGCATCGGCTTTCCGGTCATCTCCTCCCAGATCCGGGAAGCGATTCTGCGCAGCGAAGAATCGCTTTGCACCGGCCAGCCCGGATACTCGCTGTCCACAGACGCTGTCCCGCCGAAGGAAGCAGCCAGAGTAACCAGCTTCTGCTCCAGCTCATGCCTGCTCTCCTCCACGCTGCTTCTCACAGAGAACGTCAGGCGAAGTTCACGGCCGTCCCATTTCATAATTCCCAGGTTGAGAGAGGTCTCGACCATGCCCGGCAATGCCTCGCTCATCGCCTGTACGCCGTCCGGCAGCTGAGAAAACAGCGGCAGCAGACGGGGCAGTTCCTCCGACACCGTCAGCGAAACCGCTTCTTCCCCCCAGCTCCAGCTCAGAGAGAAGTCCGGCTCTGTCCGCCTGATTTCTTCCTGCCAGGCCTCACGGACCGCCGCCAGCAGAGACTCCATCTCGTCCTTCTTCTCCGGAGGCACCGCCAGCAGAGCCGCAGCGGAAGCCGGAATGGCATTGTCCGCCGCCCCGCCGGAGATCTCGCCCGGAAGGCACGGGCAGGCCTCTTCCAGCTGCTGCAGCAGCGTCGCCAGAAGGTGATTGGCATTGATCCGGCCCCGGTGGATCTCCGTGCCGGAATGGCCGCCGATCAGTCCCTCGATCCGCATCCGGCAGGGAAGCGCCGTGACCTCGTGTCCGGGTGTCCGGAAGGAAAACCGCACCCGGCTGCCTCCGGCACAGCCGACCGTCAGGACCCCTTCTGCCTCGCAGTCCAGGTTCAGCATCCGGGTCGCCGTCAGATCGGACGTATCCAGGGCTTCCGCTCCCAGCATCCCGATCTCCTCGTCGACCGTAAAAACGCACTCCAGCGGCGGATGACTCAGTGAATCGTCCTCCAGGATTGCCAGACACATGGCGACCGCGATGCCGTCGTCCCCGCCCAGAGTCGTCCCGTCGGCCGTCAGGAAGTCTCCCTCCCGCCGCAGACGCAAACTGTCCCGCAGGAAGTCAAAGGCAATCCCCTCTTCCTGCGCCGCCACCATATCGAGATGCCCCTGAAGCAAAACCGCCTCCTCAGACTCCCGCCCGGGCGAAGCAGGCTTGCGTATCACCACATTGCCCGCCGCATCCTGACGGCAGGCCAGCCCGTGAGCGGCGGCAAACGCCACGCAGTACCGGCTGATGGCGCCGGTATTGCCCGAGCCGTGAGGAATCCCGGCAATCTCTTCAAAATAGTCAAACACCCTGGGGCAGGATGTGTGTTCCACAATTCCCATGGTAAAAATTCCTTTCCCATACATGAGTTCCCGGACAAAACGCATATTCTGTAAAGAATACCGGAGAAACCGTGTAAATGCCGCGCCGCCCGTCAGCGGACGGCAGAAGGGAGAAGATCATGAAATCAAGATGCACCCGCCTTCCGGTCCTGCTGTTCGGTCTCGGACTGCTGCTTCTGCCGGAGCAAAGCAGCGCCGGCGCCTCGGACGCCCTGCTTCAGTGGTACCGGAACGTCCTCCCGGTGCTTCTCCCCTTTATTCTGCTGGCCCGTCTGGTCAGCGCGCTCTTCCCGCTGTCGCAGAAGCGCAGAGCGCAATCCATCTGCCTGATGGGATTTCTCTGCGGGTATCCCATGGGGGCGATCCTCACGGGAAATGAAGTGCGGGACGGACGACTCTCTGCCAGGGAGGGGCAATGGCTTGTCTGCCTCTGCAATCTGCCCAGTCCGGCCTTCCTGACCGGGCTGGTCGCCGTGCAGTGGCTTCATCTGACCCGCTCCCTGCGGCTGCCGGCTGCCGTCTGGTCTGCTTCGGCACTGTGCGGCCTCTTTCTCTCAGTATTCCGGAGAAAAGGGGAAATTATGCCCGGTCGGACACTCCGCTGCACAGACGACACTTCACCGGGTCCTGCCTCGCTCTCCCCCGCCCTCCTGGAGGAGGCCTGGATGGAGAGCTGCCGGTCGGCCGTGCTCATCGGATGCTATATGATCCTCTTCGGAATCTTCTCCTCCTGGCTCGCCGCCCTGCCCGCTCTGCCGGAAACCGTCCGGGTCCCGGCACTTCTTCTCTGTGAGATCACGACCGGCTGCCGGGCCGTTGCCGAAAGCACTTTCCCACTTCCTGTAAAGGAAATGCTCTGCGCCGCCGGAGCCTCCTTCGGTGGGCTGTCCTGCCTGGCCCAGACCTCCGGGTGCCTGCATGACACTGGAATCCGCCTATCGTCCTACGCCGGAGGCCGGATTCTGACAGCCTTTCTGGCCGCGCTCCTTGACCTGGGATTCCAGATTCTGTTTCCATGAAGTATGACCTTTTGCCTCCGGATGATACACGGATTGCTCCATGTCAATGCACGATCATCCCTGATATCATCATACAAATGTGGGGGAGGGCACCTGGGCGCACTCCCCCTTTACTCACGATTCACTCTGTCCGTATCCCGTTATTCGTCCTGGTTCCCCAGAGAAATATCAATCTTGTAATCATCGTCATCCGCCGCCTGCGCCGGTTCATTGCCCGCATTCAGCTCCCGGCGGTTGGCCGTCACGACCTCCAGGCTGCCCTGCATCTGATGCATGAACGAATCAAACCGGCTCTGGGAATCCTCCATGGAATGGGAAATAATCGTCTGAAGATTCTTCAGCGCACTGTCCGTGTACTGCATCGCACCTTCCCGGATGTTGTTGGCATCGGTCACCGCATTATCAATAATCTGCTGCGCCTTCTCCTGCGCATCGTCCACGATCCCCTGCGCCTGCTGATAGGCCTGCTGCATGATCTCGTGCTCGTTCACCATCTCGCTGGTCTGCCGGTTGGCCTCCGCGATCATGGCATCCGCCTGGGACTGCGCCTCCTGCAGGATGGCATCCCGGTTGGCAATGATCTTCTGATATTTCTTAATCTCCTCCGGCGTGCGCATCCGCAGCTCCACCAGCATCTCATCAAGGACGTCCTTCTCCACCACCAGCTTCTTGCTGCCGGAGAAGGCCTGGGGCTTGCAGCTGTCCAGATACGTCTCAATCTCACCAATAATCTGTTCGATCTTGCTACTACTCATTCTTGTCTGTCCTTCCTGTCTCCGTCTGCCTCGCGGAGACTCCTGCATCTTTCCTGTACCAGCGGCACGATCTCCGGGGGCACGAACTGGGAAATCTTTCCATCATAAAAAGCCACTTCCCGCACCGTGCTGGAACTCAGGTACGCATACCGCAGATCCGTCGTCAGGAAAATCGTGTCGATCCCGGGACACATCGTATGATTCGTCTGTGCCATCTGAAGCTCGTATTCAAAATCTGTCACGGCCCGCAGCCCGCGGACTACAACCCGCGCGCCCACCTGTTTGGCAAAATCCACCAGAAGACCGTCAAAGGCGCGCACCTCCACATTGGGAATGTGCGAGGTCACGCTACGCAACATTTTAACACGTTCATCCGCGGAAAACAACGGTTTTTTCGCGTTATTACATAAAACTCCCACGACCATTCTGTCAAAAATCTGTGAAGACCGCGAGATAATATCCAGATGCCCGAACGTCACCGGATCAAAGCTTCCCGGATAAATACCGACTTTCGGCTGTTCTTCCTTTTCCATGTTTCTCTATGCCTCTTCCACGTATCTTCTCAGAAATACATGCTGATTTGTCTTATACTCCTTGAAACGGAAAATCTCAAATCCCAGCCCCTCCGTATAAGAAAAGTCTGTGGTGAGATTCGCCTCCACAATGATCGTCGTATCCTCCGTCACCAGAGAGGAGGATGCCAACCGCGTCAGCACCTGCTTCTCCCACTCCTGTCCGTAGGGCGGATCCATAAAAATAATATCGTAAGACCTTTTTTCCCGCTCCAGCCTCGTCAGAGCCCCCAGAACATCCATGGGCAGCAGCACCGCCCCCGCTTCCAGACGGGTGTGGGCCAGATTCTTCCGGATGCACTCCTGTGCCCGGCGGCTGTTCTCCACGAAGGTACTGTGACGGGCGCCGCGGCTCAGAGCTTCGGTGCCGATGGCGCCGCTCCCGGCAAACAGATCCAGGAACTCACATCCGGCCAGCTTCGGCTGCAGAATATTGAAAAGTGTCTCCTTAATCTTGTCAGACGTAGGCCGGGTATCGAGCCCCGGCACAGTGACCAGCTGCAGTCGTCTGGCCGAACCTGCAATGACTCTCATACAAATTCCTCACCAATCATCAGTTAAAACCGTACAGCTGCTGCGATATTTTGTAGGCGATCTCCGAGATCCTGCGGCCGCCGCGCCCCGGCAGGTTCATGGTCTGTCCCATCAGCCTCCGGCGAAGCTTCCGGTAAATGGCCGGACGTGTCTTTTTCAGATAGGCCCACAGCTCATCCTTCTTCTGCAGATTTTCCTCTGTGTGCGAGCGAATGAGCATAATGGAGGAAACGGTCATCATGATCTCCAGATAGCTCATCATATATTTGCGCAGGCGCTTGTCCCGGATATCATCCAGATCATAATCGTCGATCATCTGCCGGTTGACACGCAGCTGCTGATCCACACGGGAAATCATCACCTTCTCATTGACCGACTGATCTTCCCGCCCGATATAATACCGGTAGAAATTCACATCCAGATAATACAGCTTCTTCACATAAGGAAGAGGATGATAGACGAAGATATTATCTATGTAAAAGGTATGGGCAGGCAGGTTCAGCCCGCACTCACGCAGCATCTTAGTCCGGTAGATCACCGAATGCATCAGGATATACTGTCCCAGATGCAGCGATCCCATCTCTGACCAGGTAAACACACGCCCTTCCGGGAAGGCATTGGCGTAGCGCATCACCTTTTTGTGCTTCGCGCCTTCCTTCTCATAGACAAAGTTGCTCACCATCATATCGATCTTCTCGCCCCCGGTGATGAGATTCTCCAGGGTGTCGAGGATTTTTTTGTAAGCGGCCTGATTCACCCAGTCATCGCTGTCCACCACCTTGAAAAACAGGCCCGTGGCATGATTCAGACCGGTTGTCACCGCCTGGCCGTGGCCGCCGTTCTCCTGATGGATGGCACGCACCTGGTCCGGATAGCGCTTTGCATACGCGTCAGCGATCTGTGCCGTCCGGTCCTTCTGCGATCCGTCATCCACAATAATGATCTCTACTCTGTCCCCGCCGGGCAGGAGAGACCGGATGCATTTCTCCATATAAGGTTCCGAATTGTAGCAGGGAATCGCGATCGTCAGCAGTTTCATTTGTACTATGTCCTTCCTTCTTCCATCGGCATCCGGCATCGTGTCCGTTTTTGCACAACTGCCGTCCAGAGCTTTCCCTGTAAATATACGTGGAAAACCGACATTTGTCAATATCGGCATACACGAAACGAAATCATTCATCAGACGATTGACGACGTAATACAGAGAAAATATATATAAAATAAATTTTGAAATAGCCAGCCCGGATTTTTTGTGATATAATGGTGCCGTACGTAAAGCCAATGATACATATAACCTTCAGACCGCGGCACAGATGCCCGATCTTTCTGTCAGGAGGCAGATAAAACTCATGAAGCAGACACTTTTCAAGCATGTACTGAATATTGCAGAGCATCAGCACCTGGTGCGCATCACCGAGTCAGTCCGTCAGGATATCACCGAATCACAGATTCTGGACGGTCTGGCTGTCGTCTTCTGCCCTCACTCCACAGCGGTCATCGCCGTCGGCGCCGGCTCCGACCCGGACGCGGTACGGGATCTGATCTACGGCATGGAGAAGGCCTTTCCCAGTATGAATCGCAATTATCGCCGCGCCGATTCCCACGCCCGTCTGAAAGCTCTCGCATGCGGCGCAACAAAGACGCTGATCGTGGAGGAAGGGAAACTCGTCCTGGGCGAGGATCAGGACGTTTATTTCTGTGAATTTGACGGCCCGAAGGACCGGACCTTCTATGTAAAGATTCTCGAAGGATAGGAGAAATATCTATAATGAAAGAAATCATTTTCCTGGGCGACAGCATCACAGACTGTGACCGCCTGTGGGATGACCGGCCGGAGCCTCTTGGTTCCGGCTATGTTCGTATACTGAGGAATACGCTTCCGAAGGATACATACCATTTGACAAACAGAGGGCACAATGGGTATACTGCATGGCAGGTTCTCCGTGATCTGAAGGAAGACCGTCTGACAGGGAATCCGGACGCAGTTTCCCTGCTGGTCGGGATCAATGATGTCAGTGCCCGCCTGTGCGCATCCGGCGGTTACGGCGCCGCAGAATACGGTGCTCTGCTCTCGGAGATTCTGACCCAAATCAGGCTGTCCTCCGGCGCTGCCTTGATCGTTCTGGAGCCCTTCCTTTTTCCCTGGCCGCAGGAATATCTCTCCTGGATGGAGACACTCGCTGATTTTCAGCGGGCGGCACGTCAGGCCGCCGGGGAAGCCGGAGCCGTCTGGATTCCTCTGCAGGAATTCTGGAGAAAAACGATGGAGCACGAGAAAGTGACGGCTCTCACAGAAGACGGAATTCATCTGACGCCCCGTGGACATGAGCTGCTGGCCGCGGAGTGGCTGCGCTGTTTTCAGGACTCAGGCATTGCAGCAGGATGATTTCGCAGAGGATCTGCGGAGAAACAGTCATTGTAGGGTCACAACATAGAAAGCGAAATACCGATGTTTAAAATGATTTCCGGATATGCAGCATTTTTCGCCTGTCTTCTCTGGGCGGCGTCCCTGACGGGATGCGCCGCCTCCGATACAGAAGCCTCCGAAACAGAGGTTACCCAGGAGGTTCAGGAGGCGGATTTCTTCGCCATGGATACCTATATGAGCGTAAAAGTCTGGGGCGATACGGACGGAACGCTGGTCGCCGGACTTGAGGAGGAAATCCTCCGGGTCGAAGCATTACTCTCCGTAACGGAGGAAGACAGCGATCTGTACCGGATCAACCACAGCGAAGGTGAGGCGACCTCCATCTCTCAGGAAACGGCCGATCTTCTGAATACCGCCCTGTCCTGGTGCAAATCCACAAACGGCGCTCTGGATATCTCTCTGTATCCGCTGTCCGTGGCCTGGGGCTTTTCTTCTGCCTCCGAAGACGGATATCGGGTCGTATCCGAAGAAGAACGTACAGAGCTTCTGACTGTATGCGGCTGGGAGAGTGTGACGGTCAATGATCTCATGGTCTCGATTCCTGAGGGAGGAGGTCTGGATCTGGGCGCGGTAGCCAAAGGCTATGCGACCGACACCTGCGTCACATATCTCAAAGAAAATGGTGTCAGCACTGCGCTCCTGTCTCTGGGCGGCAATATCTACGTTCTGGGAAGTAAGGAAGACGGTTCCGACTGGAAGATCGGCATCCAGGATCCGGAGGATGAGAGCGGCTCGTCCTATGTGGGCGTCCTGGAGCTTTCCGACAAAGCCGTCGTCACCTCCGGTTCCTACCAGCGTTACTTCGAGGAGGACGGCGTTCGTTACCACCATATCCTCGACGCCTCCACCGGTGCACCGGCGGACAGTGGGCTTCTCTCTGTCACCATCGTCACCGACAGCGGACTGACCGCTGACTGTCTCTCCACGGCCTTCTTCGTCATGGGCCTGGAGGAATCAGCAGCGTACTGGCGCGACAGCGAGGACCTGGAGGTGGTCTGGGTCACGGAAGACGGCGGACTCTACATCACCGAAGGGCTGCAGGAGTGCTTCACCGCCTCCGGGGACCGGGAGGCCACGGTCATCAGCCGCTGACTTCACCTGTTCTCTTTGTGCATGTGATCCGTTTTTTGCAAAAATGTTATCTGTTATCAGGCAGAAGCGAAGCAGGGACATGACTGACAGCCATGTCCCTGCTTCGCTTCTGCGTCCGTTTCGTCATTTAGCGACGGTTGAACATCTCCTTCTCCTGGGCCTCGATCATCTTCTTGACCATATAGCCGCCGACAGACCCGTTCTCATAGCTGGTCAGGTTGCCGTTGTAGCCGTCTTTGGAAAGGGGCACACCGATCTCGTCCGCCACTTCCATCTTGAAGCGGTCCATCGCTTCCTTTGCCTCGGGTACTTCGATTCTTCCGGTAGATGTTTTAGCCATTGCTAACGCCTCCTTCTTGTCTTCTCGACTGTCAGTGTTTTGTCTTCGGGTTACGATGCTAGTATGCACCCCGCAAAACAAAATACACTGGTAATTTCTGTTCCGATTGACAAAAAGGACGTCAAATCTCACGCAAAACGCGGCTTCTGAATATAAGAAAAAACAAACATATCCCCTTACACAAGGAAATCCGTGCACCGCCGCTCCTGGCAATGGGCGCGGACGATGGACGCGACCGCCAGATGATCCGGATGCGTGCGGTATCCCTCCAGCGCCGCCTCATCCTCCAGTTCCACATAGAGGGCGGCGTCAGCGTTGCTGCTGTCCATCGGAGGCATACCTGTCTCCACACGCAGCACACCGGGCACCTTGTCCTTTAATTTCGGGAATTCCTCCGCCAGTCTGGCCAGGACTTCCCTGCGCGTTTCCTCCGGTACATCCGGACGGAAATTCCAGCTCACAATATGTCTCACCATCGTTTTTGTTCTCCTCCGTTTCCCCGGTCTGTCCGGGCGGATGATTCCGCACAGATCAGACGCGGATTATATAGTTTTCCTTGCGGGGCAGGTTCTTCGGCTCCATGTCAGGATATCCCAGGAGGCAGTGGCCGATGCCGACATAGTTCTCCGGCAGACCCCACTGCGCAAGAAGCTTCTTGCCTTCCTCGCTCTCGAAGACCTGTCTGGCCCGGTGAACCCAGCAGGAACCGATCCCCATGGACCAGGCCGCATTCATCAGGTTCCCGAGTACCAGAGTCCCATCCTCCTGCCAGGTAAGCGCGGAAGGATCCGACAGGACCACCACCACGGTAGGCGCTCCATAGAAGGGATCAATGTCCGTCTTTCCCATCACCGCCGCGTTCATGGCGGAGAGCTTGTGGATCGTCTCCGGATCCTGCACCACCACCATCACCGCCGGCTGGCGGTTCATGCCGGAGGGAGCGTTCATCCCGGCCGCCAGAACCTCCTGCAGTTCCGTCTCCAGCAGCTGATCCGGTTTGAATTTCCGGACGCTTCGCCGCGTTGTCAGATTCTTACATGTTTCGTTCATAGCCCTTTCCTCTCTTTCTGAAAGATCTGTTATATTTCTCCGTATCTTCCAGGAGACCGGCTTCCTCCCTGTGATATCTCAGGCGCACCGTATTTCCGCGAATCTCAAACTGATCAAAGCTGCGAATGAAATTCGAGAAGCGGCTGAAGCCGTACTGTTTTGCATGGAAGGTCGGAAATGCCTTCTTCACCTCATCGTTGATGATGCTGAGATTATCCACCTGACCGTGATTTCTCTCCAGGATACGCTCGATCTCCCGCTCCACCTCGAAGCGGGGAATCTCCACCCGCTTGTCCAGGACATAATAGGTCGTTCCCTCCTTGACGATCTCAAAATCGTCAAAGCTCTCCAGAAACGTGGACAGCTTGGAATAGCCGTAGTTCCGCACGTCAAATTCCGAAAACCGCTTCGCCAGAAGATTGCCCAGATCCGCCATCCCGGTGGGGCGGCCCTGGTTGGTATTCTCCGTCATGATATTGAAGATCGCTTTCTTGATCTCATGAATGCTGGTGATATCCGCCTTGTCCGCGATCTCCGTCTCGGCCGAATTATGGCTGTTGTCCTCCGCCTGGGAGATCACATCAAGAATCTTGAAGGTGTCGCAGGCCGTCCGGAACGGTTTGGGCGTCTTGCTCTCTCCCATCCCCAGAACCATCATGCCGGCCTCGCGCAGCCGCTGCGCCAGCTTGGTGAAGTCCGAATCGCTGGAGACCAAGCAGAATCCCTCCACATTGCCGGAATACAGGATGTCCATCGCATCGATGATCATGGCCGAGTCCGTGGCGTTCTTTCCTGTCGTATAGCTGTACTGCTGGATCGGGTTGACCGACCACTCCAGAATGATGTCCTTCCAGCCGCGCTTGGCGGAATCGGTCCAGTCGCCGTAGATTCTCTTGTAGGTGGCAACACCCAGATTGGCGACCTCATCCAGAATATAACTGATGTATTTGGGTGACACATTGTCGGCATCGATCAGAACCGCAAAACGTTTTTCCGAATTTTCCAAATTAAATCCAATCCTCTTTCCCCGCGGCCATTTTTCACGTCCATTTACATGAAAGGAGCAGACCCGAGGGCCTGCCGCCGCAAATCATATTCAGTATACGATAATTTCCGGAAAAACTCAACAAAATCCATGCTGAATCTTCTGAAATTCTATACCAGATCGTTCAGGAATTCGTCCACATTTCCCTGATACCAGAAATTCATGTAGTTCTTGGAGCTTTCCTTGCGGTACTCCTCAAAACCGATCGCCGTATCATAATAATAGACGTTCTTCTCTTCACGACTGATTCTCAGATAGCCTTTTTCCTTCAGATGAATCAGATATGTGGACACTGTCGTCCTCTTGTAGTGAATGCCCCGGTCGCTCAGCATCTGCATCACTTCAGAGACCTTGCACTCTCTGCGCGCATCCCAGATGCATTTCATGACAATCAGTTCGCACTCTGTTAATTTGGGAAATTTCATAACAACCTCCTTACCGGCCTGCGCCATGTATTCTTACCTGTTTGTCGTTCGGTTACAAGCGGGCATCCGGTTCTGACTCAAGAGCATCTATATCCTTCGGCTCGCATATGACAGTAAATGTAACATAAAATTACGTCTATTTTGTGTTTAAGTTATTAAAGATTGTTCAAAATTTCCGGAGATATTTTTAAATATCTTTTACGGAATTCTGAAATATCATAAATAGCAAAAAACCCAACGATTCCTGTCGTTGGATCTCTGCCTCTTTCCATGTAACGGTGGTGCTCATGGAGCTGAGGGGAATCGAACCCCTGTCCGAAAACCCGTCCACTCAGGTATCTCCCATCACAGCCGCTGTATGATCATTCCCTCCTCCTGTCGTCCAGTGGCCGACGGCAGGGCTCAGTAGCTTCATAAATTCTTTTTACCCCTCAAAGCTTTGGAGAAAAAGTGCCTCACAGTTCATGATACCGGTGAGCCGCGCTGTGAGCAACGCAGTGCCGGCAGCAGCGCTTAGGCTGCGAACGCGTATTCGTTATTGTCAGCGTTTATATTTAAGTTCCGTTTTTTATCGTGGTCACGGTCCACGGATGGCTGCCCGAACTTCAGAATCCCCGTCGAAACCAGTACAACCCCTGGTCTGGCGGCAAAAACCGCTCGTTGTTTTTATTTTACACAATCATCTTCTTTTGTCAAGAGAAAATATTCTCACTCCAAAAGCCGACGAATCGTAATCGGCGTCTTGTAATCCCAGTCGGAGATGCGGATTCCGGTCTTTTCGGTGGCTGCGTGAACGACCTTGCCGTCACCGATATAGATCGCTACGTGGTTGACTGTCTTCCCGCTTCCGTAAAAGATCAGATCCCCCGGCTCAAGGTCTGAAGAACTGACCTTCGTGCCCATCTTCGACTGCGCCGCGCTGCTATGCGGAAGAGAAATGCCGTATTTCTCATAGATCTTCATCGTGAAACCGGAGCAGTCCACGCCTTCCGTCAGGCTGGTTCCTCCCCACACATAGGGATTCCCCACATACTGAAGCGCCGTTGCCACCAGACTCTCGCGGGTTCGCACCACGGGCTCCTCCATGGTAAGAGAAAGTTCGTCCAGCCGCGCATACCCGGTGAAATCATTTTCCGCCTCGATGACCGCATACTCTCCCTCCACGGCCGTGACCAGACAGGAATCTCCTTCCTGGAGCTGATACACGATCACGCCGCTGTCATCGGCTTCCAGATAGACTGCCGCCGGATTCTCATCCAGTGCAGCGGCATAAAGCAGATCTTCCTCCAGCAGATATTCCTCTGCCGCACTCCCGGTGAGGACACTTTCCGCAGGTACATAGCCTTCCTCGTCCTCGCCCACCACACGGTACCAGAGCGACGTGCCTTCGGAATTCGTCACCCGGATCTCTCCCTGCAGCTCCCAGATCTCACCGAAGGAGATCTGACCGACCGTCTTACTGTTCTCATCGGTTTCACTATGCAGGGACACCGCGTCGGTCTCTTCCTCAATCACAACAATTGTTTCAAAATATGTACTCTCAGAGGCAGCAAGGATTTCTCTGCCCGGAATGGCCAGCAGGCACAGACCGCAGGCTGCCGCCGCCAGAATCGATGTATATTTTTTCAAACTATCCCTCTTATATTCATACAGGCCGCCAGACGGCCTGGCTCCATTTCATTCGTACCAGATACAGGATAGCGAAAAAATATGAGCATTCTATGAACTCGGCGGCATTTTTTACAATTCTTTTAAATTCATTACGAATCTTCCCCGGAAATCTGTAACATTTGCCGCTGCATCGTCCCGGCAAACGCCGCCGCCCGCTCCCGGATGCCTTTCACGCGGACAATGCTCCCCGGCGCATTGGTCGTCTCCATCATAACAAATTCCGGCGGAAGAATGAAGGTTTTATTCATGTTCAGGCCGCTGATCAGCTGATTCGCCAGAATATCCCCGCCGCTGTAGCCAGAGACGACGATGGCATAGAGATATTTTTCAAAGAACTGCCTTTTCCGATAGAGAGATGTCAGCCGGTTGATAAAAGCGCACAGATTGGCGCTGAGCGCATCGTTATAATTGGGGCAGAGCATCATCAGAGCATCGCATTCCTCGACGGCAGGATACACCTGTTCCACCATAACGCCGCCGTAATAGCACTTACCCCTTTCACTGAAATGGAGACACATCGTGTAGGGGCAGCCGACACAGTCATAAATCTCGCCGTTGCGCAGAGAGATCTCACGGAATTCCATGGAATCTCCCAGTTCTTCCTTCACCATGCGCCACAGGTGCAGTGTGTTGGAGGTCTCCCAGATGCTGGCATGAAGAACCAGCACCCGCGGTTTCGCATGCCGGGGCGAACGGAAGGACAGCAGCCGGTCCGTCAGCTCGCGGAAATTTGCCTGATAGGCTCCCCACAGATCTGTCCCCAGATTCTGTGCAGTCACCTGGAAGTTGTGCAGGGAACCGGTTCCCTCCACCAGAGGACGCCCCGGAAAAAGGCACCCGGCCAGATTGGCCGTCAGCACCAGCTCGCGGCCGACAGATTTTGTATAAAGCTCAGAGTATCCGTCTACGACGACCACCCCCACGGAATTCCGGAAGAAGGAAGCCTCCCGGCGGATCCGTGAAAGCATCCGGCACCACTCCAGATTCAGTCCGGTATCTTCCAGAGTCAGGGCAAAGAGAATCCGCCCCTCCCGCACCGGGCGAAGCTGCGCTGTACTCTCCCAGACCTCCGCAGACACATCCGGCCGTGCCAGAAATTCTCCCAGCAGGGCGTCCATCCGCTCATGCGGGGAATCACAGAATGGCCGGATTACAATAACCTTTGTTTTATTCAAGAAATCACCTTCAGATTCTCACAGGCCCGGCGGCAGCGGGCGAAAAGTGCCTCCGGCAGTTCCGGGTTCTCCACCTCGATGCCCGAAGGGGTACAGCGGTTGCGGGCGCCGAAGAAGATGCCGTCAAACCAGGAAGAGCTCTCATGCCACTCGCCCCGCAGAGCCGCCAGCACGCTGTGTGCGCCGGAGGAGAGTGCCGGTGCGATGTAGGGCTTAAAGCCCATCTCCCGCATCACGAGATTGGCACGCACCGTTTTCTCCGTCAGTTCCCTGGACAGAACGTCATCATAGTGCGTGAGGCTGTTGGCCACGACCAGGTCCTCTCCGTGGGGGCCGAAGGCCCGTCCCTCCGTCAGGAAGGAAGCGAACCGCTCCTCCCGGGCCGCGTAATAGGCAGCCCGGGCGCGCATGACTCCCAGGCCGAAGCCTTTGACCCGGGGAGCGGGAATCCCCGCTTCCACAGCCACACGGCACAACGGATCCACCGGATCGGAAACTACGGCAAAAAGGCCGGGATATCCTGCAGCGGCAGCCCGTCCGGCAATCTGCCGCACCAGGCCGGAATTGGCGCCAAACTGCGCCATTCGCACATCTCCGCCCTCTCCCACCGGAGGAACCCGCAGAGAAGCGCAGAACAGAAAGACATCACAGTCAAAGAGCTCGTCCTCTGGCAGGATCCGCACCGGAGGCAGAGAGTGCGTCTCTCCCGGCGGCAGGATCTGGTTCATCTCGAACTCAAAGCGTTCCGTCACATGTTCGCGCACATCATAGATCCCGATTTCCGAGAGACAGTCCGCCCCCAGAAGCTTGAGTCCGGTCAGGAGCATGCTCCCCACGTCTCCAAGGGCGAAGAGGTGCACACGCTTCTTCTTCCCGGCCAGCCAGCCCATCTGAGAAGAATCTCCTACAAGAAATGTCTTCTCCTCACATTGTATTCCTGCCAGTTCCGACAATCGCATTTTTTATTTCCTTTCACAGTTCACGTTTTCATTCTCCCTGCAGATTCGTCGGCATCTCATGGAAATCATGAAAATATCCCGTGATATTCTGCAGACGGACCAGTCGCTGGATGTCGTTCTCAATATACACCGTAGCCGGAAGATTCTCACTGTATGACATAAACAGACCCTTGTCCGGACAGGTAGGTGACAGAATCACCTCGCTCAGACGGTCCAGAGTCAGGTTTCGTTCGAACTCGCGCTGATACTCCCTCTCCAGCACCTTCATGATGTCGCGGGCATTTTCCAGGCACACCATGGAAAGATTGTATACCGGGCCGATGTCCTCGCTCCGCAGGAAGGCCGGCGCCGCATAGGGCAGGATCAGATTCACCGAGGTCAGAAGTCCGGCCGCATTCCGGCCGGCCGAGCGGACGCTGTCTCCGCCGATGAAGGGATAGAGCGTGGACTCCGTGAACCAGGACGTAATATTCGGGATGAAATATACGCCGTCCGTCTGCAGACCGTACTCACCAACAATGTCCTGACCGTTGGCTGTCAGTACTCCCGTAATTACCCGGTCGATGCGGATGTCCGCCTCGCGCAGCAGGGGCAGCAGGACCTTGAGGCGGTAACCCTTGTGCAGCAGGTCGTCCACCAGGATCACGTCCCGGTCAAAGGAACGGATCGTGCGCAGCTGGGTCTTCAGCGGCGAATAGTTGGGGAATTCCTGGATCGTATATCCCTTCATATTCGCGTTGAACACCTTTTCCGTGTGTAAGGCCTTGGTCACGGTATTGGGGGTCACAAATCCCCGGAGCACCTTGCCGAAGGGCACGCACATCTTTTCGCCGAGCTTACGGGGCGTGCAGGGCTCGTTCGGGACCTGATTGACTTCGGTGATCTTCCGCACCAGACGATGATGCATGACCGAGGAATCAATGGAGATCACCAGATTGCCCGGGGCGAATTCCGTCAGTGCCAGCTGCAGTTTCCGGTGTGCCTCCTCCACCACCTGGTGGACCTGCAGATTGTCGTTCAGCGGCTCCTTGATCACCGTCTCAATATTTTTCATCAGCACATAGGGCTGGTGCATATCCACCGCCATGACGGTTTCCGCCGCATCCTCCGGGGAGAATCGCACAAATCCCTGACGCAGGAGAGTATTTTCTGCCTTAAAGCGACGGCGTTCTTCCATCTCCGGCCGGCTGTGATACAGGCAGTAGGTATATCCTCTGGCCAGATAATGTGCGAGAAGCTCGGTGATGATCAACTGGAAGAAATCATGATGATCGCTGTCATCCGGGGCATAAATCCCCTGAATCAGCAGGATATTGCCCCAGGCAAGATCCCGGATCTGACGGACCATCTCCAGATCTCCGAATTCCCGGTAGAGATCGGAATTCTCGATCTTCCGGGCCGCGGCCATGGCGATCGGAACCCCTCCGCGGTTTCTGTCATAGAGAATCGCAAGAGAAGCCCCTGACTCCTTCAGGCGGGAAATGATGCCCTGAATGTTCTTCTTGCGGTGAAGAACCGTCGCCGCCATCTTCTCCCACAGCTCATCGGACACCTCATCGACCACATCACAGTCCACCGAGCGGGTATGCATGATCGGCTTGTACTGGGGCTCCCGCAGGTACAGGTTGTTCTCATAGATATAGCGCTGCACCATCGGGTCGATCAGGTTCGCGATGTCCCGGTTCCGGTCAATGTTTTCACGGATCCGCGTGGAACTGATATCCTCGAGCTGCATGGGCAGGGAGAGCTCCACGACCTCGCCGAGGATCCGTCCGTTGTTTTTCCCTGCGGCGTGAACCGCCACTTCATAATCCTCTCCGCGCCGCTGAAAAATGATATGGTTGAAATGATGAATCGAATTCTCCGCCGCCGGCTTCTTGTAGGCCGACGCGTTGGCGGTCACATCGCTTCCCTCTACAATGTAGATCTCCCGCGTGGGAAATAGCTTCCTCAATCCCTCCAGATCTTCATTGTTGGCAATGTTCACGGGAATCTCATCCGGGAACATGAACACCCCGCAGTCTGCGGCGGTGGACATGGAGGCAATCCTGCGCCGGATCAGCCGCGGCTGTGTCTTCTTGGACCAGGAGAACTCATCGATCGCCAGATACACCTCGAAGCCCAGCTTGCGAATCTCTTCCACAATTCCCTTGTGACTCAGAGTGAAGGGATCGAAAGTGCCCGGGAAGAAAGCGACTTTGCCCCGGTCGCTGAAGCCGAAGGATTCATTTTCCATGAGAAATTCGGAAATAAACCGGTAAATATGGTTCAGCGCCGCCGCGTTGATCAGAAAGCTCAGCTGATTCTCCTGCCGGTTCTTCAGAATATGGATCCCCTTCTTGGCCAGGCTGCGGAAGATCTCGCTCTTGGTCTCAAAAGGCATGGCTACCGAGCCGAAGACATACTCGCCCAGGACAAAGCAGGCCTCCTGCGCCACCATCTCGTGATCGTGGGACAGGCCGCGAAGGATCAGGCCCCAGAGCCGGCGCAGCCGGGCACGGTGCGCCTCCGGCGTATCCAGCTCGTAGTCCGCGTACTGCTGGAGAAGCACGCCAATCGTATCCAGCGTCACACAGGCAATAGAATCAGCGGCCGACACCAGCATGCTCTCCAGAATCAGGATGATCTCGTCCATTTCCTGCGGACGCAGATAGACGATCAGCTGTCCCAGATACCGGGGAATGTCCTTGGCGAATTCGCTCTCATCCAGCTCCAGTCCCTTGATTAGCTCCATGACGACCTCATTGCACTGCTCGTGAGAAATCTGCCCGGCGATCTCCACCACGGTCTGTCCTGCCAGATGCCGCACGTCGCTGCACTCGGTGCCGGTCAGCAGGTTCGCCAGATGCGTGACCGTGTGGACCGGCTGGCGGTTGGCCCCCCGGTCCATCTGATATTTGAGATAATGAATATTGATCAGCTTACAGATCCAGGGCGTCGCCATCTTCAGGTTCTCCAGGAAAGCCTTGTTGATCCGGTCTTCGTCGTCCTTCCCCATCCGATACTGCGCCAAGGATTGATCCGGCAGACGCAGCAGCCCGCCGATGCTCCGCTTCAGATAAACGACACTGATCACGGAATACACCGGAGCCTGCTCCAGAATCTGCAGCCCGTAGGAATGAATCATGGCGGAATCCGCATCAAAGCGCAGCATCCTGTGCAGGAAATTCAGGATCGAGACCTGCAGCTCCAGATCATCCACCTTTGTGAAATGCAGCGCGAACTGAAGGAACGTCTCCAGCATCTCCTGCGAACACTTATCAAAAGGTATTTTCTGCAGCACATTCATCATGGCGAAGGCCGTGAAGGTATCCCAGTTCCAGTTCGTGTAATACTTCTGAATCACACACAGATAATCCTCCCGGCGGCTCGGGCGGCAGTTCGTCAGCACCGAATCCACCAGCGTCTCCATCTTGTAGCCCAGCCATTTCCGGTGCTGCTCCGTCAGCTTATGGTCCGGCATCAGTGCCATGCCCAGATATTTCTCAAAAAGCGTCACCGAGGAGGAATCCTGCAGGAAGGGGATCATCCCCTCCGGGATCTCCTTGCGGTATTCCACATCATAGTTGACAATCATCTGTCCCATGAGGGTCGCGGCGCCGGAACGGATATCCCCCTCGCGGTGCATCATCAGCTCATAGAGGAAATCGAGGGTCATGAGTTTCTGCCGCTGATTCATATACGTGCAGTATTCACGGAAAATGTTCAGGTAAGTCCGGGTATTCTTCCAGTCCTTCTCACTGCGGGCTGACTCCAGAATCGTCGTAAAGGAGGACTCATGGCTGAGGATATGCATCAGCAGAATGTTGTGGCTGATAGCCATATTCTTATACTCGTCCACAATCTCCGCCCCGCACAGCAGCGCCGTGTCCTTCTCCTGCGTTTTATCCGGGATCAGGCTCTCGAAATTCGTATGAACGCCCTTCTTCACCATATAATTCTCGAAGTCCACCAGCTTGCTGTACACCTTCTGGTAGCGCAGCCTCTTGGTATCGTCCACGTTGTCCAGCTTGTTGAGGATGACGTCGAAGGACTCCTTCAGCGTATAGAAATGAATGATCTCCGCTCCGTTCTCCCGGGTGCTTTTGACCCGGAAATCGGCATAGATCAGCAGCAGGGATTCCAGAGACAGGTTTTCCAGTTCCAGATCCCAGGTGGAATGGTTCGCGGCGATATAGCCGATAAAAGGCATATCATGACGCCGGAAGCACTGATCCGTATAGTAATAATGCAGGTAGGGAACGCGGCGGGATTCCGAATCCTTGCAGCCGAATTTACCGATGTCGTGGCCGATGGCGGCGCCTGACATCAGCGCCAGATCGACCGGAACGCCGCAGGCCTTCATCTGCCGCGCCATATGCGTGGAAACAAAGTGAACGCCGGCGATGTGGCCGTTGGTATTGAAGGGCGTGATCTCCGCTCCGATGCGCATGAATTCGAGGAAATACGTACGGTGGCAGAAGGCGACAAAGCGTTCAAATTCCTCGCGGGCCTTGCAGTCCTCCACCTCCTCCATGGTAGGAAGGACGAAATGAAGATCCGGCCGGAATCCGTGGAAATCGCGCTCCGCCTCCATGCAGACATGGAGCAATTCCATATAAAAAAGCTTTCCCATCTCATAGCAGGGTTCCATGACTTTGGGGAAATTCTCCGGGTACAGGCTGTATTTCCCGTCTGCATAGAGAAAAGGAAGCCACCCCTGTTCGGGCTCCGGGGAGAGCTGGTCGAGAATCTCCCGGGAAGCATCCAGAATCTCCCGACAGGACCAGGTCTCCTTCGGGCACAGCTCCTTCAGAGCACGGCGAAACGACGGCTTCCTCAGCCGCCGGATCATCTCTTTCTTGGTCAGGCCCAGCTTCCTCAGCAGATTCCGCTCTGTCATCGACTCCTCCAGCCGCTGCATCAGATTCTGGCTTATATCCACACTCATAACATGTCTCCTGCATCGTTGTGACTTTCGGTATATCATCATACCCTACCCGAATTATTTTTTCAATCTTTCCGGCGCAAAAGCTAAGGAAACAAGGTCAAGTCCCCTTCATAGAATACATTATAAATCCCTGGAGGATAGACCATCATGAGCGATCTGGCAGCGACCAACTGCAACGGCGGGTGCGGATGCGACAGCGGCAACAGCTGCAGCAGCCTGATTTTCATCCTGCTGATTCTCTTCTGCTGCGGCGGATGCGGCGGCAATGGGTGCGGCGAGAACGGCATGAGCTGTGACGCCTGGATCATCATTCTGCTTCTCCTGTTCTGCTGTAACGGGAACGGAAATGGCTGCTGCGGTTTCTAGGCCGATACAGAGTTTCCCGAATCGAGTAGGAGGCGGCTTTTTCGCCTCTTACTCGCCGCGCAGGGCGCGTCCGGCGTCAGCCGGAAAATACCTTACGTGCTCCTGCGCACAAAAAAGGCCGTCTTCTCATTTGCGGGGAGGCGGCCTCATCTTTTCCCGCGTTTCCGCATAGAATAACAGAGAAAATCCATTCCGGGAGGTTTCGATGTGAGCGATTCTCAGGGTACGGACGCCTCTCCCTTCTCCGGCATGTCTCCGGAAAAGGTTCTGTTTCTGACACAGATGATGGGACAGATGCAGGGGAAGAGCGCCCCTGATCTCATGTCCGTCCTCAGCGGGGCAGGCACGGCAGCCAACGGGCAGAACCTGCAGTTTTCCGATGCCGAGGCAGATCAGGTGCTCTCCGCTCTCCTGCCCAACATGTCTCCGGAGGAGAAAAAGAAGGTGGAAATGATGCGCAGTCTCTCACGCATCCTGTCTCTGCGGAACAAAAAATAGAGGCGATAAAGGGAGTCTGCAAACAAACAGGCTCCCTTTTACCGTCTCCATCTCATACACACGAACTGCGTCCGGCAACAGCCGGAAATATCCTGCGCATCAGTCAGAAGAGAATATCATTCTTCCGGGACAACAGCTTCGCACCGTTGACAATGATGAAGCTTCCGCAGAGAGCACCGATCACGATGACCAGCGTCCCCAGGACTATGTTGGTAATACCGGCGTGCTTCATCGTCTGATATACTTTTTCCATCCATATACCTCCATCTTGTCAGGGGGCAGACGATCATCCTCCATTCTGCCCTGCAGAAGATCAGTTTTTCTGTACAAAATTGATCAGGCGTCCGGGTACGTAAATCTCCTTGACAATAGTTCCGGTCAGGCGATCCGCCACCGCCTCGCGGCCGGCGGCCAGTGCTTCATCCTTCGACAGATCCACCGGCAGAGTGATCTTGCCGCGGATTTTGCCGTTGACCTGCACCGCGATCTCGGCGGTCTTCTCCACGGTCTTGGCCTCGTCGTACTCCGGCCAGCTGGTCTGATACAGGTATCCGCCGTAGTTTTCAATCTCCCAGAGCTCCTCCGTGATATGAGGGGCGACCGGGTTCAGGAGGACGAGCAGGATCCGGTAATCCTCCTTTGTAATCTTCCCGGCCTTGTAAAACTCATTGACCAGGTTCATCATCGCGGCGATGCCCGTATTGTACTTCATTTCCTCGTAATCGCTGCTCACCTTCTTGATGGTCTGGTGAATCAGCGTCTCCAGCTTCGGGCTGATTCCCTCGCCGTCTCCCACGATATCCTGCAGCTTCCAGACACGCTCCAGGAAACGGCGGCAGCCCTTCACGCCGTCGTTGGACCAGGAAGCCGCCAGGTCGAACGCACCGATGAACATCTCATAGGTCCGCAGCGTATCGGCGCCGAACTCATTGACAATGTCGTCCGGGTTGATGACATTGCCGCGGGATTTGCTCATCTTCTCGCCGTTTTCACCGAGGATCATCCCGTGAGAAGTTCTCTTCTGATAAGGCTCCGGTGTCGGCACCACGCCCTGGTCATAGAGGAATTTGTGCCAGAACCGGGAATACAGCAGGTGGAGCGTGGTATGCTCCATGCCGCCGTTGTACCAGTCCACAGGCAGCCAGTATTTCAGTGCCTCGGGGCTCGCCAGGCATTCATTGTTGTGAGGATCGACGTAGCGCAGGTAATACCAGGAAGACCCGGCCCACTGGGGCATGGTGTCCGTCTCGCGCTTCGCAGGGCCGCCGCAGCAGGGGCAGGTAGTATTCACCCAGTCGGTCATGGCCGCCAGCGGAGACTCGCCGTTGTCCGTGGGCATATAGCTCTCCACGTCGGGCAGCTCCAGAGGGAGCTCCTCCTCGGGAATCGGCACATAGCCGCATTTCTCACATTTCACGATCGGGATGGGCTCGCCCCAGTATCTCTGACGGGAGAACACCCAGTCGCGAAGCTTGAAGTTGGTCTTGGGTGTCCCCAGCCCTCTCTCCTCCAGCCAGTCGATGATCGCTTTTTTGGCCTCCTCCACGGACAGGCCGGTGAGGAAGCCGGAATTCACCAGCGTACCGGTGGCCACATCGGTGAAGGCCGCCTCCTGCACATTGCCGCCGGCGATGACCTCGATGATCGGCAGGTTGAACTTCTTCGCGAATTCCCAGTCTCTGTCATCGTGACCGGGCACGGCCATGATGGCGCCGGTGCCGTAGGACATGAGGACATAATCGGAGATCCAGATCGGAATCTCTTCCCCGTTGACCGGATTAATGGCAGTCAGGCCGTCGATGCACACGCCGGTCTTATCCTTGGCCAGCTCAGTGCGCTCGAAATCGGATTTCCGCGCGGCCATCTCGCGGTAGGCGACCACCTCATCCCAGTTGCGGATCTCATCCTTATACTGGTCGATATAGGGATGCTCCGGGGAGAGAACCATGTAGGTAACACCGAACAGGGTATCCGGGCGGGTGGTATAAATGCGAAGTTTCTCCTCTTTCCCAGTCAGCTGGAAATCCACCTCCGCGCCGTGCGAACGGCCAATCCAGTTCTTCTGGGAGACCTTGACCCGCTCGATATAATCCACCTTGTCCAGATCGTCGATCAGCTTGTCGGCGTAGGCGGTGATCTTCAGCATCCACTGGCTCTGTGCCTTGCGGATGACCGGCGAACCGCAGCGCTCACAGACGCCGTTCACAACCTCCTCGTTGGCCAGACCGACCTTGCAGGAGGTACACCAGTTGATCGGCATCTCTGTCTTGTAGGCCAGTCCCGCCTTGAAGAGCTTCAGGAAGATCCACTGGGTCCAGTGATAGTAGTTCGGATCCGTGGTGTTGACCTCGCGGTCCCAGTCAAAGGAATAACCCAGAGACTTCAGCTGATCCTTGAAACGAGCCACATTTTTCTTCGTGACGATCTTCGGGTGGATCTTATTCTTGATGGCATAGTTCTCCGTGGGCAGTCCGAAGGCATCCCAGCCCATGGGGAAGAGAACGTTGTAGCCCTGCATCCGGCGTTTTCTGGAAACGATATCCAGCGCCGTATAGGGTCTCGGATGTCCCACATGCAGTCCCTGTCCCGAAGGATAGGGAAATTCCACCAGGTTGTACATCTTGGGCTTGGAGTAATCATCGGTAGCTGCAAAGGCCTTCTCCCTGTCCCAGATTTTCTGCCACTTCTTCTCAATCGATTTCGGATTGTACGCTTCGCTCATCTCAGCTCTCCTTGTTCACAGCGGTTCCCCGCAAAATAGTATACCCCGTTCCTCTCATTTATAGAGACGAACGGGGTCATTCGCGGTACCACTCTATTTCACGGCCTGGCCGTGCTCTCAACGTTCGATAACGGGAACAGCCGCTCCCCCTTACTTCCGAGACCGGGTTCCGGGCGAGTGCTCCGAGGCCAGTTCAGCCGCTTCCCCGTCCGCCTTGCACCTCCCGGCGGCTCTCTGTGCGGGGCGCTGCAGCCTACTACTCCTCATCAGCGCATAAATCTTTCCATATTGTAAACAGGGGAAAGGATTTTGTCAAGACCCGAACGCAGCGGCTTAAAGCCGCTGCGCCCTCTTCTTCTCCCTCATCGGTAGAAAGATATTATCTGTCAAAAACTACTCGTCTTTGGAGGCTGCCCGTGCCTCAATCTCCTTCTGCTGGACATCCGAAGGAGCCTGCTCGTAACGGCTGAACTCGTAGGCGAAGCTGCCGATGCCGCCGGTCATGGAGCGCAGGTCGGTGTTGTAGCCGTCCAGCTCCGACATGGGGACATCCGCCTCAATGATCTGGTTGCCGCTGTGGTCGGGGTTCATGCCCAGGACACGGCCGCGGCGCTTGTTCAGGTCGCCCATGATATCGCCGGTGAAGCGGTCAGGCACCTTGACGGTCAGCGTAGCGATCGGTTCCAGCAGAACCGGCTTACTGGCCGGGTCGGCGAAAGCATTCTTCACGGCCAGGATGGTCGCCAGCTTGAAGGCCATCTCCGAGGAATCTACAGGGTGATAGGAACCAAATACCAGCGTCGCCTTCAGGCCCACGATCGGATATCCGGCCAGTGGTCCTTTGGTGACCATTTCCTGGATGCCCTTCTCAACGGCGGGGAAGTAGTTCTTGGGAACCACGCCGCCGACGATCTTCTCTTCGAAGACATAGGGCTTCTCCAGATCGCCGCTGGGTTCGAACTCGATCGTAACGTCGCCGTACTGGCCGTGGCCGCCGGACTGTTTCTTGTGCTTGCCCTGTACTTTCACTTTGCCGCGAATCGTCTCACGGAAGGCCACCTTGGGCTTATAGAGCTCCATCTCCACTTTATAGCGGGCGAGCACCTTGCTGACCACGATCTCCAGATGCTGATCGCCAATCCCGTAGAGCAGCAGCTGGCGGTTCTCCTTGTCATTGACCATGCGCAACGTCAGGTCTTCATCGAGCAGCTTCACCAGCGCTGCGTTGACCTTATCCTCCTCACCCTTGGTCTTCGCCCGGTAGGCCTTGCAGGTGTAAGGCACCGACAGATCGGGCACCGGATAGAGAACCGGCGTGCTCTTGACGCTCAGGCTGTCCCCGGTCTGCGTCGCCGTGAGCTTCTGCACCGCGCCGATATCGCCGGCGTGCAGCTCCTTCACCTCGATGGCTTCCTTGCCGCGCAGAACATACAGCTTGCCGAGCTTCTCATCCACTTCCTTGTTGACATTGAGAAGCGTGGTGTCCGCTTTCAGGACGCCGGAGCAGACCTTAAACAGAGAATATTTGCCGATAAAGGGATCAACCAGAGTCTTAAAGACCTTCAGCGTGACCTCCGGCTTATGGCAGTCAAAATCCGCCGTGAAGGGTTCCATCGTCTTCTGATCAATGCCGCTGATGAAGCGCTCTGCCGGCGACGGGAAGTAGGTTTCGATGATTTCCAGAAGCATCCGGGCACCGTTGCCGTTGATGCCGGTCCCGATCAGAACAGGCACCAGATCGCAGGTGCGGACATTTGACCGCAGCGCATTGCGGATCTCATCATAGGTAAATTCCTCGCCGGAGAAATAGCGGTCCATGTACTCTTCGCTGGTCTCCGCCACAGCCTCCATCAGCTTCTCACGAACCTGATTCAGGTTCTCCATGGAATAATCCGGGATCGGGCACTCAACATGCTCGCTCTTTTCGGTAAAGCGGCGCCCCTTCATCTTCACGACGTTCACATACCCTACGAACTTCTCGTTCTCACGGATGGGCAGATGATAGGGGGCGATGCGGGAACCATACATGACCTGCAGGGTATTTACCACATTCTTATAGCTGGCGTTATCGTCGTCCATCCCGGTGACAAAGATCAACCGGGGCAGATTGAATTTGTTGCAGAGCTCCCAGGCCTTCTGCGCGCCGACTTCGACGCCGGATTTTGCGTTGATCACGATGACCGCGGCTCCGGCTGCGCTGAGGGCTTCCTCCACCTCGCCGGTAAAATCAAAATAACCGGGCGTATCAAAGAAATTGATCTTGCAGCCATTGTGCTCAATCGGAACGACCGAAGTGCCGATCGAGAAGCCGCGCTTGATCTCCTCTTTGTCAAAATCGCTGATGGTGTTGCCGTCGGCGACCTTCCCCATGCGGGTGGTGATGCCGGTAATATATGCCATCGCCTCCACGAGCGTCGTCTTGCCGCACCCGCCGTGGCCGAGAATTGCAACATTGCGAATGTTTTTCGTCTCATAAATATTCATGAATTGCTCCTCCTAACCGGTGTTTTCCTGATTCCGAAAAACCCTGTCACCATCTTACTAGAAATTGTGTGAAATTACAAGAGAAAAAACAGCGGATTCGTGAAAATTCTTAATAAAACGAGGCTTTCTCCCTCACGTACGGACTATATCCGCCGGAATTTCACCGAATTCACCTGCGGAATCCCCCGGAAATCAGTTGCAAATCCGTCCTTCCGGCTGTATACTCTATGTTGACTCACACGCCCGGTCAGATCAGCAGCCCGGCCGTGCAGCAGGAAAAAGCGGGGAAGACCCGGAGGAGAAAGCATTTCATGAAATACGAGATCAGCAGACATGGCCTGCGCGGCGAGATCACCGTGCCGGGGGATAAATCCATTTCTCACCGCAGCGTCATGTTCGGCGCCCTGGCGAACGGCGTCACACAGATAGAAAATTTCCTGCGGGGGGCGGACTGCCTGTCCACGATCTCCTGCTTTACCAAGATGGGAATCCATACCGAGGTGACTCCCTCAACCATATACGTACACGGGAACGGACTCCGGGGTCTGACGGCTCCCACGCACATCCTGGACTGCGGCAACAGCGGAACGACCACGCGGCTGATCTCCGGCATTCTGGCTGCCCAGAATTTTTCCTGCAGCCTCGTCGGGGATGCATCTCTGAAGAAACGCCCCATGAACCGAATCATCCGCCCTCTGACCATGATGGGGGCTGACATACACTCCACACTGGGAAATGACTGCCTGCCGCTGCGCATCAACGGACGGCAGCTTCACGGCATCCACTATCAGTCACCGGTCGCTTCCGCGCAGGTGAAGTCCGTTGTCCTTCTGGCCGGACTCACGGCGGACAGCCCCACTTCGGTGACGGAACCCTATCTGTCCCGGAACCATACGGAGCTGATGCTGGGAACCTTCGGCGCGAAGGTGACTTCTCAGGGAACCACCGCCACCATTTACCCCGCCGAGGAGCTCTACGCCCAGAACATCACCGTGCCCGGAGACATTTCCTCCGCCGCTTTCTTCCTGGCGGGGGCGCTCATCGTTCCCGGCTCGGAGATCGTCCTGCGCAACGTGGGCATCAACCCCACCCGGGCCGGTATCCTTACCGTCTGCAGGGAGATGGGCGGAGACATCACCTATGAGAATGTGACGCAGGACGGCGAGCCTTCCGCCGATCTCGTCGTGCGCGCCTCCGACCTGCACGGCATCACGATTCAGGGCGAGATTATTCCGAAGCTCATCGATGAGCTTCCGGTCATCGCCGTGATGGCCTGCTACGCCAAGGGCACCACGATCATCCGCGACGCCGCCGAACTGAAGGTCAAGGAATCCAACCGCATCCGCATCATGGTGGACAATCTGAAGCTGATGGGTGCCGACGTCGAGGAGACGGACGACGGCATGATCATCCGCGGCGGACGGCCTCTGCACGGCGCCGTCATCAACAGTGCCAACGACCACCGCATTGCCATGAGCTTCTCGGTCGCTTCCCTGAACTGTGAAGGCGAGACGACCATCACCCGCAAGGACTGCGTCAGCATCTCCTATCCCCGCTTCTACATCGATATGAAGTCGCTGGTGAACGCCGGGCAGGACTACGGGAAAGAATTTTAAAAGAATTACGAAAGCCGCTCTCACGCTGTGTTGAGGGCGGCTTTGTCAGGAGAACGGGTATGCGATTAGATCGATTTCTTTCAGAGATGGGCGTGGGCAGCCGCCGCGAAATCCGCGACGGCTGCCGTCGGGGGATTGTTACCGTGAATGGGACTGCGGTGCGCCGGGCAGATATCTCCGTTTCACCGGACAATGATGTCGTCTGTGTAGATGGCACGCCGATTCACTATGCCGCGCTGGAATACTATATGCTCAACAAACCGGCCGGTGTGGTCACAGCCGTGACCGACGCGCGGGAGAAAACCGTTCTGGATCTGCTGCCGACCCCGCACCGCAAGGATCTCTTCCCCGTAGGACGTCTGGACAAGGACACGGAGGGACTGCTTCTTATCACCAACGACGGACCGCTCTGCCAGAGCCTGCTGTCGCCGCGGCGCCATGTGGAGAAGACCTATTTCGCCCGTGTTCAGGGACGGATCACATCGGAGCATATCGAACAGTTTCGTCTCGGCCTCGACATCGGCGATGAAAGGCCGACGTTGCCGGCCGGGCTTGAGATCCTGCGCGCCGGGGACGAATCCGAGATACAGATCACGATCACGGAAGGGCGGTTCCATCAGGTCAAGCGCATGGTGGCCGCCGTCGGCGGCCATGTCCTCTATCTGAAGCGGCTGTCCATGGGACCGCTGCAGCTGGATCCGGATCTGGATACCGGCGCATGTCGGAAATGTACACCGGAAGAAATCTTTGACCTGAAACAGAGTTAGTTCCCGCGTGCTGCGTCGCTCTTCTCCCGAAACCTCCGCAGCAGCTCAATCAGCTGCTCCTCTTCCGTTCTTCCTGACACACCATAGATTTCTTCCACCAGCCGGTCATTCTCCCGGTGCGCATCCGCCAGTTCCGTCGGCATAGAAGCCGGATCATACAATGAAGCCAGCGAGCTTCCCGTAAAACAGCTCCGCACATCCAGAATCCGCTGTGCCGACGCAGCCAGACGCTCCCTCTTTTCCTCCGTCAGTGAAGGAAAAGGAAAATTATTATAGACAACAGAAACTGAATAACGGTAATCACTCTTCAGCCGTCCCGCCACGGTCTGAACCCAGACCATATGCAGCCGTGAGGTCAGAACCGCGAAGAGAGACAGATCAGCGCCGGGAAGAATCAGCACCGCGTCGCTGGCGATCCAGTCGGCAGGAACGAAGCCCATGGGAATATAGCGCCGCCGCACGGAGGAAACCCGCGGCACCAGGATATAATAGCCCTCCTCCGGCTGGCGAATCTCGCCGAAACGCTCCGGCGTCAGCGCCAGTTTCCGCGTATTCTCCCGGCGGCTTCGGCTGCGAAATTCCCCAACACGCTGCACGCGCGCCGCTATTTCAGGAAACGATTCAATTTCCTCCCGCGTGGCTCCGGTCAGCCACAGGCAGTAGCGTTCTTTTCCCTGGATGAATTCAACAGACCCGAGAAACGGACGGATAAAGCGGTGCAGCCCCGGTGTCTCAGCCAGCAGACGTCCGCGTTCCTCCGCCGTCAGGATCAGATTCCCGTCGTCATTGGCCATATTTCCGAAAACCATGTCCGGCACCGGAAAGAGTGGCTTCCGGCGCGACAGCACGAAGGTGTCCGGCGCCGGGACCAGATAGGCATTGATGTGCGGTACCCGCCGTCTTCCGGACTCACTGCAGAGCCATTTCCCGGCCAGATGCTGGCCGCCCCGGCGGGACAGGGAGGCATCGGAAAATCCGAGAATCACGCAGTGCACCCGGGCCTGACTCCCCGGGCCGCTGTCCCAGACAAAGCTCTTCCAGGCAAAATCGATCGACATATCAAAGCCTTCCGTCAGCAGCTTCCAGAGAAGAGCCGCCTGTTCCCCCTGACAAAGGCTGTTCGTAGAAACAAACGCACAGCGTATGCCGGTTCCGCGGATGAACTCCGCTGCCTTCCGGTACCAGGCCGTCACATAATCCATGTTGCCGACCGCATGAAAGCCCCGGAAGACCAGTTTCATATCCTGCTTCTGACCGGCATTCATCAGCCGGGCTCCGACAAAGGGCGGATTTCCAATGATAAAATCAAGCTTCTCCGGCCGCACGACCTCCGCCCAGTCCGTCGTCAGCGCATTGGCTTCCCGGATTATGACAGGACGGACCAGGAAATCACAGCGGCCCACCACCCCAAACAGCTCCGCCGCCTGACAGTTCATCTGCTGCTCCGCCAGCCACAGGCAGACACGGGCGATCCGGGCCTGAAAGGGTTCAACCTCAATGCCGTAAAACTGTGAAACAGAGACCTTGCAGTACATGGACACATCGAGGACCCGCTGCCCGGTATCGTGCAGCTCAGAGATCACCGAGAGCTCCAGCTCCCGCAGGCACCGATAGGTAAGAATCAGGAAATTGCCGCAGCCGCAGGCAGGGTCCGTTGCCCTACTCTCGTTGATACAATGTAACGATGAACACGGATACC
>JAJQCZ010000009.1 GCA_021202465.1 Lachnospiraceae bacterium | reverse complement strand
GTTGTTCGAATCAATGAATCTCCTGCTGTTTGGGGTTGTTTTTTCACAGCCCCCCTCTCTTTCTCCGGAGCCTCCGCATGATTCTATTCCACTTCGAAATAAAACTGGGTGTACAGCGTCTCGAATGCATCACCCAAGCCGCTCTCTGCTCCGCTGTAATGACGTTCCATCGCCGTCAGGGCCGGATACTGAAGCCGGCTTTCCTGATGTGTGTAATAGAGCCAGGAATCCAAACTGGTCTCCTCTTCATAGCTGTATGTCGTGTAGCTGACATACCCCCGCGCCTGCTCACAATCCTGCGGGAAAGAAAACGCTGCCCCGAGCCATATCCCCCAGGTGCTTTCAGCGGCCGTTTTTAATCCCAGATTATGATACGCAGAGCGATATGTCTCTCCATCCTTTTCACAGAGCACCTGACCCGTGAAGTCCTCATTCCAGCCCCAGAAATATCTGTTATTCCAACTGCCATACACCTGCAAAGACTCCGTTCCGATAAAACCCGGATTCCCCTCCCAGGCAAAATGAAGAAAAATCTTCCAACTGTCATTCTCATCTGCAAGCTGCACAGCCACGGCCGTGAGGGTCAACTCATACCCTGTCTCTGCCGCTTCTCCGTCTGTCAGATCCTCCTCCACACTGTCTTCCGTCTCCTGATTTTCATCCTCTGCCGTCTCGTCGTCCTCGCCGGAGAAATACCGATAGCTCTCCTCACCGGTCAGCACCTGCGTCGCTCCCTGACAGGCCAGCAGATCTTCCTGCGTCAGATCCTTCAGCACCATCTCCGGGAATCCCATGTCCGTCAGTTCTTCCCGGATTTCCTCCGTCTGCGCCGTGTTCTCTCCCGCCAGCTCCCACTCCATCGGATACCGGGAGAAGAAAAGACAGGCGATCACCATTCCCAGAATCACCAGCACCGTCAACGTACCCGCCAGCGTCCGATCCGCTACGCGCACAGGAGCCGGTTCCACCACATATCCCGCCTCTTCCATCTCATGGGACGTCCGACTAAGACTACGGATAATCAACAGAAACAAAACGATCATCGCGATGCCGACCCACATCGACTCCGTTTCCCACACCGCCAGCAGCCAAAGACCGGCATACCAGAGGCAAAGAGCCCCTACGGCATGGCCGCTGCCTGTCTGCGCCCGCCGTTGAATCCTCCGGAAACCGCCCCACAGACAGATGAGCAGGGCAAACAGCAGGGCCGCCTGAAGCAGGCTAAGCTCGTAGAACAGTTCCTCTTCCTCCAACATTTCCCGGTACACCGTCATATTGATCACCAGGGTCGACAGGCAGAACGCCGTCTTTGCGGCAGTGATCACCAGCCCGGCCCGGAACCATCCGCTCTCCCGGCGCAGCGCCCGGAAGCCAAGCAGACACAGGATCATGCCGATTGCCGGCAGGAAATCATTCAATCCCCAAAAATTCAGAGTAATAACGTTGAGCCCAATCCCGATAAGAATCCGGTTTACAGTCCTCCGCCAGGGCGTCACCTCATGTGAAATATCATCCGGCGGCAGCTCCGGCAATTCCGCGGCAAGCTGACGTTCAAATTCCTTCTCATCCATTTTTTCCCAGTTCTTCTCGGTCATAGTTCTCACCTCCCAGAAAACGACGCAGCTTCCCGCGAATGCGGTACAGCCGTCCCTCCACCGCCCGCGGTGTCAGGCCCAGCTCCGCGGCGATCTGTTCTGTCGACTGCATATAGTAATATTTCCGGTAAAACAGAATCCGCTCCCCGGCCCGCAGCCGCCACAGCGCTCTTTTCAGCTCTTCCTGCCGTTCCCGCTGCAGCATTTCCTCCTCCGGCGTCCGTCCCGGCGCCGGGTGATCCGACGGAATCTCATCCATCTCTGACACGTGTTGATTCCCCCGCAGCCGGTTTCGCGCCGCATTCCGCGCGATTGCCGTCAGCCAGGCTGTCCAGCTTCCCCGCGCCGAATCATACTGCCCGATCCGCTCCCATACCCGCAGGGCGGCTTCTGACAGACATTCTTCCCGATCATGCTCACCGGGAAGAATCGGCGCGATCACGTACCGCATCAGAGGCCCGTAACAGCGCAGAAGCTCCTCCGCACCCCGCTCATCTCTCTCCCGAATCAGGGAAATGATCCTCTCCTCCTCCACAGCTTCGCCCCCTTTCTATGTGTCCTTCTACTCTATATTACACTCTTCGTCAGGAAATCCCACGGTTATTTTATCAATTCGACATAAAAAAAGCGGAAAACATACGCCTGATATGATTCCCGCCAGATGCTTTGCAATCTCAGTCTCCATTTTAAGGTACAGAATTCAAACCGCTCTCATACAGTAAACTTTTATGCCCGCTTTGCGGGCGCCACGATAAATGAAAATCCGCTTCCGCCGTCCGGGACTTTCACAGTAATTTCTCCATATCCTCCGGCAGCGGAGCCTCCACGGTAAGAAGCTCCCCGGTAAAAGGCTGCCGCAGCGTCAGGCGCCGTGCATGAAGAGCCGCCCGTCCGATACGCTCCCGGGAACCGCCGTACAGTTCGTCTCCCAGCAGCGGATGCCCCAGATACGCCATATGCGCCCGAATCTGGTGCATGCGACCGGTATCCAGGCGCACCGCCAGCGCCGTATATCCCGCATACTCCCGAAGAATCCGACCATGCGTCACGGCCTCCTTCCCCTCCGGCGTGCAGATGGCGCGGCAGGGGTTCTCCGGGTCGCGGCCCAGAGGAACCGAGATTGTCCACTCCGTATCGGAAGCTCTTCCTTCCGACAGACCAGAACTTAGGGAGCGAATTTCATCTTCCCCAAACTGTCCTTCCGCCAGCGCCAGATATTCCTTGCGCAGGATCTTCCTCTCCCGCTGCCGCACCAGACGCCCGGCCGCCGCCTGATTCTTCGCGAACAGCAGCACGCCGGAGGTCTCCCGATCCAGCCGTCCCACCGGGCGGATACGCAGAGCCTCCCCTTTATTATGGAAATAATACATCAGCCGGTTGGCCACTGTATCCCCGTAACAGCCGCCGCCCGGATGCGTCGCCACCCCCGCCGGTTTATTCACGATGCAAAGGTCTCCGTCCTCATACAGAATCTCCACCGGCTTCTCCGACAGCACCAGATGATCTGAAGACCTCTGTCCCGCCTCCAGACACACCTCCACGACATCGCCCGGAGAAAGAACACTGGTCACCCGACGCTGCTCCCCGTTCACGCGGATCCCCGCCTCCCGAAACTTGGCCTGGCGGATCTGACGCTTTGTCAGGCCAAGAACGAGGCGCAGGAAATCGTAAAGTTCCATAGGCTGCGCAGCCGTTGCCGATATTCGCTTTTCCATAGCTGCCCTTCCTCCAGACATGTCTCTCGCGCCCGTTATGCAGAGATATTTTCAGTTCCTCACACGGCCTGACAGAACAGGGAAAAGTCATTCTTTCTCCTGAAACTCTTTGGAATTCTGGCTTGCTTTGGCCTGAATAAGGGATTGCTGTTCGTCGTTTTTAATTTCCCAGTGGAGCAGGAACGTCAGCACCGCGCGAAGCACGATAATGCCGGCGACGATCAGGATTTCGTCCATAGTGCGGACTACAACGGTACGCAGAATCTCACTGCCAAGCTTAAATTGCAGCCCCAGCGACAGCCCTTCCGCAAGATGAAGGCCGGTATCTGACCTTCCGGTGACGTAGTGATACAAGCCCTGAATACCGGTAATGGTAATGATGGCAACGCCAATGTATTCGAACAGAAGAATGGCAACGTTAATAAAACTGGTCAGGAAATTATCCAGCAGAGTTATGATCACGTCCATGGTATGAATAATCCTTTCGTGCATCCGTTTTTATTATCCTTCAGGTGTCAGCCAAACATTCTCCTCAAAAATGCCTCCGCCAGCGTAAGATCCTCCGGCGTCGTCACCTTGATATTCGTATAATCTCCCTCCACCAGCTTCACATCCTGTCCGCACAATTCGAGGAGCATGCAGTCGTCCGTAATGCCCGGATCGCTTCCGTATCTCTCATGTGCTTCCTCCAGCACCTTCCGCCGGAAGCACTGCGGGGTCTGCACAACCCAGGTGTGCGGCCGCTCCGTCGTCGCCGTCACTACATCCCGGTCGTCTCCAAGCTTGATCGTATCCTTCGAGCGCACTGCCATCGTCGCGCCGGGGAAATCCGCCATCGCCTCCACACAACGAGTCACATAGGAGTCCCGGATCATCGGCCGTGCCCCGTCATGAATCAGCACGATCTCTCCGGCGGAAGCCGCCAGCCCCCGGCGTACCGACTCCGCACGCGTCGATCCGCCGACGGTATATGTCACAGGCGTTGATTTTCTCAGCGTGTTCTCTCTGTCAGAAAAACCAGACATTTTCTGATGTGATTTCAACGGCGGCTTCGCGCTGTCCAGTGTTTCTGCCAGCTCCTGCTCGCCTTCCCGCACCACAAGAACCACTTCGTCCACATACACATTTCCCAGCAGCACATCCAGACTGTACTGCAGCAGCGGCCGCCCGCAGGCCTGCACATAGACCTTATTTCCATCCGCGCCGAATCGCGTCCCGCTGCCTGCCGCCAGCAGCAGCGCCGTCACCTTCTGCCCCTGAAACATCCGCGCCTCTCCTTTATCTTGCGATCACATCCGCCACGCTGCCGCGGGCCGCCCGGATCAGGTCCGCCGGAGCCAGCTCCAGCTGCAGACCCAGCCGGCCGCCGCTGACAAATACCTTCTCCAGCTCCTCGATCTCCTTCTGAAACACCGTCGGGAACGCCTTCTTCATGCCGACAGACGTGCAGCCGCCGCGCACATACCCCGTCACCGCCGTCAGTTCCTTCAGCGGCAGCATCTCCAGAGACTTCTCGCCCACTGCCTTCGCAGCCTTCTTGAAATCAATCTCCTTATCGATGGGAATCACAAACACATAATGTCCCCGACTCTTCCCCACCGTCACGAGCGTCTTATACACCCGTTCATGAGGCAGCCCAAGCTTGTCCGCGATCTGCGCACCGTCCGTGAACTCCTCACACTCATACGTATGCGCCTCATAAGAAATCCCGTTCCGCTCCAGAATCCGCATCGCATTCGACTTATTCTCTTTCTCCTTCTTCGCCATCCCGCGCCTCCTTCCAACGATTGATCGCCTCGCAGGCATACACCCGCACATTTTTCAGTCCGCGCAGCGCTTCGGATGCCCGATCCCGCGCCTCCGCATCCGTGAAGATCCCGTACACCACTGATCCAGACCCTGTCATCAGACTCCCCAGAGCCCCTGCCTCCATCAGCTGCGCCTTCAAGCCCTGAATCAACGCCCGCTCCGGCACAGCCTCTTCGAACACATTATACAGATGCCCGCACATCGCCGTCAGATCGCCCGCCTCCATCGCTTCGATCATCCCTGCACTCGTGTGCCTCTGCCTCTCATATCCCGCTGCATCCAGCGCCCGGAACATCGCCCCCGTATTAAAAGACACCTCCGGCTTCAACAACAGCAGCGGATAATCCCGGTGAATCCCAATATCCGTCAGGATCTCCCCGACACCCCGCCCGAGCGTCGCATGCGTCATCATACAGGCCGGAACATCCGCGCCCAGCGACACCCCGATCTCCGTCATCTCCTGTCGATCAAGCCCCAGGGCAAAATACTCATTCATCCACAGAAGCAGCGCTGCACAGTCGGCGCTCCCTCCCGCCATCCCGGCGCCCGAGGGAATATGCTTTACCAGATGCACCGTCAGACCGCGTACCTTCTCAGGAAAACGTTCCCGTAATTTCCGGTATCCCCGGCAGACCAGATTATCCTCCCCGGCAAATTCAGGTACAGAGCAGGAAAATTGCAGCTCATTTGTCCCATTCTCCCGGATCTCCAGCTCATCCGCCAGCGAAACCGGCTGAAAAATCAGCTCCAGATCATGATAACCGTCCGGCCGGCGTCCAACTACATTCAATGTCAGATTGATCTTCCCGCGCGCCAGTACCCTCATACACTGCACCTCCCTCGCTTTTATCGACATACAAAACTTCTCTGCAAACCCATTTCCAGTATTCCAAACAGTCGCCCACGAGCGGATTCCCCGGGCAACGCGGCAGCCCGTATTTCCCTTCATCCCAAACAGCCGCCCACGAGCGGATTCCCCGGGCAAACAATCAGGGGCGTTCAGGGCGACTGAGGAAATCCACCGCCTAGAAGTTCTTAGGCCCAGGGCGTTACTTCAGTAATGTCCTGAGCCTTAGAACTTCTCAGCGGTTAGCTCCGAAGCGCCCTGCCCCGTTTGCCGGGGAACCGCCGCGGGCGGCGTCACTCGTATAAAAACCGCCGTGGGCAGCGTCACTCGAACAGGAAAGTACCCACCGCAGGCGACATCACTAGAACAGACCCTCACTCCACCGTGAGCACGCAGAACACACTGACTCCGAGCCCACGCCCGCAGTCCGTCAGCCCCTCTCCGGTCGTCGCCGTAATCCCGACAGAGTCCGCCGGGAGCCCCATCAACGCTCCGATCGAAGCCCGCATCTCCTCCACCCGCGGCGAGATCGCCGGTCTCTTCCCCTCGATGGAAATACTCAGATGCACCGGGCGGCGCCCCTGCGCCTCCAGATCATCCAGCGCCGTCCGCAGATACGCCCGGCTGTCCGTAATCCCTGCCTGACACATCTCGTCCGCGCGGCGTCCCAGCACATTGCGGCAGGTAATCCCCGACACCGCATTCGTCACTGCGTGCAGCACCACATCCCCGTCACTGTTCGCAGAGAAGGCGGGAGCCGTGTCAAAGACCACGCCTCCCAGGATGCACTTCTTATTCAGTTCTGACTCGTCAAATCGATGACTGTCTTGCCCGACAGATACTCTCATAGACTTCCTCCACAATCTCATCCACCGACTTCCCATCCGTCTGAACCACGATATCCGCCGCCGAACGATAGGCATTGGCCCGCTTCTGCTGCAGTCCGGCGATATACTCCACATTCATGTGTCCGTTCAGAATCGGCCGCTCGTCGCTCCCCTTCACCCGGTCGAGAATCGTCTCCGGCCGCGCCTCCAGAAGCACCACAAAACCGTTCTTCTTCATGTACTCCACATTCTGCGAACGCACCGGCATCCCGCCGCCGCAGGACACCACATAATCGTTCAGATCCACCAGCTCCCGGCAAAGCTGCGTCTCCATATCACGGAAAGCCGCCTCGCCCTGCGTGGCGAAAATCTCCTTCACGCTCATCCCGGCCCGCTCCACGATGATATCATCCGCCTCGATCAGGTTCCTGCCGAACCGCTTAGAGAACGCCGCGGAAACCGTCGTCTTTCCGCTTCCCATGAATCCGATGAAAAACAAATTCTTTTCCATAACACCTGTTTCCTTTCCTGTATGCCGGCGCTCCCTTGCGCCGGATTTACGAAGTACCCAGACTTCTTCGATATTCCGCTTTCCAGCCCTGCACCAGGCCCTGAAGACCCACCGCCCGGCGGATGTTATCCTTGTCCATCCACTCCGAGACAGCCTGTCCCTTCCCCTGGAAACGCGCCTGACCCTTTGCCTCTTCCAGCTCCGTCTCCCAGGCAGCCTTCTGCTCCGCGGAGAGGCCGGCCAGCGTCTCCCCGGCCAGCTCCGTCTCCGGCGCCAGACAGGTGATCTGGTACAGCTTCCTGCGGACGTCCTCATCCCGGAGCAGGCCGCAGGCCTTCTCCAGGCAGGAAGCAGCCGCCTGCCAGTCGTACTGGTGGGCAAAGGCCATCCCGCGTCCCAGCCAGACCCGCCCCCGGAACGACTCATCCATCAGCTCCGGATAGCCGGAGTGCAGCAGTCGGTCGTACTGGAGCAGCGCGCTGGAATAGCGGCGCCTTGCAAGCAGCGTGTCCGCCTTCTCCCGCATCCGCCAGCCGGCCGTCTTCTTATCTGCAGCCGCCATCGTCTGCTGGAAGGCAAACAGCTCTTCACTGTCATAATAATGAATGTCCTGCAGAATCACCAGGAGCAGCTCGGAGAGATCCGCCTGCTTCGCCCATTTGCGAAGCTTTCCTTCCAGATTCTCCATGGCCAGCTCCTGGCCTATAAATCGAAAAAGCCTCTCATCCAGGAAATCCTCCCCGATCAGTGTGGCATTATGATAAATGTAATAACTCAGTTCCTCACCGGAATAAAGATAAATCCCCAGTTCCTCCACGAAATAGGGTTCTTTTGCCTTCCGGCTGCGGCACAGCAGCATGGCACTCATAACCTTTTTCTCCCTCTTCCCGTCGTGTTCCGCACATTTCCGGGGAAAGCAGCATTTCCCCAAAATGTTTCTCTTTCTCTCAGGACCCTCTCACGACAGGTAAAAATCCTTCCTCAGCACCCGCCCGGAAGCCGGGAACAGATCGCCGAAGCCCTGGTCGATCACGCGAACCGTCATACAGTCCTCCGAGGTAAAGGACACGATCACCTCGATGCGGGTTGTTTTATTCGGCCGGACCGGGAACTCCGACAGATCAATCCGCACCTTATCCGACCGGGGAATCCCGCAGGCGGCGATGGAAAGCTCCAGGCAGTCTGTCCCGTCGGGAATCAGCTCCACCCGGGAGCGCGCCTCATACCAGTTCGTCCCCGCCTCCGCCAGAATCACCTTCTCATTGCGGCCCTGATAACGGGCCATCAGACTGACCGTAGAGGCGATGCGCCCCTCGCACAGACAGACAAAGGGGTACGACGTCTTCTCCTGAAGCACGTCATAGGCGATATAGGCCGCCCCGCTGGCAAATACATGCTGCCCCGCGAAGGCTCTCCTCTTATTACAAATGGTCTGAATAAAATTCGGCGCCCAGTCCGTGGACAGAAAACCTTTCCCGGTGAGAAATACGGAGGAGACAACCTTTTTCTCCAGAAGGCGTTCCGCGCAGGCCGTGAGGATCGTGTCTCCCAGATGCTCTCCGGAGGCATTGTCCAGGAGGTCCAGGCTGAATCCTTCCTCCATCCGCTCATGCTTTGCCTCCACGATTTTGGGCTTCCGCCCCCGGATCATCCGCATTTCATAGTAGTGCAGGCCGTCCTCCGTCAGGTCGAACATGCAGGCTGCATTGGCCCACACCTCCTGCTTCTGGCTGATTACATAGTACACGAAACTCTCCGTATGATTAAGGATATGTACCAGCTCCCGCGGCACCCCGCACCGCTCCGCCACGCGGATCAGCCGGTCCAGGAAGGATGCCTCCAGCGTCTGCACCGTAAAGACCAGACTGTCTATCTCCTCGAGGCGGTATTTTGCCCGCGCCTTCTCCAGCAGCATCGCGACATAGCGCCCCAGAAGGTCCTCCGCCGAATAACGCACGCCCTCGATCGTCGCGCTGCCGTCCTTGCGGGCCAGCTTCACCAGCTTATCCACCATGGTCCCCTCGCCGAACAGGGCCCGGCGATAGGCTTCCTCCCCGATAAACCAGACGTCCTCCTGCTTCTTCTTGCAGATCACCGTGGGAATCAGGCAGGATGACTCCGCGGTAGACAGGGTAATTGCCTCCGCCTCCATGGCGAGAGGGTTAAAACAGCTCACCTGGCTGTAGTCGTCGCACAGATCCATTCCCAGTAACAATCCCTGCATGCAGGTCTCCTCCTTTCCACCGTATTCCGGTCGTTTTCTTTCATCCCTCCGGCAGCGCAAAAAGCTGCTCCGTCCAGGTCTCCATCATCGCGTAATCCAGCACCTCCTGCTGCCACGCATTCACCGCTCTGCCGTCCCGCACCGCAGCCTGCAGACGGTTCAGCCGCGCGAAACGGCTTCCATCGGAGTCCGGCGAGGCCGCGCCCCGGCGCGTCCCCTTCTCGAGAATCTCCTGACCGCCGTCCCGGACAATCTCATATTCCATCACATCGCCCTCGAAGAGCAGCTGCGACTTGACATAGATGCCCGGATAGATCTGCGGCATCACCAGCCGCAGCGCCGGTTTTTCCTCCATCTCCGGAAGAATACGCAGCCGCAGCTCCAGGTTCAGATCGGCTTCCCCGTGGAATTCCAGCCATTCCCGGCAGCGGATCTCCTCCGGCAGCCGGACTCTGGCACTCAGATCCTTCATCCAGGCAAAGATCATGCCCTTGCGGTAAAGGCCGTCCACCAGGCTCGTGCACAGGCGGCTCTCCTCCTCCGTCAGGCTCTCCCGGCCCGCGTAAAATTTCGTCAGCGCCAGGATACAGATCTCCGGTACCTTGTCGCGTTCCGCCTCATCCGCGAGCAATTCCTCCACGAAGTGAAACACATCCTCCCCCGTCGTCTCCTGCCGCAGAAAATATCCGCTGCATTTGACCACAAAATAGGCATGAACCAGAAGCCGGTCCGTATTTCCCTGTTCCAGATAAATGTGGAAGACCTCATCCATCCCGTCGCAGACGCCCGTGAACAGCATCTGCCCCAGCAGACGCTCCGCCATATCTCCGATATGAAGCTTCCGCCCGTGCGCCATCCGCAGGACGGGAAGCATCTCCCGGCTGGACGCGTTAAAATATGTGCACAGATATTCCAGCAGGATGTCATCGCACTGCCCCCGGTCAAAGAGATAGCGGCACATATCCACGAGGAACTCGTCCTTCTCATACAGACTGTTCTGGATCGTCAGACTGACCAGCCGCAGCAGACTGCCCACAGGCAGATCCCGGTAGCCGATACGTCGCACCTGAACCTCCGCCTCGGTCAGCTGTCCCAGATCGATCAGCAGCTTCGTCAGGCGCAGCCGCTGATCCGGCGTAATCCCGCTGTAGCGCACACAGGCGAGGAGCTCCTCCTCCTCCGGCTTCTCCCGATGGATCGCGTACTCCACGATCGCCGAGGTCATGGCCCGCCGGAACTGCCGGTGAATATCCCGCACCTCGATCTCCTTCTTTAACAGACGAATCTCGTTCTCCGTCTCGGCGCCGTGAAGCAGAATCTGCGTGCACTCCGCCAGACGCAGCATGGCATGGCGGGGGTAGAGCTCGCGGCAGCGGCTCTCGATGGACTGCGTATTTTCCAGAAGAAGCCGGACCTTCCCGGTATCTCCTGCATAGCGGCTTCCCGCAGCGTCCGCGAAAAGAATCCGGCAGGAGGGAGAATAAAGCGGCACACAGGCCCGTCCGCCCCGCAGAGGAACCGACAGTTCCTCCTCCAGCTCTCCGTACACCACGATTACTTCCGCGAAGCGTCCGGTCGTATCCGTGATCTCATGCGCCCGGAGAATATCCGGCAGAATCCGGGCCGTCTTGTCATCCACATCCTCCGCCGTCAGCCTGCGGCTGTAGAGATGCGCCAGTTCCCCGTTTACCGTTCCGGCCAGGATCGACGTACGGACAAAAGTCCGGATCTGCTCCTCGTAGGACTGCATGATCTGCCGGTCATTTTCATAAAAACGGAGCAGATTCAAGTAAAGAAGCTGCTGACTCTCCGGATCCCGGGGACTGTTGTAGCTGAAATACAGCACCAGCTCCCGGGGGAAGGCCTGCTGCCCCTCCTCCGGCACCGTATATAAATAGTAATCATACAGCCGCGTCAGGCGGATATCCCGCTCCACGCCCCGGGAGAACCAGACAAAATTCTCCGGGTCCCGCCGATCGCCCCGGATCAGCAGCGCGCAGATTGCTTCCAGGATCTCATCGTCCTGATACGTATCATACAGAAGGGTCAGAAGCCGGTGAAAGACCGGGCGAAACATCCTCTCCTGCGCCGCCAGCGTCGTCAGATACCGCGTGGTCTCCCGCGTCAGGATCCCCTGCCGGGCGCCAAAGGTAAGCGTCTGAAATTCAAAAGCCTCCAGCTTCTTCAGGATATCCGGATGCCGGTTGTAGATGCGGCAGGCCTCCAGGTAGAGGAAAGGGCTGCGGCAGCCATCCCGGTAATAGTCGCGGATCCTGCCCAGAGTCTCCGTCGGCCGGTCCGCGGCGCCCTCGTCCATGCTCAGCATCAGGAGAAAGAGAAAAACGGTCTCCTGCCCCTGGTTCTGATACAGATGCAGAATCTTTAACAGCTGCTCCTTCTTCTCCCAGCTCTCTGTGACCTGAGCCTGGAGATAAAGGTAAGCACAATAAGCGTCTGTATCCTCCCGCCGCCGTTCCTCGACATCCTTTGACACATCCTCGAGGATCATGGCGGCCAGATCCGTATCGCCCAGTCCCAGACTGATGGCGACCCGGTACAGCTTCTGGCGGACATTCGGCTCCTCGTCGCCGGTCATCTCCTCCCAGCAATACTGGAGGAACTCCAGACTCTCCTTCCGGTCGCCCTCCTTCTCCATGGTCCCCAGCCAGGTCCTCTGGAATTCCAGCTCCTCGGAACGCCGCTCCCAGCGCCGTCTGACCGAGCGCGAAGGCTCCGCGCGCCCTGTCAGCGTCAGATCGATCTGAAAGCTCTGCAGCGGAGCCGTCAACGTAATCCTTGCGAAATTCTTTCCCCCGTGCAGGCGGTCCTTCCGTACTGTGAAGGAAAGCTCGCAGACATTTTTCTCGAAATCCTTCTCTGTCAGGCTCTCCCGGCTCAGAGTCACACAGGGATTATCCGACTGTACCTGGATCCGAATCTGTCCCCAGGTGTTCTTCTCGATCCGGATTGTCTCCGTGTATTCCGCGTCCTCCACCACAAAGCTGCGGGGCGTCTCATCCACAGTCAGACGCAGGCGCTCCTTGGCGCCCGTGGCCACCAGAAACTCCTCCAGAGAATTCCGGCGGTTCACCGCCCGCCGCAGCCCATCGTAAATGGCCCGCACGGAGGAATCCTCCATCAGCGGCATCCGGGAAAATTCCTGCGAATCAAAAAGCTCCCGGGCCTCCTCCGGCCGCATCCGGGCCAGCTCAGCAAAATCCTCCAGGCTCTCCGCCCGACGCACTGTTCCGGTCGTCCGTCTCACTTCAAAGCGATACGGCAGCTTCTTCTCCCCGCCGTTATAGACCAGACAGAAATGCCCTTCCAGGACGGTTCCCGGATCCAGCTGCTCCGCCCGGACTTCGTAGGGGATGTAGGCGTTGACCCCCGCGAAGCTGCTCTGCAGGAGCGCCACGCGGCTGTCATCCGAATAAATGAGTCCGCGAAAATCCACCTGGTTTCCGCTGAAAACGCGGATATCTCCCCGGTAAACCTGTCCCCATGCAATCATTTCCTCTATCTTCGGCTGCAGCAGCTCCAGCCGGGGGATCGGGAGATCCACCGTACCGGAAGCAAGCTGGCGGATTTTCTCCTTCACACTCTCACCACCTGTCACGAATTCTGTTCCCGCTGCGCGGGCATTCCTGTATCATCGTACTACAATTCTTTACAAAATTCCATATATTTCTTGATCTCTTTTTCATATCCGTTGTCGCCGGGTTCGAAGAAGCGCCGTCCGGTCAGCTCATCAGGGAGATACTGCTGCCGTACATAGTGGCCGGGAAAATCATGCGCATACTGATAACCGATGCCCCGTCCGAGCTCCTTCGCCCCCGCATAATGACTGTCCTGCAGATGCGGCGGCACCCGCTGCACCGGCGTATCCCGCACCGCCTCCAGCGCCGCGTCAATCGCCATGTAGGAAGCGTTGCTCTTAGGCGCCGTCGCCACATAGATCGCCGCTTCTGCCAGAGGGATCCGTCCCTCCGGCATCCCTACGCGCTCCACGATCTGCGCGGCCGCAGAAGCCACGCAGATGGCCTGCGGATCCGCCATGCCCACATCCTCCGAAGCACAGATCATGATACGCCGCGCGATAAAGCGGGGGTCCTCCCCCGCATAGATCATCCGTGCCAGATAATAGACCGCCGCATCGGGGTCCGAGCCGCGCATGCTCTTGATGAACGCGGAAATCACATCATAATGGTTGTCGCCGTCCTTGTCGTAGCGGATGTTGCGCCGCTGGATACATTCCTCCGCCACAGCAACCGTGATATGAATCTGTCCGTCCTCCCCGGGCGGCGTCGTCAGCACGGCCAGCTCCACCGCGTTCAGCGCGTTGCGCGCGTCTCCGTCACAGATATCCGCCAGGAAGTCCCGTGCGTCCTCCTCCAGCACGGCGTGATAGGCTCCCATGCCCTTCTTCACATCCGTGACAGCCCGGTCCAGAATGATTCCGATGTCCTCACGCGACAGAGGATGCAGTTCGAAAATATTCGAACGTGAGATCAGTGCCCGGTTCACCTCGAAGTAAGGATTCTCCGTCGTCGCTCCGATAAGGATCACCGTACCGTCCTCCACAAAGGGAAGCAGATAATCCTGCTGCCCCTTGTTAAAGCGGTGAATCTCATCAATAAACAGGATCGTCCGGGTTCCGTACAGCGCCAGGTTCTCCTTCGCCTCCTGCACCACCGCCTCCATATCCTTCTTCCCGGCGGAGGTGGCGTTGATCTGACGGAAGCTGGCCTGCGTCGTGTTGGCGATGACCCGCGCCAGGGTGGTCTTCCCCGTCCCGGGCGGCCCATAGAAAATCAGAGAGCTGAGCTTATCCGCCTGAATCGCCCGGTAGAGCAGCTTATCCTTCCCCAGGATATGCTTCTGTCCCACCACCTCGTCCAGCGTCTCCGGCCGCAGCCGGGAAGCCAGCGGCGATTCCTTCTCCTTATTTTTCTGTCCCATATATTCAAACAGATCCATCTTCACATATCCCTTCCGCATTTACATCGGACATCCCATATCACAGAGTTTTAAGTATACCACAGGAACGTTCGCATTGCAATTTATGCAACAAAATTTTCCCGTTTTCCGCCCCCTTGACGACCGTTTTCTTCCCTGATAAGATAGGCAGGGGCGACAATCGTTTGTCGCCCCGCTCTGTACAACGGGCAGGCCTGACGGCTCTGCGGCCAATCTCAGGGAGGCGACGCGATTATGTTAACATATAAGACAAAGCTTTTTGCACACCGGGGCCTGCACGGCGACCCGTCACAGGCTCCGGAAAATTCACTGGAAGCCTTCCGCCGGGCGGCGGAGGCCGGATACGGCATCGAACTGGACATCCAGTTCTCCCGGGACCGGCAGATTGTCGTCTTCCACGACGACAGCCTGGAACGGGTGTGCGGCGTCTGCGGCCGGGTCAGCGATTATACGTATGAAGAGCTGCGGGCATTCCCTCTGCGGACATCTCAGGAGCGGATCCCCCTGCTCTCTCAGGTTCTCGCTCTGGTAGACGGCCGGGTCCCGCTGATCATTGAATTTAAAACGCCGGGGAATCATTTCAACCGGCAGCTCTGCGAGGACGCCGCGGCTCTGTTAGACCCCTATAACGGTCCCTACTGTATCGAAGCCTTCCACCCTGAAGTGCTTTACTGGTTCCGCAGGAACCGTCCCCTCGTACGCCGGGGGCAGCTCTGCACGAAATTCTTCCGCACCCACGCATGGGGACTGCGCTGGCAGTTCTTCCTTCTGGAGACACAGCTCAGCAATCTGATCACCAAACCGGACTTCATCGCCTACGACACCCGTTTCCGGAACAATCTGGCCTTCCGTTTCTGGCGGCATTTCTGCACGCCGGTCGGCTGGACCCTGCGCAGCGCCGAAGCCATGGAGGAAGCCCGGAACGATTTCGAATACTTTATTGTCGAGAGGGTGCGGTCCTCGGACTGAGCATTTTTACAGTTCTTTACTTTTGAGTTAATATCATTTACGATATATAGATACACTGGAAGCTGACATTAAAAAAGGAGAGCGATTGACATGATGTATCCTTATATGACTCTGGGCGATGGGACAGAGATTGTTCATTCACATATCATTCAGGACGGAGATATCAAAAAAGTCCTGGTTCACTTTGAACGCCCTACCGATGAAGGATTTGATTCGGCAAGATGCGAACTTCCAACATATAAATGGATTCTCAGACATGGATATTCCGACGAAGAAATAGCGACATTTCAAAAACTGGTCGAAAGCAATGCACACCTTCTGTACAGATATGCGGCTGAAGGAGGAATTCATATTGCCTAATTTGTTTACGGTAAGTGGTTATAAAATCTATTTTTGGTCCAATGAAAATGCAGAAGCCATTCATGTCCACGTTTCTAAAGGACATCCGACTCCTAATAGCACAAAAATATGGCTGACCAAAAGCGGCGGCTGCGTACCGGCAAATAACAGGAGTCAGATTCCGCAAAAAGAACTGAACGAATTGATGGAATTTATTTCTGCGCAGTTTTTTTACATTTGTGCCGCATGGAAAAAGTTCTTCGTAGAGGAGACAATCCACTTTTACTGCTGATTTTTACAGATACCTTCGTCAGATAATCTGACGAAGGTATCTGTGTTCATGCCAATAAATCAGCCAACTCAACGTCTGCCTATAGCTCCCTTTCGCCAAACGTCGCACACCTTTCCATATGAAACAAATCTTTCATTTCCTGTACCCATAGCACCGCACCGTATCCCCTCTCTTCATGACCGTCACCGCTCCGCACTCGGGCGTCGTATAGATGACACTCCCGGCGGCCGCAAGTCGCGCCAGGGTATCGGCGTGAGGATGGCCGTAGGAGTTATCCTTCCCGCAGGATATCACGGTGATCTCCGGGGAAACCAGTTCCAGGAAGGCTTCTCCGCTGGAGGTCCGCGAGCCGTGATGCCCGGCCTTCAACAGCGTATAGTCTCCCTCCACAGCTGTCTGCAGCCAGCGTTCCTCCCCCTCCTCGCCCAGATCACCGGTAAAAAGCGCGGAGAAATCGCCGCTTCGCAGCGAAAGCACCAGAGAAGCATTGTTCGCATCGTCGGCCAGCGCCTCACAGTCCTCGAGGCCGGGAAATTCGCAGGTGAAGTCCACCTCGCCCCAGGTCCAGCTCTCTCCTGCCGACAGGACACGCACCGGAATGCCCTCCTCCATAGCGGCGGCCCGCAGTTCGGTCAGCGCCTCGTCCGTCGCGGAGACCGGTGAGAGCACCAGCGCTTCCACGGTGAGGGAAGAATCCCGCAGCACCTCCTCCAGACCGTTACAGTGATCCTCGTCGCCGTGCGTCACGAAGACGGCAGAGAGCCGGGTGATTCCCTGAAGCTTCAGATAGGGAAGGATGCGATAGGTCCCCACATCGGACACACTGCTGCTCCCTCCGTCGATGAGGCAGGCTCCCTCCTCCCAGCGCAGGAAGATGCTGTCCCCCTGCCCCACATCCAGGATAGTGACCTGCAGCCCCCGGAAGGGAAGCGGTTGCAGAGAAACGAAAAGGGCGCAGAGAAGAACTGCAGGAACGCTTTTTCGCACCCTCCCTGGAATTCCGTCCTGCGTGAGCATACCTGTTTTTCTTACTCTTCCACTTTCCCCTGATAAGCGTGTTTTTTTCACGCTTCCGCTGCCTCTCCCCACGCCTCGTTGTTCAGCCTCTTTCACAGATCGTTGTTCGGATGTCCCACTCTCTTTCTCAGCTTCTCTTCGGATGCTCCACCGCATCCACGCCAGACCGCTCAGAAGGATCGTTACGTACAAAACGATCTGCCAGACCGCCGGACGTCCCAGAACCAGCGTATGCCCCGGCAGCTTCTCCGCCAGCCGACACAGGGCTTCATACCAGCGCAGGATGCCCCGCGCGGGAAGGAGCAGCCAGCGCGCCCCCATTTCCCAGATCAGGGACAGCGATGAAGCCGCAACCGTCAGTCCCAGCAGGGGACCGGTCAGCGGAATCACCAGCAAATTCAGGAACATCCCATACACGGCCCAGGTTCCTTCGTGCCAGGCCAGAACCGGCAGGGTGGCAATCTGGATACAGAGGGAGAACAACAGGGATGTCCCCAGGCCTTGTGCTGTCATTGCGCACCATTTCCGCAGCTTCTCCTTTTTCCCCGTCTGGTGCCCTCCTCCGCTCTTCTCCGGGCGAACCTTCCCTTCCGTCTCCCGGGAACAGGCTTCCAGCCACCCGGGGAGGACCGGCCAGACTGCGCCGATTCCCGCCATAGCCAGAAAGGAGAGCTGGAAGCCCTCCTGCATCAGCAGCAGCGGATGCTCCCAGAGGAGAAGCAGCCCCGCCGTCGCCAGAGCCGACAACAGATCATACGTGCGCCCCACCGCCTGAGCCAGCAAATAGAGGCTGAACATAGTCAGCGCCCGCAGGGAAGAGGAACCGGCCCCGGTCATCACCACATAACAGGCCGCGAGGGCGCCCCCGATCGCGCCGCACAGAGGAAGAGGAAGCAAGAGACGCCGCAGCAGGCGGTACAGCGTCATCCCGAAGAGTGATACATGCAGGCCGCTGATCGCCAGAATATGCGAAATGCCCGCCAGCTCATACCAGGCCCGCGTCTCCGCCGCCAGCTGTGATTTGTCTCCCAGAAAAAGTGACAGGAAGACGCCCGCATCCTCCCCCGCCAGTACCTCCAGCCGCTCCGCCAGAAGCATCCGCAGCCGACAGAGCCCCTGCCGCACCGGGAAGGCGCGGTCATTCAGGACCTCCCGCCCCTCCTCCTCCAGATTAAAATCAATCCCCAGCGCCCGATAATAGCTGTCTGCGTCAAACTGTCCCGGATTCCCGGCCTCATCAAAGGGTGACAGCTCCCCCGACACCGACACCACCTGGCCGATTTTCAGTTCTGAGATATCGTCCGCATAGACCAGCAGACGATGCGTCGTGAGAGCGACGCCTTCCAGATACACGGTATTCTCCGACAGCTGATACGAATACCCATAGCTAGTGCGGCTGATCTGCTGCACCGTGCCGGTCACACGAACTATGGCGGAGCTCTGTTCCTCCATAGCTGCATCCAGGCTGGTGGCCGGAACCAGCGCAATGCCCAGCCAGAGAGCCGTCAGCTCTCCCAATATCCATCCTCCAAGGAGGACTAGCAATGGTCGCTTCATTTTTTATGTACATTTCCTTTCATTTCCTGTGTCAAAAAGTATGACACCACGGATTGCTCCACGCTAACGCGTTCTCGCAATCCTTATCATACAAAAAAGCGCCTCCCCTTTCAGGGAGGCGCCATCCGCTACTCTTCTTTTATCAGTTCCGTATTTCGTTCAAAAGGCGAGGCGAAGGAGATCGAATCTCCCAGCGTCACATCCGCCGAACCGTCCACCGTAAACTGTACCATTTCCACGTCATCCAGCTCCGTCAGCGAATTGACCATGGCGTAAACGACCAGATTCGGATCCACCGACAGTGCTTCATCAAGAAACACACTGTCCAGATTCACGTAACAGATCTGATCCTTAACCTGAACACTCAGCAATCCGGTGTTCACCGGGAGCACCGCCTGATGTTCCGCTTCCGTCGGGCCGGCGATCAGCTGTTTCATCACCAGGCTTTCCACCGTCTCCTCTCCGCTCCGGGTCACCTCCACAGTCTCTGCGGCCAGGCCGTCCCCGGCTTCGTTGATGAAATAAAGTGTCAGTTCCAGTTCCTCCTCGTCCGGGGAAGCGGACACGTCGGTCAGGAAAGACTCCGCCTGCATGACGCCGATCTCCACCCCGGAGGCATCCGTCAGCGGCTCTTCATTTACATAAACAGATATTCCCTCCACGTCCGGGAACTGCACCAGCGTCCTCGTCAGCGCGGCGCGAAAGAGCAGTTCCTCCACGGTCCCCACCTCCGGATAGGTACCGGTCAGGTATACAGCCACGCTCTTTTCCTGCCAGGCGACATGATCCAGCGTGACATCATCCGGCACGGCAGAGTGACCGTCCGTGAACTGACGGCTCTGCATGATGCTGAAGATCTCGGAGATCGCCGCCTCTCCCTCCTCCGCCAGGCTGCAGGGCGTCGACAGCAGCCCCGTATCCGTGGAGTTGCAGTAGTAGACCAGCGTCTCCTCTCCCTCCGCCTCCTCCGAGGCGTCAAGCGGGGAACCCGTCTGGCAGCCGACAAGCAGCACCGCGCTCAGAAGAAGTGTGAGAAATATACGTACCGTTTTCTTCATTCCCCTCACCTCATTCCTTGATATAGTTCAGGGGAATCCGCACGACAAAGGTGGTTCCCTCCCCCATTTTGCTGTAAACCCGGATGGCTCCGTGATGAAGCCCCACAATGCTCTTGGTAATAGACAGCCCCAGACCGGTGCCCCCCGTATCCCGCGAGCGGGCCTTGTCCACCCGGTAAAAACGCTCAAACACACGATCCAGCGCATCTTCGGGAATCCCGCAGCCGGAATCCGACACTTTAATATAGAAGAATTTATAATCCGCATTCAGAGACAGCTTCACCCAGCCGGAATCGCGGTTATATTTGATGGCATTCTCCACGAGATTTGACACAGCCAGAGACAGCTTCACCTCGTCGATATCCGCCAGCACCGGCCGATAGCTCTCCAGGATCAGCTCGATATTGCGCGTCTGGGCAATGGGCGTCACGCGCTTGAGGATGCGTTCCATGACCTCGTTGATATTTTCCCGTGTGATATTCAGCGTGTCGGCGTTACGGTCCAGACGGGCCAGAGACAGCAGATCGTCGATGATCTTGCTCTCCCGATCCAGCTCCTGAGAAATGTCCTCCATGAATTCCCGGTACAGCTCGACCGGCACCTCCTCCATGCTGGTCAGGGAATCCGCCAGCACCCGCACGGACGTGATGGGCGTCTTCAGCTCATGCGCCACATTGGAAACGAAATCCTGCCTCGACTCGTCGAGAGCCTGCAGACGGCTCAGCGTCTTGTTAAACGCATCACTGATGCGCGTGGTCTCCTGGTATCTGCGCACATTGACGGCATTCGGCGCATCCGCCCCGGTATTGGCGGCCTCGCTGATGGACTCCGCCAGCGTCTTCAGAGGCTTCAGGACAAAATACAACAGCACCGCGTCGATGAGCAGCAGCAGGCAGAACATGGCGATCTCCAGGATCCGCAGGTTGGCCTGCTGCTCCCGGATCGGTTTCTCGATGGAGGTGGTGTCCACATTGACCAGGATCGCCCCGATCACCACGGCCTCCTGATCCAGCGTCGTGATCGGCTCCACGAAGACCAGCGTATGCGACGCCTCATCATAGCTCTCCGAATATTCCCCGGAAAAAGCGCGCAGGACTTCCTCGGCCACACAATATTTGCCCTCATCCTGGCCTGACGTATCCATGACCACCTGAAAAGAAGAATCAATGATGCGAATGCGCCCGTTCCAGTTCTCCGCCATCTGCTCCAGCAGGGCGTCGTTGATCTCATTTCCCTCTCCGTTAAAATAATCCGAGAGGACCAGCTGATTGACCAGGATCAGGGCCTGATTCTCCATGGTCTGAGAGCTGACCGTCACCTCCGAGTCCAGGTAGGTGCGGGTCATGATCTGATTGACAAGCAGCAGCGGCATCATGCCGGTCACGATCAGAATCAGAAACAGGCGGAAGTGCATGCTTCCGCCCCGGGACTTTCGTCTCTGTTTTTTCTCCAGGCGATTCTGCCTGCGCTCCGCCCGCTCCCGACTTTTCTCTTCCTTAGTCTTTGTAGAAATAACCGACACCCCATTTCGTGTAGACATATCTGGGATCACTGGGGTTCGCCTCGATCTTCTCCCGCAGTCTCCGCACGTGGACGTCCACGGTCCGGACGTCGCCGGGGTACTCAAAGCCCCACACGATGTTCAGCAGCTGTTCGCGGCTGTATACCTTGCCCGGATGGGTGAGAAGCAGTTCCAGCAGGTCGAACTCTTTCGCAGTCAGGTCCACCTCCTGGCCATTGCGGAATACGCGCCGGCTCTCGGTGTCCATCTCCAGTTCACGCACACGCAGGCGGTGAGATTTCTCTTCGGCCTTCTCCTTCGTCTTACTGTTCCTCCGCAGGATGGCCTTGATCCGCGCCTTTACCTCCAGGATATTGAAGGGCTTGGTCACATAGTCATCCGCGCCGTACTCCAGACCCAGGATCTTGTCCATGTCGTCGCTCTTGGCGGTCAGCATGATAATGGGCACATCCGAGAATTCCCGGATCTGCTGGCAGACCTCCAGTCCGTCCAATACCGGCAGCATCAGATCCAGCAGAATCACGCTGTAGTCATTCTGCTTCGCCAGACGAACCGCCTCGCCGCCGTCATACGCACAGTCTACCTCCATTCCTTCCTGTTCCAGACTGAAACGGATTCCCTTCACAATCAGTTTCTCATCGTCCACTACCAGAACTCTGTTCGCCATGATGTCCCTTCCCCCCGCGCTGTATGCGACGGTTTCCCATGCCTCCCGCGCAGTCGGAGGTCTGCCGTCTGACCCTTCCGGGCCTCTTCGATCAGACCGTAATCTGATCCTTTATCTTCTCGAATCCCGCTTCCTTGATGCCGGAGACGTTCATGATCTCCTCGATGGACGCGAAAGCTCCATTTTCCTCCCGGTAAGCCAGAATCGCATCCGCTTTGGCCTCCCCGATGCCTGTCAGAGTCATCAGCTCTTCCCGGGTGGCCGTGTTCAGATTCACCAGACCGGAGGCAGTTTCCTCCGCCGCGGCGGCCTCTGAAACGGCCCGCTCCTCCATGCTTTCGCTCTCTGAGAGGGTCGGTATCCGAATCTGCTCTCCGTCGCTGACCGGCTCCGCCAAGTTCCAGTATTCCGTGTCAGCCCCCTCATCGAAGCCTCCGGCAGCCTCTACCGCATCCTGCACCCGGGCCGAAACCGGCAGGGCATAGACGCCCGGCGCCGCCACGCAGCCGCAGACATAAACATAAACTTCTTCCGTCTGCGCCGCGCTTTCCGCCGTCTCCGGAGCATTCCCTGCGGTTTCGGTTTCCTCCGGAACAGCTGCTTCGGCGGTCTCACCTCCCAGGGGCTCCCCCAGAACTGCTCCGACCGGAGCGCCGCTGCAGCCCGTCAGGGCCAGACACAGGATACCCGCAGCCAGAATCTGCCGCAGGAGTCCTCTCATCTTCCACTTTTGTTGCTTTTTTGACATGTCGCTTCCTTTCCCCGGAAACGGCAGCCCTTCTGTCTGCTACTCATTTTATCGGATTCCCGGCGCTTATTCAAGCCCTGCAAGCGCAAAAAATCCGGAAGATTTTATGAAGAGATAGACAGACAAAGGGACGCCCGGCCACCGTGCATAGGTCTTCGGACAGCTGAAACAGAGGGTAGAGGACGACGCCCGACCAGCGCCCATCCCTCTCAGACAGCTGAAACAGTCTTCGAGGGATGGGCGCTGGTCGGGCTTACGTTGGTGTATATTATATTGGCTTGTCTTTTGCAACTTTGAATGGTAATTTGTCAGGCAGGATGGTACAATATACACAATGGTTTCAAATGGTCAATCGGAAGGAATTCATCCCATACAAAAGCAGCCTGATGCAGAATATCCATAGCTTGTCCGTCCATCCTGCGCCTCCAATCTGAAAAAGAAAGAGCCTTGCCATTGCAAGGCTCTCGCTCAAGCGTTTTTATTCGATTCCGGAGAATCTAGTCGGTTTGTGGTAACCGCATAACCCACGGGCTGGCTCGACAGGGGGCTGCCTTCCGACACAGTCAACTGCTTCATCGCCACGATAGCTGGTCATCGCCGCTATCCTCTAATAAAATTATAACAGAAAAAAGCTTTCGTCAATGAATTTCCCGGTTTTTCTGCAGGAAATCAACCAAACCAAGCCTTTTTCACTGGCATGCTTTGCCGCATGCCTGATTTATTATATGCTAACGAACCGAAAATAACATGCTTCATTTGTTACTACTTCGAGGGATGGCACTGGCCGGGCTTACATTTCTCCAGGCTCTCTTTTTCAGGCAGGAATTAGAACTTACATCCCCCCGGACGAAATGTTATAATTTCTATAAGCTGTATTTTATAATCCAGCTTTCCAACAGTAGGGGGGAACAGATTTATGAAAGATAAGATCATAACAAAAAATTTCTGCTGCATCTTTCTGGCGCTGTTTTTTGTCTCGAACATCATGTACATGCTGATGTCAACGATGTCAGAATATACAACAGCCTTTGGAGCTTCGACGATGGTTGCCGGGATGGTTACCGGCATTTATACGATCGGAGGGATCTTTTCCAGGCTATACGCCGGCAGCGGAGCGCAAAGATGGGGCTGGAGGCGATTTGCCGTTACCTTTATGCTGCTTCACCTGGCTGCCTGTGCGTGTTATTTTCTGGTGGATAATGTGGCAGTCCTGCTTCTCGTCCGCTTTATCCATGGCCTTGGATACGGAGGCGCTGCCAATATTATTCTGACGATCGGGATGTCGATTCTGCCGAAGAGCCGCTATGGAGAGGCTTCCGGTTATTTTATGCTGGCGCCGACGCTGGCCATAGCCAGCGGACCATATGCCGGAGCCTATATATACGATACTTTCGGGCCAACCGGATGCTTTATCATGACCATTATCTTCTCCGCCCTGATGCTCCTGTTTATTTTAGCCATGGATTTTAAGGAGATCGATCCCGGCGTGCAGAAAACAGAGCGACGGGAACCGGACGCTGCCGGACTGAATCGGATTTTCGAGGTCAAGGCTGTCCCCATCTCGTTCTGCATGTTCCTGTTTGCTTTTGGGTATGTTGCAGTGATGTCCTTTTATCGTCTGTATTCCGTCGAAACGAATCTGACCTCGGAGTTTTCATACTTCTTTCTGATGTATGCAGTTGTATTGATCTGCACGCGCCCGACGGCCGGGAAAATTCAGGATAAATACGGAGACAATGTCATCATTTATCCCGGCATTATCGCGCAGGCAATCGGTTTGTTTTTAATTGCCTGGCTACCCTGCATGTTCACGATCGTCCTCTGTGCGATCGGATGCGGTCTGGGCTATGGTACATTGAATTCCTGCTGCAATTCCATCGCCTGCCGTCAGGCAAGCCCTGAGCGCCGCTCCTATGCAGTTTCTACCTTCTGGGTATTCTGCGATGGCGGCATGGGACTGGGACCAACCATCCTTGGAGCCGTCGCCGGTGCAACAGGTTATACTGCCATGTACTATGTGGCCTCCGGCGTGACCCTTGTTGCCCTGCCGATTTATTATCTCGCCTGGGGAAGACACGGAGGAAAGGCAAAGAAGCATTCACACTGACCAACATCATTTATCAGAAAATGGAAAAACAAAATATGTCAGACGAAGGATAAAGATACGCATCATGAACGAAATCAACCACCGCTGCCACTACGTCAACCTGAAGAATCCGCTCTACATCCGTTATCACGACGAAGAATGGGGCGTCCCGGAGCACTCCGACCAGAAGCTCTACGAGCTTTTGATCTTAGAGAGCTTTCAGGCCGGTCTGTCCTGGGAATGTATCCTGAATAAGCGGGAGAATTTCCGCGCCGCCTTCGACGGATTTGACGTGGAAAAAGTCTGCCGCTACGACGAGGCCAAATGCGTGGAGTTACTCGGCAACCCCGGCATCGTCCGCAACCGGCGCAAAATCGAAGCGGCGATCCGCAACAGCCGTGTTTTCCGGGAAATACAGCGGGAATGCGGGTCGTTTGACGCATATATCTGGGGCTTTACGGACGGTAAGGTTCTCACGGAGGATTATCACCTCCGCACGACCTCTCCCCTCTCCGACACAATCTCCCGGGACCTGAAAAAAAGCGGCATGAGCTTCGTCGGCTCCACGATCATCTACTCCTACCTGCAGGCCATCGGCGTCCTCAACGCCCACGGCGCAGAATGTGACCTGTGTCACCCGCGGTCTGTTTCAGCTGTCTGAACGCCATGTGTCACCCGAGGTCTGTTTCAGAGGTCCGAATGCATTGAGTAAGGGCAGCACATGAGTGTGAGGACTGTCCCAATGATCAGAATGCAATAAGTAAGGGCAGCACATGAGTGTGAGGACTGTCCCAATGATCAGAATGCAATAAGTAAGGGCGGCACATGGGTGTGAGGACTGTTTCAGCTGTCCGAACACCCATGTGCCGCCCGACGTCTATAGCAAGGCTCTGATGGCTCAATATTCCAGCCGCGCATATATCTCCGCGATGGTCTCCTCCAGCGCCTCGATCTGCTCCTGCAGCTCAGTCGCCTGCTCCTCATACTCCTTCTGGTTCTCCTCCTCGATAGCCAGAACCTCCGACAGCCTCTGCACCGTCTCTGCGATCGTGGAGAAGGAACAGTCCTCTTTCTCCGCATAGCTCTGCATCGTGTCAAGCAGAGAAGTCACATAGGATTCCGACAGCGCGCCGGAATTGATACTCGCCATATCGAAGACAACGAGCATCGACGTTTTGCCGCTGTAGAGTGCGGAGATCCGGCTCGTCACCGAGGTGCCCGATGTCGTCAGATATGAATAATCAAAATAAACCATCCCCTCGTCGGTCTGTCCCTCCGTGGGAGAGGCGCTGTGATAGCTGGTATACCCGATGAATCCGTCGTCCTGCAGAAGCTGCAGGTTGGACGTGGTACAGAAATCATCCCGTAGGAAGAAGACGTCCACGTACTCCCTCTCCACAGAATTCAGATAAGACATGACCGCCAGCACCTCATCGTTCACGTCCTTCGAGAAGCCGGACGCGTACAGCATGATTTCCCAGCCAGTATCCGCCGCCTCCACGAGAGCCTCGATCTCCGTCAGCTCCTCCGTGCAGTCCAGAATGAGCACCGGGGCAAAATCATAAGCTGCCGCCTTTTCTTCAATATAAGAAATATCTGACACCTCAGAAACGAGGAAACCGACCAGAAGACGCGCTTCCTCACTGGAATAGGAAACGCTGTTCTCCAGATCATTCCATTCGGAGCGCAGCTCCTGCAGCTGATTCTCATAGGGCCGCGCCTCCGCCTGCAGCGACTCCGCCAGAGCCGTCTGCGCCGCTTCCTCCTGACGGTCCGAGTAAATCATATAGGCCACCGCGCCCGCAACCAGCAGGCAGCAGATCGCACAGACAACATTTCGAATCTTCGTTTTCATATCGCTCATGTCCTACCTCCGAAGTGCCCGGCCGCTTCATCCTTCGTGCCCTCTGTCTTCCCGTCCGATTCCGTGTTCTCCACGGAAATGTGCGCGCGTTCAAAGACCAGCTTCTTCCCGCAGATCCTTGTCGCCGCCGGACGGTGCGTGACGATCAGCACGGTCAGATTGCCCAGACTTCTCAGATTCTCCAGAAGCCGGTGTTCCGTGTCCTCATCCAGCGCCGAGGTAGCTTCGTCCAGCAGCAGCACCGGCGCGTTCCGATACACCGCCCGCGCGATCGCGATGCGCTGCATCTGCCCCTCCGACAAACCGGCGCCCTTCTCCCCCAGCACCGTGTTATATCCGTTCGGCAGCTCCTGAATGAAATCATCCGCACAGGCAATCCGGCAGGCCCACTGCACGCGCTCCCGCTGCTCCTTCGTATACGGCGCCGCATGGAGGAAATCCACCGCCTCATAGATCGTACCGGACATCAGCATATTGCCCTGCGGCACATAGGAAAACCAGCCGCGCGTGGAGGCATCGATGTCCCGCTCGCCCCGCACAGATTGAAGCCCAATCTCTCCGGAGCGCCCTTTCTCACAGATGTCCCCATCGACCTGCTCCGGCATTCGGAAAGTCTCCGTCTCAGCATACAGCCGCCCCGACACCGGCGTATAAATTCCCAGCAGCAGCTTCAGCAGCGTACTCTTGCCGATCCCGGAAATGCCGGTCAGCGCGACGATCTCCCCCTTCTCAATATCGAAGGAAGCGTCGCTGATCACTTCTTCCTCGCCGTCCTCGTAGATAAAGGTCAGGTTCCGGGCATGAAGCCCCCGGCATTCCGGCAGCTCCTGCGCCATCTGACTGTCCTTCGGCAGCTGTTCCAGCTCAATCAGCCTTTCCGCCGAGGCCAGCATGGAATAATATTGCGGCACAAAACCGGAAATATTGGCAAAGGGGCTGCGAATCTGGCTGATCAGCTCCAGCACCGCCGTCAGCGTGCCGTAGGTCAGCGTCCCATTTAAAATGCCGAAACCGCACCACGCCAGCCCGAAGAGATAGCTCCCCTGCATGACCGCACCGAAGCCGACGTTACAGAGATTGGAAAAGGTCCGCCGCCGCATACGGCTCCTCTTGTGTTCGGCCGTCTTCTCCTCCGTCCGCTCCACCGCCATCGTCTCCGCCTCGAAGCTCTTCAGAATCAGCAGACTCTCCACCGACTCCTGCAGCCAGGCGCGCAGCCGCCCATCCGATTCCTGCACCTCCTTGTGGAGACGCTTCATCCGGCGCCGAAAGAGAAATGTCACACCCAGCATCACGAGGCCGCCGACCAGAAACAGACTTCCGAAGCGCCAGTCAAGCACCATCAGGATCACCAGCGCGCAGACCAGCTGCACCGCCATGGAGCAGATGCCCGGGATCAGGTCGGTGGCATAGTCTGCCACGACCTTCGTGTCGCTGGTCATGCGGTTCTGCAGCTCCCCGGTGTGAAAGGTCTTCAGCCCGCTGTAGCTGCTGCGGAGAATATTTCCGTAGGTGTGCTCCTTCAGCCGGTTCTCCAGCGAGGAGCGGATGCTCTCATCCTGCTGACGGATGACCGCGCGCAGAGCGATCTGCACGAGGATGATCCCCAGAAAGATCCCGACCCACCGCAGAAATCCGCCGCGGTCAAGCGCCACCGCGAAATCAATGGCATTTCGCATCACCAGAGCCAGCAGAACCGACAGAAATGCATTGGCCCCCGTGCACAGCGTCAGAAACAGAATTCCTGCAAGGCTGCGCCTCGCCATGCGGATGACCCAGGCCAGCGACGTATCGCCGAGCAGGAGCTTCCCGAGGTGAATCACCCCCGTTTTCGCCCGGTGTTTTAAAAGCCGCAGCGGATAGATCAGGTTCCAGAATCCTACATACAGCCGATAGGAAAAATCCGTCGTCTGCACCTCACGTTTCCCGCGCCAGGCCGTCTCCATGACGCCCTTCGCCGCAGACAGAGGCACCCGCTCGAAGCCGAAGGTATTGTCCCCGCGGATCAGACACACATCCCCGTCAAATCCCAGAACGCGGTGCAGCACCTGCACGCCGTTCGGACGAACGTAGAGGACCACGTCATTTTTCCGCGGTCTGCCCTCCAGCTTCCGGATCAGGACATGGGAAGACTCCTCGTGAAGAAGAGGGCGCATGCTGATCCCCCGGATGGGAATCACCACATAGCCCTCTCGCTCCAGCTCTGCAAGGATCGTCGTCTGCTCCATTTCTCAGTCCTCGTTTCTCCGTTCAGTCTTCATCCAGGCAGCCCGCGCTCCGCAGCGTGTCCAGAAACGCGCTCACATCCGCCGCGGCCTGCTGCCGGGAGATGTTGTACTCAGAACAAACCACCCCCCCCTAGTTCGTTTTCGGAGATTCCTTTCAACAGGTAATCCCAGCAAAATGCACCCGTCTCGTTCAGCTTGATCATCCCATTCAGGATCCTGCTCGCCGGGCCAATCGCGACCACCACGTACTGGTCAGCGACTTTTCTCAATACAAAACCTTCTCTTACTTTCATAGCGTTCTCCCTTCCGCCGCCCTGCCACAGGCGGCACACTTAAGCCTAAATATCTAACGTACTCAGTTCAGCACATTTCCGCGCATCCCTTCATACGACACATGGGCCGCTTCAGGTTCCATTGTACAATTCATCTGATAGAACGGAACTTCTTCGACCAGCTCCTCATACAGTGCCAGCATCTTTCCCGTATTGTCCGGTGTCTGATACATCCGGCTGAATTCCATCAGTCTGTAGTATGCCTCCAGCGGTTCCAGACGTTTCAATGCGTTTTTCTCATCATGGTAAAGATAACAGACCGCCTTCAAAGGAACCCCTGTATTCACCGACCAGCCTTCTTTACCGCCCCAGGGAGTCCCATAGGCATAAAAAATCCCATTCTTCCGCCGGATGATCGGGTTGTCTCCGTTGATCACACGCACTCTGTCTCCGAATTCACGCAGCCAGAGGGAAGCATGCGTCGTCTTCCCGTAACCGGCAGGCGCCGTAAAAGCATATCCGACTCCCTCCATCTCCACCACACAGGCATGAAGCCAGAAGGCGCCGTGCTCCGGCAAAAGAGCATGTACCTTGTGTTTCATCCAGTCATACTCCGCCAGTCCATCGCTGATGACCATGTTCTCCTCCCGCAAAAACCACTCTTTGCAGCGGGTCCTCTCCTCCGGTGTGACGCGTACCGTAAAATCCGGCTCTGCCGACCCATCTGTCACATAATCACGGCAGCGCTGTGCCGTTTCCGGGAATTGATTTTCTATGCAAACAATTAAGTCGCCTGTTTTAATCTTCATTTCAAGTGTTCCTGCTTGTCATTTCCAGCATTTTTCTGTACAAATTCAGATATGCTTCGCTCATGGCATCCTGTCCAAATTGCTTCGCGCGTTTCAGGCAGGCTTCCTTCGTCAACCGCCGTGATTGCGACTCTTCCTCAATCACCCGGATCAACTCCTCCAGATCATCACACGGAACACCCCGTCCGCAGCTTTCATCCGGAATCTCCGGACTTCCGCCGGTCTTATAGGTGATCACAGGCGTTCCGCAAGCCAACGCTTCCATATTCACGGTCGGATAATTTTCTTCTCTCGTCGGATTGATAAAAAAATCCGCCGCTGTAAATATCTTTGCCAGTTCCACGGGACGATACTCATACGGAAGGACCAGGAGTGAATCCGGCACAGGATCACCTGAGCCGTCAGTCTTGCCCACAATTACGACCTGGTATCTCGAATCCAGCCGCTCACTCAGGCGGCACATCGTATCAAAACCTTTTCGGTAACCCCATCCGGCCGCAACGCCCAACAGTATGATCTTATCCTGAAGATGATATTTTTCCCGGAAATCACTTTCCGTCGGACAAAACCTCCAGGTGTTAATGCCATTATGAATCACTTCCACCGGATATTTGCCGAGGAAAGACCGCCTGGCAAGATCACCCATCCAATGTGACGGAGCAACAATCGTCATATCCTGTATCCTGCAGAAATGCTCTTTCTTCCACTGATACATAAAAGAAGAATTATCCGTCTCCAGACTCCACGGCCAGATATTCAGTTGAGGACAATCACGGCAGCCCTCTTCCTGTTCCCACTTCCCGCATTTTGCAATGGTAAAATGCACACATTTTCCTGTAAACGGCCAGCATCCGTGCAGGGTCCAGACAACCGGCAGCTTTCTGTCATTGATATAATCAAGCAACAACGGAAGATTAAACGAAAATGCATGGATGTTGTGCAGATGAATCAATTGTGTATTCAGCTCGTCAAATATTTCCAGCATCCTTTTGGTGGCATCTACTGAATAAAAACCATTCCGTCCTGACCGTTCTGCAATTCTCTGATGCTCCTTACGTTCTGCTGCGTTTCCCACATAAAAATGTCCGGGAAAATTCGGCATTCCACCCTCTTCCGGCGGAGCAAAGGTATAGATCTCCTCACCCCGCACCCAGCCATACTGTGTGATGCTGTTCATTACCCTTCCTGTACTCGAGCCATAATAGTCATTAATCTGTGCAATTCTCACAATTCTTCCTCATTCCTCCTTCAGCCATTGCATGAATGGCTCATAGGCGTCATAAAAATTGCCCTGACGCAACGCACGCAGCATGGGATTCGCAGTTTCCTCCGGTACCGCTGCCTCACACCATTCTCTGAATTCAGAGGAAGAGACAATTTCCTGGCAGTCTGCTTTTTGCTTCTCCAGAGGTTCTGGATTGCGTGGGTCTAAAACATGCCGCAAGCCACTTAGGCCTCTGGTCCAAAAGAACCAATTTCGAAACTCGTTTTTCTCACTCTCTTTAATGAATCTCCCCAAAATTTCATTTTCTCTCTGATAGAAGGAAAAACAACGCATCCCCAGAAAACGAGAACTTAGGGTTTCTGTTGACCAACGCCTGTAAAAACAAAGTGGCTTACTATTTTTCAAAACAATATAACGCATTTTCTCCAGATAGGAAGCTACAAAGCAAAAATCCTCACCGAAAGAAACTGCCTCCTCAAATTTCAAGTTATATTCTTTCAGTATGGCCATCTGGAATATTTTACTCGAAACATTGAATGGATACTTACTTTTCAAGAATTTAAGATATTCACCCCGCCTGAAGACCGTAACCTCTTCCTCTTCACTGTAAATACTGGGATGAATTCCAGATATATCTACATCTGCAAATGTCAAACTCACCATTGCCTCCGGATACTGCTGTGCCAGTTCTACCGCACTAGTACACCACTCCGGTGCCATATAATCGTCGCTGTCGCAGAACATGATATACGTTCCCAACGCACACGCCATCCCGGCATTCTTTGCGGAAGAATCTCCTTTATTTTCCTGATGAAGTACTAGAATTCTGCTGTCCATTTCTGCGTAGGCATCACAGATTGCTCCACTGTAGTCTGTCGAGCCGTCATCAACCAGAATAATCTCTATATCTGACAATGTCTGACTGCGAATACTTTCTACGCACTCCGCAAGCCACTGCATGGTATTATACACCGACACTATAACCGAGACAAGCGGCATCAGTATTTACCTCTCTTCCAAAACAGCCCTTAAAACATGTTCGTCCTGCCAACCTGTGATAGATGGCTGATCTATTGCTTCTCTCTTTTTTAATTTTGTAAGGCAGCACTCAAAATCGTCAAAACGAATCACCGGAATACCAAATACCCGTGCCGCCGTCTCCACATCCGACTGCCGCTCTTCTTCACAGAGAAGCAACACATCGCAGCGCCGGACATAAGGATACGGATTATCTATTTGTCCCAGCAGTGTCATCTGCGCATCCATAGAATAAAGAGCAATCTGTTGTATGTATCGGTCAAAACGTTCCCCCATTCCAAGTAGATAGCAGTGCAACGGCGGATACGAATCTGTATGCTCTGACAACCACCGCGGCAGCCTCTCAAAGCTGCTTTCCCGACACATCTTACTAACGGCAAGGAGATTTATCGTATCTGATGGGAACTCGCAGTCTATTGGCTGTTCCGACTGCTCCCAATACCAGGCAGCATAAACAAGAGGTCTGACGACGATGCAATTTCCGCTCTGTATCCTGTCTCTGAAAAGTCCATCCAATGTCGTCTTTATCTTATCATCCGAAGCAATCAGCGTGTCAAATCCGGCACATAAATCCGTATAAAAACGTCGGTCAACCTCCATCAGATAACGTCCCGGATCCTCATGAACCCAGAGCAACCGTTTCTTTGCACCAAACTGATTCAGCGCCGTCGCCAGGCACCACGGGGAACACCCGTCCCAGGCGATCAGGATATCATATATCTGTCTGGATTCACCCTCTCTGTCTGGAACACTTCGACTTTTCCACATATAATAGCTGCTCTGAAAACGTGACGGATAAAGAGAACCGTCTGTATCATAACGCAAAATGGAATTGTCATACAGGACTCTCACGCCCAGTTTTGACAGTTCAGGATTCTTTTTTTCTCTCAACCCACGAATCAACAGTGTTATTTCATAAGAGCTCTTTAAGTAGCTAACCATTTCCTGCAGACTCTGTCTGTTTTTTATGATGAGCTGCCCCGCCTCATCAAGTTGAGCCGGGATAACAAATGCTAATTTCTTCATCCAGCCGTCCCTCCCAGTACTCTAATAGTTCTCGAATGAACTCATTTCCGGCAGGATGATTTCAAACAAACTGCGCAGATAGGCTGACCGTTCCGCGTAGTCTACCTCTCCATCACCGTCATTCAGACAAATAATCGGATATTGAGGATTCAACAGCGTATCTCGCAGCTTCTCCTCCGGGGCAGATATAGGAATCACAGTTCCCACAGGAGTCCGCGGGACAAAATCCCCCTTCGCCAGCTGCCAGTACCGCATCAGCCAGTCGGAAACATCCTCGATGGAGCGGAATCGATGCCCACAGGTCTGACGGAGCAATGTATTTTCCTTCTCCCAGACTTCTTCAAAGGTTCTTTTTAAAAAGGGAATCGGCAGATGCTCATTCCGGAAGCCAGGGAAGCATTGTAATTGCTCACCCATTTTATTCCGCGACAGCACTTCGGGCGGATACTCAGAGGTAAACCACTTCTCTCCATGCTCCTCCATGCAACGTTCCATCGTAAAATGACGGTTGATGCACGCGATATTATTCCACAGAATATGTCCAAAGCCATCCATGCAGGCCTCCGTAATCGGAGACAGACAGAGACAATCACAGGGTAATCCATCTTGAAAATAATAGTTCGAAGCAATCGATCCAACAAAGAACATGTCATCATTCGCATAAATAAACCTTTCCGAAAGTCCCTCCACACGATGCAGATTTAACTCTATGGGATTCACTGAAAAAGTCGGGCAAAACTCATAGGGAATAAAATCTTCATGCCGCACAATATGAAGTCTAGGATGATTTACATTCAGCCAGAGCGGAACATGCCCCCAAGTGATAAAGTGAATAGTTCGAATCCATGGGAAATAGCGTTCCACACCGCGAAACCAGTAACGCATCAATCCCCAGTCACGATAAAAAAAAAAGAAGGGTGATTTCTCTCTGCCTTCAATGTATATTGCTCTCTCTGTCTTTGCCATTCCACGTCGCTGCCATCTACCCACGGGATAACCAAATCAATATCATCCAACATAGCCAACTCTCCCAAAGCTATTCCCCGGAACCATAACTACCGTCTGGACACATAATACGGGGAATCACAATATAATATTGGGATTCCCCGTCACTCTTGATTACGACAATTTTTTTACAGCATGGCGTAAAAATACATTTAGCCTCCATCCCGCCGTCCTTCTCTTAGCGACATAAAGAATAATGAAAAAATATTACGCACTATTCCTACTGTTATTACGCCCAAGCATCATGTATCGCTAACTTGTGCATTTATACTACCAGCCACCGCCACATAATCCTTATCAAAATTGATAACTTCCGCCTGAGGTGCACTGTACTCTTTCATGTTACCCATCCCTTTCTCCGGTATTCTTGTCCCGCAGTATCTTTTAATCTGCGATAAACCGGTCATCTTTCTTCCTTGTTATCTGATCTGCAAAGAACCGTCTATCAAACGAAATATTCCACGCAACACAATTTGCATCAAGAACATTCGTCGAGCAGCCCAGTCCACTTATTATAATACGCCTTCAAGCGCCGAAAGTCAACAACAAAAACAAGGTTCTGATCACTGCCGCCATACTCCTCCCCAACAATGGCCGCAACTTCCAGCACAGTTTCCGGCTCTCAACGCTCTGGCAAAGTTTCATCAAATCAATTTTCCTTCCGCATTTTCTTCACGTCGGAAAGCGGTAATCCATGCAGATATATCTTCTTCCGAAAGGAACCCCGCCTTTTCCGCTTCGCCTTCCATCTGCATCTGAAGTATTTTCATCGCATAGACAGCGGAATTGGCAACGCCTTCATCATTCACGAATGTTTCATCCATAAACAGCCCTCCAAATTCAAGAAGCAGGAAAAAACTTTACTCCTCCCCCACAAACGGCCTCAATTCCTGATACAGTTTCTGATCCGCCCCGCTCTGACGATACAGCTTCACCAGGTTGACCTTCGGCCGCTGTCCCTTCGCCCGCAATCTCAGATAACGGCCAAGCAGCAGGAACGGAGCGGCAAGCCGCAGCGGCGGGTATTTTCCGCACACCGGCCAGTATTCCTGACAGGCGTCGTTCATCACCCGGAAGAGGCTCACGATCCGGTTCGGTGCGTTCGGGTTCGAGAAAAGCCGCTCGCCGTATTTCTCGGCCTTCTGTCCGAAGTTTCCTTCACGCAGGATCTGCTCCGCGACCTTCCGTGAGAGCTCGGCGTCGTACTCCATCGCCCAGGGCGCGGAAGATTTCGGCAGGCCCAGGTACTCGATGCAGATGCGCGTCATGATGCCGGTGAAGTTCAGAATTCCGAAGGCTGCCAGCCGGGGGCGAAGCGTCTCCCACAGCCGTCGGCCCTCCGCAGAGCTCACGTTCATTTTCTTCCCGACAAAGACGGCCCAGTCGCAGAGCTGCCTCAGCCCCAGCCCGCTCAAGAAGAAATGCTCCATCTTATGGAGAAGCAGGATCAGCGCCTGCTGGTCGTCCGCGGGAACCGGCAGGCCGTCCGTGAACTGCCGCCTCTCGACTGCATCGCCGAGGAACCGCCGGATCTCCCGCAGGCTCTCCGCATTTTCATTTAACAGCAGGCCGTTCGGCTCCCAGTGCACCTCGACGGTGATCTCGCCCTTCGATATGGTCATATGACAGTGGTGCGTCTCCTCCAGCACCTCCCCGTAGCCATGCGCCTGCAGGACCTTCACCGCCTCCCGCTGCTGTTCCGGCTTCACGAGGAGGTCGATGTCGCCCATCACCCGCAGAGACGGATTCGGATAGCAGGCCGCGGAAGCGCTGCCCTTAAGAATCACACAGAGAATCCCGGCTGCATCCAGCTGCTGCAGAACCTGCGTCTGTTCATAGAGCAGCTGTTCATTCTTCATGATATGTAACAGAGCGCTCTGCTCCCAGCGGGTGGCCACCGCGTCCGGGATACAGGCGCGTTCCTCCTCCGTGAACGCATCCCAGATCAGAAGCGGAAGCGCCTGATTCCTCGCCTCCCGGTACAGAGCCTCCCAGTCCGTCGCCGCAGAATCAAACGCCGCCGGCATGTCAAACAACGCCCGGCCCGTAAGCTGTAAAAGAATATGTTCTGTTTCTGTCATATACTCGCCCCTCCGGACACAGCGGCTCCGGGGTCTCTGTCCCCGGCCGTCTGCGCTGACACGCAGCATGTCCTTTTCCACCCAATACCTTACCATAAAGCCGCCTTTGATTCAACCGTAAACCAGGGGTAACACATGGTATGTGGCTGCTCCCACCACCGGTGCTCATTGCCCCCGCCAAGGATGACGCATGGGTGTGAAGACCATTTCTATAACCGGTGCTCACCGCCCCCGCCAAGGATGACACATGGGTGTGAAGACTGTTTCAGCTGTCTGAACACCCATGTGTCATCCGCGGTCTGAAACAGTTTCCACGGTCTGAAGCGGAGCGGCTTCACTGCCCCGCCGAATGCTCGAAGAGAAAGAAGCCCCCGACCGCCAGCAACAGCCCGAACAGCCGGCTCCAGCGGAAAGGGGTTTTCTCGACTCCGAAAAGTCCCAACAACTCCACGCCGTAGGACACCGCCAGCTGCGTGATGACGATGAGAAGCGTGGCCCGGGCCGGACCCAAAGCCTGCATCCCCTGAATGACGGTGATGGTGATAAAAGCGCCCATGACGCCGCCCAGAAGCAGGTACCATGGCCGCACCTGGAACAGGTCGGCCACCGGCTTGCGTCCCGTGAAGAACCAGGCGACCGCACAGGCCAGGAACGCGGTCAGCTGCACCCAGCCCGCCGCTACCCAGATGCTCGTTCGGTCTGTCACCTGCGTATCAAATACGCCCTGCAAGCTCATCAATGCCCCGGAGAGCATCGAGAGAAGGAATCCCCACATCGCGTTTTCCCGCCTTTCATCCGCAGATTTATGCACTGCCGTCTCTTTCGATGACAGGCAATGCCTGTAAATCATTTCCGGAATAATATGCGCAGAATCCCGTCCTTTATTCACCACCCATCATTAACAATCTGAAGCGTATTGCAGGCAACAAAAAACCTTCGAACGCCTTAATACATAAAGCACCCGAAGGTTTTTATTCGCAATATAAAATTACATCTGTTATTTCATCACAATCGGCGTCAGGATCTTCATCATCTCGTCGACATGCTCTTCGGTGATGATCAGCGGCGGCACGAAGCGGAGGATGTTGGTTCCGGCGTTGATGAGGATCAGGCCGTTGTCCCGGGCTTCCTGGATAATGGGCGCCACAGGCACGGAGAATTCCAGTCCCTGAATCAGGCCGACGCCCCGATGCGCCAGAATCTTATCATTCGCCGCGGCCAGCTCGTCCAGCTTCTCATAGAGATACGCGCCGACCTTCTGCACATTTTCCAGCACATGCAGCGACTCATAGAGGTCGAAGACCTTGTCGGCGGCGGCGCAGACCAGCGGGTTACCGCCGTACGTGGAACCGTGATCGCCGGGCGCCAGCGCCGCGGCTTTCTCCGTGGTCAGGAAAGCGCCGATGGGGAGACCGCAGCCCAGAGCCTTGGCGACCGCCATGATATCCGGCTTCACGCCGTAGCGCTCGCAGGCGAACATGCTGCCGGTCCGGCCCATGCCGCACTGGATCTCATCGCAGATCAGCAGGATGTCCTTCTCGTCGCAGAGCGCCCGCAGGCCCTGCAGAAACTCCGGCGTCGCCGGGTAGATGCCGCCCTCGCCCTGCACCGGTTCCAGGATAATGGCGCAGGTGCGCTCATTCACCAGGGATTTCACACTGTCGAGGTTGTTGAACTCCGCGAAATGCACGCCGCCGAGCAGCGGGCGGAAGGGATCCTGATAGTGCGCATTTCCCGTCAGAGACAGGGCGCCCAGGCTCCGGCCGTGGAAGGAATGCTGCATGGCGATGATCTCATGACCGTTCTGGCCGTCCTTGTTGTAGGCGTAGCGCAGAGCATTCTTCATCGCACCCTCGATGGCCTCGGTGCCGCTGTTGCAGAAGAACACGCGATCCATGCCGGAGGCCTGACAGAGCTTCTTCGCCGCCGAGACGGACGGCTCGTTGTAGAAATAGTTCGAGGTGTGGACGATCTTGTCCAGCTGTCCCTTCACCGCCTCGTTGAATTCCGGCTGATTATAGCCCAGGGCGAACACGGCGATCCCGGCGCAGAAGTCCAGATATTTCTTCCCTTCTGTGTCGTAGAGATACACGCCCTCTCCGCGGTCGAGCACGACCGGATAGCGATTGTATGTATGGAGAAGGCACGCTTCCCCCTGATTGATGATTTCCTGTGTATTCATGATAGTCTCTCCGATGCGGGACACACGATGCCGGTATCCCTGATTCATTGTTATTTAATGATCGCGCTTCCGATGCCCTCGTTGGTGAAGATCTCCAGCAGCAGGCTGTGCAGGATCCGTCCGTCCAGAATATGCACGCGGTTGACGCCGGCGTTCAGCGCATCGACGCAGTTCTGCAGCTTCGGCAGCATACCGCCGGTCAGCTCGCCGCTGTCGATCAGCGCCTGTGCATCCTCCACGGTGATCTGACGAATCAGGGAATCCTTGTCCTCAAAATTCCGGTACAGGCCCTCGGTATCTGTCAGGAAGGCCAACTTCTCCGCCTTCACGGCCTTGGCGATCGCGCAGGCCGCATCGTCGGCATTAATGTTGTATGTGTTGTATTCTCCGTCCACGCCGATTGGGCAGATGATCGGCAGGAAATCCTTCTCCAGCAGATCGGTGATGATCTTCGGATCGACCGACTCGATTTCGCCGACAAATCCGATGTCCTGTCCGCCGGAGAGCTTCTTCGTCACCTTGAGCATGCCGCCGTCCTTGCCGGACAGACCGACCGCGTGGACGCCCAGCGCCTCCACCTTCTGCACCAGGCCCTTGTTGACCCGGTTCAGGACCATTTCCGCGATCTCCATAGTCGCCGCGTCCGTCACACGCAGACCGTTGACAAAGCGGGGCTCCATGCCGGATTTGGACACCCATTTGCTGATGTCCTTACCGCCGCCGTGGACGATGATCGGCTTGAAGCCGACCAGCTTCAGGAGGACCACGTCCTTGATCACGTTGTCCTTCAGCTGCTCGTCGAGCATGGCGCTGCCGCCGTACTTCACGACGATGATCTTCCGGTTAAACTTCTGAATGTAAGGCAGCGCCTCGACGAGGATCGCCGCTTTTCTCATGTTTTCTCCCTGCATGACTGATACCTCCCTGTTAAAATTCATCGTTTTGTGTCATGTATTTCTTCATCGCAGCACCGGTATACAGCTTCCCCTCTCCCTGCGCACGATGTTGGCGTACATTTTCAGCTCCGGTAATCGGCGTTGATCCTCACATAATCATAGGTCAGATCGCAGCCCCAGGCAGTAGCCTCCTCTTCACCGGCATGAATGTCGGCGATGGCCGTCACCTCCGGGAAGGAGAGAATCTCCGTGGCCTCCTCCTCACTGTAGTCGGCCGCCATGCCGTCTTTGACGATCTGGATGCAGCCTCCCTGACTCTTAAAATAAATATCCGTCTGATCCGGGTCGAATTCCGCCCCGGAGTATCCCATCGCACAGAGGATACGCCCCCAGTTGGCATCGTGTCCGAACACGGCCGCCTTCGTCAGACTGGAGGTGACGATGGATTTGCTCAAAAGACGCGCCTGCTCCTTCGTCTCCGCATGAATCACCTGGACCTCGAAGAGGGCCGAAGCGCCCTCGCCGTCCCCGGCGATCTTCTTGCTCAGGTCGACCATCACCTCATGGAGTGCTTCACAGAAAGCGTCGTAATCCTCTCCCTCCGCTTCAATGACCGGATTCCCTGCCTGGCCGTTCGCCAGCAGCAGTACCGTATCGTTGGTGGAGGTATCTCCGTCCACGGAGATCATATTGAAGGTGTCCACCACATCGTCGCTGAGCGCCTTCTGCAGCATTTCCTTTGAAATCGCGCAGTCGGTGGTGATGAAGCAGAGCATGGTGCACATATTGGGATGAATCATTCCGGAGCCCTTGCACATGCCGCCCATCGTGGCGGTCCGGCCGCCGACCGTGAAGCTCACTGCGATCTCCTTCGGCTTCGTATCCGTGGTCATAATGGCCTCCGCGGCCGCATGACCGCCTTCCGGCCCCTCCGCCATGGCGTCCTTCAACAAACCGATTCCCTGGCAGATCTTATCCATGGGAAGCTGCTTCCCGATGACGCCGGTGGAGCACACCAGCGCCGAGCCCTTCTCACAGCCCATCACCGACTCCACTTCCCGCGCCGTCTCTTCACAGTACTGCATCCCCAGCTTCCCGGTGCAGGCATTGGCGATGCCGCTGTTGATCACCACCGCATGGCAGGGTACGCCGCTCGTCACCACCTGGCGGTTCCAGAGCACCGGCGCGGCCTTAACCACATTGGTGGTGAAAACGCCCGCCGCCCGGCAGGGCGACGCGCTGTAAATCATCGCCATATCTTTCTTCTTGTGCTTCAGACCGACGAACACGCCTCCCGCCTGAAATCCCGTGGGTGCCGTGACACCGCCTTCGATTCTCTTCATACCGTCTCCTCTTATTTCCTTATATATTTAAGGGAACATCGGGACCTGGGTCAGTCCCAGGTTCTCCGGCAATCCGAACATCAGGTTCATGTTCTGCACGGCCTGCCCCGCCGCTCCCTTGATCAGATTGTCAATGGTTCCCATGGCGATGATCCGCTTCGTCCGCGGATCGATCTTCCAGCCGATATCTGCGAAGTTGCTGCCCTCCACCCAGCGGGTCTCGGCGCAGACACCTTCCTTCAGCAGGCGGACAAAGAACTCCCCGCCGTAATATTTTTCATAGACCTGGCGCACATCTTCCCAGCTGTAGTCCCCGGTCAGGCTGCCGTAGGCCGTCACCAGGATGCCTCTCTGCATGGGCACCAGATGCGGCGTGAAATTCAGCACCACCGGATGGCCGCAGGCCAGGGAGAGCTGCTCCTCGATCTCCGGCGTATGGCGGTGCGTCGCCACACTGTAGGCCTTCATACTCTCATTGATCTCGCAGAACAGGTTCGCCACCTTGGCGCCCCGCCCCGCCCCGGAGGTCCCGGACTTGGCATCGATGATGAGGGTGTCCGGATCGACGAGCCCCTCCTTCACCAGCGGATACAGCGTCAGGATGGAGCAGGTCGTGTAGCAGCCCGGGTTCGCCAGCAGCCTGGTGCCGCGGATTTCCTCCCGGTGCAGCTCGCAGAGGCCGTAGACCGCCTCCGGCAGATATTCGGGCGCCTTATGCTCCAGCTTGTACCATTTCTCGTACACGGCAACATCCTTCAGACGGAAATCGGCGCTGAGGTCGATGATCTTCGCCCGGGACAGGATTCCTTCATTAATAACCGAAGCGCAATATCCCTGCGGCGTGGCGGTGAAGATCACGTCCGCCTCCTCCGACAGCTTCTCCAGATCATCGTCCCGGCAGTCCGCATCCACCATCTGATACATATTCTGATACACGGAGGAGTATCTCTCACCGGCGTAGCTGCGGGAACCGCACCACACCACCTCCGTCTCCGGGTGCTGGTACAGCAGCCGGGCCAGCTCCGCCCCGGCATACCCCGTGGAACCTATGATACCTGCTCGAATCATCTCTGTCTCCTCCTGCGCGGATATGCTTCCGTATCCGCCCGCGATATTCTCTCCGTAAAAGCTCTTTCCGGGAAAGACTTTGCCATTATACATCCATTTAATTTTTTATGCAAGTTTTTTTATAAAAATGCTTGCATAAATTTTCAGGCTGGTGTATACTCTCACACAGTTAAAAAGCGGACGCCTGAGCGGGGATTTTTCCATATTTTTAAGGAAATTGCAAGGATTCCCCCGTTGGCGCCGCCGGGAAGCCCGCCTCTGTTTTTTTGAATAAATATGCAGAACGAGCGCTCCCACACAAAGTATTCCCGCGGTTCCGCCCGCATGTACATACAGTGCGGCTTCCCCGGGAAGGATTCCATACGGAGGAGAGACACATGAAAGAGAAAGTGGTTTTGGCATATTCCGGCGGACTGGACACCACGGCGGTCGTGCCGTGGCTGAAGGAGACATTCGGCTACGACGTCGTCTGCTGCTGCATCGACGTGGGCCAGGGAAACGAACTCGACGGTCTGGATGAGAGAGCCCGGATGTCCGGAGCTTCCAAGCTCTATATTGAAAATGTGATTGACGAGTTCTGCGATGATTACATCGTGCCCTGTGTCCAGGCCAACGCCATTTATGAGGACAAATATCTGCTTGGCACCTCCATGGCGCGCCCGGTCATTTCCAAGAAGCTGGTGGAGATCGCCCGCAAGGAGGGAGCCGTCGCCATCTGCCACGGCGCGACCGGCAAGGGCAACGACCAGATCCGTTTTGAGCTGTCGATCAAGGCGCTGGCGCCCGATCTGAAGATCATCGCTCCCTGGCGGATGACCGATCTGTGGAAGATGGAGTCCCGTGAGGATGAGATTGCCTACTGCGAGGCACACGGCATCCACCTGCCCTTCTCCACGGCGCAGAGCTACAGCCGCGACCGCAACCTGTGGCATATCAGCCACGAGGGTCTGGATCTGGAGGATCCCGCCTGCGAGCCGGACTACAGCAAGCTCCTGGTGCTGACCACGCCTCCCGAGAAGGCTCCGGATGAGGGCGAATATGTGACGCTGGCCTTCGAGCACGGCGTACCCACGGCCCTGAACGGCCAATCCATGAAGGTCTCCGAGATCATCACGAAGCTCAACGAGCTGGGCGGCAAGCACGGCATCGGCATCATCGACATCGTCGAGAACCGCGTCGTCGGCATGAAGTCCCGCGGCGTCTACGAGACCCCCGGCGGCACGATCCTCATGGAAGCCCACCAGCAGCTGGAGGAACTGGTGCTCGACCGCGCCACCTACGAGGTCAAGAAAGAGATGGGCAACAAGCTGGCCCAGGTCGTCTACGAGGGCAAGTGGTTCACCCCGCTGCGGGAAGCCATCCAGGCCTTCGTCGAGTCCACGCAGAAGGACGTCACCGGCGAGGTACGGTTCAAGCTCTACAAGGGCAACATCATCAAGGCCGGCACCACCTCCCCCTACTCCCTCTACAGCGAGGAACTGGCCTCCTTCACCACCGGCGACCTGTACGACCACCACGACGCCGACGGCTTCATCACCCTCTTCGGGCTGCCCCTGAAGGTCCGCGCCATGAAGAAGCTGGAGCTGGAGAAGGCGAAGCAGCAGTAACAGCAAACTGTCATAATTTTCAACAAAAAGAAATGACCGCTCCGGGCGGCCATTTCTTTTTATTATGCGCAGGGCTGCGCAAAGAGTTCTTCCGGCTGATGCCGGACGCAGCCCGCGCGACGAGCAAGCGACAGAAGGAACCGTCGCCTGCTCGATTGCAGGACGCATAAGGAGGTTTATGGCTTGCGCCATATACGTCCTGCGCAACGGACAAGCATCAGGAACTCTCCTCTCCGATCCTACAGCGGGTAGATCGTCATAATCCAGCCGACGGAGACCACGCAGCTGATCAGCGCCAGCAGCCAGGCCTGTTTGATCATCGATTTCTGGTCATAGCCGCCGTATCCCATGATGTATACGACCGCAGCGGTAGCCATCGGGGTCATGTAGGCCGCCAGGCAGGCTGCCTGGATAAGGATCATCAGTCCCACCGGGTTGGCGCCGATGGAAGCGCAGGTGGCGATAGCGATCGGATAGAAGATCAGCATGGTGCCCCGGTTACTCATGAACTGTGTCAGGATGAAAGGCACGATGAAGAAAATCAGGCCGACGATGTAGGAGTTGCCGCCGGTCGCGCTCACGACCTGGGACACATAGCCGCCGATGAGATCTCCGGCCCCCGTGGCACTCAACGCACCGGACATGGCCAGTGTGCCCGCGATCAGCAGCAGTATGCTCAGAGGAATGGCGTTGCAGGCTTCCTTCGGCTTCAGGACACCGCAGAAGATCATGCACAATGCGCCAATAACAGTAATCTGCCAGCTGGCCAGTCCCAGCTTGCTGGCGAACATCAGGGCCAGCGCGTCACCGAAGAAGATAATCAGACCGGCATATTCCTGGAATTTCCCCAGAGGCTCCTTCGCCGCCGCTTTCTTCATATTAAAGGACGGTTCGATCACCGGATCATCCGGCGCAAAACGAGTGCTGAAGAAGACGCAGTACAGGATGGCAATGACCATCATGGGAAGACGCGCGATCATGGGATCGATAAGATTGACGGTAAAATCCGTGTAGCCATAGCTCTCCAGATAACCGTTCAGCTCCGTAGCCACAGTCGCTCCGGCTCCCACAGGCAGCGTGCAGCAGGTAATGATTGTCGCCACACCGATGCCGAACATGATCTTGCTGGATTTCACGCCCAGGCTCTCCGCGGAAGCCATCGCCATGGGCGCCACGATACCAATGACCGTTACAGGGCTCTGGATGAACTGGCTGAGAATCACACCCACCAGCACATAGCCCAGCATCATCTTGGTCAGACTCCCCTTGGCCACACGCGAAATGCTGTTGGCCAGATTAGAACAGAATGTCGTGCGGTTGAAACCGGCCGCGATGATACACATACCGGCGATCATAATCACCGTGCTGTTTGAGAAATACGCCAGTCCTTCGCTGGCCTCCAGACATCCGGTCAGCACCAGAGCCATCAGCGAGGTGATCGCCACCGTCGCGAGGCTGAGGAACCCGGTGATATATCCGACCACCGTCAGCACGAAAATAATCAGACAAATAGTTAATTGGCTCATAGTTTTCTTTCTCCTCCTGAGTAAATGGGCGCAAAAAATCGACCTCCGCCTCCGCATGGATCCGGAAGGTCGAAAATTTGCAAAATTTATGAATTTGTTTTACGATTCCGCAATAAGGGATGTGCAGAGCTGATACCAGCGGTACGGCTCCGGGTTAAAGGCTCTGGCTGTGCTCCCCCGCTCTGCCAGGATCTCATTGACCTCCCGGAAATAGGCGTTCAGGTCCTCGCCGGAAGCCCGCGCGTTGTTGTGATGCAGCGGCAGAATCAGCTGCGCTCCCATTTCCTCCACCATGTCCGCGTAATGTGCTGCTGTGTAGCTGCGGATCCGATGGCAGAGCATCAGATTCGGCCGCTCCGTCTTCACATGCTGCACATGCTCCTCGAAATCCCGGCCCGCGCTGAAATCGATCCGCACATTGTTCTTCGTCTCGATCAGGTAATTCAGGTTGTACATGGAGCCGAGCGGTCCCAGCTGGCACGGACAGGGAATGCCGAAGCCCTCTGAGCCGTCATACAGCGCCCCCGGAGCGCTGGGTCTCTGGAAACGCCCCTCGCGGAAGGCCCGATTGTCATGCGCTCCCGGATATACCTTCAGGGTAAAATCCTCGAAATAGTAGGTATTTCCCGGATAGAGCGGATACATGGCCGCATAGGGGATGTCATACACCCGCGCCACCTCGGCCGCGCACTCGGCCGGTACCAGCACCCGTCCATAAAAACGGTTCCACAGCTCTCCCACCAGGTTGGAATGGTCACCGTGCACATGGTTCAGCAGGATGTAGTCCGCCCCTGTGAAGTCGTCCGCCGAGAATCCGCTCTGAGCGTAGACCGTCTTCTCCATCTGCTGATTCTTCGTCAGCTCCGTCAAGCCATCGAAATGGCTCATGTCCCAGTAAAACGGGTCGGTGACCAGCACCTTTCCGCCGGGAAGCCGGATCTCATAGCACTGTACGGAGATCCAGCGCAGCGCCAGCGCCTCGGAAGTGATCTGTGACAAATAAGGTTCTGCCAAGAATATCCCTCCTTCTCTTTGTTTTTCTGCCTATATATTAGCATAGCATTTATAAATAACGCAAACGGAGTCTTGTCATATAAATATGACTTTTTGTCATGTTCATATAACAAGACTCCTACTGGAAGAATCATTTCTTCTTCTGTCGCCCTGATATGCCTCGCGAAACACCGCATGTATACACGAGAGCAATCGGTCTACCCGCCGGACATGCACAGCCAAGCATTTGCCTTCGGCTCCGTTTCTTTGTAAAATCTTCAGAAAGAGCTTTCAGGGTAAACCGGTTTCCCCAGAATCAGCTCTGCCAGATACCGCATGGGCGGCGGCATCTTCCGCTCCGCGCGGAAAACCAGATAGGTGACCTGCTCCGGCACCTCCAGCCCCGCAATGCTCAGATAATGCAGCCGTCGGCTTCCCTGCGGCACCGAGAGAAACAGCGCCGCCCCCAAGCCTCTCTCCACTGCGTCCAGGAGACTGCGCACATCGCTGACCTCCAGGACCATCCGCGGGTGAATCTGATACTGCTCCAGCACATTGCGCGCCAGATTCCCCGACTTGGTCGAGGTCCGCAGCGTGATCAGCGGCAGATTCTCCAGACAGTCCTGTCCAATCACCGGATACGGAGATTCATCCGACGGCACAGCCTGCTCCGCCAGCGGCGAATCCCAGGGCACCGCCAGCACCAGACGGTCCGTGTCCACAGCCCGGTACTCGAGACCGGACAGCCGTTCCAGATCTGAATACAGCGCCAGATCGAGAACGTTGTGCTGCAGATCGTTCATCTGATCCCGTCCGGCCTCCGCGCGCGTGTAGACCTGCACGTCCGGATATTTCCGATAAAATGCCGGCAGGATTTCCTCCAGGATGAAGCTGCTCCGTCCCATGCTGTAGCCCAGACGAATCTGCCCCTTCTGGCGCGCCCGTTCCAGATCCATCTCCTCTTCCAGCTTCCGGTCCAGACGAATGATCTGCCGTCCGATCTCCACATACTGCTGTCCGATGGATGTCAGCATCAGCTGACCGCCCTGACGGCAAAAGAGGGAAAGCCCCAGATTCTGCTCCATCCTCTGCAGGAACTTGCTCAGGGCCGACTGCGTGATGAAAAGCTGCTCCGCCGCCCTGCTGATGCTGCCGTGCTCGGCGATCGCCACAATATACTCATAATCCCGAATGTCCATCCGTCTGTCCCTCCCGGTATCCTTTATGCGCACGGCCGCGTAATGAGTTTTATGGCTTACGCCATACGCGGCCGACGCAGGCGAGTAGGAGGCGAAAAAGCCGCCTCCCACTCGATCATCATCTATGCCCGCTTTCACCCGACCGTCCGCGGCCTCTTCCAAAAGCATGCCCGCACCAGGCTCCATCCCAAGTGGAAAAGCGCCGCAGCGATGACCATCACCACCAGATAGGCAATATTTCCGGCCGCGATGCCAAAGCGGGCCGCAATGTCGCGGAAAACGATCTGCGTGGAGGCCTCAAACGGCGAGATATAGAACATACTGATCTCCCCCAGCGGCCACAGCGCCACATTGAGCGCCGTGGCAATGACCACCCCCGCCGCCCAGATCGGAAGCGAACGGGTGAAGCGGCGCAGACCATCGCGGAGCGACTCTCCATGCCCTGCGGCCACGAAGCGGAATCCGGACAAACAACCCAGAAAAATCAGCATAAAATGCCACAGATAGGAATGCGCCGTCAGCGCAGCCAGAGGATACTGCATCCCCGACTGGTCAATAAAGACCGCGATGCCGCCCATCAGTGTGAAATCCATCAGAAAAATATCGATGCGCCGCCTCCATCGCTCCGGCACAGCCCCATAGACCGGACACAGATACAAGGGAAGACTGCAGAGCTGAAACGGGAAATACCACACATTATAATTGCCATTATAGACCCGCGTTGTCAAAACCCACTGTTTCCAGATCTCAGAGATCAGCAAAACCATCCCCAGGAAGCAGAGGAAGCGCCGATAACGTCTTTCCCCCATCCCCGACAAGACCCACGCTGCCACCACACAGAAACCGATACCCGCCAGAATCATCAATCGCGCCATACTTCCCTTTCACAGACAACCCTGCATTTCTTTTTAAAATTTGCCTGCCGTTTCGCACCTTTGTCTGCATTTTAGCACAGATACCTGTATTTTAACAGTGACTTTTCTTCAAAAGCATCAATCACTTCAAAGTGATTAAAATACGAAAAATAATCACTTTGAAATGATTTTTACCGGGAATTTCTGCAGGCAGGTAAAATACAAAGCCTGCCATCCGGCACAGTCTGTCCGGTATGGCAGGCATATTTTATCCTTTAATCCAGGAAATCATTCCGCTCAGATATCCAGCGCCGCGTGATAGCCCTGGTACACGGCCTGAGTGATGGTCGCCGCACGGATGCAGTCGCCGATCTGGATGGCGTAGGGCGCGCAGTCGAGGAGCTCGGCCGCTACATTGCGGCGGGCCCGCTGGCCCAGGGCGCAGATGACGGTCTTGCCGGGGACGAGGTGCTCCACGCCATCCTTGTCAGCGCAGACGATGCCCTCTTCGGTGACCCGCAGTCCCTTATAGCCGGTGTGAACGGTCACATATTTATCGATCTGCTCGAGCAGCAGAGGACGATGGCGAACGTTAGCATCGGGCGCCAGCATGTCGCGCATCTCTACAAGATGGACGCGCTTGCCCTCCTGACCCAGATGAATGGCGGCCTCACAGCCGGCCAGGCCGCCGCCGAAGACGACCACGTCGTCAGCCACCCGATCCTTCTCCAGGTAGTAATTATTCACTATCACAACATTGTCTCCATGCAGGCCGGGGATCGGCGGAACCAGAGGCTCGGAGCCGACAGCGATGATGATGGCATCGGCGTGCTCGTTTTCCGCATATTCCTTCGTCACATTCACGCCCAAGCGGATCTCCACCCCGGCGTCGCGGCAGAGCTTCTCCTGCGTCACGCCCAGCTGGTACATCTCGTATTTGAAGGGAAGGGCGCGCTCACTCTTGAGGATGCCGCCGACTTCATTCTCCTTCTCGCAGAGAACGACCTGATGGCCGCGCTGCGCGGCAGTCAGAGCCGCCTCCAGTCCTCCGGGACCGGCGCCCACGACCAGCACCTTCTTCTTCACGGGAGCCGGCGTTACCTCGGTGCCGTCCAGCTCGCGGCCGATGACCGGATTGATCGTGCAGCGGCGGGTCGAGGTGGTCGCACGCTCCGCCATGCAGGTGAAGCAGCGCAGACATTTCTTGATATCCGCATCCCGGCCCTCCGCCACTTTCCGGGGCAGGTAAGGATCGGCCAGCAGGGCGCGTCCCATGTAAATGATGTCCGCCTTGCCGGAGGCCAGGATCTCCTCCATCTGCGCCGGATCGTTGAGGCCGCCCAGCGTTGCCACAGGCACGCTGACATGCTTCTTAATCTCCTCCGCCAGGAAGACATTGCGACCGTGCTCCTCGAACATGGAGGGATGTGTCTTGCCGAAGGTCTTCTGATAGGTACCGGCGGACACATGAAGGATGTCCACGTAGGGCTCCATCTCCTTCGCGATACGGACGCCCTCATCCAGATCATAACCGCCCTCGACGAACTCCGAGCCGCTCATGCGGAACTCCAGCGGGAAGCCGGGTCCCACCGCCGCGCGCACGCTGGTCAGCACCTCTTTGGCGAAACGGGTACGGTTCTCCAGCGAGCCGCCGTACTTGTCGGTCCGCTTATTAAACAGCGGGGAAAGGAACTGATTAATCAGCCAGCCATGGCCGCCATGAATCATCAGCATCTCAAAACCGGCCTTCTTCGCGTTCCCGGCCACTTCGCCATACGCGCGCACGATATCGTCGATCAGCTCCTGCGTCAGCTCATGAATCTGCAGACCATCGGCACGCACGGAAGCGCTGACGCCGTACTGGCGCATGGTCGCCTTCTTATTCTTATCAGTCATATAGGTCCCGGCAAACTGACCGGAATGGGACAGCTCGAGGCTGGGAATCGCCCCGTGGCGGCGGATGGCATCTGCCGTGTAGGTGAAGCTGGCCAGAGAGCCCGCCACCGTCAGGTCAAGATGGTAGGCATGAGAGCCGTCGGTCTCCGGATGAACCATGCATTCGCTGACCGTCACCGCACCGGCGCCGCCCTTGCCGCGCAGTTCATAGAAAGCGGTGGAAGCCGGACCGATGCAGCCGTCCTTCGTGATGTCCGTGCCGCCCATGGGTGCGGAGAACATCCGGTTGCGGAACAGCACATTGCCCACCAGAAGCGGCTTACAGAGATTCGGATACTTTCTTTCCATAAAATATTCTCTCCTTGTCTTACCCTGACAGCATGCAGGGTTTTTTTACAGGGCTTATTCCCTGATGTCTCTTGTATTTGTCGTCATTTTGCTTTATACTGAGATGAAAGGCTATTGTGAACGACAGAAAGCCGTTGCAACACACGATGCAACGAGGAAATGAGGGTACTATGTGGATTAAAGATTTTGTAGCGGAACAGGATAATCCCCTGCGGATGCCGCCGTTTGTTATCATCACACATCTGTTTTATAACGACGTCCTTCCCGCCTGGAAATACCCTCTCCACTCTCATGAAGATGAATTCGAGGTCGGATTCATCATGAAAGGAGAGGGAACCTTCACGGTTGATGAGCGTGACACGGCAATCCGCGCCGGTGACATCTGTGTCATCCCGCCGGGCACCTACCACTTTTTTTTCCGGAGAAGGGATGGAATACTTCACCATGCGTTTCGACGCCGATCCGGTGACCGGGACACTGCAGAGCTTCTTCCGCGAAAAAGGTCCCTCCATCACAGCGGCCGGAGATTACTTCTCTTATTTTGCCGACACCCGCCATCTTCTGCTGGGGCTCCACATGAGCAACGGCGGCTATGCGGATGAACGGGTGCAGACCATCTGCCTGTCGATGCTGCAGATTGTTCAGATGCTCCTGGAAAACCGGGCTCTGGCCATCCGCACGCGGAATGACAGTTCCATGAACGATGTACTGCACTATATCACGGAGCACTGTGAAGAGAAGATCAGTCTCCAGTCTCTGGGCGAGAAATTCTCCATCAGTCCCTCTCACCTGAGTCGGCTGTTCTCCCACGCCTTCCACTGCTCGCCCATCAACTATCTGATCAACGCGCGCATGGCCAAGGCGACCGAGTACCTGGGAAAAACCGACAAGCCAATCGCCGAGATCGCCGAACTCGTAGGGTATGACAACCCCTTCTACTTCGCCAGTCTCTTCTCAAAGCGAATCGGCTGTTCTCCCACCGAGTACCGGCAGCGGCTCGACAGCCGCGATCTGCCCCGGAACAGTCCGGATATTATTTACCACAAGCATCACAGGCAGGATTCCTCAAATGAATGAAACCGAGTCCTGAGACTCTTCTGGAAAAAGGCGCCAGCCGGCGCCTTTTTCCGTACGCTCCCATCATGAAGTGTCCCGCACTTCATGATCTTTTCTTTACCCCCGGGATTCTCAGACCCGCAGATCCTCCAGCAGACCGAACTCGCGGCGGAAGGACATGGCAATCATGTCATGAACCAGATTGGTGTAGGGATGATCCGGCACACAGGTGAAGCAATGGCAGGAACGCGGCGCGGAAAGGAGTTCCGTCGGTACGCCGGCCTTCAGCAGACGCATCGCATATTTCAGACCGTCGTCACGCAGCGTATCATACTCCGCCGTGATGATCATATGCGCTCCCAGACCTCCTACATCCGGAGTCAGAAGAGGGAAAGCATAGTAGGAAGGGCTCGTTCCGTTATAGCCGCCCAGATAGGCGTTCTCAGCACCCGCTGCCTTCTCATCGGGTCCCATACGCAGATTGTAGTTCTGCTGGAAGGAGTAAAATTCATTGAAGCTGTTCGACAGGCAGCCGCAGTTCACAACCGTCAGAGCCGGCGCCTGCTCCTTATGATCTCTCAGGTACAGAGCCAGCCCCTCAGACAGATTGCCGCCGGAGCTGGAGCCGTGGAGGCCCACCTGACCGTCACAGCCGATCTCCTCAGCATTCGCCAGGATCCACTTATACGCGGTATAGCAGTCCATCAGCGGCTGCGGGAAGTGGAATTCACCGGTGCCGCAGAGACGATATTCGACGCTGACCACGATCGCCTGCGTACGGGTTGCCAGTGCGATGCAGCGGGCATTGTCGATATCCAGATTGCCGCCGACCCAGGCGCCGCCATGGATATCCAGGATCGCCGGAGCCTTCGCGGGCAGCCCTGCAGGCGTGTAGATGCGGATGTTCAGCTTCTGCCCCTCATCGGGACCGTCGATGGCACGGTCTTCCATCTTCAGGCCTTCCGGCACGGTCCAGGTCATCAGAGCCTTGCCCTGTGCCTGACGCGCTGCGATCAGCTCGGGAGTATCTTCGACATCACGAAGCTGCGATTTGAAATGGTTGTCATATCCGGGAAACGGTGTTTGCTTCATAGCGTACTTCTCCTTGTCTTAGACGGCGAAAGCGTCCGGCTTCGCCAAAATACTGTGTGACATCGTATATCATAACACACCTTTTCCCCTCACACCATGCGGCATGTTCGCAGATTGTTCAAATATCTTATCGAATTTTTATGGCTTTTAGTTTGATTTTTCCTCAGTCTTTACAACATCTTATCATTATTTGAAAATATTTCTTATCCTTCTACAGTCAACGCAGTTCAATCCGGGCAGAGAAATGCCCCGTCCGGAGGCGGGGCATTTCGGGGGCTATACAAATGTTAAGCGAAAGAGCTTTGTCAGAACGACAGCACGCCGGTGATCAGGGCCGTCGCAATTACAATCAGGTTGGTGAAGAACATGATCACACCGCCCCAGTTCGTGTAGCTGTTAACATCCTCGATCTCACACAGGGTGCAGCCAACATAGGTGGCCGAGTTCATCGGCGTTACGCTGGTCGCCAGTCCCAGGTTGCAGACGAAGGGAGCGATCACAGCGATGGAACCCATACCGAAGGTTGCCGCCACAGAGATGAACAGCGGATACATAGCCGAATATACCTGATAGGGTACAAAATGGATGATCGGCACCACCAGCACCAGGAAAATAACGAACATGTACTTCATCAGGAACTCAGGGAAGATACCGGTCATGGCCGTCGCCAGAGCGCTGACCATGGAGACCTGGCTGCCATCCTCAGGCGCCGCGTTGAAGACCGCCAGATAGAAGCAGATCGCAATCAGCATCACGAGCACGTTGAAGAAGGTCGCACCGGCCTTGTTCCAGATCTGGCCGAAATTCTTCGGATAGTTTACCATCGAAGTAATAATGGCTGCGGCAATAAAAACAAGGTAAGACGGCACCTGGAAATAAGCCAGTGCCACGATAACACACACGAACACGAGCAGATTAAACCAGAACAGCTTGGGGCGCGCATTGGGCTTCTCCTCCTGCTTGGTCTCGGTCGAGGTTGTCTCAACCGTTGCCGCCTCTGCCCCCTCCGGCAGGCCCAGAGTTCCCATCTTTCTCTTATGACAGATGGCAAAATACACCCACTGCAGAACAATTGCGGGGATAAAGCACAGACCCCAGGGCATGGAAGCCGCAGCCAGCTCCGTAGCAGAGCAGCCGGCCATCATGGCGGAGTTCACGATGCCAATTCCCCAGGGCAGGAAGCACATCGCGCTGACCGCCGTCTGGCAGATGATAAACGCATAGCGCTGATCCAGCTTGAACTTCTTGAACATGGGAATCATGATCGGGAAGCAGATCAGGTACGTCGTGGACATGTTGGCAGTCAGATAACCTACAGCACCAATAACAGAGGTCATAACCATGACAACAACAACATTCAGGCGGTTTCCGATCAGTTTGACCAGTGCATTGATAATGATATCAAACATTCCCGTCTCCGTCAGCATCGTGAAGTACACCAGACCGAAGAGCAGCATATAACCAGCAGACTGCATCACCGAGTTAATCTGCGTCAGGATAAAGCTGCTGGTATCTGTCAGGCTGTAACCGAGAAGCAGACAGCAGACAAAGGGAACGACGAACATGATAAAATTCAGAGGAATCTTGTTCCAGATAATGCAGGCGATAACAACCACCAGCATAATAATTGCCATTACGGTAGGACTCATATGTATTTTTCTCCTTATTATACAGTTTTACCTTTTCAGACTTTTCTCAGGCCTGTCAGACAGTTCTTTCCGTCTGCAGGCACAGCATCAGACCCTCAGATCCTCCAGCAGGCCGAACTCCCGGCGGAACGACATGGCGATCAAGTCATGCGTCAGGTTTGTATAGGGATGATCCGGCACGCAGGTAAAGCAATGGCAGGCACGAGGCGCGGAAAGGATCTCTGTCGGCACACCGGCTTTCAACAGACGCATCGCATATTTCAGGCCGTCATCGCGCAGGGTATCATACTCCGCCGTGATGATCATATGCGCTCCGAGTCCACCTACATCCGGGGTGAAGAGAGGGAACGCATAGTAGGAAGGCGTCGTCCCGTTATAGCCGCCCAGATAGGCATTCTCCGCGCCTGCTGCCTTCTCATCCGGTCCCATACGCAGATTGTAGTTCTGCTGGAACGAATAAAATTCGTTAAACTGGTTGGACAAGCAGCCGCAGTTCACCACCGTCAGAGCCGGTGTCTGCTCCTTATGATCTCTCAGATACAGAGCCAGACCTTCGGCCAGATTGCCGCCGGAGCTGGAGCCATGAATACCCACCTGGCCGTCGCAGCCAATCTCCTCTGCATTCGCCAGGATCCACTTGTAGGCCGTGTAGCAGTCCATCAGAGGCTGCGGGAAATGGAACTCACCGGTGCCGCAGAGCCGATACTCAACACTGACCACGACCGCCTCGGTGCGTACCGCCAGGGCGATGCAGCGGGCATTATCAATATCCAGATTGCCGCCGACCCAGGCGCCGCCGTGGATGTCCAGAACAGCCGGAGCCTTCGCGGGCAGCCCTGCAGGCGTATAAATGCGGATGTTCAGCTTCTGTCCCTCATCGGGACCATCAATGACACGATCCTCCATCTTCAGTCCTTCCGGAACCGTCCAGGTCATCAGGGCCTTGCCCTGCGCCTGACGCGCAGCGATCAGTTCCGGAGTGTCTTCGACGTCACGAAGCTGAGATTTAAAATGATTGTCATAACCAGGAAACGGTGTATGCTTCATAGCTACACTCTCCTTTCTTGTGCGGAGCCCGAAAATGTAATTCGAGCCAAAACATTACCGAAAATTATTTTATCATGTTTCTGTAGTCATAACCATGTGCAATTTATCAAACCTTCTAATTATCCAACCATATTTTTGTCGTTATTTTATTGTTTTTTTGCTCCTATGCAGAAATCGTCCATAAAATCTTATCATCTTTTTAATTATTTTACTTTTTTGCACGAGAAACACCCCGTCCTAAGGCGGGGTGTTTCGGGGGCTATACAAATGTTAGACGAAAGAGCTTTCTCAGAACGACAGTACGCCGGTAATCAACGCGACTGCAATGACCACCAGGTTGGTGAAGAACATAATCACACCGCCCCAGTTGGTATAAGCGTTGACATCATCAATCTCACACAGGGTACAGCCGACGTAGGTGGCCGAGTTCATCGGCGTTACGCTGGTCGCCAGGCCCAGGTTGCAGACGAAGGGAGCGATGATGGCGATGGAACCCATGCCGAAGGTCGCGCCCACGGAGATGAACAGCGGATACATGGCGTTGTATACCTGATAAGGGACAAAATGAACAATCGGCACCACCAGTACCAGGAAGATCAGGAACATATACTTCATCAGGAACTCAGGGAAGATACCGGTCATGGCCGTCGCCAGCGCATTAACCATGGACACCTTGCTGCCATCCTCGGGCGCCGCGTTGAAGACTGCCAGATAGAAGCAGATCGCAATCAGCATCACGAGAACGTTGAAGAAGGTCGTACCGGCCTTGTTCCAGATCTGGCTGAAGTTCTTCGGATAGTTCACCATCGAAGTGATGATGGAACCGGCGATGAAAACAAGGTAGGAAGGCACCTGGAACACGGCCAGAGTCACGATGACGCAGACGAACACGATCAGGTTGAACCAGAACAGCTTCGGACGCGCATTGGGGTTCTCTTCCTTCTTGGTCTCTGCGGTTCCGGCGTTGTCAAGCGTAACGCCTTCCGGCAGACCCAGAGTACCGTATTTCTTTCTGTGGCACATGCTGAAGTACACCCACTGCAGAACGATCGCAGGAAGGAAGCACAGGCCCCACGGGATGGAGGCAGCCGCCAGCTCAGTCGCATCGCAGCCGGCCATCATGGCGGAGTTCACCAGGCCGATGCCCCAGGGCAGGAAGCACATGGCGCTGATGGCGGTCTGGCAGAGGATGAACGCATAGCGCTGATCCAGCTTGAACTTCTTGAACAGAGGAATCATGATCGGGAAGCAGATCAGGTAGGTCGTGGACATATTGGCGGTCAGATAACCCACGGCGCCGATGATCGAGGTCATAATCATAACGACCACGACGTTCATCTTGTTGCCGATGAGCTTGAGCAGAGCGCCCACGATGATATCAAACATACCGGTCTCGGTCAGCATGGTGAAGTAAACCAGACCGAACAGCAGCATATAACCGGCAGACTGCATCACCGTGCTGATCTGCGTCAGGATAAAGCTGCTGGTCTCCGACAGAGTGTAGCCCAGAAGCAGGCTGCAGACAAAGGGTACGACGAACATGATAAAGTTCATCGGAATCTTGTTCCAAAGAATACACGCAATTACGACAACCAGCATAATAATTGCCATTACGGTAGGACTCATATGTATTTCTCTCCTTAATTTTACAATTTTTTACCTTTTCAGGTTTTCCTCCGGCCTGTCGGGCGGTTCTCCCGTCCGCAGGCACATCATCAGACTCTCAGATTCTCCAGCAGGCCGAACTCCCGGCGGAAGGACATGGCGATCAGATCATGTATCAGATTCGTGTAGGGATGGAACGGCACGCAGGTGAAGCAGTGGCAGACACGAGGCGCGGACAGGATCTCCGTCGGCACGCCGGCCTTCAGCAGACGCATCGCATAGTTCAGGCCGTCATCGCGCAGCGTATCATACTCCGCCGTGATGATCATATGTGCTCCGAGTCCTCCTACATCCGGGGTAAAGAGCGGGAAAGCATAGTACGAAGGAGTGGTTCCGTCGTAGCCGCCCAGATAGGCGTTCTCAGCGCCCGCCGCCTTCTCATCGGGTCCCATGCGCAGCTCATAGTTCTGCTGGAAGGAATAGAATTCGTTAAACTGGTTGGACAGGCAGCCGCAGTTCACAACGGTCAGAGCCGGCGCCTGCTCCTTATGATCTCTCAGGTACAGAGCCAGTCCTGCAGCCAGATTGCCGCCGGAGCTGGAACCATGGACACCTACCTGACCGTCGCAGCCAAGCTCCTCAGCGTTCGCCAGGATCCACTTGTAGGCCGTATAGCAGTCCATCAGCGGCTGCGGGAAGTGGAATTCACCGGTGCCGCAAAGACGATATTCAACGCTGACCACAATAGCCTCAGTGCGGACCGCCAGCTCGATGCAGCGGGCGTTGTCAATGTCCAGATTGCCGCCAACCCAGGCGCCGCCGTGGATATCCAGAACAGCCGGAGCCTTCGCGGGCAGCCCCGCAGGCGTATAGATGCGGATGTTCAGCTTCTGCCCCTCATCAGGTCCGTCGATGGCGCGATCCTCCATCTTCAGTCCCTCCGGCACCTCCCAGGTCATCAGAGCTTTGCCCTGCGCCTGACGCGCCGCAATCAGCTCCGGTGTCTCTTCAAGATCACGAAGCTGTGACTTGAAGTGATTGTCATAACCGGGAAACGGTGTATGCTTCATAGGTACACTCTCCTCTCCTGCGCAAATGCCCGAAGGCATACCTGCGCCACATTATTACTGACAATTATCTTATCATACCCGTCGCGAATGTAACCATGCACCATTTTCCCAAATCGCACAATTATCTTGCTAAAATTTTGTTCGTTTTTTCATTAGTTTCAGACCGGATCCCGATGTTTTTTTGCACTATCTTGCTTTTCTTATCAACTATTTCATTTTTCTTGCACAAATAAAATGCCCACCGCAAAGGCAGGCATTTCATGAAAAGTTATATCTTATGATATAAACGACAAAAGCTTTATTGTCATCTTGATATACCGATTGTTACGCAGAAATCACCATCTATTTCTCCGGCTCCTCCGGCATCAGTCCGGCATCCTTCATCTCATCCTTCACTTCATCAAAAGAAGCCACATGACGGATCGCATCCACCTCCTCGATCGGCGTCAGCTCCGGATCCTCTGCAAAACCTTCCATCGTCAGATCCACGCCGGTCTCCCCCGTCTCTTCGGTCTCTTCCTTCGGTGCCTCAGTCTTTTCCTCTTCCGGCTCCTCCGGCATCAGTCCGGCGTCCTTCATCTCATCCTTCACTTCATCAAAAGAAGCCACATGGCGGATCGCATCCACCTCCTCAATCGGCGTCAGCTCCGGATCCTCTGCAAAGCCTTCCATCGTCAGATCTACGCCGGTCTCCCCCGTCTCTTCGGTCTCTTCCTTCGGAATCTCTGCCTTTTCTTTTTCCGGCTTCTCCTGTACGAGCCCGGCTTCCTTCATTTCTTCCGCCACTTCTTCCGCGGATGCATTGTAGCTGATCGCCTCTACCGCCTCGATGGGGTTAAGCTCCGGCTCTGCCGAAAATCCTTCCATCATCGTATCCGCCGCCGTCACCTTCGGCTCTTCCTCACCATTCTCCGCGGACTCTTTTTTCGGCTTTGCTTCGGCAACGTCCACACCGGCTTTCTTCATCTCTTCCTTCAGCACATCGCGAGGCATCATATATTCCTCCGCCTCGAGATTCTCCAGGGGCAGCTTATGATGAATCTCGATCGCTCCCTCCAGCACGGAGGCATCGCCGGTCTTCTCCAGAAGTGCCTCTTTGGCCTTCTCATACCCCTCCTTGAATTCACTCTCCTGCGGCAGCCGTTCATCCAGGCAGACCTTTTTTTCATGACTGGGAACCTCCTTGTATTCATTATACAAAAAATCCGGACAAATGGGATTTCCTCTCACCCATATATCCTGCTTACATATAGAGTGTAGCATGTTCCCTGCGATTTGACGATACAGCATTTTTTGTTTTCACTCAAATATCTTCTCTTCTTTTTCCGTCCTATCGCCCATCCGCTCCGCCTTTCACATATTTTTTTAAAATATCTTACCCGGCGTTTCAATTATCCTTGCGCGTTTCCCGTATTTTCTCCGAAAATGTCCCCGGAATTTTTCACTATTTCATTCTTTTTTATTTTATATGCGGATGTCTGTAATACTCGCAATATATCTGTCGCGGTCAGGATTTTCTCCGGATCATGTCTCTCTTTCTCTTCGTAGGATTGAGGATCCGCTTGCGGATGCGCAGGTTCTCCGGCGTGACCTCCAGCAGCTCATCGGTGTCGATGAACTCCATGCACTGCTCCAGGCTCATGATCTTCGGCGGCACCAGCTTCAGCGCCTCGTCGGCGCCGGAGGAACGGGTATTGGTCAGATGCTTGGTCTTGCAGACATTCACCTCGATGTCGTCGGACTTGCCGTTCTGCCCCACCACCATGCCGGAATAGACCCGGTCGCCGGGCCGCACAAAGAGCAGCCCCCGGTCCTGGGCGTTGAACAGGCCGTAAGCCACCGCCTCGCCGGTCTCGAAGGCGATCAGAGAGCCCTGTGTCCGGTACTGGATGTCGCCCTTGTACGGAGCATAACCATCGAAGAGCTGATTCATGACACCGTTCCCCTTGGTATCGGTCAGGAACTCGTCCCGGTAGCCGATTAGCCCCCGGGAAGGGATGGAGAATTCCAGGCGGGTGGTGCCGCCGTTGCCGGGCGTCATGTTCTGCAGCTCACCCTTGCGCATGCTGAGCTTCTCGATGACCGCGCCGGAATACTCATCGGGCACATCCACATAGACCCGCTCCATAGGCTCGAGCGGCTTGCCGTTTCCATCTGTCTTGTAAATGACCTCCGCCTTGCTGACTGCAAACTCGTAACCCTCACGGCGCATATTCTCAATCAGGACGGACAGATGCAGCTCGCCGCGGCCCGACACCTTGAAGCAGTCGGGGCTGTCCGTCTCCTCTACACGCAGACTGACGTCGGTGTTCAGCTCGCGAAACAGGCGATCGCGCAGATGGCGGGAGGTGACATATTTCCCTTCCTGCCCGGCGAAGGGGCTGTCGTTGACCATCAGATTCATGGACAGCGTCGGCTCGGAAATCTTCTGGAAGGGAATCGGTACCGGATTCTCCGGAGAGCAGATCGTATCGCCGATGCGAATATCCGGAATACCGGAAATCGCCACGATAGAGCCGATGCCGGCCTCCTTCACGTCGACCTTATTCAGTCCGTCGAACTCATACAGCTTGCTGATCTTCACCTTGTGGCACTTATCCGGATCATGATGGTTCACCAGAACGACCTCCTGGTTCACCTTCAGAGAACCGTTGTCTACCTTGCCCACGCCGATGCGGCCCACATATTCGTTGTAGTCAATGGTGCTGATGAGTACCTGCGTATCGGCATCCGGATCTCCCTCGGGCGCCGGAATAGACTCAAGAATCGTCTCAAAAAGAGGAACCATATTCTCCCGGGGATCGTCAAGCTCGCGGGCGGACCAGCCGGCCTTAGCCGAAGCAAAGACGAAGGGGCAGTCCAGCTGTTTGTCATTGGCATCCAGATCCATCAACAGCTCCAGCACCTCATCCACGACCTCCTCGGGGCGGGCGCCGTCCCGGTCCACCTTGTTGATGCAGACCACCACCGACAGGTCGAGGGAAAGTGCCTTCTGCAGAACAAAACGGGTCTGTGGCATGGGGCCCTCGAAAGCATCCACCACCAAAATCACGCCGTTCACCATCTTCAGCACCCGCTCCACCTCTCCGCCGAAATCCGCGTGACCGGGGGTGTCAATGATGTTGATCTTCGTATTCTTATAGAAAACCGCCGTATTCTTGGAGAGTATGGTGATGCCCCTCTCCCGCTCGATGTCGTTGGAATCCATCACCCGCTCCACGACGTCCTGATTGGCCCGGAACACGCCGCTCTGCTTCAGCAGCTCGTCCACCAGCGTCGTCTTGCCATGGTCTACATGGGCTATAATCGCAATATTCCGAATATCTTCTCGAATCATACCGTATAACTCCTATCCTGCTTCCTGCGGCGCACGTCCGCGCACCGCCCGTGCAACCCCACCATTCTATACTGTACATGGCAAAAATGCAAGAGGCTCTGTACTTTTTCCCCCCGGTTATCCACAAAAATTTCTCCGTGTTTTTCCTGAAAAACCGGGTTATGCACGAAGTTATCCACATTATCCACATCCTTCCGCACCTCTCCTTTGTCGAAATCTCAGAAAATCCTCCATATTTTCCCGAAGTACGGCGACGGATTTCCGCGGCCTTGCTGCGTCTTTTCCCGCCCGAAAACTTTTCTTTTTTTACTTGCTTTTTCCTTGAAATATGGTAGACTTATTGTATTGAATTCTTATTTTTTGCATCAGTTGCAACCTTTTTTCGTCTTTTTTCGTACTTTTTGCCCGAATGCGAACGATAAGAATTCCGTCAGGCCCCGCCGCAGCGGGAGTCCCGGCGATCATACAGTAAAGGAGCTGATGGTATGCGTTTTATTATTTCCGGCCGCAATGTGAACCTTACGGCAGGCCTGCAGTCGATGGTGGAGAGCAAGCTCGGAAAGCTCGAGAAATATTTCCAGCCGGACACCGAGGTTCAGGTCACCCTGAGTGTGGAAAGAGACCGCCAGAAGATTGAAGTCACCATCCCCCTGAAGGGCACGGTGATCCGGGCGGAGGAGAGCAGTACCGATATGTATCAGTCCATCGATCTGGTTGAGGAGGTTATCGAAGGACAGCTCAGAAAATACAAGACCCGCCTGATGAACCGAAATCAGACCGGCTTCACCCCCGCATATACCGAGGAAGTCCCCGAAGAGGAGAATGCGATTCAGATCGTCCGCACCAAACGCTTCGCCATGAAGCCCATGGATCCCGAGGAGGCCTGCCTGCAGATGGAGATGCTGGGCCACAGCTTCTACGTCTTCCTCAATTCGGATACCGATCAGGTCAACGTCGTCTACAGGCGCAAGGGGCCGAACACCTACGGTCTGATTGAGCCCGAATTCTAGCAGAAAAAATTCCAGGCAGCAAGAACACGCCAGCGCGGAACATTCAGCGAACCCGATAAACCCGCTCCAAAAGCCCTGGACACGCACCGGGGCTTATTTTCCCCTCTGATTCATGAAGAAATTTCATCGTTTTTATTCTTTACATTCATGTTTTCCTGTGATATCATACTGGCAATTCGATGTTACCCGTTCACCCGGCCTGACCGGCCGTCCCCGGAGGAGAGTTCTCATGTCACACTGCACCGCAGCACAGAGCCGTTCTTATTATTTCTTTACCGGCAGCTTTGCCCGCTTTTTTGCTGGCAAGGCCTATTCGCGTGCTGCTGCATCAGGGAGAATGCGGTTCCGGGTCTGACTGTGATCCAACCGAAGAGCTCAGCCCTGCAGCGCCACGCTGCGGGGCTTTTCTTTTTCGGCCTCACAAGCCAACCCGTTCGACACCCCCGGCCGCAACAGGGAACGGCAGAAAGCCATTTCCCATTGCACCCAATCATCACATGGAAAGAGGAGAAACCCATGATTATCAAACTGAAACAGAACGCAGACAAAGCCCAGATTGAACACCTGACCCACTGGATTCAGGAATACGGCGTGGAGATTCACACCGTCAACGGCAAGATGGACACCATCCTCGGCCTGGTAGGCGATACCTCGCGCATCCCTCTGGAGCGCATCCAGTCTCTGGATATCGTCGAGGATGTCAAGCGGATCCAGGAGCCCTATAAGAACGCCAACCGCAAATTCCATCCGGACGACACCATCGTACAGGCGGGGGACACCCGCATCGGCGGCGGCTGTTTCGGCCTGATCGCCGGTCCCTGCTCGGTCGAGACAGAGGAGCAGATCATACAGGTCGCCAGAGACGTAAAGGCGGCCGGCGCCACGATGCTCCGGGGCGGCGCATTCAAGCCCCGCACCTCTCCCTACTCCTTCCAGGGTCTTCGCGGCAAGGGTGTCCGCATGCTCCTGAACGCCAGAGAAGAGACCGGTCTTCCCATCGTGACCGAGATCATGGATCTCTCGCAGCTCCCTCTCTTCGAAGAGGTGGACGTCATCCAGGTAGGGGCGCGGAACATGCAGAATTTCGAGTTACTCAAGGAACTCGGGCACTTAAGGAAACCGATTCTCCTGAAACGCGGCCTGGCGAACACGATCGAGGAGCTTCTGATGAGCGCCGAATACATTCTGGCCGGCGGCAATGAGCAGGTCATCCTCTGTGAGCGCGGCATCCGCACCTTCGAGACGGCCACCCGGAACACGCTGGATCTGGGCGCCGTCCCGGTGCTCCATCAGCTGACCCATCTGCCCGTCGTCGTCGATCCCAGCCACGCCACAGGAAAGGCCAGCCTGGTTCCCGCCATGGCTCTGGCAGCCACGGCCGCCGGTGCCGACGGTCTGATGATCGAGGTACACAACGATCCGGCGCACGCCCTCTGCGACGGCCCGCAGTCTCTGACACCGAAGGCCTTCGCAGACCTGAGCCGCCACATTTTCAACCTCCGCGAGTCTCTCAGCAGTCTTCCCGTGCAGCCCAGTGAGGAGGAACCTCAATGATTACCTGTCCGATCGCCGCATCCACCCCCTATGACGTCCGCATCGGAGCCGGTCTCCTGAACCGGGCCGGAGAGCTCTTCGCAGAGGCTCTCCCGGCCCGCCGCGTGGTCGTCGTCACCGACTCCCACGTCGCGCCCCTGTATCTGGAGGAGCTCCTGTACTCTCTGGGCGAGGCAGGGATCGCCTGCGACAGCTACACGATTCCCGCCGGAGAATCCTCCAAGAACTGGCGGCAGCTGGGCGACCTTCTCGAGAGCCTCGCACGCAGCGGTCTCTCACGCTCTGACGCCCTCATTGCTCTGGGCGGCGGCGTCGTGGGCGATCTGACCGGCCTCGCCGCCTCCCTGTACCAGAGAGGCATCCCCTATGTACAGATTCCCACCACGCTTCTGGCCGCCGTTGATTCCTCGGTAGGCGGGAAGACCGCCGTCGATCTGGATGCCGGGAAAAATCAGGCCGGCACCTTCTGGCAGCCCACTCTGGTTCTGTGCGACACAGATACTCTGCGCTCTCTTCCCGCCTCCGTATGGGCAGACGGCGCCGCCGAGAGTCTGAAATACGGCGCCATCGCCTCCCGCGAGCTCTTCGACGATATCGCCGCCGGCGGACTGCAGGCAAGCCCTGACGAACACATCGCATCCTGCGTCTCCATGAAGGGCCGGTTCGTCGCCGAAGACGAGAAAGATACCGGCGCCAGGCAGTATCTGAATCTGGGGCACACCTTCGGACATGCCATCGAAGCAGAGAGCCGATTCACGCTCCGTCACGGCCAGGCTGTCGCGATCGGGATGGCCATCGCCGCCCGCGCGGCACATCTCGCCTATCCGGACAGCGACTGCATCCGGGAAATGGATGCGGCTCTCGACGCACTCGGCCTCCCCCGTACAGCCCCCTATCCGGTGGGGCGTCTCCTGCCCTGGCTCACAGCTGACAAAAAACGCCGGGGAGGCCGCATCACGCTGGTGCTTCCCCGGCAGATCGGCCGCTGCGAACTTCTGTCCCTCCCCGTGCCGGAGGCCAAAGACCTCTTCGCCCGGGCGCTGAGCCTCTGAAAGAGCGTCGGCTGCATATGGCATAAACCATAAAACTCATTACGCCGCCAGGCGCATAAACAAAAAGAAGGAACGGCTCAAAACCGTTCCTTCTTTTTGTTTATGCCTTTATTATCCGAGCACGTTGCGGATGCTCTTCACAGTACGGTAGTTCCAGGTCGACACCTTGACGCCGGTCTTGGCATTCGAAGCATGTACCACCTGACCGTTGCCGATGTAGATGGCGATGTGGCCGCCGTAGTAAACCAGATCACCCGGCTGCATCTCGGAGGAGCTTACGCTCGTTCCGCTGCTTCCCTGAGAATCAGAGGTTCTGGGAAGGCTGTATCCAAAGTGCTTGTAGACCTGCTGAACAAAACCGGAGCAATCCACACCACTGGACAGGCTGTTGCCGCCATACACATATTTGAGGTTGCTCACAAAGGACAGTGCGTAGTTCACGATCTGAGTACGGATGGAGCTGGTGCTCTCGGAAGAAGAGGACTTCGTCTCTTCCGCCGTCGTGGTGGTCGTCTCTTCAGTCGTCGCCTGCGTTGTAGCTTCCGTGGTCGCCTCTGTCGTTGCCTGTGTCGTAACTTCCGTCGTCGCCTCTGTGGTCGCCTGCGTCGCGGCTACTGCCTCTTCCTCGTAATCATCATCGTCGTTCTCCGCTTCCGCTGCTGCCGCCGCTGCCGCTTCCGCCGCAGACTCAGAGGCCGCTGCTTCCGATGCGGCCGCTTCCTCAGCCGCTGCCTGCGCTGCAGACTCCTCAGCGATCCGCTTGGCCTCCTCGGCCGCCCGCTCTTCCTCAATGGAGATGGCCGTCTCGAACTCAACGTCGATCGTCACATAATCACTGGAAACATATCCGCTCACATCATCGTCAATGGAAATCTCTACGAAACCATCCACCTGATCGATGACATCATACTTCTCATCCTCCGCAAGCAGAGTAACTGTCGAGCTCTCGGTGCTGGCCTCCGAACGAAGCCGCAGGGTCTCGGCACTGACCGTTGCCTTCACGGTTCCCACTTCATAGGCGATCGCTTCCGCTTCTTCACCGGTCACGAAATAGTCCGACTTTATGTAGCCTGTCACCGACCCGGACTCGATATAATACCAGGTGCCGTCATCCGTCTCTACCGTATCCAGAATGGTCGCCGCCGCGTTGTTATAGATCTTACCCAGAATCTCGCCCTCTTCCGAGGCCTCGCTGCGGATATTCACATAATTATTGACCTGGGAGATCGCAATATTGTCATAAGGGGAAGTCGTATCTTCCGCCTCGGCCGCCTCATCGATCTGTGTTGCCAGCTCGACCTGCGCCTCAACCTCCTCCTCAGTCATCTCATACTTGACGGAACTGTCCGCCAGAACATTTCTCGCGTTGATATAGGCATCGGAGATTCCCTCCGTAACCTGAGCCACACCGCTCACAGCCATCGTCTCTTCCTCGACTGTCGTCTCCTCCAGGATGGCGGAGATACCGGACAGAACGGAATTCGATGAGGCATACACCGGAGTCGCGGCCAGTAAGGTTCCCGCCAGACCCAGGCTCACTGCACGTAACAACACGCGATTATATTTTATCATAAATAATCCCTCCACTGTCTCAAAGTTGTTACACAAATATTACACTCATGAACAAAGTATAACAAGCCCTCGTGTAAATGTCAATGCATTTTTTGTGAAAAAAGCAGGAAATCCGGAAGTATTACAGATCACGGCGCCCGTTTTTTGCCCCCTGCGCCGCCAGATAACGCTCCGCCGAAGCAACAGCATTGGCGCCGTCCGACGCCGCCGTGACAATCTGACGCAGAGGCTTTGTCCGCACGTCTCCCGCCGCGAAGACGCCGGGACAATTCGTCCTCCCGGTCTCATCCGCCACGACGTAGCCGCCTTCATCCAAAGTCACCCCGTCAAACAGCTGCGAATTCGGTACGATTCCCACGGCGGCAAAGACCCCGTCCACCGGCAGCACACTTTCCTGCCGCGGCTCCTCACAGGAGGCCGCCTGCAGCGCACCGCTCCGGGCCGCGGAGGCAAGCTGAAGCTCCTCCACCGCATCTTTCCCGCGCACCTCTGTTACCACAGTGTTCCAGAGGATCTCTACATTATCCCGTTCTCTGACCTGTTCCTGCAGCGACGCCGCCGCCCGCAGCTCGTCCCGCCGATGAATCAGATACACCTTACGGCAGATTCGGGACAGGAAGATCGCGTCCTCCACCGCCACATCGCCGCCGCCCACCACAGCGGTCACCTGATTACGGAAGAAGGCTCCGTCGCAGACAGCGCAGTAGCTGACGCCCCGCCCGGCCAGCGCTTCTTCGCCGGGAACACCCAGCTTCCTGTGTGTCGCGCCGGTCGCCAGTATCAGGGTGCGGGCCCGGTACTCGTCATCCCGACCAACCACCGTCTTGATGTCTCCCGCCATATTTTCGATGCGTACGACCTCATCGCAGACAAAGGAAGCCCCCAGGCTCTCCGCGTGTTCCCGCAGCTTCATCGCCAGGTCAAAACCATTGATGCCCGGCAGCCCCGGATAATTATCCACTGCGTCCGTGTTGATGATCTGACCGCCGCTCATGGGTTCCTTCTCCAGAACGAGGAAATGCAGCCGCGCCCTCTGCGCGTAGATGGCCGCCGCCAGCCCCGCCGGCCCGGAACCAAGGATAATCAGGTCGTACATAACGGTCCTCCCCTGAACTTTTCACAGATTTCTTCTATAATTACCATACGCTCCCGGCTCCCGCCGCGCCCGTACACCGGGGTATTCTACACCGTTCCGCCGCAAATAGCAAGCCCTTCTCCGCATCTGGCAAAAATTTCCTGATTTGTTTTCTTCCGCCCTTTTCTTTCCTCCGCAAATGAATTATGATGGGGGAGACAGAAACAGAAAGGAGTTTCTTCCTATTATGAATCATTCACTTGCACTCGTCACCGGAGCCTCCCGGGGCATCGGCCGGGCCATCGCCCTGCGTTTCGCGGAAGCCGGCTGGGACGTGGCCATCGTCGCCCGGCAGAATCAAGAGAAACTGGATCAGGTTCGAACACTCATCGAATCACACCACGTCCTCTGTTATCCCTTCCTGACGGACGTGGGGGAACGGGATGCCGCTGCCCGTATCTTCGATGCCCTGGGAGAACAGGGTCGGAACGTCGAAGTGCTCGTCAACAATGCCGGCATCTCTCACATCGGTCTGCTGCAGGATACGACCTGGGAAGAATGGCAGCAGATCCTGCAGACCAACCTGACCGGCTGCTACGCCATGTGCAAGGAAGCCATCCCCTCCATGATCTGGAACCACAGCGGCCGGATTCTCAATATTTCCTCCGTGTGGGGACTCTGCGGTGCTTCCTGCGAGGTAGCCTATTCCGCAACCAAGGGCGGACTTCACGCCCTCACGAAAGCCCTCGCCAAAGAGCTGGCTCCCAGCAATATCCAGGTCAACGCCATCGCCTGCGGCGCCATCGACACAGACATGAACGCCTGGCTCTCGGACGAGGAGCGGCGGGCCCTGGAGGAGGAAATCCCCGCCGGCCGCCTGGGGCGTCCCGAAGAGGTCGCGCAGCTGGCCCTGCAGCTTGTGACCGGCAATGAATACCTGACCGGTCAGATCATCGCCCTGGACGGCGGCTGGGTGTAGAAACATCCCGCCGGGCACAAGCGACATATATCTGTTCATCAAATAGAATGCGCTTAGCGCATCCGCCGGAGGCTTTTTGTCATATAGGAAAGTGCGAAAAACTTTCCTATATGATCAAAAAAGCAGAGCACAGCACGGAGAAAATTTCTCCTGCAGCACTCTGCTCTTCATCTTCTTCTCAGTCATCGGGACACATGCGGAAGGACGGCTGCATTCCTGAACACTCCTTCAGTGTCTCCTTCCCTCCTGCGCTCTTATTTCCCATCAGTTCTCAAACAGTGCCGTAGAATAATAGCGGTCTCCGCTGTCAGGCAGGATAACCACGATCGTCTTCCCACGGTTCTCCGGGCGCTTTGCCACCTCAATAGCGGCATACAGCGCCGCGCCGGAGGAGATCCCCACCAGGATTCCCTCCTTCTTCGTCAGAAGTTTTGCGGTATCGAAGCAGACTTCGTTGTCCACAGGGAACACTTCGTCATAAACCTCTGTGTTCAGCACCTTCGGCACGAACCCGGCGCCGATTCCCTGAATCTTGTGACTGCCCCCGTGGCCCTCGGAAAGCACCGGGGAGGTGGCGGGCTCCACGGCCACGATCTGCACATCCGGCTTCTGACTCTTAAGGTATTCGCCGACACCGGTCAGCGTGCCGCCGGTGCCCACACCGGCCACAAAGATATCCACCTCGCCGTCGGTATCTCTCCAGATCTCCGGTCCCGTCGTTTCCCGGTGTATCTTCGGGTTAGCCGGGTTCTCAAACTGTCCGGGGATAAAGCTGTCCGGCAGGCTCGCCGCCAGCTCCTCCGCTTTGGCGATCGCCCCCTTCATGCCCTTCGCTCCCTCCGTCAGGACAATCTCGGCCCCGTAGGCCTTCAGGATATTCCGCCGTTCCACACTCATCGTCTCAGGCATCGTCAGAATGAGCCGATACCCGCGGGAAGCCGCCAGCGCGGCCAGCCCGATCCCCGTATTCCCTGAGGTGGGTTCGATGATCACCGAGCCGGGTTTCAGAATTCCCCGCTCCTCCGCATCCTCGATCATGGACTTCGCGATCCGGTCCTTGATACTCCCCGCCGGATTCAGATATTCCAGCTTCACCAACAGACGAGCTGAAAGCCCCAGATCCCGCTCCACATTCGTGATCTCCACCAGAGGAGTATTACCAATCAGCTCCCCGGTTCCCTGATAAATTTTCGCCATTTCACTACCTCCTGCCGGGAGACGCATGCGCCCTCACCCGGCCCTGTTCCCGGGAACATTTCTGTCCCGCGTCTTGTCATGATGGCATCATACCTCCTTTTTCCTATTTTGTCAATAGGTTTGTGGGAGACATGACATCTTATTCAAAAATGAATTACCTCTTCAAATCTTCTTCTAAAATCGTTTATTTATATTTTTGTCTTTTTTATTATATATTTTAATTCATCCGGCATTTTTATTTTCGTTCTTTTTCTCCCCCTCCTTGCGGGAATTATTTTAACATATTCTCGTTATTTTTTCCGATTTTTGTCTCTCCATCTGTTTTTTCTTTATACAAAAATCATATTACATACGCATATTTTTTGTAGTTGATTCTTTTAAAAAATGTGTTATTATAAGGCCAAGGTCAGAGACCGGAGGGCACAGAACCTCCTCTCAACAACAAATATCAAGGAGGGTTTATCATGACGACCGAAGAAAAACTGTTGGAACTGGAAAAGAAGGTTGCCGCTCTGGAGGCCGCTCTGGAGGAAGAGCACAAGCAGGTAGTGGAGAACCGCAGCCGCATTGAGGCGAACATGAAGCAGATCTCTGCCAACGTGGAGAGACTGGATCAGCAGAAGGCGAAGATCACGGAGAACGCGGAGAACATCGAGTCGCACCGCAGCAGCCTGGCCGACATCCTGAGCAAGATGACCAACACCGCGATGGAGACGCACGAGGAAGAGATCAAGACGTACCTCGATCCCACCAAGATCGACTGATTGATCTCACGATGACGGATTCATCGGTTTCCGTCTCATAAGGACTATGGTAACTGCAGCCATGGGTCGGCCCCCGCGAAAGGGGGGCGGCTCATGGCTGTTACATTTTCACCCCAGCGCCACATCCAGAATCATCATAAGCAGAAATCCCACGATAAAGCCCAGGGTACCGATATTCTCCTGTTCCCCCGGATGCGCTTCCGGAATCAGCTCCTCTACCACCACATAGATCATCGTTCCCGCCGCGAAGGCGAGCAGCAGCGGCAGATAGCTCATGACGCGCCCGGCCAGAGCCGCTGCCAGCACACCGAAGACCGGTTCCACCACCGCGGACAGACTGCCCAGAACGAAGGCCTTTCGCCGCCCCATGCCGTCCCGGATCAGAGGCAGCGCCACAGCAGTTCCCTCCGGATAGTTCTGTATACCGATCCCCAGAGCCAGGATCAGAGCCCCGGAGAGAAGCCCGGCATCTCCCGCATTCTGCGCCGCCAGGGCGAAGGCCAGCCCCACTGCCATCCCTTCCGGGATATTGTGAATGGTGATGGCAAGAACCATCATCCAGGTGCTTTTTCGATAATGTCTGTCGCTTCCGGCGCTGTTCTCCGCCTCCTCCTGCCCCAGAAACCGCTTCAGCAGCCGATCAATCCCCAGAAGAAGCAGTACCCCCAGCAAAAATCCGCCCGCTGCGACCAGCCAGCTGATCTGGCCATTGACCTCCGCCTGTTCGATGCCGGGAATCAGCAGCGACCAGATCGACGCTGCCGTCATAACACCCCCAGCAAAGCCAAGAAACGCGCACTGCAGCGCGCCGCTCACCTCTCTTCGAACCAGAAATACATTCAGCGCCCCCAGTGCCGTCACCGAGAAAGTAAACAGGGTGCCGCCAAGCGCCCATAGAATGCCATTCAAACCCATCGCTCCTGCAAGAATCCTGTTTTATCCTATGCACCGATGGCCCCGGAGGCTATTCCTCCCGACCGTCCCGGATTTTTTTCAGCTGAATCGCCACCTCCTCCGGGACGGAATCCAGAAGAAAACCGCGGTTGTCTCTGGAGGCAGCCGCCCGTTCCTCCCGCATATCCCGGACAGCGCGATCGATTTCCTCTCTCAGGTCCTGTGCCGACAGCAGGCGGCAGCCCTCCCCCCGGATGATGATCTGCTCCAGACCGTCCGAGGTCGCAACCGTGATCTGATAGCGGGAGGCATTTTCATGGGTGAATTTTTCAATGTACTGATCCGCTGTCTCCGCCTCTTTTGTGTAAACCACATGAATGTTCAGATAATCCAGAAATTCCGTGCGGTGTCCCTGTACCCGATAGGCGTCAAAGACAGCGATGATCTGACAGCGGCGCAGCCCCTGATAATTGCAAAGAATGTCCAGCAGGGTCTCCCGGGCGGCGTCCACATGCGTCTTCGCCAGCTCCGCAAGCTCCGGCCAGGCGAAAATGATATTATAGCCGTCCACCAGGAGATATTCTTCCTTTCGCTCCTTCGGCTTCCAGGTACGGCGCACAGGTTCCGCGGACGCAGTCCGCGAGAATTCCCGGCGCCCGATGCCGCGCCGTTCCAGAGAACGGTCTTTTCCGTTGGCGTAAAAGGTACGGGCGAGGATAGCGTCGATCTCATCAGTCCCGATCCAGCGTTCCTCTGCTGTGGCCGGCATCGCCTCCTCTGCCTCACCCCGTACACCGGCTATCCGCGCGTCCGGGCGGCATTCCAGGTGCATGTATTCACGCACGTGATCCCAGGCCACCGAAAACCCGACACCGTGGGCACAGAAGACAGAGCCCGTGGGGTTGTCCGCATCGGTCTCCGAATCATACCCCAGCGCCGCCACTACCTCGTCCGTGTTGTGGCAGGGAAGATATCCGTGAAACTCCAGCGTCAGATGCCCTTTTCCCCGGGTATAAGCCGCCACGTCCTTCGCGTAATTCCGCAGCGTGGCCACCGGCGCAGTCCCCGTCAGAAGGCTCATTTCCCCCCGGGTCACCGGCGGCTCCGGAACGCCGTGACGGTTCTCGATGTCCGTCATGGCCCGTCCCACCAGAGAGACCGGCACCTCCAGCCGGAACTGATACCAGGGCTCCAGAAGCACAGACCTGGCCTGTTTCAGCCCCTGGCGGACGGCCCGGTACGTGGCCTGCCGGAAATCTCCTCCCTCCGTATGTTTGACATGCGCCCGTCCATTAACCAGCGTAATCTCCATATCCGTGATCGGCGAGCCGGTCAGCACACCGCGGTGCGTCTTCTCAGCCAGATGCGTCAGCACCAGCCGCTGCCAGTTCTTACTTAAAACATCCTCGCTGCAGTCCGTCCCGAAGGCCAGCCCGCTGCCGCGCGCCCCCGGCGCAAGCAGGAGATGCACCTCCGCGTAATGACGCAAAGGCTCGAAATGCCCCACACCCTCTACGGGTTCGGCGATCGTTTCCCGGTAGACAATGCTCCCCTCTCCGAAGCGCACCTCCACGCCAAAGCGCTCCGCGATCAGACTCTGCAGAATCTCCAGCTGCACTTCCCCCATGATCTGCACACGGATCTCGCGCAGCGCCTCGTCCCAGACGATGTGAAGCTCCGGTTCTTCCTCCTCCAGCTGACGCAGCTTCGGCAGCATGACGCCCGGCTCCAGTCCCTCCGGCAGAATGATCTGATAGGAGAGCACGGGTGTCAGCACCGGCGCCTCTGCGGAAGCCTCCGCGCCCAGACCCTGACCGGGCCGCGTCGCGGAGAGCCCCAGCACAGTGCAGACCGTCCCCGCCTCCGCTTCGTTCAGCGTTTCAAAACGCGCGCCGGAGTAGAGGCGGATCTGGCTGATCTTCTCTTCCTTCGTCTCCCCCTCTGCCATATACGCCAGGACACTTCGGACCGCCAGCGTCCCGCCGGTGACCTTCAGATACGTCAGACGGTTTCCCTGCTCATCGCGGGCGATCTTAAAGACCCGCGCCCCGAAGACCGGCGGGTAGACCGGTGCCTCCAGATATTTGTTCAGCCCCTCCAGGAGCTCTTCCACTCCCTGCATCCGCAGGGCCGAACCGAAATAGCAGGGGAAGACCCGCCGCGCCCGAATCAGACGCTCGATGTCCGCCCTGTCAATCGTGCCCTCCTCCAGATATCGATCCAGGAGAGCCTCATCTCCGCAGGTAGAAATCGCCTCATAGAAGGCGTCCGACCCGGCTTCTGTGAAATCCAGGCAGCCGTCGTCCAGTGTCTCCTGCAGCTCCGCCAGCAAAGCCCGCCGGTCAGTCCCCGGCTGATCCATCTTATTGACAAAGAGAACTACCGGAATCCTGTGACGCGCCAACAGCCTCCACAGCGTCTCCGTATGCCCCTGCACGCCGTCCGCCCCGCTGACGACCAGGATCGCCGCATCGAGCACCTGGAGCGTCCGCTCCATTTCCGCCGAGAAATCCACATGCCCCGGCGTGTCCAGCAGTGTGATCCGGGTCTCTCCCACCGTCAGTTCCGCCTGCTTGGAAAAGATCGTGATACCGCGCCCGCGCTCCAATGCATGCGTATCGAGAAACGCATCCCGGTTGTCCACCCGCCCCAGCCGCCGGATCGCTCCGGCCGCATACAGCAGCGCCTCCGACAGCGTCGTCTTCCCCGCATCCACATGAGCCAGCAGGCCGACACAGAGCCGTTTGCTTTTATGATTTATCGTCTGCATTTATCTGTTCTCCATTCCCGGCCTTTTCCTTTTGTCCCTTGTGTCATATTATATGGCTTCAGGAAGCATTTATAAAGCACTTTTCTATAGATTTTCACTTCCTCTCTGTCTAAAGTCCGCTGTTTTCCCTGTCCGTTGTCCTTACACGGATTTTCTCCGGACAAAAGAATTCCGGATCAAACCGATGGAGTGGATGGCCGGTTCCGTTCGCCGGGGTACCGCAGTTGCTGCAATAGGCTTCCTGATCTTCCGTAGATTTTCCGCATCTGACACAATATTTCATAATGATGGCTCCTTTTCTTTCCGGTCATTTTTTCAGGCAAAACAGAGATGAGGGACGCTCATCCCGGAGTGAAGATCAATCCGTTTCATAGCGTTCTCATGGTAAGGATAGCAGGGATTTTGGACATCCCTGCGGTCGGCAGCGCAGGACACATTGTATTCCTCCGGCCTCCCAAGTACGCTGCAGCTGATTTTACCGGCAGAGCTGAAAGCAGCCAGCTGCTTTGTCACATCGGTTCTGTAAACAGAGATTTCACCCGTTCCGGACTCCAGCTGCAAAGACTGAACCATTACCCCGTTTACCAGAATACCAGTGGGACCCGTTCGGGCGACAATCGAAAGAGTTTCACAGTTTTGAGGCAGCTCGACCAGCAGTTCATTCTCCCTCATCAGCTCCACGAAGCGGAAGAACTCATAAAAAGTGACCGCCATTTTCTCGCTGAGATTCAGACAATCTCCCCGAGGTGTGACTTCCAGCATCCGAAAACGATTGTTGCAGAAACGGAGAATAAAAGACTCTTCGTTTCCTGATACGATACGAATCCGGTAATTTTTGCTGGAAATATTCAGGCTGCGGATCCCGTCTGCCGGAATGACAAGTGACTGCCTTTCATTTCCAAATTCATTCATGATGACCGCTCCTTTCAGATAAACACAAAGAAATTTCTCAAACAACCTGTTGTTTTTCTTTCCCTCTGATGCTATTCTATCTTCGTAAGCCTCCGGAAACAATCAGCAGAAAAATGAATACAGGAAAAAGAGCAACAATTTACGGAGAACTGTTGCTCTTCTTCCCAAAAATCGAAAAGTGAGGTGCGGTTTTATGGGATTAGATGCCCGCATTCGTTACACAAAAATGGTCATACAGGAAAGCTTTATCCATCTGGTGCAGGAAAAGCCCTTTCATGCCATCAAGTTGAAGGAAGTCTGCGAAAGAGCCGGGATTAACCGTACAACCTTCTATAAATATTATCAGGATGTTTACGACTGGAAGGAGCAGCTGGAGCAGCAGTGTCTCAACCGCACGAGCGAAATTCTGCTGCAGTGCAATGACGGCAACATTCAGGACATTCTCTGCCTGCAATTTCAGGAAATGAAAGAAAATGCCGAGCTTTATGCTCTCGTCGCTTCTCCCAACTTCGAAAGCAATGTACTCGATCTCTGCATCGCCATGAGCATGGAGAAGATGGATGCAGAAACGAAGAAATACTTTATGGTAAAGGACGGAATGGATTATCAGCGTCGCTGGGATTGCTATTTCGGCATTTACGGCTGCCGTGGTGTGGTCGAGTGCTGGATTCGTGACGGTATGAAGGAAAGTCCCGAACAATTGGCAGACTATTATCTGACACAGATTCGCAGCCTGGTCCGCCCTTCCTGAACAGAAGGCCTTCCTCTATGAAAATGCAAAGGCATTAGGATTCACCAAAAATATCGTCGCAAGAATACCGATACGACAAAACAAGTAAAGAAAAACCCATACAGGGAATCAAAATTGGAGGTAATCATGAGGATAGCCATGACACAGGATGAGCGAAGAATTTATTTAATCAGGGCGCTTCTTTCAGAGGAAGCGCAATACCGGAACATGGAAATTCCCACTGATATACAACAGCAGAAACAGCTCCTGCGGGCACTGTTTAACGTGCGGATGCCGAAGCCGGTCAGCAGTCAGTTTCTGGAAATACAGGACGCTTATTTACAGGAGGAAACCAGGCGCAAGGGTATTACAGATTTTGCAGACCTGACGCCGGTGCTGGAGGGGATTTATCTTTGGCAAGGAGACATTACCACCATTCGCTGCGGAGCGATTGTCAACGCGGCCAACTCTCAGATGCTGGGCTGCTTCTGCCCCAACCACGGCTGCATTGATAACGCCATTCATACCTACGCGGGTGTTCAGCTTCGCGCAGCTTGTGCAGAACTGATGGAAAAACAGGGGCATGAGGAGAAAAACGGCAGGGCAAAAATCACTCCGGCATTCAATCTGCCCTGTGATTATGTACTGCATACCGTCGGCCCCATCGTCAGCGGCTGGCTGACCAGAAAAGATAAGGAACTGCTTGCTTCCTGCTATCGTTCCTGCCTGGAACTGGCGGAGCAAAATAATATAAAGAGTGTCGCGTTCTGCTGTATCTCCACCGGAGAATTTCACTTCCCCAATGACAAGGCAGCGCAGATTGCCGTCAGTACGATAAAAGAATACAAAGAACAGACCAACAACGAAATCGAGGTGATCTTCAATGTTTTCAAAGACATCGACTTACAAATCTATCGGAACATCCTTCGGTGAAACGGTAAGCAAAGCATCGAAGCTGATTCCTCGTTGTTCAATCTGCGGTAAGCCAATGACAATGAATCTACGGGCAGATGATACATTTGTGGAGGATGAAGGGTGGCACAGGGCAGCGGAGAGAAAGCCAATCTCATCCAACATCTCTCCGCTGCCAGTAAACGCAAAAAAACCTTACCGACTTTCAGATTTTGGTTTCTGAAAATCAGTAAGGATTTTTCAATCTCACATCATCATTCGAACTCGGCGTGTCCATCGCTGTTCTTAACTTCATTTGTTTAAGTTTTGTGCTATTTTACACCGTTTTTCACTTCAATTACATAGCCATAGCTTTCCATCACTTTACGCAGCTCGTTAAATCGAAGATCCTTTGACAAGGAACATATTCGTGTCAATAGTTTATCCCATTTTGCCATAAGGAATCCCTACTGTCTCCATTATATGTGGCGTCGCATTTGGTGTCAGCATCTTTTTTTCGATAATACAGTTATATATTTGCCATAACTCACCGGCAAACCGAAATATCTGATTGCTTTTTGGGAGTTTTCATATCCTTATTTTACGCCGTATTTACAGTTTCAAAGCAAACAGGTATCACAGATATTCTCCTTAACTGTCATATCTACATGGTGCTAACACCATGTAATTATTGCGCTAACAAGGAAAATTTATCTGTTTTTCCTCAAATTCTCCAATATCGCCATAACATCCGGCTGTGTTGGAGTGAACTTTATGCCACGTTTCAACATACCCATGACTTTTCTCGCTTTTTGCTCAATCTCTTTAACTGTATGCTCACTTGTCAACATCAGATGATTTCCGGCAATTGTGTATTCTCGCTCTATGTATTCTTCCGTTATCGGGAACATATCCTGTATCAGAAATGCGCTCTCCCGGCTGTCATCCAGTTTAACGATATGGAGAATATCGCAAGGCTTCCCGGATTTTTCTTTTTTCTCCATAATTCGTCTGTATTTATCAATGCGGCTGGACAATGGTATCATCCAGTATATTCCAGCACTTGTATCTTCAAAACAGTAATAATGCGGTCTGTTTCCCGCTTTGTTTCCTTTGAGATACGGATCGGACATATCTTCAAAGAACTTGTCTCTGATAATATAAAAACCTGTTTTCTTCATCCGCCTGTCCTCATTACGGAAAAGTCCTCCGCCTTACGGCGAAGGACTATACTTTCGACCCAACCATTTATATACCGCATATTGGTCAGCGGTAAACTTTCAACCCGACCATTTATATACCACATACCGGTCAGTGGTAAACTTTCTTTGCACTTACATTCTAGCAAGTACAAAGAGGAAAGTCAATAGAGCTTTCCATTAAAATCATATGAAAAACCCACAAATATATACCTCCAGCAGAACAACTACCGCCTTTTAGTACTTGCTGTATTCATACCTTGAGAAATTTGTTTTTTTACCTCTGGCATCTTCATCACCTCAGAAATAAGCGCAGCTGCAATATCCGGTATCGTCTTCTTCCCATCCTCCAGTTTCACGCAAACATCCCTGCCACTGCGATTAATCAAATACAAATAATCCGTATAATTATCTGTAAAATCAAATATATCCTCTCGATAGGTTCCTTTAAACTGGATAAGTTCCATTCCATATGCAGGGAAGTAACCAAAATTCTTATCATCGAACTTCTTTACATAATGCTCATATGATCGGAAATCAGAAAAACCACGTCTTTGAAATAAACCAACAATCTCCTCGCCATGACCTCCATCATAAGGATACATGTCTCCGTTAAATTCGATCGTCGAGTAGACCCGCAAATTTTTTTCAATAAAGATAATTTTCCCTCTTGTCATTATTTTACCTTCCTGATCTCGCACACAGGTCTCAATCTTAGCGCTTGCATTATACCGCATTCTAGCAGAAAATTCATTGGACAGATAGTCCAATCATGATAGTGCAGGAATCACGCCAGATCCATTTTACTGTAAATCCTAATCGACACTCCCATCGAGATAAATATAATCGCAGCTCCTGCCAGCAGGATCTCGGAAAAAACACAAATAAACATAAATCCCAGAATGCCCGCTTCATTTAACAAAACAGAGCCTCCCGAAAGGAAGACTCCCGCTATGGCTCAATGTATTGGAAAGACATTATAAAAATGAATAAACTGCAACATTCTGAATATTACAGCAACCCTGCAGTCATCATGGCATCAGCAATAATCTGGCTATGATCAAAGGCCAAATTATCTCCCCCCTCCAAAACTTTCACGCTTCCCTTTCCTTCCAGTTTCAAAAGAATGGAAAACGCAATGTCCTCAGCCGAAAAATATACGCGAATTCGTGATCCTGTCCGTTCAGTAACTATCCTAAACCAGCAAAGGGAAGCTGCGTCGTCCCCCGCATGTGCAGATGAAATCTGATCTGCAGAGACAATTATAGCAAAAGCCTGTGAGACAACCCAAGCGCGAGGATCCCGACCGGGTTTGCTAAAAAGACCTGCAGGCATCAATTCCGTATTCAACAATCCCGTTTCCTCTTTCAACTCTCTGGCCGCTGCTTCATCTGCAGATTCGCCTTTTTCGACAAAACCTCCCGGCAACGCCCACTTTCCAAGGAAAGGGTGGTTCCCCCGGCGGATAAGCAGCAATCTGGTCTCTACTTCTGACAGGGAGAAGACCGCAATATCTGCAGTCAGAGACGGACGATCATAGTCTTTCGGATTGTAGGCAGCTAAGAATTCCTGTTCAGTCAGCCCATTTTTATCTCTCAATTCCATAAAACCTCCAAAAATCACTCAAAATATCAATTACCCTGGCATGACATTATACTTTGGTGCAATTTTCCACATACACGGCTTCCTCCAACCATGTCCTTTTTGCATCCATAGCATTAGCCACCGCAGATTCCACTGTCTCGCCACAAGTAAGGCATCCCGGCAGGTCAGGAAAAGAAACCACATATCCGCCCTCATCCTTATCCTCTACGATTTCCATTCGATAAGGCATCTCCATATATTCATTCAGCGTCTTCATCATTCTATGTCACGCTCGTTTAACAGGATGTCGTATCACTGTTTTCCACTTTTCTGTCGGAACTTTCCTGGCATCTGACATGTAGATTTCATGGTGAAGCCTTGTCTCACTCAAATCATTTTCATATCCGTTCGCAGCAAGGAATTCATCCATAACCGCAACAGTCGCAGGTTCATCATCAAATGCCCCGAAATGCATCATCTGCACACACAGACCTTCATCGATCATAAGGAACTCCGCAGAGGAACAGTCCATCTTTTTCTTTTTGGAAGCTGTTTCTACCGCCCAGTCAAAATCTTTCTGCGTTATAAACTCCGGCAATCGAATTACAGAAATCCAATGGAATGTAGATTTTCACGAATAATCGACAACGCCTTCTACTCCTTCCTGCCACCAGAAGCCTTCCGGCGGCGGGACAACATATTCAAAGAATCCCTCTATCCTATAGTCTGTTTTATAACTCATCTTCAACGTATATGCCACCGCATAAAGTACACTGATTGCGCGCTGATAAGCGCCGCCTTCCTCATTTGGGTCGCCCACACCGCGAACAGCAATATAATTTGCTGGTGGAACCATTACAATTTCCGGCTTCTTTTTCGACATGTAAAACTCTTTGTATTCTTTTTTAAAATCAAAGGCCATCTTTCAACCCTCCATAAAACTGATATTTCAAGCCGTTATTTCTTTTATCAATCAAATATTATTGTATCAAACCCTTTCTCACAATACAATTATATTTTTCTGAATACTCTTGCAAAATACAGAGCAGACACCCGCTCCGCACCCACATCTCCCTATGATCTCCTCCGCCATCTCCGCGCCTCCAGTAAACACAAAAAAGCCTTACCGACTTTCAGATTTTAGTTTCTGAAAATCTGTAAGGCTTTTCTAAGCTCACATCATCATTCGAACTCTATCGTCCCCGGCGGCTTGCTGGTCAGGTCATACATGACCCGGTTCACGCCCCGCACTTCATTGACGATCCGTGTGGTAACCCTGCCCAGCACTTCCCAGGGAATCTGTGCCGCGTCGGCGGTCATGAAATCGCTTGTATGCACGGCACGCAGCGCCACGGTGTAGTCGTAGGTTCGCTCGTCGCCCATGACTCCGACGGAGCGCATGTTGGTCAGAGCCGTGAAATACTGGCCGAGGTCCTTATCGCAGCCGGCTTTGGCGATTTCCTCGCGGTAGATGGCGTCGGCGTCCTGGACGATACGCACCTTGTCGGCGGTCACTTCGCCGATGATACGGATACCAAGGCCGGGCCCCGGGAAGGGCTGACGGTATACGAGGTATTCGGGGATTCCCAGCTCCAGGCCCGCCTTGCGCACCTCGTCTTTGAAGAGCATCCGCAGAGGCTCTACGATTTCCTTGAAATCCACATGATCCGGCAGGCCGCCTACGTTGTGGTGAGACTTGATCGTGGCGGATTTGCCGAGACCGCTCTCGATGACATCCGGGTAAATGGTTCCCTGAGCCAGAAAATCCACGGCGCCGATCTTACGGGCTTCTTCTTCGAAGACACGAATAAATTCCTCGCCGATGATCTTCCGCTTACGCTCCGGCTCCTCCACGCCCTTCAGCTTGTCATAGAAGCGCTGCTGCGCGTTGACGCGGATGAAGTTCAGCTCATAAGGGCCCTCCGGGCCGAAGACGGCTTCCACTTCATCACCCTCATTTTTTCGCAGCAGGCCGTGATCTACGAAGACACAGGTCAGCTGCTTTCCCACCGCCTTAGAGAGCAGGACAGCCGCCACCGAGGAATCCACGCCGCCGGACAGGGCGCAGAGCACCCGGCCGTCACCGATCTGTTCCCGCAGTCTGCCGATGGTCTGTTCCACGAAGGAATCCATCTTCCAGTCTCCGCGTGCGCCGCAGACCTTGCGCACGAAATTATAAAGCATCTTCGTGCCTTCCACAGTATGAAGCACCTCCGGATGAAACTGCACCGCGTACAGCCCCCGACTGGCGTCTTCCATGGCGGCCACAGGGCAGACCGGCGTGCAGGCCGTGACACGAAATCCCTCCGGCGCCTCCGCGATATAGTCCGTATGGCTCATCCAGCAGATCGTCTGCTCCTCTACGTCCCCGAAGAGAACGGAGCTGCGGTCCACTGTCACTTCTGTTTTTCCGTATTCGCTGACCGGAGCAGTCTCTACGCGGCCCTTCAGCAGATACGCCATCAGTTGGGAACCGTAGCAGATTCCCAGAATCGGAATTCCCATTTCAAAGATCGCCGCGTCGCACCGGGGAGACTCCTCCAGATATACGCTGTTGGGGCCTCCGGTAAAAATGATGCCCTTCGGCTGTCTGGCCCGAATCTCCTCCAGCGGTGTAGTATAAGGAAGCACCTCTGCATATACATGACATTCCCGGACTCTGCGTGCGATCAGCTGATTATATTGCCCGCCAAAGTCCAGAACAATGACCTGTTCTCTCTCCAACATTTTTCCTCCGTACCCGGGTTCTTACATTTTTGCGCCGCAGCGGCTGCAGAACACGGAATCTGCCTCCATCGAAGCGCCGCAGACCGGACATGTCTTCGTCTTGCGGATGCCGTCGATCGCTGCCTTCGTCTCTTCAATAGAAGCCTGAATCTCCGTCACCTTCTCGAAGCAGGGAATCAGGTCCTCCGCGATCTCGCCCTCATGATTCTCAAAATAGTAGCGGCCGATCTCTGCGAAGACTTCCTCGAGCTGCGCTTCCTCCGAAGCCTTCTTCTGCCTCAGACGCACCACCTCGGACGTCTCCTTCACTTTCTCGCTGACTTCTTTGCCGGTCTTACTGATTTTCTGACCAAATTGTTCCCAACCCATTTATTTACCACCTTTCTCCTGGTCTCTGTATCTGAACCATACAGAGGTATTTTCTCCCTGCCGCGTCGGGTGATTGATGCGGCTAAAATGACTATACCAGAATTTTCCCGCTCAGGCAACTGTCTGGCAACCGTTCTTCCGGGCAAATACTTTTGTTTATTATGAAAATCTCAGACGACGGTTTTATGACCAGACAATCGCCCGGCGAACCGCTCGCCTGCCTGCAGATTTATTGATAAAAGCTCTTTATTCCCTCCATGGTTGCGTGCATATTGGCCATCAGCAGATCCAGCACCGTCAGAGCCGCCATGGCTTCCACGACGACGGCCGCCCGCCGCACCACCACCGGATCATGCCGGCCGTGGATGGAAATGGTCACATTCTCATGCTCCCGGTTCACGGTCTCCTGTTCCTGCGCGATCGACGGGGTCGGTTTGAAAGCAGCCCGCAGGATGATGTCGGAGCCGTCGGTGATGCCGCCCAGAATTCCTCCGGCGTGGTTAGATTTCTTGGCAATATTTCCATCTTCATCCGCACAGAACGCATCATTGTTCCGGGATCCCGCGCTGCGCGCCACAGCGAAGCCGTCACCGATCTCCACGCCCTTGACCGCGCCGATGCTCATAACCGCCTTGGCCAGAGACGCGTCCATTTTTTCAAAGACCGGATCGCCCAGACCTGCCGGGACGCCGTGGATCACACACTGAACGATTCCGCCCGCCGAGTCCATCTTCTTCATCTGCTCAGTCAGGAAGGCATCGACTGCTTCCCGGTCCGTTTCCTCGATCCCGCCGATTTCCAGGACGCGCGTCTCGAAAGAAACGCCGAGCTCCGCCAGCACCTTCTCCGCGATGGCTCCGGCCGCCACCCGGCCGATGGTCTCCCGGGCGGAAGAGCGCCCGCCGCCGCGATAATCCCGAAAACCGTATTTGGCATCAAAGGTATAGTCCGCATGGCCGGGCCGATAAACGTCCCGGATATTGCTGTAATCAGCCGAGCGATGGTCCTTATTCTGCACCATCAGGGAAATGGGTGTCCCGGTCGTCTTCCCCTCGAAGACGCCGGAGAGAATATGGATCTCATCCTCCTCCTTCCGCGCTGTGGTAAAGCGGTTCTGACCGGGTTTGCGCCGGTCCATGAGAACCTGGATATCCTCCTCGCACAGCGGAAGCCCCGCCGGGCAGCCATCCACGACAGCGCCCACCGCAGGGCCATGGGACTCCCCCCAGGTGGTCACTGTAAAATATCTTCCATAGGTCGATCCTGACATTTCTGTCCCCTCCTGTCACAACGGGTCTGTTCGGGAAAATACAGCCCCAAACCCTTTTATCAGCTTATCACATTATGATTTGCTTTACAAGTTGCCGAAAAAGGATTATGATGTTGTGTAGATTTCTGTGGCGTATAATCCATTACACAACAGACGAAGGAGGAACCCATTCATGAAAAAGTTTATCGCCGAATTCAAAGAGTTCATCTCACGGGGAAATGTCATGTCCATGGCTGTCGGCCTCATCATCGGCAGCGCCTTTACCGCCATCATCACATCCCTGGTGGATGACGTCATCACACCTGTGATCGGGATGCTGATCGGCGGCCTGGACTTCAGCGGCATCATGCTGACCGTCGGCAGTTCCAATCTGATGGTCGGCAACTTCATCAGCGCCGTCATCAATTTCCTGCTGACCGCCCTGATTCTCTTCCTGCTCCTGAAGGCAGTCAACTCCCTGCAGCGCAAGAAAGAGGAAGAGCCGGCGCCCGAACCGGAAGTTCCCGCCGATGTGCAGCTCCTGACGGAGATTCGTGATATGCTGAAGCAGCAGCAGGAGCAGAAATAAAGCAGACATTTACGTTTGCCCGGGCAGACCCCGAACGGAAAAAGGAAAAAAAGCCCTTCCGACAGGACATCTCACAGAGAGCGTCCCTGTCAGAGGGGCTTTCTTTTATTCCTTTTATTCCGGCAGGAGGAAACTGCACCTATTCTCCGTGAATCGCCTCCAGCGCCGCTTCCAGCTGCTCATCCGTCTCCGTGTCCTCGTCGTCCTCCACCACCAGATCCGGCTCGATGCCAACTCCATGAATATCCGTCCCGTTCGGCGTAAAATAATGCGCCGTCGTCAGCTTGATCCCCGAACCGTCGCTCAGCTGATAGAAGGTCTGCACGATGCCCTTGCCGAAGGTCTGCGTGCCTACGAGCGCAGCGCGGTCATTGTCCTTCAGAGAACCGGCCAGAACCTCCGAGGCGCTGGCGGAATTCCCGTTGACGAGCACGACCATCTCCTCCGTGCAGAGCTGCTCAGCACTGGAATCATAGTTCGTCTGATTCCCCTGTTTATCTTCCGAATAGAAAATATTCGTCTCCGGCAGGAAGAGATCGGCGATCGATACCACGCTGGTCAGCAGGCCGCCGGGATTGTCCCGCAGGTCGAGAATCAGCTTCTCCATCCCCTCTTCCCGCAGCGCCTCGATGGCCTCCTCCATCTGACTGACGGATACGTTGTCAAACTCCGTCAGCAAAATGTAACCGATGCCGTCCTCCAGCATTTCATACTCCACGGTCACCTTGTCCACGCTCTTCCGGGTTATGGTGAAATCCAGTGTCTCGCCGTCCCGCAGAACCGTCACCGTCACCTCTGTCCCCTCCTCACCGCGGATACGGTTCACCACGTCGGAGAGCTCCTCCTGTGTGATATCCGTGCCATCCACCGCCTGGAGGACATCGCCCTTCTCCATCCCGCTCTCCTCCGCGGGGCTTCCCTCGTACACAGTCAGAACCGTAATGACCATGGTCGTGGTATCCTGCTGTACAGCCACACCGATGCCCACGTAGGAGCCGTCAGAATCGGTCATCTCCTCCTCATACTCCTCCGCCGTGTAATACACTGAATAGTCATCATCCAGCCCGGCCAGATATCCGGCCAGAAGACTGTCCATCATCTGATCTTCATCCACATCAAAGATAAAAGCACTGTCGATCAGGGCATTGATCTCCGCCAGCTTCGACTCCAGCTCCTCGTTGAATTCGCTCTCCCCCTCCTGAAGAGAATCCGATGTACCGGCCTCCTCTTCCTCCGAGGTCTGTGTGCTGTTCGAGGCGCCAAGGCTCGAACGCAGCCGCAGCAGCGATGCAGCGTAAACACCTCCGACCACCAGCAGAGCAACCATCACAGTGGCCAGAATTCCCACCAGAACTCCGTCCAGGAATGCTCCCCTCGCACGGGGCCGACGTGTTTTCCGGCTCTGCGGCGGCATCCCGGACGGTTCTTCGTTCAGAACCACGTCTCCCCGACCCTGCTCTGTCTCTTCCGGCTGTATGACCGGATGCTCTTCTCCGTATTCATGTCGCTCACACATACGCCTGCTCCCTCCCACCATCACTTTTTGTCAAGGAAAAATCAACGCTTTTTGCCTGTGTACATTTCGTCCGTTTTTGTTTATAATAGGTTCCGGCTGACATTTTACATCTTATTTTCATCATTTTTACTACATTATTAGAAAGGGGTTTACAAAGTGAAGAAGCCACAGACCAATGAAGACACGATGAAGAAACGCCTGGAAGTCGGGCTCCGCATCCGCCGGGAGCGCCTGATCTGGGACATGACGCAGGAAGAGCTCAGCGAGGTTCTCGGCATCAGCGCCAACTATCTGGGGCAGATCGAGAGGGGGAACCGGGAGCTCTCCCGGAATATGGAGGAGCGGCTCTGCCGGCTCTTCAACCTGAACCACGACGAACTCCACGCCACCGGGCGTGAGAACACCTGGCCGCCCCGGGTCTCCGAGGCCGGCGTGATCTTCAACGACCTCAGCGAGGAAGACGTCCTGCGGCTGCTCCACAGCTGCTCCCCCGGCGAGCTGCAGCTGTGCGGCCACGTCATCCGCAGTATGCTTCTCTATCTGCGCAATCCGTCCTCCCCGAAGGCGATTTCCTCCCGTTCCTCCGCGCTCGACGGCGGGAATGGACTCCCCTCCCTGTCGGAGGAACCGCCGGCTTATCCGTCCGGAGAACGAAGGAAGAGCCGACTGAAGGCCTCTCCCACCTGACCATCCCCGGTCCCGCCTGCGGGACAGAGGACGATAGCAGCCACCTCTGTCCCTCAGGCAGAATAAAATCCTGTCATTTCACGCGGATTCAGCGCTTTTATTTCTTCTCCCGGATCTTTCCGTCAGCGATTTCGATCCGGTCCTGTTTGAGCAGATGCCCCACCGCCCGCTTAAAAGCGTTCTTGCTGAGCTCCAGCTCTCTCTTGATCCGTTCCGGATCCGCCTTATCATCGAAGGAGAGCTCTCCGCCATATTCTTTCAGGGTCCGAAGCACCCGGGCCGCATCTTCATCGATCTGCGCGTAGGCTTTCTTCCGCGTGCTCAGATTCAGCTTCCCGTCCGGGCGCACCTTGATCACCCGGGCTTCCACCCGCTCTCCGGGAGACAGGCGCGTATAGAGCTCCTGCTCCGGAATCAGACCAAAATACCGGTTTTCCACCGCGACAAAGGCGCCGATCCCCGGGCGGATTCCGTAAACCGTGCCCCAGACCCGGTCGTTGCGCTGATAGGGGGCACCCGTCTGCAGCCTGTCATAGACATTCATGGTCGCACACAGACGGTCGCTCTTATCAATATAAAGCGCTACCAGCACCCGCATCCCCGGACGCAGCTTCGTTTTCTGCTCCTTAAAGGGAAGAAATAAATCCTTATCCAGTCCCCAGCGCAGAAAAGCACCGATGTTTGTAGCCTGCGCCACCTCCAGAACCGCCAGCTCCCCCAGCTCCATGGCCGGCGTCTTCGTCGTGGCAATCAACCGGTCTTCCGAATCCCGGTAAATAAAAACCGACACCGTGCTGCCCGATCCGGCCCCCGGCGGAATCTGTTTTCCCGGCAGGAGAACCGTCTCTCCGGCCGCGTGGCCCGGCTCCGCCAGGATAGCTCCTGAATCATTGATGCGCTGAATCACCAGCGATTGTGTCTTTCCCAATGCAAACATATCTGTCGTCTCCGTTCTCTGATTTTCACGCTCTCCCGCGCACTGCCACCACCGCGCAGGTTCTTCCGTCCTCGCGGCACAGGGCGACCACCGCCCAGCCGTCGCCGCTCTCGCCCACCATAGGGACAAGGATATCCCCCAGCGTGGCCGCCAGGTTGTACTCGACCCGCATCTCATAGACATCCAGCCCGGCGGGAAAATATTCCGCGGCCATCCGGATATACTGCACATTGTTCACATGGTGGTTGATATCCAGATTGGCCCGCCGTACCGGAAAGGGCTCCTCACGCCGCATCTGCTCCGGCAGCGGAATCTTCCGGCTGTCGGCGTAGTCCATCTCGATACAGGGATCGAGGCCATACGGTTCCATATCCTCCCGCGCCGGACGCACCGGGCGCATCCGCTCTGTATCCACAAAAAACCAGATGGAATTAGCGCAGGCCAGTCTCGTTCCCGCCTCATCAAAGAGAGCGAAATTTCTCTGACCATAAAACCGGTCAAATTTCCAGGCCCGGGTCTCTACGGTGTATTTCTCCCGCTCCCGGGGATATCTCTCCACAAAAACCTGCCAGAAATTCATTAACCAGGCTCTTTTTTTCGCCGCCAGATAATCTGCGCCGACGCCCAGAGAGTCTGACTGGAAATTCGCGCAGTCCTGAAATACATTCATCAGCGCCGTCAGCGTCATGCGGCCATCCTCGCCCATCTCGCTGAAACGCGCTCTGTCCTCCCACTGGTACATATTGCCCTCCTGTCTGCCGACGTTCCGGCTTCCCTGTCATTTTACACAGGATTTCACGGTATAGCAACCAAAATTTCTGTGAAACAAAGTTTACCTGACGCGCCGCCGGAAAACAGCCGCCTCCGGAACCTCCATGAGCACTCACAGAAGTCCGGCAGCGGCTGCCGCATAAAAACATATAGAAGTCCATTTCACAGATGAAGAGCAATATTATAGATACTGATCCCCATAATAATCACCATCAGGCCCTGAAGCAGAGTCCCGACGCCATCCGGGGAAAGATGCCGGTTCACACGCCGTCCTGCTTCGCTTCCCAGAATCCCGCACAGCGCCATGCCCAGCAGGAGCCCGCCGGATATGGCCGGGACGCCGCCCACGGCCAACAGCTCCGCCAGTCCCGTCGCCTGGCTGAACACGATGATATACAGGCTGTTCTGCGCCGCGGTCTTCATATCCATGGAGAAGAAATACGTCAGCGCCGCCACATTAAGGGGACCTCCGCCGATGCCGAGAAACGCTCCCAGAAAACCGAGAACGAATCCGATACCCAGAGCCGGCGCGGCTCCCTGCACATGGCGTGTCGGCAAATGCTCCCGCATTCTGGTATATATGAAGGTAACGAGCGTCGCCAGCAGCAGGATCCCTGCCTGCACGGCCCCGGCTCTGTCCGCATCCGCAAAGCATCCGGCAAGCAGCGAAAACGACTGCTTCCCCAGGACGCCTCCGGCTGCCGCGCCCAGCGCCAGCCAGGTAGACAGCCTCAGATCGATCAGTGATTCCCGCTTCGCCAGCGCCTTGCCCACGCTCCAGCCGCTCATACAGAGCACCGTGCAACCGGACAGAAAATTGATCTGGCTGACACTGCCCGCTGCGCAGGCATCCAGCACCGGCTTAATGATCACGCCGCCGCCCATGCCACAGATAGAACCGGCGAGACAGGCCAGAAATGCAATCAGGAAAAAGATCATGCCTTTTCCTCTCTCGCTATACCAATTCCGGTGAAGCCCAGAATAATGTCAAAGAGGAACCCGGTATAGCAGAAGATTGCCCAGGGGAAATAAGCCATCGTCGCCACACCGAGCGTACTGGCCGCATAGGAACCGCCCGCCGACCAGGGCACCAGCGGAATCACCACCGTACCGGCATCCTCCAGGACACGGGAGAGGTTCTTGCTCTTCAGGCCCCGCTCCTTAAAGGCTTCCTGGAACAGTTCGCCGGACAGAAGAATCGGAATGTACGCATTTCCGGCGACAATTGAGACAACGATCGTGGCAATGACTGTGACCAGAATCAGGGTTCCGTCGCTGTGCACGAAGGACTTCAGAGTATTCAGGATCACTTCCATAAAACCGGCCGCCGTCATCACCCCGGCAAATGTGAAGGCACAGAGCACCTTCAGCACCGTCGTCATCATGCTCGTCATGCCGCCCCGAACGACCAGCGTCAGCACGGTATCCGCCACCTCCGCCGTATCCTGCCGACACATGGACGTCGCGTAGCCGCTGTATGCCGCCGTGATGCCCTCGCCGAGCGTGCTTCCCTGGAAAATCATCGCCAGGATGACCGCCGCCACCGAGGCGGCAAACATCACCGGAACCGTCGGCATCCCCTTAAAAGAGCAGACCAGAACGATCACCAGCGGAATCAGCAGAAGGATATTGAAATTGAACATCGAGGAAAGACCGTCCATGATTGCCTGCGAGGCAGCGGTATCCGTAGCGGACACGATAGAGGACGAGCGTCCCGCGATAAAATACACGATCAGGCAGAGAATGCTGGCCGGAATCGTTGTGTAAAACATATGCCCGATGTGCTCAAACAGACCGCAGCCTGCCGCCACCGGCGCCAGATTCGTCGTGTCCGACAGCGGCGACATCTTATCGCCGAAATACGCGCCGGAGACGACCGCACCGGCCGCCGCGGCCAGATTCACACCGAGTCCCATGGCCACGCCCATCAGCGCCAGACCAACCGTTCCCATCGAGCCAAACGAGGTTCCGGTACACACCGACACAATCGTCGTGATCAGGAAAGCGGACACCAGGAAGAGCTGCGGATTCAGCAGTTTCAGCCCGTAATAGATCAGCATCGGAATCGTCCCCGACAGCATCCAGGTACCAATGATCATTCCCACAAAGACAAAGATGAACACCGCCATGAACGCTTTTCCCACCTTTTCCGAGATCGCATCACTGATCTCCTTCCAGGTCGTGCCGTAATACATGGCAATCAGCGCTGTGATAAAGGTAGCAATCAGCAGAAAGACTTCCACACTGTATCTGTAAATACCGAATCCGACGCCGATGAGTACCGCCAGCAAAAGAATGGGAAATATCGCGACAAAAAACGAAGGGGTTTTCTTCTCTTTCATTCAATCTGTTCCTTTCTGAAAAGCCTGCAGAGCCCGCTTCCGCGCGTCCTGCAACAATAAATATCTCAGGTTTCTCTTAAGGCGCCTCCCTGTCGTTCTCCCCTCACAGAACATGTCGGAAGTCCACGCCTCTGCCCTGTCTTCTCACCTGTGTATTTCCTTATCTTTAATCGATTGGCTCCCCATATCGTTCCGTGAGCTTTCTGTATTCACCGGCCAGACGTTCCGTCCAGCTGCCGGGCACCTTCGTCCCGATCTTCTTGCCGTCGATCTCCGCCACCGGCGCGATCTCTCCGACCGTCCCGCAGATGAAGACCTCGTCCGCATTGTAAAACTCCGCCACAGACACATTGCGCTCCTGTACTTCCAGCCCCTGCTCAGCCGCCAGCTGCTTGATCGTGCGGCGCGTGATGCCGGGAAGCTGATAATCCGTCGTCGGCAGCACCAGCACATTATCCTTGATCAGCTGCAGGTTCGTGCTGTTCGTCTCCGCCACAAAACCGTTCTGATCCAGCATAATCGCCTCATCCGCCCCCTGCCGAAGCGCTTCCGTCGCCGCCATGATCTGATTGAGCTGATTGCAGCAATGAATCTTCGGATCCATGAAAAGAGGCGAATACCGTTTCAGTGTCGAGGTAATGAGAACAACGCCCTCATGATTAAAAATAGGAGGCTTCTCATCCACGCAGATGACAATCGAAGAAGTGGTGATGTTGAGATTGGGATGCATCCCGGTCTGCGCCTTGAAGCCGCGCGTCACCTGCAGCCTCATATGGATATCATTGACACCGATCGCAAGGTTGCGGCGCACCAGCTCCTTCACGATCTCCTTCAGCTCCGTCGGCGTCTTACCGATCTCGATGTCCAGCGTCTTACAGGATTCATACAGCCTCTTCAGATGCTCATCCAGCATATAGACCCTGCGTCCATAGGCACGAATCCCCTCATACACGCCGTCCCCATGCTGAAAACCACTGTCATACACGGAAATCACCGCTTCCGATTTCTTCACATAAGCTCCGTTCACATAAAGAATCGTGTCCGTGATCTCCTTCCCGTTCCAGCGAATCACGCCGTCCGGTTCCAGCTGAGATAATTTGTACATGGCAAAACCTCCTTGCATTGGTTTTTGGTAAATTGGTCTGACCAATTTTCTATAGAATAACATAGGCACATATTTCTGTCAACACTTTTTCGTGCTCCCTGTTATTCCATTTCCAGAATTGGTTCTGCAAGAACTCACGCATAGTAATCGTAATCCGGGAATTTGTCTGTAAAATGCTTTACCATGCTCTCCCGTGCCTGTTCAGGATCCCCGGTGCGCAGCGCCTCCACGATTTCTTTATGACTGGTATAAAAATCAATGCCGTCCGTGTAACGGATCTGCTGCTCCACGAGCTTCATGATACTCTGATACAGCGCTGTGAGAAGCGGGTTCCCCACAAGCCGGTGAATCGCCCCGTGAAATTCACTGTTTAACCGGATCCGATCCTCCAGCGTCTCCCAGTCCTGCATCCGTTCCACGATCTCATCCAGCCGATCCAGCTGCCAGGGCTCCGCCCGGCGGGCTGCCAGCTTCGCCGCCTGCACCTCCAGGATGTAACGCACCTCCAGGATATCCTCCGACTGACCATGCGCTGAATAAAACTGCAGAACAATCGGATTAAACAGGTTCTCCTCCAGCGGCAGGATATAATTCCCATCCCCCTGGCGGCACTCCACCACGTTCATAGCCTCAAGAATACTCAGGGCCTGCTTCAGCACCGGGCGGCTCACCTCCAGCGTCGCCGCCAGCTGACGCTCCGGCGGCAGCTTGTCCCCGCTCTTCAGCGTGCCGTCAAAAATTAGCCCCTGAAGCTGCATCAGAACCTTCTTGTAGGTCTTATCATTGTTTACAATAGGCGTAAATACCTGATCCCCTCTGTTCAACTTGTATTTCCTCCATGGTGCAAACAAAATTCTGCTTCTGCATGCCGGATGCTTGGCCAGGCAAAACTCCGGCATCTATAATTAATATCGCTTTAAAACTCCATATTACCAACCAAATAAACTTATCGCACCACTCAAAAGATTACCAACTCCTTCGACCACTGATGATGCCGTATCTATTACCGCTCTACCAAGCGTTTTTACCACTTCTCTGCTTTTTTCCCGTATTTTCTGCGCACCCCTGACCACCGTCTCTCCCACCTTAGAGCCAGCCATATACCCAACCGTGCCTCCAATGAATCCACCAACAACCGTACCAACAGGGCCAAATACCGTGCCAATCGTGGCTCCTATTGCAGCCCCCTCCACGCTAGTCACAATGCCAGCAGCCGTTGCCACTGTAGTCTGCTCCATTTTTTCAAGGCCCTCTTTTAGGGTCAGTTCTCCCGTGGCTATTTCGCCGACAATTTTAGCATTTTCAACCGCTACAAAGGCAATATTAGCAATCGTCCCCGCAGGCGTTCCTTTCGGGATTGTCGCAATAAGCTCCTTTTCGACACCTACTTTCAAAGCACCAGCTGCTGCAGCCTTTACCCCAAAGTCTGTGCCTGAGGCAATGGCCGTTTCAACTAATTCTTCTCCCTGAATCTCTTCACCATTCCAGACTTTTTGGACAACGTCAAACCCGACGCCAACCGCTGCCCCCATAAAGGCAGCCTGAGCCGCCTGTTTAGCGACACCAACAGCAAGGTCCTTTGTCTTATATTCATTCCAGTTCAGATCATTCCAAGCTCCGCTTTGAGCTTCCTCTTGAAGTTCTTTTGCCCGTTCTTTGGAAAGCGGTTTGCTAGTTGTCCCATCTGGAGCTTCAATAACAGTGCTGACTTTACTTATTATATCTTTTTCCTGGCCCTCCGGAACAAGTTTTTGCTGACCACGATAATCGCCATGTTCAAAGGCTCGGGCTGTAGCCTCGGCATTCTTACAATATTTTGACTGATACCGTTTTACAATGTGGTTATTTTCATCAACAACTACGATATCTACAGAATTCTTAGCATAACCGCCGCCCGTAGGTTCAAGCACCTTGGCACGGTAAGGGCTGCCTGTTGCCTCAGCATTTAAATTAAATGTCTGAGTATGATATTGTTCTGCAATAAATCCATCCAGGTGAGGGTTCTGACTTATTATGCCTGCCTGTGTATGTATCGTGCGATATAAAGACTCATTAGCCGTATTCATCGCGCAATCTAGCTCATGTAAATATTGGGAAGCTTCCTGCGTACTCATATACGAGGTCGCCTTTTTCGCTTCACTGGCAAACCAGGATTCTTTGCTCCTTCCATTGGCAATTGCTTCTTCCAAAGAATCCTTTTTTTCTTCCTGCATCTTGAGTGTGGTAATAATCTCACGACTCATTTGAGAGATTTCCTCTGCACTGCATTCCGGAAGATTTTCCGCCATCTCAGAACTTAGCCACTCATCAACAGGCATATTATCCTTATTCTCCAGATAGCTCTCCATAAATCTCTTTTGGATAGGTTTCATAGCCTGAGCCTCATCTGTAGAAATATTAAAATCAAATTCTTCATCAATAGCCAGTATCGTTTTGTTCTCTATCGTACCCATGTTATTTACCTCGTATTATAAAGTCTTCTCAGGAATACTTGCCGGCTTAATATCAATTTTACTTACAGTATCTTTAATTTGTGAAATCTCATCTTTTAGCGTACTGGAAATGGACTTGGTATCCTTTACAGATTTCATCAGATCTTCCGTTGTAATGGTTGTTTTCCCTTCAATAAATGTTCTTTCAATCGTATCTTTAATAACCGCCTCCAAATCCGCGCCATTAAATCCTTTCGTTTCCTTTATCAACGCAATAGAATCAATTGACTTATTCCATTTATTACGCTTTTTCAGATGAATATCTATAATCTTTCTGCGTTCCTCTCCATTAGGAAGATCAACAAAAAACAACTCGTCAAACCTGCCTTTGCGAAGAAATTCCGGAGGCAGCCTTGAAATATCATTGGCCGTTGCCACAATAAACACAGTATTCTCCTTCTCCTGCATCCAGGTTAGAAATTGACCAAATAATCGAGTCGTCACATCGTTACCACTTCCCTCGCCACCAATTCCGGCAAATGCCTTCTCGATTTCATCAATCCACAGCACACAGGGGCTGATTGCTTCGGCCAATCTTAGAGCCTTTCTCATATTTCCTTCAGATTCACCTACATATTTTCCCAACAAACGTCCTACATCAAGACGAACAAGGGGAATTTCAAACAGACTGGCTGTAGCCTTTGCTGTCAGGCTTTTACCACAGCCAGGCATGCCAATAATCATGATTCCTTTGGGTACATCCACACCAAACCTGATTGCCTTGTCTAAATTAGCAAAAATCTTTGCCTTACGTTCAAGCCATTCTTTTAAATTTTCCAAACCGCCGATATCATCTATCGTTTCGGTAAAATTAACGATCTCCAGCATTCCGGATTTTTTTATAAACTGCTCTTTTTCCTTAAGAATCAGTTGTTTATCATCCTTATCAATGCATCCCCCATCCTGATAAGCCAGATTTAATATCTGTCTGATTTGGAACTCATTCAATCCTTTGAAAGATATGGCTATGTCATTAATTACATCCTCATCCACAGAAATTCCCAAATCATTGGTAAATGTTCGGATCAAGGAGTGAATCTCGGAAATCGCAGGTAATGGAATATCAAAGACCGTGATATAATTCTCTAACTCTCGCGGAATCACTACAATTTCAGAAACAATTAAAATCGTCGCCTCATAATTGTCATTGTAGAGATTATTCTCCGCAATTCTCTTTAAAAGGGCAATAATCTTCGGATTGTTCAATTCACCATGGACATCCTTCAACACCAGAAATGTCTCATGTTCAAAGCCATCATCCATTACAAGCCTCAAGAAATGTTCTAAATCACACTCATACATAGGACTTTTCGTCTTGAAATCTACAGCTCCTAATGCATTATTAAATTCTATACATTTGGTATTTACTGCAATCTGGGCAATTGTGTCATCAATTACCTTAAAATCAAAGTGATTAATATAAATAATCGGATGTAACGAATCTATGTAAGAAGCCAATATATTCACCGTGCTTCGTTTCATCATCAGACCTCCATATAAAGCAATTTGTGCGTATTTGAATTGCTTTTATAATCAACCCCATCGAGAATGACAAATTTGTTTCGTATGTCGGACCAGGACAGATCTCCCCCTCGACTGCCAGCAGAACGGACATAATCTCCCACTTCTATATTAATGATCATATATTGTTTCCCTTTTTCTTCAAGATCCTTCCAATACCCATCTGTCACACCGGAAAATGAAATAAGATTCCCACTCAGCATAGACGGAAATTTGGGTTCATTAATCAGACTGCAGATATTTGAGAAAATTTCCTTTTTATCTTTGTCTATATCAGTATCAAGGCCCTCTGTCCCATCTTCACATATTGTTTTAACTGGAAGATAATAACACCGGGATTTTTCATTCATCAAGAGGCACATTACCGCCAAAGCTGATTTTTTTCTTAAAGTGTAATACAATTTTCTGTGATCCAATGCAAACGCCCATGCATAATTAGACACAATTTCTTTTATATTCGCTTTAATCACAGCAACATCACTGGAATTCTCCAAAATTCCAGTGACAAGACGGTCATACCCAGCCTCATAATCATCAAAAATTCGTTTTATGTTGAACTCCTCAGATTTATAAATATCATACCGTTCCTTGCGTTCCTCCAAATATTTGAGGATATAAATATCTTCTTCTATTTTTTTATCATCCATGGAAATGCCAAAAACCTTGATCAGCTCTTTAACAATATCTATCGGTGCATCACTTGTAATAGCTGATACAGCTGTTAATTCCTTATCATATCCGCGGACCTGGAGCCATCGATGAAGCAGATGGTTATTATAATATGCAAGGATATCCTCAATGGAAAAATTATTTTGTAAGTCTTCAATCGTACGCACAGGCTTACCATCACATATAAGGTTAAATTTAATTGTTTTTGCCATCTCTATTGTTCCTCCTAACATTAACTTACGCCACCTATTATAGTTCATCTATAGCAATGACCTCAAAAATAGAAATCGGAAGCCTTCATGCTATAATAATAATTTTTATTTATTTTGACTCAAGATATGAAGATAAATCATTTGCAATCTGCTTTGCATAATGATTGGGTGTTGATTCATATATTTTACCGGAACAATCCTGCCAAATTATTATACCATCAATACCCACATTTTCCACAACATACATATTATGACCTATGTTACCATTGGCTTTCCACTCACGTCGCGTTACTTGAACGACATCTCTGTTTTTTGATTTGGCTATTCCTGTAAGTTCTACATCATCCGCCATTATAGCACCATATTTCAGTACATATTCTTTATAGTCATCAGCAAATGGCAATGCTAACTCAATTTCTGCGTTCTCTACCTCCTCAACTGTTGCTGGCTTGAGTGGCAATAAATTAGGGAGATTTTCTATCGTATCAATTATCTTAGACATTTATTCGGCTCCTTTCATTGATTCTACTCTGTCTTTCCAATGTTCACGTCTTTCTTTTCCAAATTCATTTCTATCAATTTCTGTTTCCTTTGTTTTATCATGCAATATTGTATCATTGCCTACCCCTCGATGTTGCTCCATCGTCAACTCCGCAAGCGGGCTACTTTGCTTTTGTCCAATGTGATGAAGTTCTACTTCCTCACCATCCTTTGTAATTGGCGGTCTACCTCTTTCCATTCTATCACGGTTTGAAATACCATCCTCATCAGTTTGATCAAGATCGATATCATCTCTTATTAAACATTTTTTTCCGTTGATTTCGACTTCTTTTAATCCAGCTTTCATGTATATCTCAGCTTCTTCCATCGAACCTATTGCCTCTAAAATATCATCTGACCAACCGGTTAACTCTCTCAACTTTTCCTTTTCTACATCTGTTAATCCCTCCTTTCCTTCTTTCCCTTCCGCTCCTTCATCTATCTCCTGTGTCTTAATTTCGTAGGTTTCCCGCTTATTTCTATTATCTTCCAAAAGCCTTGCCAACGAAGAATTCTTTGCCGTTTCAACGTCTGGCATGAGAGCAATTTTATTTTGATGGTCAGATGTCTCATGTATTTCATCAACAACATCTAATTTTTCCACAGTGCCCTTAATCTTTTCACTCCCCTTACTGGCTATTTCCTTAGCACTAATTTCCGATATTTTTCCAAACATTTCTATCACGATAGTCGCCTCCCGCTCAACATACCCTGTATCTCCAATACATCCTTTTCAGCAATACCGAAGAAATAATTCTTAATGGTTCCTAAAACATCTGTATCAGCTGTAGCCTGATGAAACACCAACTGCGCAACAATAAATTTGCCTTTATATACAGGATCATCATTATACGCTTTTTGTAGACGATATCTCAAGGCCTCAAACTTATTCTCGCTAGGTGCATCCAGCAATTCATATATCTCTGCGCAAAGTTCATTGGTGATAAGTTTTTTTACACTATAAGCACCATTTAACAAATAATGGACTATTTTTTCACGAATAAGCTCCGCATATATGGCATTTTCATCTTCACACATTACAAAATCAATCCCTTTTTGCACCAAAGCCGCCTTGATTGTTTTCCTGCTCTGCCTTATTGCCAAAAGAAGACTTTCATAATCTTGAATAAGTAAAGTATTAAGCATCCTGAGTCCTATTAAATCAAGAGAACCTGACAGCGCCTCCTTCGCCATACTGATATTGATACATTGTAATCTTCCATCAATATTATCTCCATAAAGCATACTATCAGTAACTTTAACCTCTTTAACATTGGTAATCTGAACCTTAACTGGAAGACTCATACCTTCCTTATGGCATAGTGCAGTTCCCATCGTAAGACCGCCTAAATCAATACTATCTTCTGCCGACAGTCCTATCGTGTTTGCTACAGTCTCTTGATCATCTACAGCCACAAGTCTATGCACAATTTTGTTCGAAGAATTCTTTATAACATCAGGTGCCAACTTTGTAGGTATCTGCTCAGCTACAATAACCCCCTGTCCGTACGACCTCATTTCGGCAATCATATTTGTAAAATGTTCGACCGCTTTTCCCTTGGGATTTCCTACATCTTCAGACGTTCTCTCAGTATTTACATTTTTCAGTAGTCTATGGGCTTCTTCAATCACCAAAATATGCGATAACTCACCATCTCTTTTCTCAATTTCCTTTGTTATCTGGCGATATTCATCAATAAATATAATGAGCAATCCAACGCAAAATGCCTTGTCCGAATCATCTGCCAGGCCTTCTAATTCAAATACAGTATTATTGGATAATATGTTTTTCATATCGGCATATTCATAAGTGTCGAACATATAACCCTTTGTTCCGGAACATAAGTTTTCTAGTCTGGCTTTTATTGCTGTTTTTATATTTCCGGCCACTTCACCTTCGTAATTCATCTCCTCCTCAACATATCTCTCTATTTCCTCTTTCAACTCCTGCATTGTGGGGAAAAGATATTTATGAGAATCTAAATTGTATTTTTCCTCCATATATTCGGCTTCAAAAAAATCTGCCGAATTATCTGTATTTACCAGATATGGATGAAATCCCAATGTCAAATTCCATCCCTTTTTCTTATAGACATTCTGTAAACACTTTTCCAAAATATATGGCATAGGCCCATAAAAAGAAAATGAAGCGTTAAATAAATCTTTTAAATAGTCTATGTGCATCTGTGGAGAAACCCCGCACTGAATATAAAACGGATTAAATCTGAGACAATTAATTTCCGGTTTTCCTAATGTATATATTTGGGGTCTCTTTCCATTCCGCAAATTTATATTTCTGTATTCCTTTTTAGCCGATTCTATAACCAAAAACGGAGTATCTGCATTTCTAAGAATACCTTTTACTGTAGTCGTTTTACCGCTTCCTGTAATTCCTCCAACAAATGTATGCCGTGCCAAGTCCCTATGCGTCAACATAAATGGCATATTTTTCAAGGTTCTACGTCCATCACATACGTATCCGATACAAATTCCAGCATCAGTATTATCAGTAACCATCGGGTATGCTTTGCTTTTCTTTAATTCAAAATTAGGTACAGGAATATCTGGCAAAGTACACATCAGCCCTAACTCATCTGATGTTAACGAGGTACAGAAGGGAGACAATTCCGGCTCATTCATTATTATCTTGGGTATTAAAATAGAGTTTCCATCTGATTCTCTTTGACTCAGATGGAATCTGTTCACTGATTGTGGTAAAATATTGGGATTTGGTCTCGCAAATTCGCCAGATAAGCAAGCCTGTATTATTCCTGCAACCATTTCTGAATCAGCAGAATAAGAAATAACAGTTTCCCACATCCCATTGTTTTTACCTTGTCGAAATCTATCAATCGCTTGGTCTGCATAATCAATCATTTCAAGGGCAAATCCATTTTGAACATCCGATGAAATTCCTTCATTTTCATTTATAGCATCAGTAATAGTTTTGCTATAACTGCTTGATCTTGATTCGCTGTCTGACTCTGATTTGCCAGTAGAACTATTAGCACTCAGAATAAATGCAAGGCCAAAACTTTTATTTGTATTTTGGGAAGTACTATGCGTATGAGTTGTCGTTTCTCCTTTCGTTTCGCCCACTGATTTTGATGTTCCTTGCTGCCGTGAGATATTCCTCTTACTAACCGCAAAACATTGATCCTTAATCTGAATCAAATCGCCATATTTCTGAGAAATATCTTCCTGCGACAATGGGCGTGATACAACGAGAACCATATAATCCTGGCCATTCAAACTTTTCATCATGGATGCCAATGAAAACTTCAGCTTTTCTTCACCAATTTTTAAAGAAGGAATTGCTGAGACTAAACCAACTTCCTTGCCTGATGAAACTCTATCAGAAAGATTCATGTTATATGGAACTAATTCAATACCATCTAGCAAACCTTCCATAATACTTTTCAAAAGCACAGCATCGTTTCCAGTATCATATAAGCCAACTACAATATTCATTGTGCCGCGATAAGAGACAATGCCATAAACAATAGGTTTCCCGACAGAATACATAGCCGTGTAAAACCTGTCCATTTTTTCATTGAGATAACAGAACATATCATCTACTGCATCCGTTACGCAACTTACAATTTTAAAAAAAGTAAATGCATTCAATAATTCATCCGAATTATTATAGGACAGATTCATAATATCATTCTTCGTACAATACAAATAAGAAGGATGAATATTTTCAACAAACTTGATTGATTGTTCCGCAACAATTTCCGTATCTTTTCTGAACTGTACAGCTAAATCTTCCAGACTAGCAATCCCACCTTTGTTGTATATTTCCAGTTCACCGTCCTTACTCATAGAAACACTCCCTTCTGGCGCTTTATCCCTTGTAAAGAGAACGAACCTGACTGTCTAAATAAATTTCCACTTCATTCAACCAATCAAGAATTTCATTCTCCATATTCATTAAATACTTATTTACTGCACGAATATATTCCTTTTTGTTTTTTGATGGAACTGAAAAATAGGTAGCAATGCCTGCTGCAACCGCTCCGGCGACTATAATCGCAAAAGGGATATGAATTAATTCAGAAATTGCAAATTTCAAAATTCCCCCAACCGCTAATGTCCCAGCAGCGGCACCCGCTGCTGCATAGAGATGGTTGATTTCCTTAAATTCGATTCCTTTTTTGTATGAATCTAAGGACTTAATTTCAAAATGATACTTATCATTCAAACTTTCTCGAAGATTAAGCCTATAAAATGCATTTAAATGTTCTGGATCCTTGAAATAATCTTCTGCTTTCACACGAGCAGCCAAGCAAGTATACATATCCACAATATATCCTTCGCTCTCAGCAGACACTCTTCCAGCCACCAATTCACTTATACGTTCTGTTGCCATCTGAACAGTACGAGAATTTTCCGCTATATCATTTGCCTTTGTCGACAACTCCTGAAACATCGTATGGATTTCTTTTTTTTAGATCAGTATTATACATTACCATCTATTCCTCCCTTCAGTTCTCTTACATTATTTTCTTTCGGTTCCAATGATTTTAATAATTCCTTCAGGTTTTCGACAACGATTATAATCTCTTCCGCCGTTTTCTTATCATTTTGTATCTTTACTAATTCTGCCTTTAATGCGTCAGCATTTTTGGCTAACTCTTTTGTGTAAGCTGTGACAGTATGACTGACAAAAGATCGGAGATCCCTGATCGCCTGCTGCTTAATGGAGTCAATTCGATCACTTATACTGTCTCTGACAAGATTATAATACTTATCCTGTGAAAATTGGGAACGAGTGTGAGTTTCTGTAAACGTAATTCCAGTTGTATACGTGTACGATTCATTGGCCTCACTCTTCATATCATTTTTTATCTTATCAATCACTTCCTTTGAAAAATCAGGTTCCAATGTTACATACTCCACCGTATTATTTCCGCTGAGTGCAACCTCTAAACCCTTATTACACTCAGCAATTACGTTTTTTTGCAAATTTGCCTCAAAGTCAACAAAAACATCCACCTGGCGAAAGGATAGTTTTTCTAATTCCTCAAGGCTGGAACCTCCAGTACCGCTAATCCCTTTAATGCTGTTTTTGTATTCCTCCATCACCTCATTGGCACGCTGAGCAATAAGTCCCTTATTTCCAGAGCCCGCAAATTTTGTCGTAATTTCATCAACCTTTTCGTTCATTAAATTTTCAACAATAATAAGTTTTTCTTTTGTCTGGCTTATTTTTATAGCTAATTTGTTAGGATCCTCTGCCTTGAGTTCATAATTAGCAATCTTCTCTCGAAGATTTGCAGCCACTTTCTCATATACACTCAACATTCTTCCCAAGAACTCACTAAGTGCTATAAACTGGGCTTTCCGTCCAAACCTATTCAAAGATTGATCAACAACATTGAAATTAGAAATCCGCTTAAGCTCTGCAAGGAATGACTCTTTCTCTCCGGCGTCATACCATGCTGCTCTAACAAATGCGTCTATTTTCTTTCCCCCACACTTTATAATCTTTTTAATATCCTCTGTGGATTTATCGCGGAATTCATTATAATAAAGTTCCGCCAAACTATCAGCAGGGATAATTTGCTCTTTTACAATCCCATGTCTGCTTTCCCCCTGCTGAACGCCGAATATTTTAATGAACTCTTCATAAGCTCTTTCATTCTTTTCATCAGTCTGTGCGGTAGTTCCGGTCAAGATTAAAAACATAGCATTTTTATTTCTATCCACGCTTTTAGATTCCAGAAATTCTTTAAAGCTATTTGCCTCAATAGCAGGTCCCTTAATCGGTCTCAGGAACATAATAGCATCAGCAGATTCAATATATGACGCGGTAATATCACCAACCTTCCCCGCAGCATTTACACCGGGCGAGTCTATAATTCTGATTCCTCTCATATTTTTGTCTTCAAACGGATACTCAATTTCTATTTTGATTACTACATCTTTCCAATACGACTGCTTTTTGATAATATATTCTCTAATCTTCCTATTATATTCATCTGTAGAAAGACTATGGAGGTTCTCGTTCTTGACTCCCTCCAACAAATCTCTTATCACTGCATCAGGAATTTTTTTATCATGGTACTTTACAATAATTTCGTTATTTATGGTTGTAATTGGAATATCTCTGTATTCATCATCTAACGCTGCATTTGAAGATAAGAACTCTGAAATATCTTTTTCACCGGATATTTTTGATTCTCGTCCGTCTGCATACTTAGCCATCAATATAAACTCTTTTCCGTATCGTATTTCTACAACAGAACTCGTACACTGGCAAACATCCATTGGCAATATTTCTGTTCCAAGGTAGGCATTAATAAAAGTAGATTTCCCACTTTTAGCCTCGCCCGCAATCATCAAACAAAATTTGTCTTCTCTTATTTTCTGCGCCTGCGATTCTAATGCCTTAAGGGATGTATCATCTTTCGGATAATCTGCCTCATTAATGACTTCCAAAAATTCATCGTAATACTGTAGAACATCTTCTTTTGCCTTTTTATAATTTGTAATCATTTTTACTATCTCCCATTATAATCTTAGATTTTCTCTTGTTAACTCGTTTTTTCTCACCATTTCACTTTTTACATAGATAAGAGCTCTCTGTCAATGCTATTTCCCTTGTCCTACTACCATGGATAATCGGATATTGATGGTACACTTAATAAAGCGCCGTCGTGTTTCGTTACAATTGACCTTTTCTTTTCCCAACTCCTCTATGTTTTGTTTCTTTTTCCGTCCTATTCACCCCCTTATTTACCCTTCTCCACCACATACAACAGTGTCCTTGCCCTCGTCGCCGCGATATACATGAACTGAGCATACTGTTCCTCGCGGATGTCCTCCACATCCACCAGAATCACGATTTTCGAGTCCAGCCCCTTAAAGCCCTGTATCGTAGCGAAATGTGGAAGTTCCGGACCGGCGTCCTCCCCGCCGCTTATATCTGCCACGGAAATGGCCGCCGCGCTCAGACGGCTGTTCACATATCTTTTCGGCGATAGGAACGTGACGTCCTGCATGGCCACATTTTCCGTACGAAATACATTCAGAATCTTTTTAATCTGTTTGCGGAAATCAGCCTCTCCGGTATAAATGATTTTCTGAACTTCCTCGCCGATTTCCCGAATATAATCACCGGCCGCGATGCCGCTCACTTCGGAGGTATACGTGCCAATCTGGACGGTATTTCTGCAATTTACAAACAAGCGGAATTTCGTACACGGAAGAGAGAGAAGAAGCTCCATACCGTCAGGATATTCCGGATTATAGATGTTTTGCTTTCCATCATAGAAGACAGCCCATCTTCCGTTCTCCAGGCCGTTTTTCAGCAGATAATCCAGAGAATGCAGATAAACAGGACGTATGATATCCTGCCCTTCGTCCATAACGATCAGATCGTATTGCAAGGATGAACGTTCTGTCTCTGAAATATTTTTTATATATTCATAAAATGCCTCCGGCAGGATCTCCGAAAAATAATTCTGCGGATTCTCCTGCAAGGTTTTGGCATCCACCTCGACGTACTCACCAAACAATGCATGGATGTTGATCACCTTCAGATTTGCAGTCTCCTGCGTCTGTCTGTGGATGTCATTGGAAAGATTCTTATTATATGTAAGGAAGAGAACCCGATCGCCAGCCTGTGCCCGCTTTACGGCAAAATCAACCGCCAGCAGCGTCTTTCCCGTTCCCGCACTCCCTTCAATCAGGAGATGCTCGTTCAGCGACAGTGCCTCCATAAGCTGCGCCTGCTCAGCAGTCAGTCTGATCAGACGCCGTTCCACACTCTCCAGACGATCTCCAAGCCGGGGAATGAAGGTGAACTCACCGCGAAGGTAGCTGACGATCATTTCCATATCCGACGGAGACAGTTTGCTTGTCTCTTTATGCTGCCGATTCTCCCAGTAATCAAAAATCTGCTGAATATAACCGGTGATATCCGGCGTTCGCCTGTCATAGACGATCTCCGGAATGATCTCCTCGGATGACGCAGTGAAAGAAATGTCCGGGAATACAACGCCGCAGGCCATCAGCACATTCTTCATGTGCCGATTATCAGGGAATCTGTTTTTCAGGCTGGTGCGAAGGCTGAACATATTTCCGGTCACCTGCGCAAACGGCCCCTCTGATTTTTCCCTTTCCACTCCGTACCGATCCGTAAAATACCAGATTCCACCCCGGCAGTCTACGCGGCCGCCCTTGATTTCAAGGCATGCAATGCCCCGGTCACATACTACAACGAAGTCAATTTCTCCATAAATCTTTGTATGATGTTTCGGCAATCCCAGAGAATGCAGCACATAGGCATGCTTCATATCGAGATTTCCAAGAATATCAAACATCTTTTTCTCTGCGCTGCTTTTAATCTCCTCCCCTATATAGGGCGGGATAAATGTAACCATTTCTGTGATCCCCTCTCAGAAATTTCGCCTTTTTAATGATCTAAAACCTCAATATATGCCTGGCTCTTCATCCACATCTCAATTCCTTTCCCGAACACCTCCGCCGTCACGGTATACACGCCGTCTTTTTCCTCGCGTACCTCCGCGGTCGGCAGCCTGTCCAGCACCGCATTGATGTCCGGCCCGGAATACCGGAAAGTCACCCGCTGCAGCCGTCCGCCGTACATGAACTGTACGCGTTTGCGGAATTCTCCCTCTTCAAGCCGCTCTGCATATGGGACCCGGAAATGTTCATCCAGGACTTCTACATCCTCCAGCCGATCCACGCGGTAGATCGTCGGGAAGGGATCGTCCGGGTTCTGGAATGCTTTCTCCCGGTCGATGTCCTCGATGAATGCTGTCAGGTAATAATAAAACTCAGAAAACATCACACCCACCGGTTTTACCTTCCGCGTAACCACTTCCTGATTTTTCAGTTTCTTATAGCGGATTTGCAGATACCGCTGTTCCCTGACGGCACTTTCCAGCTCCCACAGTCTGTCCAGGAGCTTCGTGCCATGGTGGAGCTCAATGTAGTGGTGCATTTCGTTTCCGATGTACGATTTCAGCAGCTTCTTATCCTTTTCATCGGCACAGGCATCAACCAGCTTGTTGATGATGGGAAGCATTTCCTCCCGGAGCAGGGAGCGGCTCTCCAGCAGCACCTTACACACTGCCAGCAGTTCTTTCGGCTTGAGCTGTGGTTCCGTCTTCGTGATCAGCCGGTAACCGCCCTTCGCCTTGTCGTACACGATCTCCTGTTCCTCGCCCGTTCTGCTCTTTCTTTCCTGCAGGAAATTCTGAATGTCCGCGACATCTCTCTGGATGGTACGCGCATTAACCCCATAGGCCGCACACTCCTGCGCCTTATTCACGATTTGTCCTTCTTTCAGACGCGAATAAATGGAAAGGATTCTCGCTGCCTTATCCTCTGAGCCAGCTGCCATGATCGTATACCTCCGATGCCGTTATCATATCGCACCGCATGGACATATTTTGTCGCCGCGTATTTATTTTTTCTTCCTGTACCGGGAATCCAAATCGTCAAAGAAACGCTCCTGTATTTCTACATTATATTATGATTGCATGAGGCGTTCAAGCAATATTTGCACGTAATCAAGTGAATTTTCATTGAATTACAGAAATTTTCGAAGATTCTGTTTATTTCCAGGAGCAAAAACCCCGGGAGCATATCTCCCGGGGTCTCATGTACTGGGCTACAAGAATTCGAACCTTGAAACAACGGAGTCTTAAGTCCACTGTCCCTCACCCGATTTCCCTTTATTTTACGATACTTTTCAGGCTGGTGCCCGGGAAATTGACCCATGAATTGACCTATCGCCATGTCGTACTGATATCCTTATATCCTTGTATTTCGATCGTTCTTTTAAGTCATTTCATGTCTTTCCTGAGTTCCTCTGATTCCTCTGCATCTTCGCAGCACCAGCGTCTCATCAGATTGTAATCCACCTCCACGGCGACCGTGCCGAAGAAATATCTGATTACCTCTAAGGCAGACTAAAAAGAGAGGGCGGAATTAACCACCCTCCCATATTATTCTACGAAGCTCCACGAAGTTACTTCAAAACTGGGTTTATCATTATAAGACCCGGAATAGGTAGCTTCAACAGAAATGATATCACTTTCGAGCAGTTTTGATGTATCGATATTCAGTATATAAAACCACTCACTGTCAGTAGTACCGGAAATGTAAGCATACACATAATTATCGTGTACAATAAAAACATGTACCCTACTCATAGTGACTTTGTCACCGACAGAAGCAGATCTATACCAATCCCTGAAATTATCATATGTAAGCTCAGTGGCAACAAGTCCAGGATTTTCCTGGATTTCAAGAGCCCAATAATCCTCTTCCAGAGTAATGTTGAAGTCAATGACTTCATAGTCAGTGTAGCCATCTACCTGCTCCTCAGTATAGATAGCATAGTCAGAATCATAGAGACGTGTCCTACATGCGTCGATATCAATATCATCATCCCAGTTCAAATGGATGAAGCTATAGAATGCCTCGTAAGTTTCTGTAAGAGTATCATCGTCCATATCATAGACGAAATATTCAGCTCCATCGAATTGCAGAAGATAATTCCGCATCTGCTCGATCTCACTGAGAGCCTCTGTTGTAACCTCTGGAGTCTCTTCTTTAGTGGTTTCAACAGCCGTCGTTTCTATGGTTTCAATAGCTTCTTCCACTGTAGTCTCTGCTTCAGTTGTTTCCGGTACCGTCGTCTCCCCAACAGTAGTCTCCACCTCGGTTGATTCTTCTGCTGAAGTTTCAACAGCTGCAGTGGTTGCATTCGTATCACTACTATCTCCGCCATCAAGCATAGCCATGATGAAGAATACCACAATAAATGCCGCCAGAAACTTCAAGATCGTGCTCAGGCATCCGCCTTTCTTTTTCTCTTTTTTCATTTCTGTTTTTTCCTCCTGATTCCCATGTGATTCTGTTTTATATCATTACATTATTCTGTTAAAAATCATTCTCTCTCAAACTTACAAGCCAGCTCTTGACCGGACTCCGTTTTATCTCATGTCCCTGCAAGTTCCCCTCTTCATCATATACATCAACCACATAATCCGGCTGCAGCAAATGCTTCGCCGCCATGCCTCCCATTATACCAAGCATCATAGATATCGCCACGATACCGCCTGTTTTCTTAATCACTGCATTGTCTTTCATCTGATTCACCTTTCCTTTCTTCGGTTTCTGTTAAACTGTCATCACGCGATTCTGTGATACAGTCAACTGACTTATTGCAACTGTCCTGAGTATACCCTGTGAAGTAGACATATGATGTCCACGAATAATCTGTTTTGAAATAAGATAAAAAAAACAGAGCCTCTATCGGCTCCAGAATCACATTTTCAGTTTTCAAAGACAGCCACCGATTGAACTTCTCTCCATAATCTAATATAATGATATTGACGTTTATAGTTTACACAAAAAGCTCTTCAGAGATGTAAACGGACAGTCTATTGAAGTCACACGCTTAATATCTGCGCGTATGGCCACCAATTTTGAAAGGGGATTGTATTATGGTAAATACTGAGATGAATAAAGAAATCATGTCGGAACTAAGTTTTTCTAAAGAAGAATTGGAAGAACTGGAAAATGCGCGAAAGATGCCCATCACCTTTGATGAAGACTGCCCCGAAACGACTCCCGAAAGAGCCAAACGCTTCAAAAGAGTAAATCCTCCCCGCCAAACACGCAGGGCCTAGAGGCTCATACACTATTCCAGTGAAATAGAATTAAGAACCCGACGCCATAGGAAACCCGCATATTTCCTGACTTTTCCAGAAGAAAATGACCCTCAGCAAATCTCTCTGCTGAGGGTCTCCTGCGCTGGGCTACAAGGATTCGAACCTTGAAATGACGGAGTCAGAGTCCGTTGTCCCTCACCCGATTTTCCTTTATTTTACGATACTTTTCAGGCTGGTGCCTGGGAAATTGACCTATGAATTGACCTATCGCAAATATTTGTGGCTTGTCGTACTGATATCTTTGTATTTCGATCGTTCTTTTAAGTCATTTCATGTCTTTCTTGAATCTTGTGGAATAGCTACATCAAGCATCGTTAATCCTCCAACAGTTCAGCGAAAAGGTCATTTGTAATTCCAGAAAACTTGTGACCACCACCATTTTCCAATTCAGCGATAGCCTCCAGAGTTTCGTCATTCGGCGTAAATTCCGGATATACATCCGCACCAGCTCGGTCAATCACTGCTTTTGCCATCTCCTGATAACTCATAACATTGCACCTCCGATGGCTATATGGGTTGTAAATCCATCTTCCAATGAAGCAAATCATGCTGCTCCATACAAAACGATTCCTTCCCGATTAATATTGGCGTAAAACGGATAATTCTGTACCCATTTCATAAAATGGCTTTCACTTTTGGCAATCGGCTTGATATCCATATCATAGTCCATATTGAAATCAAACGTAATGTCAGAGAGCTGATGTCTGTAATTCTTAATTTCTTCCTCAGCCAAATCCAGTAAAATCATAACATCTACGTCCGAATCTTCTCTGAAATCGCCGCGGGCATATGACCCATATAAAATAATCTTTCGGAGATGGTTTCCATAAATCTGCCTCACCTCCAAAATATACCTTTCCATGATACTCTGCATGGTCTGCGGCATATCAGCGCATCCTCCCTTCTACCCGTTTGGATGAACTGTCCTTCCTCAGATTCCTGCGTTAGCCGGATTATTGCCTGAGGAATCATCTTCGTGTACACATTATCATTTTATATGAAACGTGCGATAAAGCCAAACTCTGCTATCCACCAGCATATGTAAAATTCGAACCACATTCACAACATGACGTTCCTGATCTACAATATAAAATATCTTATATTCCTTGTAATATGTCCTTCGTACTCCCAACTCTGCCAAAATCGGATCATCATCCAACTCATGCCCCGTTGGAAAAGACTGTAGCTTGTTTACCTGCTCGCGAATGCCCCTGACTATATTCTCAGCCGCCTGTGGATTTAAAAGCTCATATGCAATATAATCACCTGCATTTTCCAAATCCAACTCTGCGGCTTCACTTATTTTAATGGTGTAAAGCTGCATTTCTATATTTATTCTCCAATCTATCGCAGACATCATTAAAATCTTTTGTTTTTCCCATTTGCACCTGTTCCAAACCTTCAAGAACCATCTCACGAACTTCCAGCTGCTGCTTTTCTACTGATATTTTATATTCGTCCATTGCAGCCAATGCCATATTATCTCATCCTTTCTATCCAATGCGGATATTCTACAACTACAATCCTGCGTTAGTCGAATTATTGCTTAAGGAATCATCTTTATGTATACATTATAAGTGTTTCTCCAGGAAAAATCCATACTTTCCGCCATTTACACAACCAGGATTTTTAACTGCACAGTGAGTTCTTCTGTTTCTTCTGCATCTTCGCAACACCCAGAGCCCCTTTTCCAATGATACCGCCTCTTCCATCCCTCACAGACATATGGCTCTGCGCATTACAGTATAGCAGTATCTTGCTGAACGAATGGAAAAGGCGGATTGATGGAATCTGGAATTCCGTCAATGCATTCATCACTTACAGATTTTGACTTCCCCCGTCTGTCTCACATAATAATATACCTGATCAGACAGGAATTCATCCTTATTCACAAAGCTCTCATTTACCTGCCGCACGATGTTTCGCAGCGTATCCGCCTCAGCGTCTCCGTTATCCGGTAAAAGCAGAAGCTCATAGACCGAGGACGGCAAAATAAACAGGTCGCCCATTCCTTCCGTCAATTTTCCGATCATCTCCGGATTCGTGATGGCCGCAGCGCCAAACAGATTTTTTCCCCGCAGAACATACAGGGGCATCTCTTTGCCTGGCAGTGGGATTCCCATATCAGCCAGCACCTCATCCACCTTCCGTATCTGGTAGTCCTCTGTCTTCCTGTTTTTCTCTGCACACTGCATTACTTCCTCTGCCGTAACATGCCAGCGTCTCATCAAATTGTAATCCACCTCTACGGCGACCGTGCCGAATTTCGGTATTTCCCAGAGCACACAGTACATTTCTGCCAGATCCAGAAAACGCTTGTGAGGACACTGTCTCAGGCGTTCCTGATTTCGCTCATAGTTTACCACCTTCCGACTGAACAGATTCTTTGCCGTGCTCCAGTCCAGCCTGAGAGTATCCATCACCTCCGTTGTCATCCCCTCAGAAATGCTGCTCACGGTCGTCATCTGCGTCTTGTTTCCCGTCATATCCCGCTGTGTTCCGTCCATATCTCTTTATCCTCTCTTTCATTCAGTTTTCGCCATTGTCTTGTTCCAAAACGGTCAGCGCCACTGTAAGAACGCCGATCAATATAACTCTTAAAACATCATCCATAATTCCGTTATTCCCTCCGTCCCGGTCATTGGTTTTTGATTACCGGATATGATTCATACAGCCGGAGAGTTTTTGTCCCTCCGGCCGTATATCATCTCTTTCTAATCACGCCACCCTTGTTTTCGTACGCCGCAGGCTGTTCATTGCCTTCCGGTAGGTCCCTTCATCCATATCGTTCAGGCTTGCTATTCCGTAACGCTGCAGAACCGTATCCAACGCCACGCCTGTCCGCGCCAGCTCTCGGTTGATTGCTTCAGCCTGGTGTCCGGTTTTCACCGTATCCCGTACCGAAACATCCTTCCCAGATGCCTCCGGCTGTGCCGTCGGCTTCTGCCGGGCTACTGCTTCATCTGTCAGGTGATAGACCACCTGGCCGTCCTGATTGATGATCGTCAGTCCCGTGATCTCCCGGCCTGGACTGTAGGAGATGCTCGCCACAGTGAATTTATCCGTCGTCACATACCGGTTCTCCTTCATCTGAATGTGCGTTTTGGAAGCGCTCACCCATATAAATGGCGCTGTGTATAACTCCCGGCCAATACCATGTGAGAAGCAGGCTCTCTTGAAGGAGTCCGAGGCTTCGCCTTTTTCTTTCTCTGTGTTACTCTTTGTACCCACGTCCATTTTAGAAATCCACTGCTTCTTTTCCTCGTCCCAAACACTGACGGTACAATAAAGGTTTCCACCGATTACTTCATGCTTCCGTTGCCAGTTGCTTGCACCGTACACTTCATCCAAAATCTTCATATCCACCCGTGCATCCTTATATAAAAGAAGCGACAGGCCCTTCTCACTGATGTAGCCGACCCGGCACTCGATCTCGTCCGCATGAAGCAGGCGAATTACTTTCTGTCCCATAAACACCATCCTTTCCATAAAGCTCTTTCAATTCCTCAGATAAAAAGCAGATCGTCTTCATCCTCCGGAACAGTTATAAAACCATCATTGTCTGTCGTATATCCGGGATTCTGCCGTCCTGTGCGCTGTCCACCTGCAGAAACAGAAGCCGCCGTAGCAGTGACTTCTACATTCGCTTTTTTGTTTTCCGCAAATTCCTGCTCCTCAGCAAAGACCTCAAAGAACGGCATTTTCACGCCGTCCCTGTTTACATAGCTCCCTGTCTGGACATGTCCCGTCACAAGCATTTTCATCCCTTTGCGCAGGTATTTCTCCGCAAATTCTCCCTGATGCCCCAATGCCACGATACGGAAGAAATCTGTTTTGATTCCGTCGTCCCGTTTCTGCTTCTTGTCAACAGCGAGAGAATAACGTGCAATCGCCACAGGCTTCTCTCCCTGGCTGTAACGCACCTCTGGGTCTGCAGTGAGCCGTCCCATCAATAGAATCTTGTTCACCGGTTCACCCCCTACGCAACGGAAAGCCGCCGATAGCTGATCTGCGTCAGGTAATCTGCGTAGATCTCCGGCTGCTCGGTTTTCAGCCGTTTCGTGTCCACCGATGTCTTGCAAATCGACTTCCAGACGACTTTTCGGTTCCCTGCAATGCCTGTTTCCGCTTCTTTCAGATAGCCCTTGAGCTGGTTCGCTGCAGCATTTCTGGCTGTTTCCAGTTCTTTCATCCGCTGGGATAACCGCTCATACTCCTCGCAGGTGGATATAGCCTCTTCCGGCAGTACAATAGTCTTCCCATTGGATTCCCGGAAACGGGCGTTAAAATACTCGGTCGTTGCGGCAGAACCGTCCGGGACAGGCTCGACACCGCCCAGCACATGGGTCTCCCAGAAATATTTCTCCATGGCAATGATCTTTCCGATCAAGTCCTCATCGCGCTCTACCGTGCGGCAGTAAAAATGATTCCCGCCTACCAGTGCCGCGATATACGTCCTCCTGGCCCCGGTGACAGCCATATAGTGCTGCACCTGCAGAATATACGGCGCGGGTACGCCTTCTTCCCACACTTCCTGTTTGTATGCGGGAGCCGTCTTTGCCTCGAAAATACACATCTCGCCGTCCTCATTGATAACACCGTCCAGGTCCGCAAGCATAAACGGATACTCTTCACTCTGCAGAAGCATATGTTTCTGACGTACCTTCTTACCCGTACGTTCCATGAATTCTTTCCGCACAACAGGTTCCAACAGTGTCCCGAAATGCGTATACTCGTTCTTGCTCTCATCCGGTTTTACCTGTCCGGTTTTTTCCAGCCACAGCTGATGTGCTGACTTAAAAGGGTTAATCCCGGCGATCACCGACACATCGGAGCCGCCGATGCCCCTTGTCCGATAACCCAGCCATTCCTCCCGCGTCAGACGGGCTGTTTTCACTACAACTTTCATAATCTTTTTACCTCCGCAAATAAAAAAGCGGGAGCATCCAACACGGACACTCCCTTCCTTCTCCTGACGTTATTAAAATATTTTTTATGCTGCCCGTGCCATCTGGTACGCTTTATCCAGCATCGCATTGCCGTCAACCGTCCTGGCAAACAGGTTTTCCCTGTAGTTGGCCCGTTCCCGCAGCGGCCGGGCATGGGTAGCGAAGTCAGACACGGCATTAACAAACCGGTACGCATTCTTCCCGACGTGCTGCAGGTCCGGAGCATCATAGTATCTGGCCCTCATATCTTCCCGCATCCGAAGGACATTCTTCTTCTGCAGAACTGTTGGTTGCGGCGGCATAGGCAGCAGGACTTCCACGAAATCATCGACCTGCTTATCCGGCAGCTTCTTCTGGTGGAGCCGGTCGATGCCTTTTCCCAGCTCTGTCATATAGTTTTCCGCATACAGAAGTGTACTTTTTGCCTCCTCCATTTTGCCCTGGATGTCCCCAACATGGTTCGTGGACCAGCTGCGTTTTGCCGTAGAGAGGGCAAGGTTCAGAGTATTCTGGCACACAACACGGACTGGCGTCATGGCTGCCTTGATCGCCCCTGTCCCGTCATGGCTGTTCATGAATACCAGGTACGGCGTAATTTCATCGCCGCTAATAATATAGCGTTGCGGGAGCTTTGCCAGAATCCATGTCCGGCGGCCGCCCTGCAGTGACCCCGCCGTTTCATAAGTAATGCCTTCGCCCAGCAGTGTGTCTGTAAAAGCGAAGGCATCCTGATTCTGTACAACCTTGTAACGGTCTGTGACAATACCGAGCACCTGATGATCGGTTTCCCTGACATTGGCCTTGAAGCCGGGAACAGACCGCCCATCCGACGTATACACGTCCTTCTGGAGCACCCTCCAGTCCAACCCGGCCAGTTCCAGCGCGTGAGCGGAATCTGGTGCTTCCTGCACACAAACACCTAATCCGTGCCACGGCTTCGTCCTCGTGTAAAACATGGTTTCTACGTTTGCTGACATAATTTACCTCCTTGAAATAGATTGTTTATATATTTCAAGAATATAATTTATGATCAAAATCCGATGGTTTTACATTTGTCTGACCAAAAATAAGGTGTGACTCTGTTACGGTCATCCGCCTGCTATTATTTCTGAATATACTGTATACGAGCCAAAGAAATATCTGATTGCCTCTAGGGTAGACTAAAAAGAGAGGGTGGAATTAACCACCCCATATTATTCTACGAAACTCCACGAAGTTACTTCAAAACTGGGTTTATCATTATAAGACCCGGAATAGGTAGCTTCAACAGAAATGATATCACTTTCGAGCAGTTTTGATGTATCGATATTCAGTATATAAAACCACTCACTGTCAGTAGTACCGGAAATGTAAGCATACACATAATTATCGTGTACAATAAAAACATGTACCCTACTCATAGTGACTTTGTCACCGACAGAAGCAGATCTATACCAATCCCTGAAATTATCATATGTAAGCTCAGTGGCAACAAGTCCAGGATTTTCCTGGATTTCAAGAGCCCAATAATCCTCTTCCAGAGTAATGTTGAAGTCAATGACTTCATAGTCAGTGTAGCCATCTACCTGCTCCTCAGTATAGATAGCATAGTCAGAATCATAGAGACGTGTCCTACATGCGTCGATATCAATATCATCATCCCAGTTCAAATGGATGAAGCTATAGAATGCCTCGTAAGTTTCTGTAAGAGTATCATCGTCCATATCATAGACGAAATATTCAGCTCCATCGAATTGCAGAAGATAATTCCGCATCTGATCGATCTCACTGAAAGCCTCTGTTGTAACCTCTGGAGTCGTTTCTATGGTTTCAATAGCTTCTTCCACTGTAGTCTCTGCTTCAGTTGTTT
>JAJQCZ010000018.1 GCA_021202465.1 Lachnospiraceae bacterium | reverse complement strand
GCTTTATAGCAAGGATTTATTCAGTTAAAAGATTCTTCATGAAACAGCCCTATTCGAGCGCCGGGGCACGCAGAAAAGAGCGCCGAAGCGCTCTCTCTTTGTGTATTGTCAGATTCTGTCTTCCGGACGTGATCAGCAGCCGCAGCTGAAGCTCTGCTCGGTCCGCTCGATAATCTCATCCTGCAGCGGTTTATCCAGGTTGCGGAAATGATCACTGTAACCGGCCACGCGGACGATCAGGTCCTTGTAGTCCTCCGGATGCTTCTGCGCCTCCAGCAGCAGCTCGCGGTGCACCACATTGAACTGCACATGATGACCATCCATGTTGAAATAGGTCCGGATGTAATTGGCCAGATTATCAAGGCCTTCCTCGCCCTCCAGCACCTCGGGGGTGAACTTCTGATTCAGCAGCGTGCCGCCGGTCTTCAGATGATCCATCTTGGCACAGGACTTGATGACAGCGGTCGGGCCGTTGACATCAGCGCCCTTCTCCGGGGAAATCCCCTCAGACACAGGCTTATGTGCCAGACGCCCATTGGGGCTGGCGATCATCACATCGCCGAAATACACATGGCAGGTCGTGGGCAGCATATCCACACGGTAGCTGCCGCCCCGCATATTGGGCCGTGCGTTGATATTGTCAACGAAATAGTTGAACACCTTCTTCATCAGGCTGTCCGCGTAATCGTCGTCGTTGCCATACTTGGGCGTCTTATTGCGCACCAGGTTCAGGATCCTCTCATGACCCACGAAATTATCCTTCATCGCCGCCAGAAGCTCTTCCATGGTGAACTTCTTTTCATCATAAACATTGTACTTGACAGCGGCCAGGCAGTCGGTGATCGTACCGGTACCCACACCCTGGATCACACTGGTGTTGTAGCGGGCGCCGCCGGCGTTGTAGTCCTTGCCGCGGGCGATGCAGTCGTTGGTCAGGATCGAAAGGAACGGCACCGGCATATAGCGGGCATACAGTTCTTCAATGACATTGGAGCCGCGCACCTTGATATCGAGGAAATAATTAATCTGCGTGGTGTAAGCATCCCACAGCTCCTCAAAGCTATTAAAGTCCTTCGCCTCGCCGGTCTGCGGTCCCAGCTGCCTGCCGGTCATCTGATCGACGCCGTTGAACAGGGTCAGCTCAAAGATCTTCGGCAGATTGAAATATCCCTGCAGGATATAGGCTTCATTGCCGAAGGCGCCGGTCTCCACGCAGCCGGAGCAGCCTCCCTTCCGGGCGTCATCCAGACTCTTGCCGGCATTCATCAGCTCCTGGATGATGGCCTCGGTGTTGTAGAAGGCGGGCTGGCCCCAGCCCTCCCGGGCAATCTCACAGGCCCGCTTCAGGAACTTCTGCGGATTCTTGCGGCTGATCTGCACGTTGGAGTTGGGCTGTACCAGACGCATCTCATCCATGCAGTCCAGAATGATATAGGAAACCTCATTGACGCCGTCTTCGCCGTCGGGCGTGACGCCGCCGGTATTGATATTGGCAAAATCCGTGTAGGTGCCGCTCTCCTTCAGGGTAACACCCACCTTGGGCGGCGCGGGCTGATTGTGGAACTTGACCCACAGGCACTCCATCAGCTCCAGAGCCTGGTCGCGGGTCAGGATGCCGTCCTCCACGTCCTTCTCATAGAAGGGACCCAGGTGCTGATCAAAATGTCCCGGCGAATAGGCATCCCAGGGGTTCAGCTCCGTCGTCACCGCCAGATGTGTAAACCAATAGTGCTGAATGGCCTGATAATAGGTCTGCGGCTTGTGCGCCGGCACCACATCGCAGTTGGCGGCAATCTGCAGCAGCTCGGCCTTCCGCTTCTCATCCGTGCACTCCGCCGCCATCTGACGCGCCAGCTCCGCATAGCGGCGACCCAGGATAATCACCGCCTCGCAGGCGATGTGCATGGCATTCAGCTGATTCTTCTTGTCAATAGCCTCCGGGTCATGAATGTAATCAATGTTCGCCAGAGATTCTTCGATATCCTTCTGATAATCCAGATAGCCCTTCTCGAAGATCTTCACGGAGCCCACGGTATGTCCCGGTCCGCGCTGCTCCATGAACTCGGTGAAAATACCGGCCGCATAGGCTTCCTTCCACTCGTCCGTCATGCTGTTCAGGATCTTGTGGCGCATGGAGTGCTCCTCCCAGTAGGGGATGATCTCCGCTTCCTGCGTCTTCAGATCGTCCTCGGTCACCGTGAAATTGACCACAGCCCGGTCGTTCATCGTATGCATATCCTCCAGCGTGTGGCAGCACAGCTCGGGGAAGGTCGGCGCCGCCTGCGGGTAATCGCCCTTCTCTCCGACGATCAGCTCATCCTCACCGATATACAGCTTCTTGTTGGAGAAGAAATGCTTCAGCGTCAGGGCCCGCAGCTCAGGCACGGACACCTTGCCTTCATACATCTTGTAGGCCTCTGTCTCCAGCACCGCGCGCTCCATATAGATGCGGGGCTGAGTCTCCAGACTCTGTTTTCTGAGTCTTTTAATGCGGTCATTCATGCCGCGCTCCTGCATTTGTGCCATGTGATCAACCTCCTATTTGAATGTTGGCAAAGCCACTTTGTTGGAACTTCTCGATAACATGATTCAGCCACGCGCCCTCCGGGACGCGCATCCCCTCTGAATCGTAGGGGCGGTTCAGCTTCGCATATTTGCCGGAACCGGTGTTGTGATATTTGAGCAGATTAACACGGTATACGTTAATCCGGTTCTCCCGCAGGAAATCAATCACCGCATCGATATGCTCATCGTCGGCATTGACTCCGTCAATCAGCGGCAGGCGGATGTTGATCTTCCCGCCGTCCTCGCTCAGTCTCTTCAGATTCTCCAGAATCAGCTGATTGTCAACGCCCACATATTCCCGGTGCGCCTCCGGATCCATCAGCTTGATATCGTACAGGAAGGTATCCGTATAGGGAAGGACCCGCTGAATATTCTCATAGGGCACATGCCCGCAGGTATCAACATCGACGCTGTAGCCCTTAAAATGCAGGCGGCGCATCAGCTCCTCGATATAATCCATATCCTGCGCCAGCGCCTCGCCGCCGGAGATCGTAATGCCGCCGCCGGACTGTTCGTAGAACATCTTATCCTTCTCCAGCTCCCGCACCAGGTCGCGCATCTCATACTCACGCCCCGCCGCCTCGCGGGCGTTATGTACGCAGACATCCAGGCAGTCTCCGCAGGCAGTACACAGATTCCGATCCGTCCACACCTCCTGCCCCACATAGGAGACAGCCCTCTGCGGACAGCTGCGAATGCAGGCGCCGCACCCGGTACAGCGGCTGCCGTAGACCAGAATCTCCCGCCGGTAGCTCTGGCTTTCCGGATTATGACACCACTTGCAGCGAAGAGGACATCCCTTAAAGAAAACCGTCGTACGAATCCCCTCCCCGTCGTGCACGGAATATTTCTGAATGTTGAAAACCAAAGGCTTACCCATTCTTCCTCTCTCCTTCTCTGTCCACGCATCCAGGCAGATTCTCTGTCGGCTCCCCTCTTTCACACCGGATTTCCGGAGAAATCCGGTGTGTCATACACCGCGTACTAGAATGCGTTCTAGTTTTTCTATATTATACCGCACTCATACGACAAACGCAACCCTTTTCTTAATTTTCTTTCGCCGGAAGCATTTTTTGCAAATTTTTCTTTTGCCGGGCGCTATTTACAGGTCAGGTCATAAATAATCCGACACTTTTTTCAAATGTTTCTCTTCCAGACATTTTGTCGGAATATTTCTGCTTTACGTCGTCCAAAAAGAGTGTTATAGTAGGTTTGTTATCTACCCATGAAAGAAAGCGGAAAGAGGAACGATATCATGCCAAAAAAGAACGACACCAAGAGTCGGATCGTGGAGGCCGCCTGGCAGCTGTTTCACGAAAAAGGCTACGAGGAGACCACGATTGAGGACATCATCTCCCTGTCCGGAACCAGCAAGGGAACATTTTATCACTACTTTGCCGGCAAGGATGCCCTGCTGAGCTCTCTTTCGGATATTTTCGACTCCTTCTATGAGGAATCGGAAGCGACCAGCCGCCTGACAGACGACATGGACAGTGTGGACAAGCTGATTGCCCTGTGTTGCCAGATTCACAAAATGATCGGCGAACGGATCCAGCCCAGCCTGCTGGCTTCCCTCTACTCTTCCCAGGTGGTCACCCGGGGAGACCGGCATCTCCTGAACCAGAACCGCTACTATTATAAGATGATTCAGCAGATCGCCGAGAAAGGCCTGCGCAGCGGTGAGATCCGTCAGGATATGACGGTCTTTGATGTGACCTCGTACTACTCCATGTGCGAGCGGGCTATCATCTACGACTACTGCATCCACGACGCCTCCTACGATCTGGGAGAATACACCGCTCAGGTGATTCCTCTGATGATGGAGGGGCTGCGGGCACAGTCTTCTGAAACGGACGTTTAGGAAGACTGCGCAGGAGTTATTCTCACACGTCTTCGTTTATGCACAAAGGAGAGCGCCGCGGCGCTCTCCTTTGTGCGTACATTCTTATGATCTCCCAGAAGCCGTCTTATTTATCGGCCTCGATGTATTTCTTATTGATATCCTTCCACATCTCCGTATCCACGCCCTTCCAGGACAGCTTATCCGGATTGTAGTAAGGATCCTTCTTGGCCTTCATCTGATCTTCATAATCGTGGTACAGAGCCACTGCCTTGGGAGACAGGGCCAGCACGATGACCATGTTGATCCAGGTACAGGCACCCAGCGCCAGATCGGAAAGGTTCCAGGCCAGGTCAGACTCGATGATGCCCCAGATGAAGATCAGGATCGGCATACCGATCTGCATGATACGGGTAACGGTCTTACGAATGTTCGCTTTGCCCTCGCCCTGGAACAAATACATGGCGGCCGTCTCGGCCTCGTAGAAGTAGCTGATCAGGCAGGTGAAGGAGAACAGGAACAGCATGATCGCGATGAACAGAGGAGCAATTCCTCCCATCACCTGCTGGCAGGCCAGCTGGACGAAGATAATGCCGTTGGTACCGGCCTCGGCAAGGGCTGCCATCTGCTCGGAGCCGCTGCCTACATAACCGCTGGAGGTGTTGAAGCAGTCAGTCAGGAGAATCATCAGACCGGAGCAGGTGCAGACAACCACGGTGTCCAGCCAGACACCGGCTGCGTTGGCCATACCCTGCTTGATGGGATGGCTGGTCTCTGCCGCCGCTGCGGTCGGAGAAGCTTCGCCCATACCGGAGGCGCTGGAGAAGGTTCCTCTCTTAACGCCCTGCTGAATCGCGATACCGATGGTGCCGCCGAAGACCGCATTCTTACCGAACGCGCAGCTGACTACGTTGGAGATCACGGCGGGAACCTGGCCGATGTTCACGACCACGATGATCACAGCCACAACCAGATAAATGACCGTCATAACAGGAACTACATAGGAAGCCACCTGGCCGATTCTCTTGATGCCGCCGATGACCGTGACTGCCACGATCAGCGCTACGACCAGAGCACAGACCCACATGGGAACGCCGATCGCATTGTTGAAGCCGTCACAGATGGTATATGTAGCTGCCGCCGGCATGAAGATCGAGGTACCCAGCATCAGAACAATCGCCATGAAGCTGCCGTATTTCTTCCAGCCCAGACCGCGCTCTGCGCAGTAGGCGCCGCCGCCGCGGTACTGGCCATCCACACGGATCTTGTACAGGGAAGCCAGCGCACACTCGGTAAAGCACACAGCGGAGTTGGTCATACCGGCCAGGATCATCCAGAACAGAGCGCCGGGGCCGCCGGAATAGATGGCCACCGCCACACCGGATACATTTCCGGTACCGATACGCATGGCCATCGTCGTACAGAAGGACGCGAAGGTCGAGATACCGGAATCGGATTCCTGCCGGTCGATGATGCGGCTCCACATATCCTTAAAATGTACGAACTGGAAGAAACCCAGCCGCACGGACAGGTACAGGCCGCTGCCGACGATGAGAACGAGCATCCAGACGCTCCAGATGCCGCCGTTCAGGAAATTAACAATACTTTCAACTGCAGAGTACATAAGCATTTCTCCTCTCGATTTTGCCTGATAGTACACATTCCATCGGGTTACGCTCTCATTTCCCACAAATTCACACAAATTTTATGAAAAATTAAGGATATTGCTATTATATGTGATTCAAATAATCTTGTAAAGCAAAAAAATGGAATCGGTGTGAGTACATTTTTTCATCCCCGTAATATTTTCGCAATAATTTTCATACAGATTCAAAATCAAACTTTCTTCTTTCACAATATCACTTTTCATGCTATACTGTGGTATAGAACGCAGTAGGAGGTGTGTCCCATGAACAATAAAGATGCAAGGCTGTTCCTGGCCATCGCCGAGGAGCAGAGCGTCACTCGCGCCGCCAAGCAGATCGGTTACACCGAGTCCGGCGCCAGCCACATCATCAAGAAGCTGGAAAAAGAGATGGGCTTTCCCCTGTTCACCCGCACCTCCCGGGGGCTGATTCTCACGCCCAACGGGGAGCGCATGCTGCCCCATGTGCGGCGAATCGCCCGGGCTCACGAGCTTTTCATCGAAGAAGCCTCCGCTATCCGCGGCGGTCAGGAAGGGCATCTGGTCGTCGGCTCGTATACAAGCACGGCTCTCCACTGGCTCCCCGCCACGCTGGAGCGCTTCCATGCCGACTACCCCAATATCACCGTGGGCATCCGGGAAGGACAGTTTTATGATCTGGAGACCTGGCTCAAGGACGGTTCCATCGATTTCGGCATCACCGGGCAGGATCCCAGCAGCCGCACGGACTGGATCCCGCTGAAGTCGGACTCTTACGTCGCCGTCTGTTCCCGCGCCTCTTCCTTCGCCTCCCGGACATCCTTCGACCTGAAGGATCTGGAGAACACCGACTGTATCCTCATGGGTTACGGCATCGACCGGGATCTGTACGCCTGTCTGCAGCCCCGCGGCATTCATCCCCGGCTTCTGTTCTCCGCCGACAATGAATTCACGATTCTGGCCATCGTCGAGCAGAACCTGGCTGTCTCCGTGCTTCCGGAGCTCTTCCTGCGGACTTACCGCGGCGACTGTCTACAGCTGCCCCTGATGCAGCCCATCGAACGGCACCTGGGGATTCGCATCCCCTCCCTGAAGGAGGCCTCTCCGGCCACGCGTCTCTTCATCCAGTATCTCCAGAAGACGGTGACGATGATCGAGAGCGCAGCCCCCGGCTCCGCTGCCCGGAGCATTGCGCCGGTACAGAGATAAAAAATCATCAAATGAGCCTCTTGGATTTCTCAGAAGCAGCCACGACCGCATTCATGGCCGTGTGGCGGAAGCCGCCTTCCTCCAGCGCCTGGACGCCCTCGATGGCTGTGCCGCCGGGGGAGCAGACCATGTCCTTCAGCTCGCCGGGATGCATCTTTCTCTCCTGAAGCAGCTGTGCGGTTCCCAGCACCGTCTGTATCGCCAGATTCATGGCCTGAGGACGGGAAAGGCCTTCCTTCACGCCGCCGTCCGCCAGCGCCTCGATGAACATCGCCACATAGGCCGGGCCGCTGCCGCTGAGGCCGGTCACAGCATCCATATGCCGCTCTTCAATCCACTCGACCGTTCCCACAGCGCCCATCAGCTCCTCCGCCCGCCGCTGTTCCTCGGGCAGGAAATCCGTGTTGCTGCTGAGGACCATGGCGCCGGCGCCCACCATCGCGGGCGTATTGGGCATAATCCGCAGGATCCGCAGGAAATAGCTGCCCGCGAACTCCTTCAGCTTCCGGCTGGGAACACCGGCCGCAATGGACATCAGCGCCTTCCCTTCCAGCGCCGGCCCCGCTTCCTGCAGAACTGAGGCTGCCATATTCGGCTTCACCGCCAGCAGGATCATGCCGCTGCCGCGGCAGAGCTGTCCCACGGTCTCCGTCACCTGCAGTCCCTGCTCCGTCGCCTTCTGTCTGGCACGGGGGCTGATATCGAAGGTCGCCATCTCCTCGGGCTTCAGCACTTCGGAAGTGATGATCGCGTGCGCGATGGCCGAAGCCATATTGCCATATCCAATGATTCCCAGCTTGTATTCCATATCTTCAATCTCCTGTTTCATGATGCAGACGACGAAAATATTCCGTCGCCCTGAACTACGAATTACCTCGAAGAACGCCTGCAGGTATTTGCGATGATGCGCTCAGACGGTCACATCAACCTGTTCCGCCGTCTCCGCGCTCTCACGCTCCGCCTCTTCCTCCAGCTCCGCCAGCTTCTCCGCCGTCAGCTCCGGCAGATCCTCCGTGGAGGACAGGCAGAACCGCCGCAGGAATTCCTCTGTCGTACCCAGAAGAATCGGTCGTCCGGGTGCCTCCAGCCGTCCCACCTCGCAGACCAGCTCATACTCGATCAGCTTGTTGACCGCATGATCCGAGCTGACGCCGCGGATCTTTGCGATCTCCAGCTTCGTCACAGGCTGTTTGTAGGCGATGATCGCCAGAGTCTCCAGCAGTACATTCGTCAGTACCGGCTTCTTCGGGCGGGCCGCCAGACGGATCAGCGGCTCATAGCATTCCTTCTTTGTGCACAGCTGATAGCTGTCCCCCAGTGTGATCACCTGCAGGCCCCGGTCATCCCGCGCACAGGCCTCCGCCAGACGCGCCGCCGCCGCGCACACTTCCTCCTCCGGGATCTCCAGAGCCGCGGCCAGCGCGCATCGGTCAACAGGCCGTCCCATGGCAAACAGGATGCCCTCAATCGCTGCCTCTGTGTTCATGACTCTCTTTCCCTTCTATAATTATGTCCTCCGCATCCGCAGCGCTGTCTTCCGTCAGGAAGATATCTCCCGTCTTGATGAGCTCCAGCACGGCCAGGAAGGTAACAACCACCTCTGTCCGGGTCGCGGCCCGGGACAGCAATCCCCGGAACGACTGCCGTCTTCCTCCCGCCACCATCTGCTTCACATGGACGATGCGGTCTGACATCTGCACGGTCTCCCGCGTGATCTTTCCAAACCGGCTGCGCACCGGATCGATCTTGTCCTCCCGGCGCCGCATCACCTCATCAAAGATCTTCTTCAGCTTCTGCGCCGTCAGGTCTCCCAGCAGTTCTCCCAGATTGACCGGCTCCTGATAGTTCAGCACCTCCCGGGGAATATCCGGTTCCCGGAAGCACCGCTGTTCCCCCTCCGCCTGATATTCCCGGAGTTCCTCACTGATACAGCGATATTTCTTGTACTCCAGCAGCCGCTCCACCAGCTCCTGTCTGGGATCCTCCGCTTCCTCCTCCTCTGTCTTCTCTTTGGGCAGAAGCATACGGGCTTTGATATCCAGCAGCGTGGCCGCCATCACCAGAAAATCACTGGTCAGATCCAGATCCCGGTGATCCATGGCCTCCACACAGGCTATATACTGATCGGTGATCTCCGCAATGGGGATATCATAAATGCTGACCTTATTTTTCTCGATCAGCTGAAGGAGCAGATCCAGGGGACCCTCGAAAGTTTCCAGCTTAAACGCCAGCTCCATCTATCGTCCTCCCCGCAGTTTCAGGATCACCAGCTCCGGAGGATTATTCACCCGGATGGGAATCGTATGGGCGCCCAGTCCGGCGCTGACGATCAGTTCTCCCTCACCCAGACGGTACCGCCCGCGATCATAGCGCGGAAATGGTCGAAATCCCGTGGAGATCATGCCGCCAAGTCCCGGCAGGCGGATCACTCCCCCGTGATAATGGCCGGCCAGCGAGAGATCGGCGCCCCAGTCGCTGTACGCCCGGGCAAAGGCGGGCGTGTGCGCCAGAAGGATCTGATAGTGCGCCGAATCTGCCGCTCCCACCAGCGCCCGGATATCCCGGGCTGTCGCTGTCACCCGTTTTCGTTTGGAATAATAGCGCTGCGGCAGGCTGAGTCCGGTCACCCGCAGGCTGTCTTCTCCCCGCCGCAGAAAAGTCGATGTATTGTCCAGAAAAAGAACCCCCAGCTCTTCGGCAGCACTCCGATACAAGGCAAAGCCGTCCGGGTCCGCCTCCTGCCACCGGCCCTCATGATTTCCCGGCGCATAACAGACAGGTGCGATCTCCGTCAGGGCACGCAGCACATGCAGAGCTTCATCACAACACACCTCACGGATTCCGTCTGTGATCATGTCTCCCGCCAGCAGGATCCAGTCCGGTCTGTTTTCCCGCACTGCGTCCAGAAGTACCCGGTTGTCGCCTCCGACCCGGCAGTTGTGAAGGTCCGCCAGGACGGCAATGTGTATTCCATCAAAACCGGCCGGGATCCGATGCGATGCCACCGGATAAGTAACCGTCCTCAGAGCGATTCGTCTCATCGATCCACAACCTTCCTTTCCCGTCTGCGCGAACCTGCTTCCTCCGGAGAATTCAGGCGTATGACAATATTTTCAGGAATCTGCGCGATTGAACTATACCATGTTTGCCGCAGAAATGCAACCGGCCGCACGCCGCCGCATAGTTTGTTTCCGCGCCTCATAAAATGAACCGAGACCATCGCAGGGAGAAACCATGCATAAAAATCGACTTTTGAGCCTTCTTCTCGCCCTGTTTGCCGCTCTTCTGACCGTCATCTGTCCTTCCGCCGCGCTCCATGCCGAAACCACGGAGACCGACCTGGGGCTCACAGCCCGCTCTGCGCTCCTCATGGAGGCCTCCACCGGCACCGTACTGTACGAACAGAATGCCGACGAGGAGCTGTCTCCCGCCAGCATTACCAAGATCATGACGCTGCTCCTGATTTTCGACGCGCTGGAGGAGGGGAGAATCTCTCTGACAGATCTGGTGACCACCAGTGCCTACGCCAAATCCATGGGCGGCTCCCAGGTCTTCCTGGAGGAGGGCGAGCAGCAGACCGTAGAGACCATGATCAAGTGTATCGTCATCGCCTCCGGCAACGACGCCTCCGTCGCCATGGCAGAACACCTGGCCGGAAGTGAAACAGAATTTGTCCGGCAGATGAACGAGCGAGCGGAGGAGCTGGGAATGAGCGGCACGCATTTCGAAGACTGCTGTGGGCTCACCGAATCGGAAACACACCGGACGACCGCCCGGGACGTGGCCATCATGAGCCGGGAGCTCATCACCCATTATCCGCAGATCTCCGACTACGCCACCATCTGGATGGAAAATATCACCCACGTCACGGCAAATGGTTCCTCTGAATTCACACTCTCCAACACCAACAAGCTGCTGAAGATGACGCAGAGCTTTCGGGTCACCGGCCTGAAGACCGGTTCTACCAGTCTGGCCAAATACTGTTTTTCCGGCACGGCAGAGCAGGATGGGATCCATCTCATCGCCGTGGTCATGGCCGCTCCCGATTACAAAACACGTTTCTCTGAAGCGCAGAGCATGCTGAACTACGGCTTTTCCATCTGCTCCCTCTATGAAGACACTGACAGCGACCGGGAGGAACTTCCGGCATTGCCCGTAGAACGCGGAAAATCAGGCAGCGTCTCTCTCGCCTATGCGGATTCCTTCTCCTATCTGAGCACCACCGGAGAGGATTTCTCACAGATCGAGCGCCGCATCACGTTGCCTTCTTCTCTGACCGCTCCCGTCGAGGAGGGCGCCGCGGTCGGCTCTCTGGAATACATCCTGGATGGCCGCACACTGGGCCGTATCGACATCGTGACGACCGCAGCTGTAGGACGCGCCGGTTATCCGGATTTCCTGCGCCGGTTCTGGGAGGCCTTCCTGGGAACCGGGCTATCTGCCTGACAGCCCCATGGGCGGCAGATAAGACGATCCTGAGGATCAGCCCGATCACTCGGAGATTTGCAGGACAGTTACTGAAAATCAGACCGCTTTCCCGTAAAGATCATCGTATTTTCTTCGGCAAGCAGGCAGCTCCGCCAGGGATCGAACTTCCGTATCAGGTCTGATCCCCGGCGGAGCTTTCCTGTCCCGGAAGCACAACTTCCCGCTGCAGACATTCACTTCATCACCCACGTATTCCGGCATCATCACGGCATGATCGACAGAATCCACCGGAGCAGACGCGGATGAATGCAGGCTTCAGCGGCCATCCCCAGAACCAGAAGAGAAAAAACACCGGAAGAGACCGCCGCCATCGATACCAGTCCGTCGCCATCTGCGATGTCATCACTCCCAGTGCTAAACCATAGAACAACCAATGAGGGAAAAGAGAGAGAAGAAAGAACAGGATTCCCTGCAAACCATAAATCCACAGGCAGACAGACCAGAAAACCGCGCTGGAAAAGCTGTACCAGAAAAGAATGGCTGTCAGGCAGACACTGCGTCCCCGCCCGGCCAGAAGCAGCAGCAGAAAAGGCCCTCCCCGCACCGCTGCAAGCTGCAGGAAATGGGGTTCCGTCTCCCATACTCCACTGACAAGCCACTCCTGATAGGCCGTGGAAAAAACACCGAACTCATCCGCCCACACCCGGCCCGGGCCGCTGCCGAAGAGTCCTCCGAGAAGGATGCCTGATGCCAGAACAGGGAAAATCCATCCCGGCGAGGAGATATGATGACGCATAGAAACAGGCTTTCGGAATCTAAAACAATATATTCCGAAAGCCTGTTCCGTATACGCTGCGCTTCTCTTCTCCCGTCAGACGCTTTCGTCTGCCTCCGCGCGCCGAAAATAATTGCCGGCTGCGCCCCGGCCGCTCTGAGCGGAAACATCCGGTGCAGTCATCCTACTGCCCCTGACCGTACTTCGCACGATAAGCCAGGATTGCTGCCACCGTCTTGCTGTCCGTCATCTTCTGGGCAAAGATCCGCTCGCAGAGTTCATCCACTGTATACGCTTCCACCCGTATATCCTCATCCTCATCCAGATGCTGACTTCCGGGCACCAGATTGCGTGCCACGAAGATGCCGATCTTTTCATTACAGAAGGCAACCGTCGTATTCACGGTAATCAGCCGCTCCAGGTTATCACTGTGATAGCCCGTCTCCTCCTCCAGTTCCCGGGCTGCACATTCCTCCATGGGCTCATCCGCCCGGTCCAGCTTACCGGTGGGAAGCTCCAGCGTAAAACGATCCAGGGCATTCCGATACTGCCGCACCATCAGGATCCGCCCGTCCGGCAGCACCGGCACCACCGCGGCCGCCCCCATATGTGAGATATAATCCCAGTGAGCGATCTTCCCATTGGGAACCCGGACCGTATCCGTATAGACTTTGATGACTGTCCCTTCATAGGACAGTTCACGACTCAGACGTTCTACCGGTTTCATCATATCACCTCCAACTATAGAAAAAGCAGCCGGAAAATTTCTTCCCCGGCTGCCCAATGAATCTCTGCCCCTCACGGCAGGATTCGAACCATCACTTGGCGTAATCGACCACTCTGGATTCGCGGATGACGCTCACCTTGATCTGGCCGGGATATTCCATCTCGTCCTCGATCTGCTTGGAAATATTCCTTGCCATGAGCACCATATCGTCGTCGCTGATCTGATCCGGAATCACCATGACGCGGACCTCCCGCCCGGCCTGAATCGCATAAGACTTCTCCACGCCCTTGAAGGAATTCGTGATGTCCTCCAGCTGCTTCAGACGGTTGGTATAAGCCTCCAGCGTCTCTCTGCGCGCCCCGGGCCGGGCCGCTGAGATCGTATCCGCTGCCTGAACGATACAGGCGATCAGGCTTGTCGGCTCCACATCTCCGTGGTGCGCCTCAACAGCATTGACCACGACAGCAGATTCCCGGTATTTACGGCACAGATCCGCCCCGATCTGTACATGGGATCCCTCCATCTCGTGATCCAGGCTCTTGCCGATATCGTGAAGCAATCCGGCCCGTTTCGCGACCCGGACATCCAGCCCCATCTCTCCGGCCAGCAGACCGGACAGGTGCGCGACCTCAATCGAATGCTTCAGGGCATTCTGCCCATAACTGGTGCGGAAACGCATCTTACCCAGCAGGCGAACCAGCTCCGGATGGATGCCGTGCAGACCCACTTCCAGAACCGCAGATTCACCTTCTTCGCGAATCATTGCCTCTACTTCCTTGCGGGCCTTCTCGACCATCTCCTCAATATGAGCCGGGTGAATACGTCCATCGAGAATCAGCTTCTCCAGGGCAATCTTGGCAATCTCCCGACGCATAGGGTCAAAGCCGGACAGAATTACTGCCTCCGGCGTATCATCGATGATCAGATCCACACCGGTCAGCGTCTCCAACGTACGGATATTGCGTCCCTCACGCCCTATGATACGTCCCTTCATCTCATCATTAGGAAGCTGCACCACCGAAATCGTCGTCTCCGTCACATGATCTGCGGCACATTTCTGAATCGCCGTCACGATGTATTCCTTTGCCTTGCGCGCCGCTTCCTCCTTGGCCTGACTTTCCAGTTCACGGATCATCTTCGCCGTGTCGTGCTTGACATCCTCTTCCACGCTCTGCAGAAGGAAGGCCTTCGCCTCCTCGGAAGTGAGTCCGGAAATCCTTTCCAGCTCTGCCTGCTGCTTCCCCAGCATGGCCTCCACTTCCTGTGTCTTACGGTTCAGCTTCTCCTCTTTGACCGCGAAATTGCTTTCCCGCCGCTCCATGGCTTCCAGCTTCTTATCGAGACTCTCTTCCTTGTTAACCAGACGACGTTCTGAACGCTGCAGCTCTGCCCTCCGATCCTTGGATTCCTTCTCGAACTCGTTCTTGGCGCGGAGATTCTCCTCCTTCGCCTCCAGCAGGGCTTCTCTCTTCTTGGTCTCGGCTACCTTCAATGCTTCGTCTATTATCTCTCTCGACTTGTCCTCCGCCGAACCGATCTTCTTCTCATACACCTTGGACCGATACGCAGAGGAGGCAAACCAGGTAATAGCGGCTGTAACACAAATTGCAATAATCACAACAGGTATCACAGGAGCACCTCCTTATTTAGTTTTCATTGTACGTATGAAATGATTTTAGCAACAGAAAGCAGGATGCTTTTCTGCGTGAAATCGATACAACATACTGATTCTAAACTTTTTTCAGGTGCCTGTCAAGCAATTTATAGACAATAGGAGGTATTTGCGCAATCGTTTTCACACATAGTCCGCTGCGCGATCCCGTCCGTTCCTGTCACTCCTGTACCGGCAGTTCCCCTGTCTCTGTCCCGCCCTCCGCGGCCTCCTCCGCGAGACCGGCAGGCATCTTATCATCCACAGGCAGACCATAGTAAGCCCGCATCTTCTGTTCGATCTCCCAGCACGCCGCCGGATGCTTCCGCAGGTATTCCTTGGCATTCTCCCGGCCCTGGCCGATCTTGGCGCCGTTGTACGCGTACCAGGCGCCGCTCTTGTTCACGACGTCCGCCTTGGCCGCCATATCCAGAATATCTCCTTCTTTGGAGATTCCTCTGCCGAACATGATGTCAAATTCCGCCTCCCGGAACGGCGGAGCGACCTTGTTCTTCACCACCTTGGCGCGTACACGGTTGCCCACGACCTCGCCGCTCTGCTTCAGCGTCTCGATCCGGCGGATATCCAGACGGACGGAGGAATAGAACTTCAGAGCACGGCCGCCGGTCGTGGTCTCGGGATTGCCGTACATCACACCGACCTTCTCCCGCAGCTGGTTGATAAAGATGACCACACAGTTGGACTTGGAAATAATGGCCGTCAGCTTCCGCAGAGCCTGAGACATCAGGCGCGCCTGGAGGCCGACATGAGCATCTCCCATCTCCCCGTCGATCTCCGCCTTGGGCACCAGAGCCGCCACCGAGTCAATGACAATGATGTCCAGCGCACCGGAGCGCACCATGGTCTCCGCGATCTCCAGCGCCTGCTCGCCGTTATCCGGCTGAGAAATGTAAAGATTGTCCACATCTACGCCGATCCGCCGGGCATAGGTCGGATCCAGGGCATGTTCCGCATCGATAAAGCCTGCGATGCCCTCCCGACGCTGCGCCTCGGCAATCATATGCAGGGCTACCGTCGTCTTACCGCTGGACTCCGGTCCGTAGATCTCCACGACACGGCCGCGGGGTATCCCGCCGACCCCCAGCGCCTGATCCAGACTCAGGGAACCGGTCGGAATCGTCTCGATGTTCATATTCCGGCTCGCGTCGCCCAGACGCATCACGGACCCCTTGCCATACGCCTTCTCAATCTGGGTCACAGCGGCGTCCAGCGCCTTCATTCTCTCTTCTCTTTCCATGCTCTATCCTCCAGCCCCGAACGGGTGTTCGTTTTCTTCGCACTTATCATACCCTTTTTTGCCCGTTCTGTCAATGGCTTCGGCGCAGGAAATCGGCAATGTACAAAACTTGTCACATTTCCAGGCTGCGCAGCATCTCCTCCGCCGTCTGCCGGGTCAGCGGGTGCCGCACCCAGGGAGCGATCTGTGCCAGAGGTCCCAGGACGAAGCTGCGCCGGTGCATGTCCGCATGGGGAATATGCAGCTCCGGAGTATCCAGGATCAGATCGTCATACAGCAGGATGTCCAGATCCAGCGTCCGCGGCCCCCAGTGCACCTTTCTCTCCCGGCCGGCCGCCGCTTCGATCTCATGGAGCGCGTCCAGCAGCTCTTCCGGAGTAAGCAAAGTCATAAGCTCCAGGGCGCCGTTCAGAAAATCATCCTGCTCCACACCCCCGTAGGGCGCCGTTTCCACATAATCGGATACGGCTTCCACCCGGCAATCCTCCCGGGCAGACAGCTGCTCCACCGCGAAGTCCAGATATCCCTTCCGGTCTCCCAGATTGGAGCCCAACGCCACATAAGCCCGGTGCCATCCGCGGCAGATCTCCACCGCGACCGTTTCCAGCGGAAGGCCGACTGGCGCCCAGGGCTTCTGAAGCTCCAGATTCACCTGCTTCACCGCGGGCCAGGTAAGCAAAAGAGCCCTGACCAGCCGCTCCGCCGCCGCCTCGATGAGCTGATACGTATGTTCCTGCATAAATGTCTGTATAAACTGACAGACCTCCCCGTAATTAACGGAAGCCTCGAGATCATCCGTCAGACCCGCCCGCCGGGTGTCCAGAAAAAGGTCCGCACAGATCACAAATTTCTGACCCAGCGCATTTTCCTCCGGATAAACGCCGTGCCGGGCGAAGACCTCCAGCCCGCAGATTTTAATCCGATCCATCTTCATCTCCCTGCTCCGAGGATTGCCTCGGTCATCTGAATCGCCCGCCGGTTTTCTGCCACATCATGAACCCGGACGAAGGCGCAGCCCTTCATGACACCCATCACCGTGGTCGCCAGCGTCCCCTCCAGACGCTGATCCGCCGGAAGATCCAGCGTCAGGCCGATGACGGACTTGCGGGAAGTCGCCAGCAGTACCGGGAAGCCAGGTTTTTTTAACAGCTCCACATGATGAATGATCTCCAGATTCATCTCATACGTCTTGCCGAAGCCCACGCCGGGGTCCAGGATGATCTTTTCATCCGGCACCCCGGCCCGCCGGGCGATGGCCACAGATTCCTCCAGATCGCGCAGCACGTCCGGCAGGAAATCGTCGTATACTGCCTCATGCCGGTTATGCATGAGACAGCAGGCGGCTCCGTACTGTGCCGTCAGCTCCGCCACCCGCGGATCGTGCTTAAAGCCCCAGACATCGTTGACCAGATCCGCCCCCGCCCGCAGGGCTGCCTCCGCTACGGCTCCCTTATAGGTATCGATGGACACCGGAATGTCCAGGCGGCTCCTGATTCCCTCGATCACGGGAACCACCCGGCCGATCTCCTCCTCATCGGTGATGACCGTGTGGCCCGGCCGCGTGGACTCGCCGCCCACATCGATGATATCCGCTCCCTGCTTTGCCATCTCCTCGGCATGAAAGAGCGCCGCATCCAGTTTGTCAAATCTTCCTCCGTCCGAGAAGGAATCCGGGGTCACATTCAGGATTCCCATGATATAGCATCTGTGATTCGTGTCAAAATTCCGATTGCCGATCTGCATCACACATCCTCCGTCCCGCTCAGCCACAGGGCTTTCGTCTGCAAATTCATCCTTCTTTGTTATTCACGGTGAACATTTCCGTGTCGTTTCCCGTACGAAAACGGCGCCTCAGCGCCGTATTTCTCCATTTTTCTTTTCATCCGGCCAGTAGCAGTCCGCCGCCGCCGGACAGGCGAAGCAGTTCCGCGACGCCTTATCGGCCCTTCGCAGAGACTCAGCCAGCGAATCCGTACTCTCCGCTCCCTCTGTCCGGTGGCAGAGAATGGCCTCCCGGATACGGGCCGTTTCTGCCGCCGAATATCCGCAGTCCGGCAGAATCTTCTCCGCCAGACGCGCACCCGCCAGATCATGAGGCGTTCCCTTCGTCCGTTCCTCCGCGCGGCCAATGTCATGAAGCAACGCCGCTCCATAGATCAGCTCCCGGGAAAGAACATTCCCCGTCTCCAGACTCTCAATCAACATGAGCCGCGCCACATCGAGGAAATGCTCCAGCGTATGCCGGCAGAACACGCGCTCCCGCTCCGCCTCCTGCAGCGCCGTAAAAGCCTCCTGATACAGCGGATGCCGCCAGATCCGGTTCACGCGCTCCACCGCGGCGTCACCCCTTCACCATCTGCAGAAACATCTGCTGCAAAGCCGGATCCTCAGCAAAGGCCCCCCGCACCACGGAGGTGACCGTCCTGCTTCCAGGCTTCTGCACGCCGCGCATGGTCATGCACAGATGCTCTGCTTCCACCATAACCATAACGCCCTTCGGCTTCAGATGCTCCTCCAGCGCGTTCGCGATCTGCGCCGTCATATTTTCCTGAATCTGCGGACGCCGGGCGAAGACCTCCACGGTCCGCGCCAGCTTGCTGAGCCCCGCCACCCGCTCGTCCGGGATATAAGCCACATGCGCCTTTCCGTAGAAAGGCAGCAGATGATGCTCACACATGGAATAAAACGTAATATCCTTCTCCAGGACCATCTGGTTGTTCACTGCGTGAAACTGTTTGTCCAGATGCTCCGCCGGATCCTGAGCCAGGCCCCCATAGATCTGTCCGCACATCCGTGCGATCCGGTCCGGTGTCTCCCGCAGCCCCTCCCGGTCGGGATCCTCGCCGATCCCCTCCAGCAGGAGACGGACTGCCGCTTTGATTTTTTCCTGATCCATCACAGCCTCCTTGTATAAATAGAAAACATCCCGATCGTGAAGAGGGAACAGCCTGTTCCTCCCTGCAAGCACGCCCCGCTCTCTCGCGGCGGGGCGCATCCGCCCGCATCAATCCCTTCACAATCGAGATGTATGTCATCTATATGTTGCAACGGGTGCGAACTCCATACCGCAAGTCAGACTTTTCGTTTCCGCGGCAACTCCCCATCCGCAGAACACTTAACGCATGAAATTCTATTTTGCAATATCAGGGTTCAAAGGTCATGAATCGAATGCCCGCATTCGTATTCATGACATTGGAACCCGCTAAAACATGAGTAAGAAACCATTTTTCGAAGAAAAATGCGCAGATTACGAATGTTTTGCGGATTTCGAGAGCGCATAGCGCAAAGAAATCCGTGATATGGAAATCAGGGTTCAAAAGTCACCCTTCGTCCCCATATTTCATATCCTTCAGAATGTCACAGAAGTCAAAGGTGGCAAACAGATCCCGTGGCGTCTCCGACCGGCGGATCATCTGCGCCGTCCCGTCCTCCCGCAGGAGAATCTCCGCATGACGCAGCTTGCCGTTATAGTTATAGCCCATGGCGTGCCCATGCGCCCCGGTATCATGGATGAACAGCAAATCACCCACTTCGATCTCCGGAAGAGCCCGGTCCTTCGCGAACTTATCGCTGTTCTCGCACAGCGAACCGGTGATATCATATACATGGTCACAGGGTGCGTCCTCCTTGCCCATGACCGTAATGTGGTGGTACGCGTCATAGATCGCCGGACGCATCAGATCCGCCGCGCAGGCATCACAGCCAACATACTCTTTATACGTATGCTTCTGATGCACAGCCGTAGTGACCAGTCCGCCATACGGTCCCAGCATGAAACGGCCCATCTCCGTATAAAGCGCCACATCCCCCATACCGGCGGGAACAAGGACTTCCTCATATACCCGGCGGACTCCCTCGCCGATCGTCAGAATGTCATTGGGCTCCTGAGCCGGCCGGTAGGGAATCCCCACGCCGCCGGACAGATTAATGAAACGGATATCCGCTCCCGTCTTCTCCTTCAGCTCCACCGCCAGTTCAAAAAGCACCTTCGCCAGCGCCGGATAGTACTCGTTTGTGACCGTATTGCTGGCCAGGAAGGCATGAATCCCGAAATGCTTCGCCCCCTTCTCCTGCAGCATCCGGAAACCCTCGAACATCTGCTCCGTCGTAAAGCCATATTTGGCGTCTCCGGGGTTGTCCATAATACCGTTGCTCATCCGGAACACGCCGCCGGGATTGTAACGGCAGCTGATGGTCTCCGGAATCCCGCAGGTCTTCTCCAGAAAATCGATATGCGTGATATCATCCAGATTGATGATCGCCCCGAGTTCCCGGGCCTTGATATACTCGTTGGCCGGCGTCGCATTAGAGGAGAACATGATCTCGCTTCCCGTGATCCCGCAGGCCTCCGAAAGCATCAGCTCTGTCAGAGAAGAGCAGTCACAGCCGCAGCCCTCCTCATGGAGCAGCCTGAGGATGAAGGGATTGGGCGTCGCCTTCACCGCAAAATATTCTTTAAATCCCGCATTCCAGGAAAATGCCTGCTTCACCCGCCGGGCATTCTCACGAATCCCCTTTTCATCGTAAATATGAAAAGGGGTGGGAAATTCTTTCACAATCTCATCCAGCTGTTCTTTCGTTACAAAGGGTCTCTTTTCCATTCTATTTCCTCTCTCACTGGTTCTTTTTTTCGTCTTATCCGTTCCGGCTGTCCTGCGTCACATGAACATGGGTGTACAGATGATCCTGACAATACTCATAATTCCCGGCACATTTGGAGCAGAAACGAAATTCCAGGTTCGGATCGTCCTGCTCGGTCCGTCCGCAGACTGCACAGCGATGGCGCGGCGCCCCCGGTCTCCCGGTTCCGGCCCGCATCTTCTTCGTGTAATCCCGGCGCCGTCTCGCCTGATACATCGAGTCCACCGGCTTCCTGGATTCAAAGAAGAACAGCAGGAAGTTCAGCAGGGACAGTACGATGCTCACCCGCCCAGGCCAGTTGGACGTAAAGAGCTCCAGCGCAATGTAAGCCGCATAAAAGATCCCCAGCCATTTGGCCTTGATGGGAATCACAAAATACAGGTAAAACTGCATATCCGGCATGGTCGCCGCAAAGGCCAGCAGCATCGTCATATACAGGTTGCCGGCATCCAGGATATAAATCTGTCCCCAGACCAGGTAAATGATCAGCGCCGCCAGGACGTTCGCCAGGACACCGATGATGATATACAGGTTAAAGCGGAACGTCCCCCACAGCTGCTCCAGACTGCGGCCCAGAGAATAATAGATCACACTGAGCAGAACCAGCCAGATCAGATTGTAGCTGGGCGGAGCCACCAGATAGGTCACAATCCGCCAGATCTGACCGTGCAGGATTGCGCTGGCATTCAGACACAGCCAGTTATAATAAAAATTGGGGTTGGTTATATAAATCAGATACCCCACCGCATAACAGATGATCAGATAAAGCATCAGATTGTTCACGGCGTACCGCCCGAACCTCCGCTCCAGCTTGTCGATCCAACTCATATGAAGAACATTCCCTTCTGCCTTACGAAGTCCGCAAATGAAGTCCGCTCTTCCGGGCGAACTTCTCCCCGTATCTTGCAACGTCGTTTCTCTGGTTCCTCATTATAGGGATGTTTCCTCTGTTTGTCAAACCCGGGGACCTCTTTTTCTGAAATTTTCTCCCGGTTTCCTTCAGGAAAACCATTTTCTCCGGGTTCCGCACATCCTGCAGTCTGACGTTGACACAACGGGCAAAACAGAGCCGCCCGCCACCCGGCATCCCGGACGGCGGGCGGCCCCGCATCTTATGTTCCGCTCACTTTCGTTCGCGGTTCGTATTTTTTATTTTGCCTTCACGGTGATCTTCTTACCCGTCCCGGCAGCCTGGAAGATCGTCTTGTAGGAGGACACCTTCTTCTCAGGCACCTTAAACGTGCAGGTGCTCGCAATTCTCTTGAAAGCGTTCGCCTTGACCCGGTTCTTCGTCAACTTCGAAGTATACAGCGTCACTGTCGCCAGCTTGCTGTCCTTATAGAAGGCTTTCTCGCCGATGCTCTTCAGCTCCTCAGACTTGCTCGTGAAGCTGGTCATCTTGCTGCAGCCCTGGAACGCACCCGTGCCGATGCTCGTCAGTTCCGTCGAAGTCAGGTTCACCTTTTTCAGAGAGGTGCAGCCATAGAACGCACGCGTCCCGATCGACTCCACGCTTGCCAGCGTCACCACGCCGCTCTTGCTTCCGATCGTCGTCAGGCTCGTGCAGCTGCAGAATGCCCGGTTCCGGATCGAGGTAGCATGGTTCATTCCTTCCACAGTCTTCAGAGCCGTGCAGCCGTAGAACGCATACTTTGCAACGATCTGTACGGCAGAGCAGCCCTGCACCTCCGTCAGCGCTGTGCACTTCCGGAACGCCGACTCATGGATCACCGTCAGAGACGGCGAGGAAATGTTCAGCGTCTTCATCGATGTGCAGCCGTAGAATGCATATTTCCCAAGCTTCTTTACACTTGCCAGCGTCACCACGCCGCTCTTGCCGCCGATCGTAGTCAGGCTCGTGCAGTGGCAGAACGCTCTCTCACCAATGTAGGTCACGCTCGCGCAGCCCTTCACCGTCGTCAGAGCCTTGCAGCCGTAAAACGCCCGCGGCTGAATCTCCTTCAGGGAAGCACAACCGGTCACCGTCTTCAGGGAGGTGCAGTTCTCAAACGCGCTGGCATAGATCCGCGTCACACTGGACGGAATCGCCACACTGGTCAGGGATGTGCAGCCATAGAACGCCTTCTTTCCGATCACCTTCACATTGCCGCCGATCGTCACATTCTTCAGAGACGTCACATTCGCGAAGGTACCAGACTTGATGCTGGTCACCTTATAGGTATAACCCTTGATCGTAATGGTGTCCGGAATCGTCACAGAGGAAACCGTCTTATCCAGGAGCTTCACCACCTTGGCGATATTCTCTCCCGTCACCTGGTACTGCAGGATTCCCTGAGTATAGGTGTCTCCCACTGTCGGCTGCTCCGCCTCGTTGACAGTCACTGTGATCTTCAGGCTCGTTCCCCTTACCGTATCGGTAGAGGCCGCAATCGCAGTAATCGTTGCAGTACCGGTGCCCTTGATGGTCACAACACCGTCATCAGAGACAACCGCCACGTTGTGGTCACTGCTCAGGTAGCTAAGGGTTCCCTCCGCCGTCACATCGAGCGTAAAGTCGTCGTCGCCATAGGTCTTCGTGTAGCTGGTGGTGCCGGTGATGGCCTGCTCTGCCTTGCTCACGGTCACAGCCACCACGAAAGGCTCAGCCGCCTCCGCTGTGGAAGTCGCTGCCGCATTGACCACGATATACGTAGTTCCGACACCCTGAATGCTCACCACACCCGCCTCGGATACGGTCACCACAGACTCATCCAGGCTCTTGTAGCTGAGGGTTCCCTCCGCCGTCGCATCCAGTGTAAAGTCCGCGTCGCCGTAGGTCTTCCTGTAACTGGCGGTGCCTGTAATGACATTTTCAGTCGAAGGCTCCTCCGCAGGCTCCGTTTCTCCGCAAATGGTGCAGACACCGTCCACATAGTTATGACCGGTCGCATCCGTATAGTCCGTATAGTAGTAGTCACCGCAGCTTTCACAGATATGAATCGTGTAGCCCTGCTCTGTGCAGGTGGAATCGAAGGTAATCTCGACGTACTCGTGCTCATGTTCCTCCGCGGTATAGGTTCCCACGATCATATGCGCGTTGGGATCCACATACAGGTAGCCGCCGCTCACTTCCGCCTCTGCCTTCAAAGCCGCAATAGCTCCTTCATTATCAATGGTGTCCTTGCTCAGCAGCTGGTCTGTGTCATTCCAGTCCGCGAAAGGCGTGTCGGAGGTCGCCACATACTCGTTGGTCGCGACCACCAGCGTCTGCGTGGCCCAGCCATCGACCCACTCACCGTCCTGATAGATCAGGGTACCGTCCGAGGTAACCAGCGCATTCACTGTCTTGCCGGTATAATAGCAGTCAATCCCGGACATCCGCAGCCCCAGAGCTGAACCGCCGTCCAGGCTGTACTCCAGAATCTCCAGCAGATCGGCATAGGTAATCTCGTAGGAATAGATCGCGTTGCAGAAAGGTGAGATCGTATAAATGTCTCCCGCGGAGATCGAGCGATAGCCGGTCTCCTCATCGACCTCGAAGGTCGTGCGGATGCCGCCGTTATTTGTGAAGGCCACGTCCGCGCCCACCGAGCGGGCCATCAGAGAGGTCATCCAGTTTCCGGCGGTGGAAGACATGCTGTTGCTGCCGATGGCGTCCTTCGTCGCACTGGTGGTGATATAACCCAGCGTCTCGTTAAGCACATCAGAGACATTCTCTACAGCGGCCTTGGACAGCGCCACGATATCCTGATCCAGCTCGTCCGCATTGTCTTCGGTATCGTACAGCTTCGTCTTGTCATCAGTAACAGAGACGATCTTCTTTGTGGAAACGCCCACGTTGGTGATATTGTCGTTTTCATCCGTTTCAAAGACCAGTTCGACGTAGCAGTAGTTGGCAGCCTGGTTGGCGGCTTCCACATAGGCCACACCGTTCACTTCACCGGTCTGGGCCGAATGGGTATGACCGCCGCAGACCAGATCAATCACAGTACCCTTATTCAAACTACTGGCCGTGGCGGAAGCATCCGCATGCGCCAGAAGGATCGTTGCATCACAGCCCTTTTCGGTCTCCAGTTCAACAGCCAGTTCTTCCAGCGCATCATAATCCAGATCCACCGTGAAGCCCCGTCCGGTAAACTGTGCAGTCATGATATCGGAGGCATAGCTGGCCACCCAGCCGATGATACCGATTGTAACAGTGATATCATTGCCGTCCTCATCTACCGCCGATTTCTCCAGGATGATATAGTCATCCGCGAAGGTAATCTTGTCTCCATTCTGATAGAGGTTAGAGGCAATGACGGGAATCTCGCTGTCACCCTCATAGTCACCCACAGAGTAGGAACCCATAGTGCCGTCCTCGTCGATGACTGTCTCATAGCCCCAGTCGAACTCATGATTACCGATGGAAACCACATCGTAGTCCATCAGGTCATAGGCGTCCGTCATGGGCTCACCATCCTGCAGATTGGAGATCACGTTGCCCTGATAGATGTCGCCGGTGTCCACGAGAAGCACGTCGTCCACCTCATATTCGTCACGGGCATCGTTCACCTTGTCGGCAATATAGGCCAGACGATACTGATAGGTGTCGCTGTCGCCGGAAGAGGTATCCAGCAGATAGCCGTGTACGTCGGTGGTCTCGAAGATCTTCAGGGTGTAGCCTTCCAGCTCTTCTTCTTCAGCAGAGGAGGCAACGGTACCGACCTTATACAGGTTAAATGTGTAGAGCACCGTGCTGGAAGAGGATGACTTTCCGTAGGTCGTAAAGCCGTAATAATACTCCAGATACTGGTTATAGTTGCCGTTGTAGTTGGCACCCACGTTGTGGATATAGTAGCCGCCATCGGCCTCCTCGAATTCCCAGCACCCCAGAGTACTCAGCTCCTCTGTGAAGGTCAGACTGTTTCCCGTGGCGCCGGAGGTCAGATAACCATCCTCCGTGGAGAACGTATAATATCCATCCTCCGTGATGCCCACCGTAAAGGCCAGAGCTCCATCCTCCGGAACCACTACACTGCCGCCACTCTCCGTGGCTACCAGCGAAGCACTGACAGCAGAGAGCTTACTGCCGCTGGCAGTCCCCAGAACCGTACTGCCGGCAGAATAATAAATCAGCAGGCTGTCGCCGTCCGCCAGATCCGTCGGAGTCACAGAGGTGCCGGAGGTCTGAACGGTGTAGAAACTGACTTCAAAAGCCGTGCCGCCGGAAGCCCCGCCGCCATAGGTGGTAAATTTATTGTAGTAATACTCCAGATACTGAGGAGACTGAGTTCCAGAACTGCTGGTGTAGACAGCATTGACATTCTTGACAGAATAGACCCCCTCCGAGACCTCTACCAGCGTCCACAAGCTATAGTCGGTAGCATCCTCGGTGTAACCCACGCCGCTGCCGGCGGCATTAGAGGTCAAATAGCCTTCGTCGGTCAGGAAGGTGTAATAGCCCTCCTCCGTGACACCCACAGTGAAGATCGCCGCGCCGTCCTCCACATAGACGTTTGAATCAATCACCGTACCGGAGGTCACACTCAGAGTCGGCGTACTCTCGCTGTAATAGCTGCTGCTGACCGCCACATCATTGGCCAGATTATAGATCATGATTTGGTCGCCGTCAGACAGAGTCGTGGTCAGTGTACCCACATAGGTAGTGCTGTCAGAAACAGTGGTCTCTGTCGGTATCTCACCGCTGTAGGTGATGGACCAGGTGCAGACTTTCTCGTCGTTTTCCGCCGCCTCGGAGGTACTGTAAACACCGCCGTATGTTTCGGTCAACTCGCTGACATAGTCCGCGATCAGATCCTGTACATAGCCGCCGCCCAGATCATCAGTCTGCGACCAGATGGCATCGGAAGTGCTGTACTTGCCCAGGCAGTCGTTGTAGCTGTTGCCCAGGTGATAGTTATTGATGGCGACAACGTACAAACCATCCTCGCTGAATTCCTTCCCGTTGGAGAAGCCTTCGATGATAACCCGGCTGCCCTCCTCCTGCGCCATATCGATAGTATAGTTCAGGCCATAGAAGACGGGGGAATGTGTAATTGGCGTTATAATCGCCGGTATCGGAGATCACCGCCTCACCGTTCTTGAAGGAAACCGTGATCCGCTCCGCAGCGTTGTACTCCAGCAGATCCTTGATCTCCGAACCGGTCAGGACCAGGAGATACAAAGAGTTGTCGTACTTGTAGAAGCCGTAAATATCCTTCATACTCAGCTCACTGTCGCCGGCCGAAGGGGTAGATGTCGTGACAATCGAGGTACTGGAAAGATCCACCACCAGCTCGCCGTCCACCAGGTCATCCTCGGTGAACTGCTTGGTCGTGTCAGAGCCGTACATTTCCTGCAGCTTCTCATTCAGCTCATCCACGGAGCTGTACTTGGCGTTCAGCCCGTCGCCGCCTTCGGCGATCTGGGCCCGGTTGATCAGATCGACCGTATCCGTCTGCTCCAAATAGTAGCGGTTATTGGTATTTGACAAACCGTCCCAGTTAATGAGATTACCCACGGAGGTATTAACATACGTCTCCGCGCCCTCGGCATAGGGCTCTACCAGAGCTTTCAGATTCTCATCTTTGTCATAGTCACTCAGAGTCAGGTTCTCGCTGGACTCCAGATCAATCGTAACCGTACTCTCCGTCTCGGCATTCCCCGTCTCTTCCGAGGAATCAGAGGCAGAGCCATCTGAAGAATCAGAGTCAGCCTCATCTGAGGAATCGGAATCGGAAATGTCGATTCCGGTCGCCTCTTCCACATCAACAGTGGTCTCACCAGTCGCGGTATCCACGGTCACATTCCAGACAGATGCCGTCAGCGTCGTGCCGCCGCCGTTGACAACCAGCACATCCTCGCCGTCCGCGTTCTCATAGGTATTGTTGGAGTAAGAGGTGGAGTGGTCGTGCCCGGAGATAACCATATCCACGCCGGTGGTGTTCTGAATAATATGTAACACCTGATTCTCGGTCGTCTCGGCATAGGTCACGGTGTCGCCGCCGTCGCCCAGGGCGCCGTGGTAGCAGACAATCACGAAGTCGGGATCAATCCCGGCTTCCGCCCACTCTTCCTGTACCTTTTCGACCTCAACGGCCAGATCAAGATCCGGGTTGTCCGGAGCAGAGAAGATCATACCGGGATAGTTATCCTCAACGTCCCAGCGGGTGCAGTCGGTATTCTCCAGACCGATGATCCCGATGGTGACCTCCTCGCCGCCCACCTCGACGGTCTTAAGCAGATAGGGTTCAAATACCCGCTCGCCGGTTGACTCATAATAAAGATTGGCAACGATGATCGGAACACCCTCGTCCTCCAGATACTCGTAAATATCGCTCATGGTATCCCATGAATAGTTAAACTCATGGTTGCCCAGGATCAGTGCGTCATATCCAATGTAAACCATGGACATGGCGGTTGGATTGATCAGATACATCTTGTCCCAGTCGCTGGCTGATACCTTGTTGTTTAAATACTGGGTATACAGAGAGATCTGATAGGTGGAAACAGGAGTCCCCTGATAGAGATCCCCGGCGTCAAGCAGGATGACGTTCTCCTTGCCGTATGTTTCCCGATACTCAGTGACAGCCGTCGAGACGTTCAGCAGACTATTGCTGACACTGGTATCATTGAGCAGATTTTCATCCCAGATCTTGCCATGTACGTCCGTCGTGGACATGATGACAAACTGACCGGTCTCGGTAGTCGAATCGGTCTCTCCCACCACGTCAGCGGCTGCTCCGAGAGTGACGGTCACTTCCCCGGTCACCTCTTCCGTGACGACAGTCTCGTCCGCGCTGTCTTCCGCGGCGACCGTTTCGTCTTCACTTTCGTCCGCAGCGACCGTCTCATCGGTGTTGTCTGCTGCTGTGACCGCTTCGTCATCACTTTCATCCGCAGCAATTGTCTCGTCGGTGCTTTCCTCCGTACCGACCGTTTCATCGGTACTTTCCACTGCATCGACTGTCTCATCCGTTACTTCTTCGACGATAGCCGTGCTGTCAACCTCTGCGGCATAGGCAGGTACAGACAGCATGGAGGCACACAGTACCAGTGCCAGCAGCAACGAAAGGAGTCTATATACCCCCCCCGTCTCGCCTTTTCTTACGTTTCATATTCGTTCCTCCTAAAGCAGGAGCCCGTCCCTTCCGGTCAGGCCTCGTTATCGGGTTTCTCGATTCACCTCCCTTTCATATCTGTGATTTCCTGTTTCATTATGTTCAGGTTCACCTTTTATAGCATTTTACTACATAAAAATACGCTTTTCAACTCAAGTCTTCACATTAAACACACAAAGTTGAAACTATTTTCACTCAGATTTATTTAGTCGCAGTTTCCGCAAATTTTAATGTCTTCTTTACACACATTTCACTTGTATTTTTGCGAGAAAGTAAGTATAACATATAGTGATTCAGAATCGGGTCGTATTTTGCGTCCATTTGAATTCTGTTTCTACCTATTTTATATATGATGATTTAAGCGACAAAAGGGTATGACACTACGGATTGCTCCGTGTTTTGCACTCCCGCAATCCTAACAACATTCGAAATACGTTCATTTTGGCCAAAATGGCTACTTTCTCATGTTGTTGCGGTCCCCAAGGTCATGAATTGGAACGCGAGCGTTCCATTCCTGACCTTTTGTCCCTTGTGTCATATGATGATACATTACCGGAGGTAAGGATCTTGCATACATACTACAGTCTGGGTATCGACATCGGTTCCACGACAGTGAAGATCGCTGTGCTGGACGAGAATCAGGAGATACTCTATTCCGATTACAAGAGACATCTGGCGCACATTCAGGAGACGCTGGCCGACCTGATCCGGGACGCCCGCAAGGTTGTCGGTCCGGTGACGCTGCATCCCATGATCACGGGCAGCGGCGGTCTGACCCTGGCGAAGCACCTGGGCGTGCCCTTCGTGCAGGAGGTGGTCTCCGTGGCCACCGCCCTGACCTGCTACGCGCCGCAGACCGACGTGGCCATCGAGCTGGGCGGCGAGGACGCGAAGATCATCTATTTCACCGGCGGCGTGGATCAGCGGATGAACGGCATCTGCGCCGGAGGCACCGGTTCCTTCATCGACCAGATGGCTTCCCTGCTGCAGACGGATGTCTCCGGCCTGAATGAGTACGCCAAAAATTACAAGGCCATCTATCCCATCGCGGCCCGCTGCGGCGTCTTCGCCAAGAGCGACATCCAGCCGCAGATCAATGAGGGCGCCACAAGAGAGGATCTGGCCGCCTCCATCTTCCAGGCGGTCGTGAACCAGACCATCAGCGGCCTGGCCTGCGGCAAGCCCATCCGGGGCAACGTGGCCTTCCTGGGCGGACCGCTGCATTTTCTGCCCGAGCTGCGCGCCGCCTTTATCCGCACGCTGAAACTGACCGACGAGCAGATTTACGCGCCGGATCACTCGCACCTCTTCGCGGCCATCGGCTCCGCGATGAACAGCAAGGAGGAGGCCTCCATCGGCATCGATGATCTGATCGACCGGCTGACGCACGGCATCCAGATGGATTTCGAGATCAAGCGTCTGGAGCCCCTGTTCCGCGACCAGGCGGAGTATGATGACTTCTCGGCGCGCCATGCCATGCACACGGTGAAAAAGGGGAATCTGGCGGAGTATCACGGCGACTGTTATCTGGGCATCGACGCCGGTTCCACGACGACCAAGATCGCTCTGGTGGGGGAGGACGGCACGCTGCTCTACTCCTTCTACAGCAACAACAACGGCAGCCCTCTGGCCACTACGATCACCGCCATGCGGGAGGTGAAGGAGCTGCTGCCGTCGGACGCCCGCATCGCTTATTCCTGCTCCACCGGCTACGGCGAAGCGCTGCTCAAGTCCGCGCTGATGCTGGATGAGGGCGAGGTAGAGACGGTCTCCCATTACTACGCCGCTGCCTTCTTCGACCCGGAGGTGGACTGCATCCTGGATATCGGCGGCCAGGACATGAAATGTATTAAGATCAAGGATAAGACCATCGACACGATCCTGCTCAATGAGGCCTGTTCCTCCGGCTGCGGCTCCTTCATCGAGACCTTCGCCAATTCCCTGGACTACAAGGTGGCGGATTTCGCGCAGGAAGCCCTGTTCGCGAAGAACCCCATCGACCTCGGCACCCGCTGCACGGTCTTCATGAATTCCAACGTCAAGCAGGCGCAGAAGGAGGGGGCTCCGGTGTCGGATATTTCCGCCGGTCTGGCCTACTCAGTCATCAAGAACGCCCTGTTCAAGGTCATCAAGATCACCGATCCCAAAGACCTCGGCGAGCATGTGGTGGTGCAGGGAGGCACCTTCTACAACGATGCTGTGCTGCGCAGCTTCGAGCGCATCTCCGGCTGCGAGGCCGTTCGCCCGGACATCGCCGGCATCATGGGCGCTTTCGGCGCCGCCCTCATCGCCCGGGAGCGCTGCAAGGGACAGGCGACGACGATGCTGCCGCTGGATGAGATCCTTTCCCTGCAGTACAGCTCCTCGCTGACGCACTGCCGCGGCTGTACCAACAACTGCCTGCTGACCATCAACAAATTCCCCGGCGGCCGCCGCTACATCACCGGCAACCGCTGTGAGAAGGGTCTGGGGCAGGAGAAGGCCTCGGAGACGGTGCCCAACCTGTTCCAGTACAAATACGACCGCATTTTCGGGTATGAGCCTCTGAAGGAAGAGGAAGCGCCCCGGGGCGTCATGGGCATCCCGCGCGTCCTCAACATGTACGAGAATTTCCCCTTCTGGGCCACCTTCTTCCGCAGGCTGGGCTTCCGGGTGGTGCTCTCCCCCGCATCCAGCCGCAAGGTGTACGAGCTGGGCATCGAATCCATCCCCAGCGAGTCGGAGTGCTATCCGGCCAAGCTGGC
>JAJQCZ010000038.1 GCA_021202465.1 Lachnospiraceae bacterium | reverse complement strand
GCCTAAAATAGTAAGCGAAGAATGAACACATAAAAAGCTTCGTGAAACAGCCCTATATACCCGCGAAATCCCCTTGCAATTCGTGACAAAGGGTGGTATCATTTGGATGATATTGGTACTGGATAGAAGAGTGGACGTGAGTCCACTCTTCGTTGGTGTATCGGCGCCTGTTCCGGAGAGCGCTGGGAAAGAGGCCCCCCGGGGAGGGCAGAAAGGAAAATGTGCCTTGGCAAGACGGGAAGAGTACGAGCAGAAGACGGAAGCCCTGCTCCGGCCGATGATGGAGGAGTACGGCTTCGAGCTGGTGGATGTGGAGTATGTGAAGGAAGGAAGCAATAAATACCTGCGGGCCTACATCGATAAGCCGGGCGGCATCACGATCGACGACTGTGAGAAGGTGAGCCGGCGGCTGAGCGACCGGCTGGATGAGGAGGACTTCATTGGCGAGGCCTACATCCTGGAGGTCAGCTCTCCCGGCCTGGGGCGTCCCCTGAAGAAGGAGAAGGATTTTGCCCGGAGCGTGGGCTCCGAGGTGGAGGTTCGCTGCTTCCGGGCGGTGAACCATGAGAAGGAGTTTACAGGTGTGCTGAAGGCATATGATAAAGAGACCGTGACTCTCGCGCTCCGGGAGGACGAGGATCTGACATTGGAACGGGCGAACATCGCGCTGATTCGCCTGGCGTTTGATTTTTAAGGAGGATAAGGGAAAGATGAACAAGGAATTACTGGATGCATTAAATGTGCTGGAGAAAGAGAAGGATATCAGTAAGGAAGCACTGCTGGAGGCCATCGAGAACTCCCTACTGACAGCCTGCAAGAATCATTTCGGAAAGGCAGATAATGTTAAGGTAAGCATCGACCACGAGACCTGCGACTATGAGCTTTACGCGGAGCTGACGGTCGTGGAGGAAGTGGAAGACCCGGTCCTGGAGATCAGCCTGGAGGATGCCCGGAAGATCCGCGCTTCCTATGAGCTGGGAGATATTGTACGGCGCGATATCCAGTCGAAGGAGTTCGGCCGGATTGCGACGATGAACGCCAAGAATGTGATCCTGCAGAAGATCCGTGAGGAGGAGAGAAAGTCGGTGTACGATCATTTCATCGCCAAAGAGCATGAGATCGTGACCGGTATCGTGCAGCGCTATATCGGGCGGAATATCAGCGTCGATCTGGGCAAGGCCGACGCGATGCTCAATGAGAACGAGCAGGTGCGCGGTGAAGAGTATAAACCGACTGACCGGATCAAGGTGCTGATCCTCGAAGTGCGGGATACGACCCGCGGGCCGCGGATCCTGGTGTCCCGGACACATCCGGAGCTGGTGAAGCGCCTGTTCGAGGCGGAGGTGACGGAGCTGCAGCAGGGCATCGTGGAGATCAAGGCGATCTCCCGGGAGGCCGGTTCCCGCACGAAGATGGCCGTGTGGTCCAACGACCCCAACGTGGATCCTGTGGGCGCCTGTGTGGGTGTCAACGGCAGCCGCGTCAATTCGATCGTTGATGAGCTGCGGGGCGAGAAGATCGATATCATCAACTGGAGCGACAACTCCGCAGAGCTTATTGAAAATGCGCTGAGTCCGGCCAAGGTAATCTGCGTCCTGGCGGACGACGACGAGAAGACGGCGCAGGTCATCGTGCCTGACTACCAGCTGTCTCTGGCGATCGGCAAGGTGGGACAGAATGCCCGCCTGGCGGCCCGCCTGACCGGCTATAAGATTGATATTAAGAGCGAGACCCAGGCCAGAGAGAGCGGCCTGTTCGAGGAAATCGGCTACATCGAGGATTATTACGAGGACGAAGAGGACGACGACGCCTACTACGAGGAGGCCGATTACGAGGACGAGGAAGACGGTTTCCCGGAGGGCGACGACGGAGACGGCGCTGCTGCGGAGGATTTGTCTGAAGAAGAGTAAAAGCGGAAGACGGAATGGGAAGGGGGATGAGACGAGATGGCAGGTGTGAGAAAACAGCCACAGAGAGCCTGTATCGGCTGCGGTCAGATGCGGGAAAAACGGGAACTGATCCGCGTCCTGCGGACTCCGGAGGGGGAATTTACCCTGGACCGGACGGGCCGGAAGAACGGACGCGGCGCCTATCTGTGCCGGAATCCGGAGTGCCTGGAGAAGGCCGTGAAGAACCACAGCCTGGAGCGCTCCTTTAAGAAGGAGATTCCCCCGGAGGTCTACAGTGCGCTGAGAGAGGAGCTGCTGCAGACATGAAGAAAAATCGTGACAGAGGGTTGTCCATGCTGGGCATGGCGCGAAGAGCCGGACGGCTGGTCAGCGGAGAGTTCGCTGTTGAGAAGGCCGTGAAGACCGGGACGGCGTTCCTGGTGGTGGTCGCGTCCGACGCGTCGGAGAACACGAAGAAGTCATTTCAGAATATGTGTGCATACTATGGAGTGCCCTGCCGCATTGGCGCGGAGAAGGAGCTTCTGGGGCATGCCGTCGGACAGGGGATGCGGGCATCGCTTGCCGTGACAGACGAGAATTTCGCCCGCACCATTGAAAAGTGTATGAATGAGAATACAGACGGAGGCAGTGAGAATGGCGAGTGAGCAAAATAATATGGAGGAGAAAAAGACAGGAGCGGCGAAGGCTGAACAGCCGAAGAAGAAAAAAATCACCGCTGTCTTCCACAAACAGAACAGTACCCAGAACAGCCTGAAGTCCAGACCCGGCGGAAGCGGCGCGAAGCGGACCGGCGGCAAGCCGGCGGGCAAGCGCCCGGCGTCCGGCAAGGGACAGGGGGGGAGAACCTCAGAGCCCGGAAGGGCGAACGGCGCGAAGCCGGCGGCGGAGCGGCGGCCGGAGGCGGCCGGGACGCAGGCGCCGAAGGCGTCGGCTGCGAAGAATCAGGAAAGCAAGGCGCAGGAGTCAAAAGTTCGCGAGACGAAGGCGCAGGAGACGAAGACGCAGGAGGCGAAGGCGCCGGAGACCGCGGCGGCGGAAGTGAAGACCGGAGAAGCCGCGGCGAAGCCCGCGGAGGAGAAACCGGTGCGCCGTTTTGTCGATATGGAGAAGGTGCGTGCGGCGGATCGGGCAGAGCGTTCCCGGGCGGAGCGCGCCAGAAACCAGAGAAACAGCGGCTCCCGCGGCGGCCAGGGAGGCGGACGTCCCGGTGAGAGAAGCGGCGGGTATCGCGGCGGCCAGGGAGGCCAGAGCGGTCAGGGCGGCTACCGCAGCGGCCAGGGCGGCCAGGGAGGCGGACGTTCCGGCGAGTTCCGCAGCGGCCAGGGCGGTCAGGGCGGCCAGGGTGGCTACCGTGGCGGTCAGGGCGGTCAGGGAAGCGGACGCCCCGGCGAGAGAAGCGGCGGGTACCGCGGCGGCCAGGGCGGTTCCCGGAGTACAGACCGGCCCAAGGCAACAGCGGCAGATTTCGGCCGCATGGGCGTCACCGGGAAGGGTGCAGCCCAGAAGAACGGTCCCAAGAATCAGAAGAACAACGGCCGTTACAATAAGAACGATTCCGATGAGATGAGACGTCCCGGCGGCAAGGGACGGGGCGGCAAAGACCTGACCCGGCCCGGGAAGCCGGTCCGTAAGGAACCGGCGGAGCCGGAGATTAAGATGATCGTCCTGCCGGAGACTCTGACCATCAGGGAGCTGGCCGACAAGATGAAGCTTGCCCCTTCCGCGATCGTGAAGAAGCTTTTCCTGGCGGGAAAGGTCGTGACGGTGAATCAGGAGATCGATTACGAGACGGCTGCTGATATCGCGGTGGAATTTGACGTGCTGACGGAGAAGGAAGTGCAGGTCAACGTCATCGAGGAGCTGCTGAAGGATACGACGGAGGATAAGCCCGAGGATCTGGTTCCCCGTCCCCCGGTGGTCTGTGTCATGGGGCATGTCGATCATGGTAAGACCTCTCTCCTGGATGCGATCCGCAATACCAACGTGACGGCGAAGGAAGCCGGCGGCATCACGCAGGCCATCGGCGCCTCCGTGGTGGAGATTAACGGGCAGAAGATTACCTTCCTGGATACGCCCGGACACGAGGCGTTTACCGCCATGCGGATGCGCGGCGCGCAGTCGACGGATATCGCTATCCTGGTGGTGGCTGCCGACGACGGCGTGATGCCGCAGACGGTAGAAGCGATCAACCATGCGCGGGCCGCGGGAGTCGAGATCATCGTGGCCATCAACAAGATCGATAAACCCGGCGCCAATGTCGAGCGGGTGAAGCAGGAGCTGACGGAGCATGAGCTGGTCTCCGAGGACTGGGGCGGCAGCAACATTTTCGTCCCCGTATCTGCCAAGACCGGCGAGGGCATCGATGCGCTCCTGGAGTCCATCCTTCTGGTGGCCGAGGTGGCGGAGCTGAAGGCGAATCCCAACCGGAACGCGCGCGGCCTGGTCATCGAGGCACAGCTGGATAAGGGACAGGGACCGGTGGCGACGGTGCTGGTTCAGAAGGGAACGCTCCATGTGGGGGATACGGTGGCGGCGGGCGCCTGCTACGGCAAGATCCGCGTCATGATCAATGATAAGGGACGCCGCGTGAAGACGGCAGGTCCCAGCGACCCGGTGAAGATTCTGGGTCTGAACGACGTGCCCAACGCCGGAGAGATCTTCAATGCCACGGATACGGAGAAAGAGGCGAGAAGCTATGCTGAGACCTTCATCGCCGAGGGCAAGAAGAAGCTGCTTGACGATACCAGAGCCCGGTTGTCTCTGGACGATCTGTTCTCGCAGATCAAGGCAGGTAATGTAAAGGAGCTGAACCTGATCATCAAGGCCGATGTGCAGGGCTCCGTGGAGGCCGTGAAGCAGAGCCTGGTGAAGCTCTCCAACGAGGAGGTCGTGGTGAAGGTGATCCACGGCGGCGTGGGCGCTATCAACGAGTCCGATGTCTCCCTGGCATCGGCTTCCAATGCCATCATCATCGGCTTTAATGTGCGGCCGGATGCCACGGCGAAGTCTATCGCGGAGCAGGAAAAGGTGGATATCCGCCTGTATAAGGTGATCTACCAGGCCATCGAGGATGTGGAGGCTGCCATGAAGGGCATGCTGGATCCCATTTTCGAGGAACAGGTGCTGGGTCATGCGGTGGTGCGCCAGACATTCAAGGCCTCCGGCGTGGGAACGATCGCCGGTGCCTATCTGCTGGACGGCAAGATCGTCCGCGGCTGCAAGTGCCGGATCAGCCGGGACGGAGAGCAGCTCTTCGACGGCGATCTGGTGTCCCTGAAGCGGTTTAAGGACGATGTGAAGGAAGTGCTGGCCGGTTTCGAGTGCGGTCTGGTATTTGACAAGTTTAACGACCTGAAGGAAGACGATATGGTGGAAGCCTACACGATGGTGGAGGTGCCGCGGACCTGATGCCTGTAAGAGGGTGAAGCAGGTTCCGGGGAGTGTACGACAGTCAAAGAGTGGATGGGAGATCGTCCACTCTTTTCTTCGACAGGGAAATATTTCCGTTGACCCCGTGTGGGCAGCCGGAGACAAGGAGGTTGTTATTCAATGAGAAAAAACAGCATTAAAAATATCCGTATTAACAGCGAGGTGCAGAAGGAGCTGAGCCGTATCATCCGCGACGAGGTGAAGGATCCGCGCATCCATCCGATGACGAGTATTACTTCGGTGGAGGTGGCGCCGGATCTGAAGACCTGTAAGGCATATGTCAGTGTGCTCGGGGACGCCGAGGCGGTGGAGAATACGGTGGCCGGGCTGCGGAGTGCGGAGGGATATATCCGGAGCTGCCTGGCCCGGACGGTCAATCTGCGCAATACGCCTCAGATCCGCTTTATTTCGGATCAGTCCATCGAATACGGAGTGGCGATGACGCGGAAGATTGACGAGGTCACCGGCGGGAGCCGCGGGGAGGAGACGGATGATGCAGATTGAAGAATGGGTGGAGGGCGCAGCCACGGCCGTTATTCTCGGACATACCCATCCGGACGGTGACTGCGTCGGTTCCTGCCTGGGGCTGCGCAGTTATCTGCGCGCCGTGAAGCCGGAGCTGCGCGTTCAGGTGTATCTGGAACCGTTCGCGGAAGAATTTCATTTTCTTGCGGGAGCAGATACAGTCTCTGCGGATTTTCATGAGAAGAAACGCTTTGACATCTGTTTCGCACTGGACTGCTCGGACCGGGAACGGCTGGGGGACGCGGCAGGCTATCTGGATGCGGCAGAGCGTACGGTCTGTCTGGATCACCATATCACCAACGAAGGCTTTGCCGATGTGAATGTGATCTGTTCGCAGGCCAGTTCCACCTCGGAGGTGCTGGCAGAGCTGATGGAGCCTGCGCGGATCGACCGGGCGACGGCGGAGTGCCTGTATCTGGGCATCGTTCACGATACCAGCGTCTTCAAGCATTCGAATACCAGCGAGAAGACGATGCGGATCGCCGGAGCACTGCTCTCGAAGGGTGTCTCTTCTTCGCATATCATTGACGATACATTTTATCGGAAGACCTTCGGACAGAACCGGATCCTGGGGTGCGCGCTGCTGGCAGCCGAGCTGCGGCTGGAGGGCCGTCTCATTGCCAGTTGTGTGACCGGAGAGGATCTGGCGCGTTGTGGTGTGACCAACCGCGATCTGGATGGAATCATCGATCAGCTGCGGGTGACAGAGGGCGTGGAGGTGGCCGTTTTCCTCTATGAAGCAGGCCCGGGAATGTTTAAGGTCAGTCTTCGCAGCAACGATTTGGCGGATGTCAGCCGGATCGCCCGCTCCTTTGGCGGCGGCGGTCATGTGAAGGCGGCCGGATGCACGGTGTCCGGTACCCGTGAGGAGATCCTCGAGCGCGTCACCGCACTGGCGGCGGAGCAGCTGCGTCAGGAGCCTTCAGAGAGAGGAGGCCGTCCGGACGGCGCAGGGAACGAACGGGAGAAAAATGGACGGAATACTTGTTATAAATAAGGAAAAGGGCTTCACCTCCCATGATGTGGTGGCGAAGCTGCGGGGAATCCTCAGACAGAAGAAAATCGGTCACACCGGCACTCTGGACCCGAACGCAGAGGGTGTTCTGCCTGTGTGTCTGGGACGGGCGACCAAGGTCTGCGATCTGCTGACAGACACGGACAAATGCTATGAGACGGTCATGCGGCTGGGCGTGGAGACGGATACGCAGGATCTGACCGGGACCGTGCTGGCGGAAAAACCGGTCGGGGTCACGGAGGACGAAGTCCGCGAGGCGGCGGAGAGCTTCGTGGGGCGGTATCAGCAGATTCCCCCCATGTATTCGGCTCTGAAGGTGAACGGGCAGAAGCTGTGCGACCTGGCGCGGGCCGGCCGCGTGGTGGAGCGCGCCCCCCGTCCGGTGGAAATCTACTCTCTGCGCATTCTGGAATGGGATCTGCCCCGGGTCCGCCTGCGGGTGGAATGCTCCAAGGGGACCTATATCCGCACGCTCTGCCATGACATCGGCCAGCGGCTGGGCTGCGGCGCGGCTGTAGAGGAGCTGATCCGCACCCGCGCCGGATGCTTTGATCTGTCCCGGGCGAAGACCCTCGGAGAGATCGAAGAGCTGCGGGACCGGGGAGAACTGGATCGTGTCCGGATTCCTCTGGAGGCGGTCTTTGCGGAGCTGCCGCGCTTCCGGGTGCATCCGGAGAGAGAGCTCGCACTTCAGAACGGGAATGTCCTGCGGCTTTCCTGGGGAGAGACTTCCGCACCGTTTCAGGGAGAGTGCGCCGTGTATTTCTCGGATGGCCGGTTTGCCGCGGTCTATGAGACGATAGGCGGGTCGGATCGCCTGAAAGTAAAAAAAATGTTCGTATGATGCAGACAGAAAGCGTTGGATATGTTTTACATTCATGATACAGGAAAAATCAGACAGGACAAGCCCTCCATCGTCACGATCGGCAAGTTTGACGGATTCCACCGGGGGCATCAGAAGATTCTGCGTGAGGCTGCGGCCGGGAAGACGGGGGAACGTCAGGTGGTGGTGTTTACCTTTTCACGCTCGCCGCAGATGGTTCTGGCGGGCCGGGAAGGGACGAGCCTGAATACGCGCCGGGAGAAGCTGGCTCTGGCGGAGCGCTTCGGCGCCGACGGGGTCGTAGAGTATCCGTTTACGGAGGAAGTGCGCCGGATGTCTGCGGAGACATTCCTGCGTGAGATTCTTCTGGATCAGCTGCAGGCCTGCGAGATCGTGGCGGGGCCGGACTGCCGCTTCGGCTATGAGCGGCAGGGCGACGTGGCTTTTCTGGAGGAGAAAGCCAGGGAGCTGGGCTTTTCCCTGCATGTCGTGGAAAAGGAACGCTATGACGACGCGGTGATCAGCAGCAGCCGGATCCGTGAGGCTCTGGCCCGGGGCGAAGTGGAGGACGCTGCGGCGATGCTGGGATATTCCTTCGGCTACGAATCGGAGATCGTTCACGGACGGCGTCTGGGCCGGACGCTGGGCTTTCCCACGATTAATCAGGAGATTCCACGGGAGAAGCTGGTCCCCGCTCTGGGCGTCTATGCCGCAGAGATTTTCCTTGAAGGACAGCGTTTTCAGGGAATTGCCAATGTGGGGGTCAGGCCCACCGTCTCCGGCGGGAACGGGACGGCTGCGGCGGGGATGGAGACAAGCATCTTTGATTTCCATGAGGATGTCTACGGCCGGCGGGTTCGGGTGAACCTGCGGTATTTTATCCGCCCGGAGAAGCGTTTCCCTTCTCTGGAAGCGCTGAGGGAGCAGGTGGAACGGGATAAGGAAATCGTGCGGGAATACTGGAACCGGGCTTGACAGGAGGAGCCGGGGGTGTTATGATGAGAATTGTAACATTTTTGTAACAAGTGTGCAATGAATTGCCATTGCCAGTTTTTGGAGGTGAATTTTTTGTTTCGCAGGACAACAAAAATCGGCCTGCTGCTGATCACCGCACTGATCTGCGGGGCGGCGACGCCGGTTTTCGCTGATTCCGCTGACTCAGTATCCGGACTCGCGGGGAGCGCCGCTCTTCTGGAGCAGTACTACAGCCGGGAAGCCGGACAGGATACAGAGGAGGCAGAGGAGGCTGTCACAGAAGAAACATCCGTCCGGGAGACGGTGACGTCAGAGACGGAGGCACCGACGGAAGAGGAAGCGGCAGAGCTGACCGGGGATACAGAGTCGGAGGCGGCAGAGACAGAGTCCGCGGATTCCGATGAAGCGGAAGCAGAAGAGACTGAGGAGGCGGAAGAGCCGGAAAGCGAGGAGGAAACCTCCCCGGCGGATGTCTGGGAGAGTCTGCTGGCGGAGGCACGGACGGCAGCTTTGAATACCTATGATAACTTTGGCATCGCGTCTCTGGACGGCGGCTATCTGAACGTGCGCGAGGAGGCCGGTACCGAGGCGACCGTGATCGGTCAGATGGAGAACGGAGATGCCTGTGAGATCCTCGATTCGGAGGACGGCTGGTATTATATTTCCTCCGGTTCGGTGGAGGGATATGTATCCTCGGATTATATCCTGACCGGCGACGCGGCCGAAGAGGCGGCGGTCTCTTCCATGGTGCTGAAGATTCAGATCACGACGGAGACGCTGAATGTACGGACGGAGCCTTCGGAGGACGCTTCTGTTCTGACGCAGGTGGGGATCGATGAACGCTATGATTTTGTGGAGAATCTGGGAGACTGGATCGAGATCGAGGTGAGCGACGATTCCACCGGCTATGTGTCGAGCGATTATGTGAAGCTGCGTTATACATTGCCGAAGGCCACGGTGGTGGAACCGGAAGAGGAGAGCGAGGAGGCGGAAGAGGCCTCGGCGGAGCCTTCCCTGCGGGAGCAGATCGTATCCTATGCTATGCAGTTTCTCGGAAACCCTTATGTCTGGGGCGGCGAGAGCCTGACGAACGGCTGTGATTGTTCCGGCTTTACCATGCTGATCTACCGGCATTTTGGGATCACACTTTCTCATTACAGTGTGTCTCAGGCCAGCGAGGGGCGGGCTGTGGATTCCGGCAGTATGCAGCCCGGTGATCTGGTGTTTTACGCCAGCGGCGGCACCATCAATCATGTGGCCATGTATATCGGAAACGGCCAGGTCATCGGCGCCCAGAGCACGAAATCCGGCATTGCCATCCGCAGCTGGAACTACCGCACACCGGTAAAGATCGTCAGTGTGCTGGGATAAAATGTCTATTTACAAGCCCGGGGCATTGTGCTATAATCTCCGGTGTTCGCCGATGCGCGGCTGTTGGAAACTCCGACCACAGCTTGGCATCCGGTGAGAATATATGTAAGGAGGAAATCAATTCATGATTTCAAAAGAAAAGAAAGCTGAGATCATTGCCGAGTATGGCAGAACACCCGGCGATACGGGTTCTCCCGAGGTGCAGGTGGCACTCCTGACCGAGAGAATCGCCGAACTGACTGCGCATCTGCAGGAGCATCCGAAGGATCATCATTCCCGGAGAGGTCTTCTGATGATGGTAGGTCAGCGCCGCGGGATGCTGGATTATCTGAAGAAGAATGACATTGAGCGTTATCGTACTCTCATTGCTCGTCTGGGTATCCGGAAATGATTCGACTTCTGGGTGGGGCGTTCGCTCCACCCTGTTCCTGTTTTTAAGGATGAAAATATTTCGGGCAGATTTCTTCGAGACCACTGAAAAGCGAGCCGTACGGACGGTTTTCTTTTCAGTAGTTTCGATGAGCTGCCCGTCAAATACATGGAAAAGGAGAACACTATGTACAAAACTTATTCGATGGAATTGGCAGGCAGAACCCTGACCGTGGATGTGGGCCGCGTGGCGGCTCAGGCCAACGGCGCTGCGTTCATGCACTACGGGAATACGGTGATTCTTTCGACCGCGACCGCCTCGGACAAGCCCCGGGACGGCATCGATTTCTTCCCCCTGAGCGTGGACTATGAGGAGAAGATGTACGCCGTGGGCAAGATCCCCGGCGGTTTCAACAAGAGAGAGGGGAAGGCCAGCGAGAACGCTGTGCTGACAGCCCGTCTGATCGACCGCCCGATGCGGCCGCTGTTCCCCAAGGATTACCGCAACGATGTGACGCTGAGCAATCTGGTGATGAGTGTAGATCCCGACTGCAATCCGTCGATCGTGGCCATGCTCGGCTCCTCCATCGCTGCGACGATTTCCGATATTCCTTTTGACGGTCCCATTGCCGGAACCATGATGGGACTGATCGACGGCGAACTGATCGTCAACCCGACTACGGAGCAGAAGCAGATTTCCGATCTGGCGCTGACTGTAGCCTCCACCCGGGAGAAGGTTATCATGATTGAGGCCGGTGCCAACGAGGTCCCGGAGGACGTGATGTACCGGGCAATCCTGGCGGCGCATGAGACGAACAAAAAGATCATCCGATTCATTGATACCATCGTGGCCGAGTGCGGGAAAGCCAAGCATACCTACACGAGCTGCACGGTGTCGGATGAGCTGTGGGAGGACATGACCTCCTTTGTCTCCGATCAGGAGATGGAGGAAGCTGTGTTTACCGATGTGAAGCAGGTGCGGGATGCCAATATCAAGGCAATTCAGGAGAAGCTGGAGGCCCGCTACGCCGAAGAGCATCCCGAGTGGTTGGAAGCCGTGGGAGAGGCTCTGTATAAATATCAGAAGATCACGGTGCGCCGGATGATCCTGCGCGACCATAAGCGTCCTGACGGCCGGGCTCTGACCGAGATCCGTCCTCTGGCCGCGGAGATCGACCTGCTGCCGATGGCACATGGTTCCGGCATGTTCACCCGTGGCCAGACGCAGATCCTCAATGCCTGCACGCTGGCACCCATGTCCTCGGCGCAGAAGATCGACGGCCTGGATCTGAGTGTGACCAGCAAGAGATATATGCACCATTACAATTTCCTTTCCTTCTCTGTGGGTGAGACCAAGCCCTCCCGGGGACCGGGACGACGGGAGATCGGCCACGGAGCGCTGGCGGAGAGGGCGCTGCTTCCCGTGCTTCCCAGCGAGGAGGAATTCCCCTATGCGATTCGTACCGTGTCGGAGACGCTGGAGTCCAACGGCTCCACCTCCCAGGCCAGTGTGTGCGCGTCCTGCCTGTCGCTGATGGCGGCCGGTGTGCCGATCAAATCCATGGTTGCAGGCATCTCCGTAGGTCTGGTGACCGGTGAGACGGATGACGATTACGTGATTCTGACGGATATCCAGGGGCTGGAGGATTTCTTCGGCGATATGGACTTCAAGGTGGCCGGTACTCACCGGGGTATCACCGCCATCCAGATGGATATCAAGATTCACGGCCTGACTGAGCAGATCATCCATGAGGCGCTCGAGAGAACCAGAGAAGCCCGCCTCTATATCATGGATGAGGTGATGGCGCCGGTGATCAGTGAACCCCGTCCCGAGGTGGCTCCTCACGCGCCCAAGATCTGCCAGATCTCCATCAATCCGGAGAAGATCGGCGATGTCATCGGCAAGCAGGGCAAGGTCATTAACAAGATTATTGAGGACACCGGTGTTCAGATTGATATTAATGACGACGGAAATGTGGCGATCTGCGGGACCGATAAGGAGATGATCGAGAAGGCGATTCACATCGTGGAGACCATCGTCAACGATGTGGAGCCCGGACAGATCTTCACCGGCAAGGTGGTGCGGATCATGAACTTTGGTGCTTTCGTAGAGCTGGCGCCCGGCAAGGACGGCATGGTCCATATCTCCAAGCTTTGCAAGAAGCGCGTGGCGCGGGTCGAGGATGTGGTGAATATCGGCGACGAAGTCACCGTCAAGGTCATCGAGGTCGACAAGATGGGCCGCATCAACCTGAGCATGCGGGATGTGGAGCAGAAATCGAGACAAAGATAAGGTGAATCTGTGTCCGCGGGGAACAGTCTGTTTTCCGCGGACTATTTGCGTTTTCAGGACATTCTTTTTCCGGTTTCTTCCGGTGAAAAAACTGCGAAATGGGGGAAGTTTTATTTGACATTTAATCCCCGGCGTATATAATTATAGTGAGCGAAGATAAATCGGTTATTCGCTGTTTTCTTATGCACACGATCAGACGGTAACGTATTGTTCGTCTGGCCGGTGTCTGGTGTGATCGTAAACGGTGTAAAGCCGTTTGCTGTATAATCTGGCAGTTCATAAATTTTAAGAAATGCACCCAGAATGAACTGAGTGCAGGAATTTTATCTTTAGGAGGAAAGATTTATGGCTCGTAAAATGAAAACCATGGATGGCAACAACGCTGCGTCCCATGTATCGTATGCATACACGGATGTAGCCGCGATCTATCCCATCACCCCTTCGTCTGTTATGGCTGAGGTGGCAGACACATGGGCGACCGAGGGCCGGAAGAATATTTTTGGCCAGGAAGTGCAGATCGTTGAGATGCAGTCGGAAGCGGGCGCCGCGGGTGCTGTGCACGGCTCCCTTTCCGCGGGTGCTCTGACCACTACATACACCGCCTCTCAGGGACTTCTTCTGATGATTCCCAACATGTACAAGATCGCCGGTGAGCAGCTGCCCTGCGTCATCGATGTGTCCGCGCGTGCTCTGGCGAGCCATGCCCTTTCCATCTTCGGAGATCACTCTGACGTATACGCATGTCGTCAGACCGGATTCGCCATGCTCTGCGAGTCCAGCGTGCAGGAGGTCATGGATCTGACGGCTGTGGCGCATTGCGCCGCCATCAAGGGCAAGGTTCCGGTTCTGAACTTCTTCGACGGCTTCCGTACTTCCCACGAGCTGCAGAAGATTGAAGTCTGGGATTATGATGATCTGGACGAGCTGGTCGATCATGACGCGATCGATGAGTTCCGGAAGCATGCTCTGAACCCGAATCATCCCTGCCAGAGAGGCTCTGCGCAGAACCCCGATATCTTCTTCCAGGCGAGAGAGGCCTGCAACCCTTACTATGATGCATTCCCCGCTGTCGTAGAAGAGTATATGAACAAGGTGAACGAGAAGATCGGCACCGATTACAAGCTGTTTAATTACCATGGTGCGCCGGATGCGGAGCATGTGATCATCGCCATGGGTTCTGTCTGTGAGACCATCGATGAGACCGTTGAGTATCTGAACGCCAAGGGCGCCAAGGTCGGCGTTGTCAAGGTGCGTCTGTATCGTCCTTTCAGTGCCAAGCATCTGATCGATGTCATCCCTGACACCGTGAAGCAGATCAGCGTTCTTGACCGCACGAAGGAGCCCGGTTCCATCGGCGAGCCTCTGTATCTGGATGTGGTTGCCGCTCTGAAGGACACCAAGTTCCACAATGTGCCTGTGTTCACCGGTCGTTACGGCCTGGGTTCCAAGGACACTACCCCCGGACAGATCGTGGCTGTCTTCAACAACACCACCAAGAAGAAATTCACCATCGGTATCGTGGATGATGTGACCAACCTGTCTCTGGAGATTGGCGAGGATCCCATCACGACGCCTGCTTCCACCATTTCCTGCAAGTTCTGGGGTCTGGGAGCTGACGGTACCGTGGGCGCCAACAAGAACTCCATCAAGATCATCGGCGACCACACTGATATGTACGCGCAGGCTTACTTCGAGTATGACTCCAAGAAGTCCGGCGGACTGACGATCTCTCACCTGCGTTTCGGTAAGGATCCCATCAAGTCCACCTACTTCATTTCCAAGACGAACTTTGCTGCCTGCCACAATCCTTCCTATGTCCGCAAATACGACATGGTGCAGGAGGTCGTGGACGGAGGCAGCTTCCTCCTGAACTGTCCCTGGGATATGCAGGGCCTGGAGGAGAACCTGCCCGGCCAGATGAAGAGATACATCGCTGAGCACAACATCAACCTCTACACCATCGACGGCATTAAGCTCGGCAAGGAGATCGGTCTGGGCGGCCGCATCAACACCATCCTGCAGTCTGCCTTCTTCGTGATCTCCGGCGTGATTCCGAAGGATGACGCCATCAAATATATGAAGGAAGCCGCCACCAAGTCCTATGGCCGCAAGGGTGAGAAGGTCGTCAAGATGAACCATGACGCCATCGATGCCGGCGCGGAGGCCTTTGTCAAGGTGGAAGTACCTGCCAGCTGGAAGGATGCGCAGGATGAGGATCTGACCGTGAAGGTGACCGGCGACCGTCAGGATGTGGTGGATTTCGTCAACAACATTCAGTCTCAGGTCAATGCGCACAACGGACAGAACCTGCCGGTGTCCGCGTTTAAGGATTATGTGGATGGCTCCACGCCCTCCGGCGCGGCGGCCTTCGAGAAGCGCGGCGTGGCTGTGGATGTGCCCGAGTGGAATCCTGACAACTGCATTCAGTGTAATTTCTGCTCCTATGTCTGCCCTCATGCCTGCATCCGCCCGATCGCGATGACCGAGGAAGAGCTGGCGGCGGCGCCCGCCGGCGTAAAGAGCGCGAACATGACCGGCCTGCCCGGCATGAAGTTCGTCATGACTGTGTCCGCCATGGACTGCACCGGCTGCGGTTCCTGCGCCAACGTCTGCCCCGGCAAGAAGGGTGTCAAGGCTCTGACGATGACCGGTCTCGAGAAGAACCTGCCTCAGCAGGAGGTCTTCGACTATGCGCAGAAGCTGCCTGAGAAGCCCGAGGTGGCCGCGAAGTTCAAGCCCACCACGGTCAAGGGAAGCCAGTTCAAACAGCCGCTGCTTGAGTACTCCGGCGCCTGCGCAGGCTGCGGTGAGACTCCTTATGCGAAGCTGATCACGCAGCTCTTCGGAGATCGGATGTATGTCGCCAATGCGACGGGCTGCTCCTCCATCTGGGGCAACTCCTCACCTTCGACTCCTTACACTGTGAACAAGAAGGGACAGGGCCCGGCCTGGTCCAACTCCCTGTTTGAGGATAACGCGGAGTTTGGTCTCGGCATGCAGCTGGCGCAGTCCGCGCTGAAAAACGGCCTGAAGACCAAGCTGGAAGCCATTGCCGAGAAGACCGACAAGGCGGACGTCAAGGAAGCTATTGCTGAGTACGTGGCTACCTATGAGAACGGTGCCGAGAACGCGGCGGCGACCGACAAGCTGGTTGCGGCTCTCGAGGCCTGCGGCTGCGACGCTTCGAAGGAAGTGCTGAAGGATAAGGATTTCCTGAGCAAGAAGTCTCAGTGGATCTTCGGCGGCGACGGCTGGGCTTATGATATCGGTTTCGGCGGCGTGGACCACGCGCTGGCGTCCGGCCGTGACATCAACATCATGGTCTTCGATACCGAGGTGTACTCCAACACCGGCGGACAGGCCTCCAAGGCGACCAACGTGGGCGCGGTGGCGCAGTTCGCGGCCGGCGGCAAAGAAGTGAAGCAGAAAGATCTGGCAGCGATCGCCATGAGCTACGGTTATGTGTATGTGGCACAGATTGCCATGGGCGCGGATTATAACCAGACCATCAAGGCTCTGACTGAGGCGGAGAGCTACAACGGACCGTCCCTGATCATCGCCTATGCTCCCTGCATCACACACGGAATCAAGGCCGGCATGAGCAAGGCTCAGACCGAGGAGAAGAACGCGGTGGCAGCCGGTTACTGGCATACCTTCCGTTATGATCCTCGCCGTGCCGAGGCGGGCCAGAACCCGTTCCAGCTCGACAGCAAGGCTCCCACGGCGGATTATCAGGAGTTCATCAAGGGCGAGGTTCGTTACACATCCCTGGCTCTGAAGAATCCGGCCAGAGCGGAGACTCTGTTCGACAAGGCGGAAGGCCTGGCGAAGGAGAAATACGAGAAACTTGCGAAGATGGCCGAAAAATAATTCTGCATCGAAGCGGGAATGATAGAGAGGAAGGGGAGCGCCCGGCGCTCCCCTTTGTCTGTAACACAAGTTCCCTGCTATTATATTGGGGGGATTTGCTGTACGGAAAGGTATTCGACAGAGAATTCCATTGCTGACAGGAAGGAGAGGGAAAATGGATCGGGTAAAACGTGCAGAGGAGTATTTCCTTCAGGGATATAACTGCAGTCAGGCGGTCTTTGCCGCCTTTGCGGACCGCTATGGAATTGATGAGACGACGGCCCTGCGGCTGACAAGTACACTGGGCGGGGGTATCGCCTCCCGGCGGGAGGTCTGCGGAGCGCTCAACGCCCTGTCGATGGTCTGCGGCCTGGAGATCGGGGGCAGCGAGGTGAACCACGAATTAAAAAAAGCCTCCTATCGGGGCAATCGGGAACTGCTGGAGGAATTTGAGAGTCAATACGGCAGTATCCTCTGCCGGGAGCTGCTGGCCAAAGCAAAAAAGAAGCCGGAGAAGGATCCTGCAGAACGGACGGCGGAATACTATGCGGGGCGCCCCTGCCTCGCCTATGTGCGGGCTGCCGCGGAGATTCTGGAGCGGCATTTTCCGGAGGAAAAGGGAGAATAAAGAAGGCATATATCGCTCCGGTTTGCAGAGCTTCCCGGGAAGAGATACCCCTCATCCCGGGAAGAAGGCCGGATTACGGCGGAAGATTCGTCGGATTACAGGTAACGGTACTTCTCCTGCCATCCGGCGTATTTTTCTGCCAGCTCCTGCCGGTGCGCCTTCAGATGCCGGCGTTCCTGGATGCGGAGCGGGGAGAGAGAGAATCTTTCTTCCTTCAGCTCCTCATCGAGGGCTTTGATCTGGGCAGAGAGGCGGGAGAGCTCCCGGGAGATTGTCTCCCGGCGGTCATTGCGCCGTTTCTGCAGTTCGCGGACGGGAAAAAGGATGCCCTGACTGACCAGCTCTTCCAGCTCCTGATGATATTGGCGGACGCAGGCGTTGAAATGATCGATGGTATCCGCATAGTTGGGATTCCCGTAGAAGACGTTGTTATATTTTTCCGTGTTCTTCGTGCTGAGATAATACAGGGTTCCGTCGATTTCCATCTTCACACAGCCCAGAATGTCTCCGACCCGTTCCACTTCGGGAATGTCCCGCGCACTCTGTCGCAGAATCTCGCGGTTGGGCAGCTTGCGGCCGTGTTCGTCGGTGCCTGTGTGGATGGCCGGAACCGCCTCATCGGAGGCGATATCCGAGACCTGATACAGGGGGATGCCGAAAATATTCCGGCGGTATTTCTGGATGTGGGAATCCGTCAGGAAGCTGATGGTTCCGTCTTCGTTGAAACGCAGGAAAAACGAGGGAAAGATCACCACGTAGTCATCGGTCAGGAAGAACAGATAATCGTCCAGACACAGGCTGACAGTCAGATGTGCCCGTGAGAAAATCGTTTCCCGGAAGACCTGCGGCGCGTGGAAACCGGAACCGGCATAGGAATAAGCTCGCAGGGTTTCCTCACTGATAAAAGCCATATATTTACACCTCGGTTCAGAAAAACGCTCCGCACAGATTTCCGGGAAGCGAAGCGATTCGTGTGGCAAGGCAACAGAATACTTTTTGTTACCCCTATCATAACACACTTTCCAACGTAAAGAAAGGCAAACACCGGGAAAATTGACCCGACGAAGGCTGCGCGGCCGGAAAATCGGGGTTGACAAATCTGCCAAAATGTAGGATACTATCAGAGTCATGCGGATGTAGTTCATTGGTAGAATATCAGCTTCCCAAGCTGAGGAGGCGGGTTCGATTCCCGTCATCCGCTTCTCAACGAAGAGCAGACGACAATTGAGTCGTCTACTCTTTTTTCGGACTTCTTACAGGATGGAATCCATGTCTCGTCGCTTTGGTGGAGGCAGGATTCTGCACTATTTTACTGTATTTTTCAGTGTGCCGATGCCTTCAATCACGCACTCTACCGTGTCGCCGCTGTGCATCCAGCGGGGCGGGGTAAAGCCCATGCCGACGCCGGAGGGCGTGCCGGTGGCGATGACCGTGCCGGCCTTCAGGGTCAGACCGGCGGAGAGCTCTTCGATGATGTAGGGAGTATCGAAGATCATGTGGCCGGTGGTACTGTTCTGCCGCACCTCCCCGTTCACCAGGGAGCGGATCGGCAGATCCGGCACGCCGGGCAGCTCGTCCGCGGTGACGATCCAGGGGCCCATACAGGTGAAGGTATCCAGACTCTTGCCGAAGTAGAACTGTTTATGGCGGGTCTGCAGATCACGGGAGCTGACGTCGTTGACGATCGTGTAGCCGAAGACATAGTCCAGCGCATCGTCCTTCTTTACATTGAGAGCGTCCCGGCGCAGAATGACAGCCAGCTCCACCTCGTAGTCCAGACGGTTCTGGATATCAAAATGTCCGTCAATGAAGCCGCCGTGGGGTGTGCAGGTGCTGACCCGTTTGCTGAAATAGACCGGATAGGGACGTTCGCCGTTGAAATCCTCCTTCTTATAGCGGGCCGATTCAACCACGTGCTCCATGTAATTGATGCCGAGGCAGAGGATATCCTGCCGGGGATGGGGAATCGGGGCCAGCAGCTCCAGGCGGCTCAGAGGCATGGCATCAGGAAGCGCGGCAATCTCTGTTTCGGACAGACGGCGCAGTTCTTCGTCAGTCATATGTTCGATGAGATCTGACATATCACGGAAAGAATACCCCAGAGAGTCGAGAGGGGCGGCAAGCGTGCCGTCACGGGATACGACGCCGACGGTCTCCTGACCGTCACAGCGGAAGGTGATAAGTTTCATGGCTGTACTCCTTTTCTGACTGCGTGGTTATGCGAAATGTTCTGTCCTCAGCATAACAAATCTGACCTGAATGGTCAACTGCACGTTTAAATATAAAAACATCTGTCGTAGTACAGGAAAAACACTAATGGAAAACGAGGGGGAAAATGCCATGAAAGACGATGTATTTTACAGCATGATTTTCAGTATCTGCCTGCTGATGGCTCTGGCCTACATCATCGGCAAGTGGGATTTCATGAAGAAGATTCTGCGCCAGCGAGGCTGGGGGAAGATGGATCCGGAGCAGCGGCGGACGGAAACCTTTGGACGTCAGGTGCAGCTGGGGCTGATCATGGGGATGTTCTGCGTGGTGTCCAATACGATCGGTTTTCTGGTCGACGGGTCAATTCCGAATTCCCGGGTCATCGGGGCGATGTCGGCCGGACTGCTGGGTGGACCGGTGTCCGGTTTCCTGGCGGCGGGAATCGGAGCGGTTCATCGCTATCTGGGGGAGCCTGACCGGATCTCTACCACAGCCTGCTGTCTGGCGACTCTGCTTCAGGGAGGGCTTGGTTCTCTGATATGGTACGGACACAAAAAGCGGATCGATTATTCCTCCGGTCTGCTCTTTCTCAGTACGATGCTGGCGGAGTGTCTGCACATGGGGCTGATCTACCTGCTGTCCTTTCCGCGGACGGAGGCTCTGGACATACTGCATATCATCGCGGTGCCCATGGTTCTCATCAATCCCGTCGGGATGGTGCTGTTTTTCGCAGTCATCCGGGATGCTATCCGGCAGGCGGATCGTGAGGAGGCTGCCGGTGTATCCCGCTCGCTGCGCCTCACAGAGCGATGTACACCCTATCTGCAAGTGGGCGGAGATGCGGAAGTAAATGCGGCGGAGATCCTGAAGATCATTGTGGAGGAAGAGGAGTGTGAGGGAGCCGCTCTTATCCGCGACGACCATTTTCTGGCGAGGACGGAAGCCTTTCAGGAAGTGGTTCTGACGCAGGATCATCTGCCGGCGATCCTGACACGCTGCCGGACGCAGGGAGATGTCGCGGCAGATACCCTTTGCGGGCTGTCGGATCCCTTTGCCGCTTTGTCGGAGCAGTATGTGATCCTGGCGGCGCCGGTACCGGCTTTTACGCCTCGTATGGATTATCTGGTGGTACTGGTGCGGAAAAATATTTATTCCTCGGAAGCGGACCAGTCGTATGTCAGCGGACTGGCACGGTTTTTCACTATTCAGCTGACACTGGGTCAGCTGGAGGAGCAGAAACACTTGCTGAGGAAGGCGGAGCTGCAGACTCTTCAGTCGCAGATCAATCCGCATTTCCTCTTTAATGCACTGAATACGATTTCCTTCTTTTGCCGAGAGAAGCCGGAACGGGCCAGGGAGCTGCTGATGGATCTCAGCACGTATTTCCGCAATACTCTGCAGGACGTGGACAGTATGGTGACACTGGGGGAGGAGCTGGTGCATGTTCAGGCCTATCTGTCGCTGGAGCAGGCACGGTTCGAGGATCGTCTGCAGGTGTCGGTGGAGGCGGAGGAGAATCAGTTGGGTGTTCTGGTGCCCAACCTGATCCTGCAGCCTCTGGTGGAGAACGCGATCCGCCACGGCGCCATGAAGCAGCCGGTGGGGCGTGTCATGATTCGCATACACGGAGAGAGCGGGAGCACGGTCATTGAGGTCTGTGACAATGGCGGCGGTGTGCCGGAGGAGGTCGTGCGCGCACTGGCACGGGGGGGGGGATCCGTGGGCGGACGCATCGGTCTTCTGAACGTGCAGAAGCGTCTTCTGCAGATCTGGGGGGAAGATGCGGGCCTTACGGTTACGCGGGAAGCCGGATGGACCCATGTGAGTACGCGCATCGCACAGATGGAAGGCGTCAGCCGTGCACAGGCTGTATGAGAAGCAGGAAGGGCGGACGGGAGGGAAGCGGCCGCCGTGAATGATAAAGGGGGAGGGAAAATACATGAAAATTGCAGTGGTGGATGATGAACGCCCGGCTCGCAGCGAACTGGTATACCTGCTGCGTCAGGTCGATGAGAAACTGGAGATTCTCGAAGCGGAGAGTGCGGAGCGCCTGCAGGCGATTCTGAATGAAACCGGGCTGGATGCCTGCTTCCTGGATATCAATCTCAGCGGGATGAACGGGACGACGCTGGCTTCTCTGGTGCGCAGCCGGCAGCCGGGGATTCATATCGTCTTTGCTACGGCGTATCAGGAATACGCGGTGAAGGCGTTTGATCTGGGGGCGGTGGATTATCTGCTGAAGCCGTATGATTTCGAGCGGGTAAAAAAGACTGTGGAGAGACTGAAGACTCTGGAGAAAGAGTCTGCGCCGGAGGAGGGACTGGGGCGTATTATGGTGCAGGGGAACGGTCGTTTGCAGATTCTGGACATTTCCGCGATCGTTTATATCGAGACAGCGAACCGGACCTGCCGGATCTATACGGCGCGGGACTGCTTTGTCCAGAACGAGTCCCTGAATTATTATGAAAAACGTCTCCGAAATCAGAATTTCTTCCGCATTCACAAGAGCTTTCTGGTCAATCTGGCCTATGTGAATGAATTGATTCCTTTTTATAACAATGGACACGCGGTGGTCATGAAATACTACGAGAAGACGCCTCTTCCCGTGGGACGTCAGCAGATCCGCGAGCTGCGCCGTATCTTCGAGTAAATAACTCTGCCAGACTCAGCCATTGCCTTGCAGTCTGACTTCGCTGAGCTTCACGGTAACAGGACAGACACTGCATTTGACGCGCCGGAATGAACCGTTCCGACGCGTTTTTTTACACTTAAAACAAGGTTTATTGACGGAAAAACGAAAGAATATTATGATAAACGCATGACAAATATATAAATCATATTTCGTCATACAAATATCAACAGGAAACGGAGGAAAAGAAGTATGAAGAAGATCAGACGCATTCTGGCAGCTCTGCTTGTTCTGACCATGGTGGCGGCTCTGGCGGGCTGCGGGAGCTCGGGTTCCGGCTCCGGTGATACCACCGCTACGGAGACGGAAGCTGCAACCACAGCCGCGGACACAGAGGCCGAGGAAGGCGAGGATACGACCGGGGCGGCGGAGGCATCCGGGACGCAGAGCATTGATACGTCCGGTGTCGATCGTTCCAGTGAGTTTATCACCGTCGCGACCGGTCCCACCAGCGGCATTTATTTCCCGATCGGCGGTGCGTTTGCTGAGGCTCTCAGCACGGCGGGTTATACCACCAGTGCCCAGGCGACCGGAGCATCCGCGGAGAACATCAGCATGATTCTGAACGGAGAAGCGGAGATTGCCATCGCCATGCAGGATTCCGTCATGCAGGCCTATGAGGGTGTGGACGCTTACGAAGGTGAAGATCCTGCCACGAACCTGCGGGCTCTCATGAGACTGTGGCCGAATTATGTACAGCTGGTCACCCTGGCGGACAGCGGCATCGAGAGTGTCGAGGATCTGAAGGGCAAGAAGGTTGGCGTGGGAGCCGCCAATTCCGGCGTGGAGATCAACGCCCGCGCTATCTATGCCGCCTACGGTATGACCTATGAAGACAGCGATGTGGATTATCTCTCCTACGGCGAGGCCATCGAGCAGATGAAGAACGGCCAGTGCGATGCCGCCTTCGTGACCTCCGGCATCCCCAACGCGACCGTCACAGAACTGGCAACCAGCTATGACATGGTCATCGTTCCCATCGATGGGGAGGGCCGCGACAACCTGCTGGATACCTATTCCTACTATGCGGCGACGACTATCCCGGCCGGTACCTACAACAACGAGGAAGATGTAGAAACCGTCTTCGTGTACAACATCATGCTGGTCAATGAGGAGCTGGATGACGCGCTGGTGTATGATATGCTGGATGCAATCTTTGAGAACATCGACACGATCAAGGCTTCTCACAACACCGCAGATGCCAATATCGATATCACTTTCGGTGTCAGTGATGTGGCAATCCCTCTGCACGACGGCGCAGCAGCCTGGTGGCAGGATCAGGGCTACGAGACGCCCAACAACTAACCGGTACCTATGAAGCGCTTCCGGTCGAAGAAACCGCGCGGCAGAGGCGTGCTGACTGCTCTGCTCCTGGTCCTGCTGTTGAGTGCGCAGACCGTGTACGCAGTTCGAAGAACACATCCCGTGCTGACGATCACCGGGCAGGTGGATGGCGAGGAATACCTCGCCGTCCCCGTCAGCCCCGGAGATGAGCTGTCCTTCGGCTGGGAGCACTCTTTTGAGCATGTGACCTGGAATGAATACTATACGATCCTGTCCGACGGGACATTGAAGCTCACATCCATCGCGGTCGGCGGCTTCGGAGCCGGGATTCCGGCCGAGATGGACTGCACCTACCGGTATGAGGACGGGCTGATTTACATGGAGGATATCGAGGACAGCGAGTTCCCGGAGATCCGCTGGATCCACTCCCAGACACAGGTGATCTTCATCGCTGTGAACGGGGAGATCATCGCCGAAGGAGAGGATCTTCCTCAGCGGGCCAGACTCCTGCTGAAGGTTACATATTGAAAAGAGTAAGAGGAAATATTTCATCATCACGAAAAAGGAGGCGGATGAATTTGGCAGAAGAGAAGAAAAATGTAAATATGGAAGAAACCATCCAGAATGCGGATGAGGTTCTGGAGGAATACGACCGGGAATCCCGGACGCGTGCTTTTGTCAGTCCCCTGATGGAGAAAATCTTTAACATCGTGGCACTGCTGGTCACCCTGTATCATCTGGCTTATGCCGCCGGTCTGTTTATGCCGGTGACGCTGCGGCATCGTTCTATTCATGTGGGTCTGGTGCTGGCTATGGCCTTTGTCATGTATCCGGCGACGAAGAAATCAACGAAAAAGAACATTCCCTGGTATGATTACATCCTGATTGCCCTGTCGCTGGTGGTCCCCATCTATATGTGGATTAACTATCAGGCGATCATCGACCGGGCGGGCAGCGCCAGTCAGGCCGACGTCATCGTGGGAACCATCCTGGTTCTCCTGGTTCTGGAGGCAGCACGGCGTGTCAGCGGTGCAACGCTGCCGATTCTGGGGATCATCTTCATGATCTACTCTCTGATGGGAACCAAGAATGGCCTGATTCCTGTTGATTTCCCCGGGCTGTTCCGCCACAGAGGTTATACCTGGACGAAGCTGATCGGGCATCTGTTCGCCAATACAGAGGGTATATACGGAACGTCGGTCAATGTGTCTTCCACCTATATTTTCCTGTTTATCACCTTCGGGGAGATTATGAACAAATGCGGCATGGGGCAGTTCTTCAATGACATTGCCAACGCCCTGGCCGGCAGCAGCAAGGGCGGCCCGGCGAAGGTGTCGGTGCTGGCTTCGGGGTTCCTGGGAAGCATCAACGGCTCCGCCATCGCCAATGTCGTGACGACCGGAACCTTCACCATTCCGCTGATGAAGAAGACCGGCTATTCGAAGGAATTCGCCGGCGCCGTGGAGGCTACTGCTTCCGTGGGAGGCCAGATTCTGCCGCCCATCATGGGGGCCGCTGCCTTCGTCATGGCGGAGACGCTGGGCGTCCAGTATGGTGAGGTCATTATCGCGGCGGTTGTACCTGCCCTGATTTATTACGTGGGAATTCTCATTCAGATTCAGATGCGGGCTTCCAAGGACAATCTGAATGGGATCCCGAAGGATCAGTGCCCGAAGGTGGGGGATGTCATGAGGCGTTCCGGGCATCTGCTGATTCCCATCGTCTTCCTGATCTACATGCTGTTCTTCAGCGGCAAGACAGTTATCTACAGTGCCTTTGTTACGATTCTGTTCACGATCGTCGTGACGGAGCTTCGTCCCAGCAGCCGCATGAGCCTGAAGGATATCGTGGAAGCGCTCATTTCTTCCGCAAAATCTACGGTGTCGGTCGCCGTGGCCTGCGCCTCCGTCGGCATTATCATCGGTGTGTGCAGTCTGACCGGCTTCGCTCTGAACATGGCCAGCGCCATCATCGCGCTGGGCGGTCAAAGCCTGATGCTGACGCTGCTGTTCACCATGGTCACCTGCATGATTCTGGGAATGGGCCTTCCGAGCATTCCTTCCTATCTGATCACGGCCACGATCGCGGCGCCGGCGCTGATCCAGCTGGGAATTCCGGATATGGCGGCGCACATGTTCTGCTTCTATTTTGCGATGTTTGCCAACCTGACACCTCCTGTGGCGCTGGCGGCGTTCGCGGCGGCAGGACTCTCCGGCGGGAATCCCATGAAGACCGGTTTCCAGTCGGTGAAGCTGGCTCTGGCAGGTTTCATTGTCCCGTATATGTTTGTGTACAACAATGAATTGCTGCTCATGAATGTCACGCTGATCTCCGGGGTTCAGGTGGTCGTCACCTCCCTGATCGGTGTGTTCCTCATCAGCGGTGCCTGTGAGGGGTATTTATATAAGAAGATTCCGGTAGTCCTCAGGGTCATTATGCTGGCCGGGGCGCTGCTGCTCATTGACAGTCATCTGACGACGGATATTGCGGGAATCGTTATCTTCGCGGCGGTTCTCGTGATTCAGAAGGGAATGGCGGGAAAGAAACCGGCCGCGGCTTAGGAAGGCTGTGATATAAAAGCTTTGTGAAACAGGATGTGAGGCGCCTTCAGAGACTTCACATCCTGTTTTACTGTAATCTTTTCTTCTCCTCAGGCGCATTGTATGATAAAATAAGAGTGCTTGGAAGCGGGGAGGCGCGGCGAAAATGGAAGCAAAATGGGTTCTGGAAGCGAAACGGGCGGATTTTTATGGTCTGGCGAAGCGATTCGGCATTGATCCCGTCACGGTGCGGCTGATGGTGAACCGTGGAGTAAATACAGAAGAAAAAATAGAGAAATATCTTTATGCGGGCCGGGAGGACGAGTATTCTCCGTACCTGATGCGGGGGGCGGAGGAGGCCGCGGAACGCCTGCAGGCTGCCATTTGCCGGGGTGAGCGGATTCTCATCGCCACGGATTTTGATGTGGACGGTGTCTTCTCCGGGGAGATCCTTCTCACGGCGATCCGGGCAGTGGGCGGTCAGGCGGTCGTGCGGGCGCCCCATCGGACGCGGGAGGGTTACGGTGTCAATGTGGCGATGGTGGAGCGGGCCTGCGGCGAGGGCTTTACGACCATGATCACCTGCGACAACGGTATCGCCGCATTCGACGCCGTGGAGCGGGCGAAGCAGTTGGGGATGCAGGTCATCGTTACAGACCATCATGCCTGCCCGTATCGGGAGACGGCGGCAGGGTCGGAGGTGCTCCTTCCTGCGGCGGATGTGATCGTCAATCCGCACCAGCCCGGGGAGACCTATCCATTCCATGGGCTCTGCGGAGCAGGGGTGGCCTACAAGGTGGCGGAGATTCTGTATGAGAAATGCGGCCTGCCCCGGACCGACAGCGATCGTCTGCTGGAGTATGTGGCAGTTGCCACCGTAGCAGATGTCATGGATCTGACGGATGAGAACCGGATCTTCGTCCGGGAAGGGCTGCAGCGGCTGCAAAAAACGGAGAATCCCGGCCTGCAGGCACTGATTCGGGCCTGCGGCCTGGAAGGAAAATGTCTGACAGCCTATCATATCGGATTTGTTCTGGGACCCTGTTTTAACTCGGCAGGGCGTCTGGACACGGCGGAGAAAGCCTTTGCCCTTCTGGAGGCCTGTGAGACGGAGGCCGTCCCTCTGGCGGAGTCTCTGCGTGCCATGAATGAGGCCCGGAAGCAGCTGACCGCACAGGGAGTCGAGGAAGCCTGTGCCTGGGTCGAGGGGAGAGAAAAGCAGGATGATATCCTGGTGATCCCCCTGCCGGACTGCCATGAGAGCATCGCCGGCATCGTGGCCGGACGGGTACGGGAGCGTTACCATCATCCGACCATTGTCCTGACCCGCGGAGAGCACGGCTGGAAGGGCTCCGGTCGATCAATCGAGTCCTGGGATATGTTCCGCGGTCTGTCTGCCTGCCGTGATCTGCTGACCCGGTTCGGGGGGCATCCCATGGCGGCGGGGCTTTCTCTGGAGGAGGAGAACATTGATTCTCTGCGCCGGCGGGTGAATGAGAATACCGGTTTGACAGAGAAGGACTTTGTTCCTATAATAAGAATAGATGCGGCCATGCCTCTGGAGTACATATCGGAAGGACTGATCCGGGAGTTTTCCCTCCTGGAGCCTTTTGGGAAGGGGAATCCGAAGCCGCTTTTCGCAGAGAACTGGTTTGCCATCCGCAGCGCGCGTATTCTGGGGAAAAACCGCAATGTCCTGAAAATGTGTGTGGAAAATCGCGCGGGAACCCGCATGGACGCCGTCTATTTCGGGGAACTTTCCCTGTTCGAGGAGCGGATTCGCGGGCGATTCGGAGAAGAAGAGCTGCGGAAGCTGTACCGGGGCGAACGGAATAGCGTCAGCCTGTCTCTGGCCTATTACCCGGAGGTCGATGAGTACATGGGACGGAAGACCCTGCAGATCGTGGTAACGCAGATGCGCTGACAGACCCTGCGGCGCTGGGAGAAAGGAGTCGAAAAGACGATGAAGAAGCTGGAAGAGTACGTGGTGAGCATTCCGGATTTCCCGGAGGAGGGAGTTATTTTCCGCGACGTGACGAGCATCCTGCAGGATCCGGAGGGCCTGCAGCTGGCCATCAACCGCCTGGACGCGATGGTGGAGGAGCTGGATTTTGACGTGGTCGTAGGTCCGGAATCCCGGGGATTTATCTTCGGTATGCCTGTTGCTTATAATATGAAGAAATCCTTCGTTCCTATCCGCAAGAAGGGTAAGCTGCCCCGCGAGACCATTTCCCAGGAGTATGCTCTGGAGTATGGCACGGCAGTCATCGAGATGCATCGGGACGCCATCAAACCCGGGCAGAAGGTTGTCATCGTGGATGATCTGATCGCCACCGGCGGCACCACCGAGGCCATGATCCGTCTGGTCGAGGAGCTGGGGGGACAGGTTGTGAAGATCTGCTTCGTCATGGAGCTGGCCGGTCTGAAGGGCCGTGAGAAGCTGGCAGGCTATGATGTGGAGAGCGCGATTATCTATGAAGGGAAATAGAGCATGATCACCAGCACATCCAACCGCCGTGTGCGGGAGCTGCGGGCGCTGGCGGCGCGTCCCCGGGAGCGCCGGGAGACGGGGCTGTTCCTGGCGGAGGGGCGCCGTCTGGTCGAGGAAGCCCCGGAAGATCTTCTGGAAGCGGTTTACTGCTCGGAATCCTTTGCCGCCCGGCCGGAGCACGAATCCCTTCTCCGACGGCTGCAGCCGGAAAGGATGGCGGATTCTGTTTTTGCTGCTGTTTCCGAGACGCAGACGCCCCAGGGCATCCTCGCGGTGGTCCGCCAGCGGCATTGGGAGCTTTCTGATCTGACAGGGGGAGGGAGACCCCTCCTGATCCTGGAATCGATTCAGGATCCCGGGAACCTGGGAACCATGCTACGCACCGGCGAGGGTGCGGGCATCGGCGGTATCGTCGCCAACCGGGAGACAGTAGATCTCTATAATCCCAAGACCGTGCGGGCGACGATGGGCTCGGTGTACCGGGTGCCGTTCTGGGTGGCCGGGGAGCTTCCGGATGCACTGGCGCAGATCCGGACAAATGGGTATCGGATCTATGCGGCGCATCTGCAGGGAGCCTGTGACTACACGGAGACGGATTATACCGGTCCCTGTGCGTTTCTCATCGGAAATGAAGGCAACGGCCTGACGGAGGCGGCGGCCGGGCTGGCGGATGCCGCCATCCGCATTCCCATGGAAGGACGTGTAGAATCTCTGAATGCCGCGATTGCCGCCACCCTTCTGATTTATGAGGCCAGACGGCAGAGAATGCAGGCGGGAGAAAATTCTCCGGACTGCGGAATGCAAAATATTCTTAAGAATTAGAAGTCTGTGCTTAATAATATAAAGCGCAGAAAAAAGAGCGAATATTCAAGAACCAACCCGTAATATGTCAGACATATTACGGGTTAGTTTCGTTTGTTACAGCAAAATGCGTCTATTTTTCGAAACGAAAAACAGGAAATGGGTCAAAAATGGGGGAGGGGTGACGTTTTTGGGGCGAAATGGGGCCGTTTGTGGGAGGAGGTTGACAAAAGGTATTAACTGTGGTATATTATTTGCGTAACAATTATGTAACAACTTTTGAAATCACTTCGTAAGATCATGGAGGTTTTTATGAACAGGAAAGTAATACGGCACAGCATCTGCGCACTGTTTACTTTGGTTCTCTGCCTACATACGATATTTTCTCTGGGAACCAATGATCTGACCGTGACCGCGGAAGCGGCCACCAAAGTTACCTTTGCATCTTCCATTAAGAGCAGCGCCAAGAAGGCCGCGACGAAGGCTGGCGCGGACAGCGATACGGAGATTGGGGTGACCAATGTTAAGAATTATATCAGCGTCTACTCCAAGCGGAGCAGCAGCTCCACGCTGAAGGGGCGGCTGTATCGTGGAACGGGTGTCTATGTGATCAAGACCAAGGGGAACTGGAGCTACATTTCCTCCGGAAGCCTCAAGGGCTGGGTGAAGAGTAAGTACATTGCGACGGGCAGCAAGGCCAAGACTGTGTACAAGGAGATCAATCCCCGGGTGGCCACGGTGACAGCATCGGATCTGAATGTGAGGTCTTCCAAGAGCACCTCTTCAGATGACAATATCATCCTGAATGTGGAAAAGGGGACGCAGCTGATCGTGCTTGGCACGAACAGCAAATGGGTGAAGGTGCGCCTGACTAATGATACAACAGGCTATGTGTATAAAAAATATGTGAGCATCGAGAAAGGCCTTTACACCGGCATCACTAAGAGTGCTGAAACAAAGAGAAAAAATGCTATCGAAGAGATGAAGGAGACAGTGGCCAGCGAGACGAGCAGCAACAGCAGTTCCTCTTCCTCTTCCGGAGAGTGGGTCAGCCTGGGAACCTTTAAGATTACCGCCTACTGTGGCTGCAGCAAGTGCTGCGGCAGCAGCTGCACCGGCAAGACGGCCTCCGGCGCGACACCGAAGGCGAATTACACCATAGCGGTCGATAAATCCGTTATCTCACTGGGAACGAAGGTGAAGCTGGGGGACAGCGACACTGTCTACGTAGCGCAGGATACCGGCGGCGCTATAAAGGGAAATAAGATTGACGTGTATTTTGATACTCACAGCGCCGCACTGAATTTCGGTGTGAAGTATATGGAGGTTTACGTCTATCAGGAATGATGACGAAGGTTGAAAAGTGAAGGAATAATTCAGATAAAAAAAGAAGGAAGGGTTTTGCCTCTTCCTTCTTTTTTTAACTTGAAAGTTCCGCCAGACCATTGGGATTCGCACGGCCTTATTGCCGGAAAATGCTCGGAACGGAGGCGTCAGTGTGCGCTTCCGTGGGCCTTGTGAAGGCTCAGATCTACTTCATAATACTCATACAGCTCACTGACCGTCAGAAGCTTATAGCCTTTTTTTACGAGCCAGGGGACGACCTTCTCGATGGCCGAGGCGGTCTCGTCATAAATGTCATGGAACAGAAGGATGTCGCCGCCCTCCTCGCTGACCTGGTTCTTTACCTTCTTGTAGGTCCTGCTGGCGTCGCGCGTCTTCCAGTCCAGCGTATCGATCGACCACAGGATAATAGGGACCTCGAGCTTTTCCTTGACCTCGTCGTTCAGAGAGCCGTAGGGAGGACGGATCAGCGTGACCTCTCCGCCGGAAGCCTCTTCAATCTGAGAAATACTGCCGGACACCTCCTCTTCGAAGGCTTCGTCGTCCAGAGTGGTCAGATCGGCGTGCGAGCTGGTATGTGTCCCCAGCTCGCAGCCCAGTTCCACTTGCCGCTTCAGCACGTCCGGATTATTCGAGATATTATCGCTGACGATGAAGAAGGTGGCATGAGCATCATATTCCTCCAGCACATCCAGGATTGCATCCGTCGAATTTTTCTGGGGACCGTCGTCAAAAGTCAACGCCACGGCGGGGATGCCGGTACTGGCATATGTACCGAGCTCCTCGGTCTCGCCATAGAACTCCTTGTGAATCCGGGCGCCGTTCTCCAGCCCGGCAACAGTGACAGAGATGGGTGTCTCTGCGGTTTGATTCTGGCTGTCAGAAGAGGAACTGTTTTTGCCGCATCCGACAGACAGAAAAGTGACAAGCGGTATTATTATAAAGAAAAGAAAACGTGCGCGCATAATTCTCCTTTGGATGCTTTGCATCACTGTATGCGAAGTATAACACAGGAAATACCTTTATATAAGGGGGAATGATTAAGTTTCTTTTAACTTTTTTCGTCACCTTTCGACTCCCGGCCCGGCGGGGGCGTGGCAGACCCTTTTGTTTCAGACTCTGAAAAAATTTGGAGAAATTTCAAAAAAGTGGTTGACAGGTTTGGGAAATGGTGGTAGTATGAACAAGCTGTCGCTGAGACAGACACAAAGCACCTTGACAAATAAACAGTATATTCCAACCCTGAAAATTCTAAAAACGGAGG
>JAJQCZ010000001.1 GCA_021202465.1 Lachnospiraceae bacterium | reverse complement strand
CCAAACCCCAAACCCTCAATTCCCTGGCAGACCTGCCGAGCCTCTTCCCCACGGAGGCCTCCGAATCACTGCCAGTGAATGACCACAAAAACACATACAACCTCGTCGCCCTGATGATGTATCTGGTCGGCGTAGAGTACCGCCACTTTGAAACACACGACCCACTCCTCACGGAAAATTTCAAAAGATATGATCAAAACAAAAACGCCCGCATCATACGCAACCTGTGCATCATACGAACGGCGCTGGAACAAAAATACTCACAGATCCGATCCGCCTTTTTCTATGACCTGAAAAATCTCTCCTCCCTGCCGGACCTGATTCCCACAGAAGCCGTGACAGATCTCGCAGCAGATGGGATTGACCTGCAGGACACAAAGCCTGACGTAACCAACTACATACTGAAAATCAATCAGGAAATTTCAAACCGGATCAACAATGTCAAAGACCTGTTTCCCGAATGGGTGTGCTGGGATTATATCCGCCCCCTGTTCCTCATGCCAAACGGATTCAAAAAAGACGGCATTCGGGCGGCCGGCGAATACTACAACTCCAATCGAAACCGCTATCCCTATCAATGCTATATGAATTGGGACCGAGACGACTGCGGAAATATTCTCAACTCGGATTACAAATTCGTTCAGCTTCTTTATGAGCGGAACGGAGATAAATTCGAGGACAAAAGTCTGGTGCGGGGCGCCGGCGATCAGAAAATAGATGACCTGTATGATTTCATCAGCCGCAATCAGAAAACGCTCATCGTCGTGGACTGTGAGAACAGCGACCCGGTCAAGCTGGCGGCGGTGCTGTCCAGCCTCAATGCTGCACAGAAAAACGCCATTCACAAAATTATGCTGTTTGATTCCGACTACACAACGACAGCATGGACAGCTCTCTGTCAGATGGGCATCCCCTCCGATTACGATACGGAGCACATTGTCGTGGGAAGAATTTACGAACATAAATCTCAGGTAGACATGACGCTGGCCGCCAATACCTGCCGGGAAGTCTATCTGAATCAGGTAGATTCTGTGATCCTTGTTTCCAGCGACAGCGACTACTGGGCGTTGATCCAGTCTCTTCCCGGCATCCATTTCCTCGTGATGCTGGAAAAAGCCAAAAGCGGCCAGCAGATCCGCGATGCACTGGAGAGCCAAGGGCATCCGTACTGCTTCATCGATGATTTCTGCACCGGAGCAAGCTATGCGATCAAAACGAAAACACTACTGACAGAATTTCAAAGCCGACTTGATGAAGCCGTGAATCTCAATGTCAACACGATGCTGGAGGAGACATTTCACAGCACATGGGTGCAGATGAGCGACAGAGAAAAAGCGAACTTCTATGACCGGCATATCAAAACCATGCGTCTGAAAATCTCTGCCGACGGTCAGCTTCGCATTATCGTCGGGGAATAACCGCCGAAAAAATGAGGACAAACTTTTACCGGACGTTTCTGAGAAGTCATTGCAACGATGTCTCAGGTAACGCCTTGAAGGAAGTGCTGTTTTCATAAAAGATCAGGTATGCTTTTATTCCATTTCACAAATGGGCGAGCAATACATTTGTGCTACAAATGTGCCCGTTTGCACGGCTGCTCGTTGGGAAGGTCTCCCCAATCCCCGGGAACATCGCCGGAGGCGATGGGCTGCGCGTTTCGTTGAAACGCTTATTGCCAAACAAAAAAACGCCGTGTGAATGACAACAAATTTTTTGTCACCCACACGACTATCTCATTTTTCAAAATTCATAACTTACTGTCTGCAGGCCGGAGATAATTTACCCCTCCGCTTCCTTCAGCATCTTCAACTTCCGCAGATACCCAATAGCATCCGCGCATCCTTTAAAATAAACGTTCATCATTTCTATATCCGCCAGCTCATCTTTTCTGTGCAGAATTTCGATCAACGCCGCACATTCCTCGTTTGTCAGGCTGTGCGGATTATCGTATTCGAGCATCTCCCTCACCTTCGGATATTTTTCGTAAATCTCCTTCTGCTTCCCGGAAAGTTCCTGCACACGGAGATCATCTCTGTCTTCCAGGCTGGCATAGTTCAGATACTCAAAGAATTCGGCGCTGTTGCTGTCAAGAAATGTTTTGAAATCCGGTTTTTTCATCGCGGCATCTCCTCTGTATTTTTCTGGTTCCGATGTGATCTTTTACATCAACAGGAACCGAAGCTGCCTTGATTTTACAATGACGCATCTATGCCGTCAATTTTGTCGCCTGCCTCTGAATTTCAGTGCGATCAAATGCCTCCCTCTTCACCGATAATAATCGAATAAATTCTGCTGCTCATATTCCTGCGTCCGGGTGAGCGCAGCCGGGACTTTCTGCAGGAAGGATTCTGTAAGCTCCTGCCTGCAGATCCAGGGTTCAACATCCTCACTTCCCAGGATCAGCGGCATCCGCTCGTGGACCGGAGCTACCGAAGGATTCGCCTGCGTCGTCAGAATAACAAACCGGCTTTCCTCCTGGTAAAGATCGAAGAATCCTGCCATATAAAGAAGACCCGCATCCTTCTTGCTGAATGTCACTCGGTTCTTCTCCGCATCCCATTCATAAAAGTGAACCGCCGAAATGACACAGCGGCGATAGAGGACGCTCTCGCTGAAGGTTCTCTTCTGCAGCGCCGTCTCCGCGCGGGCATTGATAAAAAGCCCTTTCCCGCGAAGCTGGGGGAAGCCCCATTTCATTTCCCGCAGGGATAGTTCGTGCCGTTCCTGCGCAATGACCGGCGCACACTGGCCGGGGCATACGTCATGGGGAGGAACTCTCATAACCGACTGGGAAGAATGTGCCACCGGGATATTCATCAAATCCAACATGGAATTATCAATATAATATCTGCTGCACATACGCACCCTCCCACTCATTTCTTCACCCCATATACTACCATATCCGAAAATATTTTTACAGAAAAACAGCCTGTAGCCGCCGGAACGGGATCATTCCCTCCGACAGCTGCAGATTTATTTTCTCTAACGGCTTGGTTCTTTCTTCTCCGGCGTTTCTCCGGCACGATCAATCTCCAGAATACTCTCGATCGTCTTCCGGGCAATGAGCAACTCCTGCATTTCCTTCCGGGCGGTTCGATATTCTGCATAGGTTTTCTTCTTCCCGGCCAGCACCTGCGCGTACTCCTGATTCAATTCCCTGATGGTTGGAATCTTACCGCTTCTTCCCTTCCCTGTTTCCGAATTTTCCCATCTGTTGAAGGCATCCTTTGCCGCCTTGTGCAGTGTGATCTCCTCCCGATGCTCTTCCAGAAATTTCTTACTGTACCCAGCCTTCCGATATGCTGTATAGACGTCTCGGGTTCTGGAATAATTGAAGATATGCTTTTTCAGAACGGCAATTTCTGCGAGCCGCTTCTCCGAAACCTTAATGGAATCGGACAAACTGCTGAAATGAGCCGTTGTCGCGTCCGCTTTCTCCGCCAGTTCCTCATAACTGCTGACATCATGTTCCTTGACAAAGCAGACTGCTGCCGCCATCTGTTTCAAATTGAATGTCTTCGCCCATCTGGCATAGACGCACAGGAAACGGCTGTAGCGCAGGAGAAGACAGATAAAGTGGATG
>JAJQCZ010000027.1 GCA_021202465.1 Lachnospiraceae bacterium | reverse complement strand
CTATTTCTTGGCGCATATGTACATAGATTTAAAGGAGGAGAAGAGGTATTATAATGCCATCGAAGGAAACGAAAAAGAAATGAAACCTTCGAGCCTGAATATGACAGATCGGTTTTATTCGATATAAAACAGATGTTTATGCATCTGTACCTTTCTTCTCCTTAAAAAGGCGGCATCCATCCCCAGGATGCCGCCACTTTTTTTACAAAATAATCACTTTTTCTTTCTTGACTTACAGGGTGTGCTCTGCTACGCTGACCCTGTATGCTGCCTGAAGGATGGAGGAAGCTGACGGGAGTGATATGTCTCATGAAAAGGAATCGTAAAAAGAAACTGGACGAGAGTGAGCCGATCCGCCCTGAGCGGCGGCCGCTTCCGGACCGGATACAGCCCGATGCGGAATATGGTCTGACGGAGGAAGAAGCCGAGGAGCGTATGGCGGCCGGCTGGGATAACCAGCCGGTGGATCCGGATACCCGGACCGTCAAGGAGATCATCAAAAAGAATACCTTTACCTATTTTAATATGATCTTCGCTGTGCTGGCGTTGCTGCTTCTGATCGTTGGCTCATTTCTGGATATGACCTTCCTGATCGTCGTTGTCTGCAATACGGTGATCGGAATCGTGCAGGAGATCCGTTCCAAGAAGGTCCTGGACGAGCTGAATATTCTCAATGCCGCCCGGGCCCGGGTCGTCCGGGATGGAGAGGTGCGGGAGGTTCCGGTGGAGGACCTGGTGATCGACGATGTGATCGTGTTGTCCGCCGGGGCACAGATTCCGGCGGATGCCGTGGTGCTGGACGGGAGTGTTCAGGTCAATGAATCGCTTCTTACCGGTGAATCTGATGAGATCACGAAGGGAGAGGGGAAGGAGCTGCTCTCGGGAAGCTTTGTGGTGTCGGGGGACTGCCACGCCTGTCTGACGCAGGTCGGTGCCGATTCCTATATTTCCCGGCTGACGCTGCAGGCGACCAGCCAGAAGAGCGGCGAACAGTCGGAGATGATCCGTTCTCTGGACAGGCTGGTCAAGATCGTGGGTATCGTGATCATTCCGATCGGCCTTCTTTTGTTCTACCAGCAGTTTTTTGTCGTGGGGAGTACCTTCCACGACAGTGTGACTAACATGGTGGCGGCTGTGATCGGCATGATCCCTGAGGGACTCTATCTGATGGCCAGTATGGCTCTGGCCGTCAGCGCCATGCGGCTGGGGCAGCAGCAGGTATTGCTTCATGATATGAAATGTATTGAGACGCTGGCCCGCGTCACGGTGCTCTGTGTGGATAAGACCGGAACCATCACCGAGGACCGGATGGAGGTTAAGTCCTTCCTTCCCGGCCGGAATCCGGGCGTGAGTGCGGTGAATGCCTCCCCGGCCCGCATCGAAGAGGTTCTTGAGAGCGGCCGGGCTCAGTTTGAGGAAATGGCGCGGGAGCCGGAGAAATATGCCGCGGCGCCCCGTACGTCGGAAATCATTATCGAGGATCTGGACGATGAGGACAGCCCGCGGGAAATCTTTGTTTCCTCTGCGCGGAGGAGGCAGGAACAGTCTCCGGGCAACGAAGCCTCTGCGGGAGCTGCTGCGATGGCGGTTCCTGCGAAGGAGAACACGATTTCCTCTGTGCCCGGAGACGAACAGGTCTTCAGGAAAAATGCAGACTCTTCAGGGCCCGGAAGGATATCGACTTCCGCAGAGAATACAGCGTCGACCCTGTCCGGGAACATACCGGAATCCGGGAAGGAACGGATGTCTGCTTCCAGAGAGGCGTCCCTCTCCGGAGAGGAAATCCGTGCCCTTCTGTGCGATTTCGTTCAGGGCATGACGGCGGATAATAGTACCATGAAGGCCATGAAGGAGTATTTTACCGAAGGGACAGGGCGGAAGCCGTCGCGCATCGTGCCGTTTTCTTCCCGGGTCAAATACAGCGCCGCAGTGATCGACGGTGTCTCTTACGTATTGGGAGCTCCGGAGTTCATCCTCGGAGATGACTATGAACTGTACCAGGACGCCATGGAGGCGCACGGCGAGGCGGGCTACCGGGTGCTGGCCTTCGGACGCTACGACGGTGAGGTGACCGGCGCGCAGCTGCAGAAGCCGGTGCATCTGCTGGGCACGGTGCTTCTGGCCAACCGTGTGCGTGCCGGGGCGAAGGAGACCTTCGCGTATTTTGCCGAACGGGATGTGGAGATCAAGGTGATCTCCGGGGACAACCCGGTCAGTGTGTCGGCCATTGCCCGGGAGGCGGGGATTGCCGGAGCGGACGATTACGTAGACGCCGCCACCCTGCAGACGGACGAACAGATTGCTGATGCCATGAAACGCTATACGGTATTCGGCCGGGTGACGCCGGATCAGAAGCGCCGTTTTGTCCGGGCCCTGAAGGCGTCGGGGGAGACGGTGGCCATGACCGGCGACGGTGTCAACGATGTGCTGGCTCTGAAGGATGCCGACTGCAGCGTGGCCATGGCCTCGGGCAGTGAGGCGGCTTCGCAGGTGGCGCAGCTGGTTCTTCTGGACTCTGATTTCTCGCGGATGCCCTCGGTCGTGCTGGAGGGACGGCGGGTGGTCAACAACATTCAGCGAACCGCCAGCCTCTTCCTGGTGAAAAATATTTTCTCGCTGCTGCTGTCGGTGTTCTCGGTGATTCTGGTCATGGATTACCCGCTGGAGGCCTCGCAGATTTCCCTGCTGAGCCTCTTCACGATCGGCGTACCGGCTTTTATCCTGTCTCAGGAGCCCAATAAGGAGCCCATTCATGGGCATTTCCTGACCAACGTGCTGCTGCGGGCGCTGCCGGCCGGGCTGACGGACTTCATCATCGTCCTGAGTCTGGTAATCTTCTGCCAGGATTTCAAGGTGGACAGTGACTGTATGTCCACGGCCTGCACGCTGCTGGTATCCCTGGTCGGCTTCATGATTCTCTATCGGATCATGAAACCCATGACGAAGATCCACTGGGCGATCCTGATTACGATGATCGCCGGAATGGTGTTCTGCATGCTGCGGATGAGCTGGCTCTTCGGCATCACCACGATCACCCGCCAGGTAACGATGCTGATGGTGGTGTTTGGCATCATCGCCGAGCCGCTGATGCGCTATCTGAGCATGTTTGCTGAATGGGTCGAGCGGAAGCTGACCGGAGACGCGGCGGGATACAGGCGTGAACCCCGTGAGAGAACGGAAATGTAGGCCTGGGATGCAGGAAAGAATCCGGGAGCGGATGGGGATGAGATGCTCCCGGACAGAACCAAAGAGGCCCCGGACAGGGGCTGAAAAGAGAACGGAGGGTATATGAACATGGCGATGGAAGACTGGAATCACGACGGAAGCAATGACCGCAGGGATGACTATCTGGAGCACACCTATCTGCACAACAATGAGGGGAAGACGGGTGGGCGGCGCTCTTCGGGCCGGGGGCTTTCCTGCCTGGGGGTGATCGGGTGTGTCGTCGCGGGATTTCTTGAAATGGCGGCAATCGTCTGGCTGCTGGGCATTGAACCGAAGAATATCCCGTCCATTGTACTGATAATTCTGTGGTTTGTCTGTGCGATGGCCACGGAGATGGTGGTATTAGTGCATAGGGCTGTTTCATGAAGAATCTTTTAACTGAATAAATCCTTGCTATAAAGCCA
>JAJQCZ010000010.1 GCA_021202465.1 Lachnospiraceae bacterium | reverse complement strand
GCTAATGCGAGTCCAGATGGCCTTTTCGATAGGGCTAATTATTTCACAGCCCCATTTTTTTCGTATGGGGGAATCCTTCGGCGGATGCATAAAGTGTATTCTTTATTGAAAAAAAGAGAGCAATAAGAAGGCCGGCAGACAGATTGACAGGCGAAGCACATTGTGATTAAATAAACCTAACATCGGTTTTTGATGCTTAACTGCTTTGCGAAGATCCTTTGCAATCGTGCAAGGCGATTTTTTTGCACAAAAGGTTTGAGGAAACAAGGCAAATATGAATGAGAGGAGTGTTTTCATGAAACCGAAGAGATTGCTTGCATGGTTCCTTTCCCTGCTGCTGGTATTGGGCAGTATACAGGTTACTGCGTTTGCAGATACCGATACGTCCTACACAGACGGAACCTGCACTGCCAGTGAAACAGTAGTGCAGAGTGAGGAGGGGACTACTGACGTTAATTCCATCGTCGCAGCTATGGGCGCGAACCTGGAAGACGCCGACGCAGACACTGATGAGGCGGATACTGATGCCGCAGATGTCGATGCCGCAGATGCTGATGATGCAGAAGTCGACGATGCGGAAGCCGCCGATGCAGAAGCCGCCGAATCCGACACGGGAGAAGAACCGGAGGCGGAGGAGGAAGCTTCAGCTGCAGCCGACAAAGAAAATGGGGGAATTTCTCTCACTTATGTAGATGACGACGGCACCCTGACCCTCGAATTGTCTGAGGGCACCCCCGCCGACGGCACCTACACCGGTACCGCCACCGTGGAACCGGACGAGTACGAAGACTTTGACGCCTATGAGGTGCAGATCGCCTTCACTTTCGCGGATGGCGCTCTGACCGGTGCGGAGCTGGTTTCCACCATCAGCGACCGGCACAATAGCAGCTATTTCTCCGATGCTGCGGAGGGCTACGGCAGCTATACCGGCGTGTATGACCAGCTGATTAGCGGCAGTACTACCGTGGATGCGGTGTCTGAGGCAACCTGCTCCTCCAAGGCTATTGTGGCCGCTTATGAGGACGCTTACGCCCAGGCTGTCGCGGCCAACACGGGCAGCTCCGAAGAAGAGGAAACAGAGTACGTTTACGTCTACATGAACGTCCCCTATGCGGACTTTTATGCCGAGCTGAACGACGATGGGGATGTGGATACCGTTTCCTCGGCAACGACCAGCAAGGCGGCCAACTGCAAGAACGTCTACCTGACCGTGGACTCTGACGCAGGAACCACCTCCATCTACGGTGTGGTGGTTCCGGTCAAGATGAGCGCCGCGACCTATGAGAACGTTGCGGGTCTGGTCACGGATTCCACCGCCGCTTACTATGTTGGCGAGGCTGTGGAAGATCCCGCTGTTTATCTGGAGCTGACCTATGCGGACGGTACTTACACCTTCTCTGACATCCAGGGAGAATCGACCACCTCCACTGTTACCGGCACCACCCTTTCCTCTGCCTCCGTCTGGGGCGACTACGAGCTGGATCTGGACTCCGATTACGGCATCGCCACTACCGAGGTCTACGGTGCATATGTCACCACCGACGACGGCGCGCAGTATGCCATGAAGCAGAGCGAGAACCTGTGGACCCCTAGCAAGTACTATGAGGCCGCCTGGGACACCATAGATAATGATTACTACTCCAGCATGGAGGGCAAGACCATTACCGGCGTAACCTTCATCACCACCTCCGGCATCGTAGAATACACCCTGTCTGAGGCTCTGTATATGACGCCTCATATGGCTGCTGTTCCTGTTGCTGAATTTACCAGCGGCACCACTCTTACTATCACCGGCATCGCAGAGGATGCGGAGAACGTCACCGTCACCGTGAAAGCCTCCGGCAAGAACGGTGCTTCCCTGACGGACGAAGCAAAAACAATCGTGGACGGTGTCGTGACGCTGGATAACGCCGCTACCGATGGCACTACCTATCGGGTGACCATTTCCAGCGACAACTACGCCAGCAACATCGTCACTGCCACCTATACTGAGCAGTGCACCTACGTCCTGATGAACATCCCCTATGACGAGTTCTATGCGGCCGATGTAAATAACGACGTGGCTGTGGATGCGTTCACCTCTGCGACCAAGGCCAAGACCCAGACCTGGAGCCTCTCCGGTGGTTCTTACCATGTCAGTGAGGACGGCAGCGACATTACTGGTGTTACCTTCCCCGTGAAGGTTCCCGAAGGAACGGATCTTTCCGCTTACACTCAGATCACTGACGACGACAGCCTGGAGATCACCGTGACCAACCGCGGCACGACCTCCACCACCACCTATACCGGCTACCAGGCTCTGTATCAGGCGGACAGCTACTCCTATTATGTACTGAGCAGCGTTCCCTCCTACTATAAGGAACTGACCGTGAACGAGGACGGCTCATTCTCCTTCGGCGCTGTGGTAGGCGAGAGCACCACAATCGACGGTAGCGCGGAGCTGACCACTGACACCTCGTACGGCGACTATCAGCTCGACGTGGAAGGCATCACTGATTATGTGACCGCCGGGACTGACGATGTGTACGGTGTGGTGCTTCACACCGCCGAGGGCAGCGACTACGGTCTGCGCCACCTGGAGAATATCTGGCGGGTTAGTGAGCTGGCGTTCTGCACCGGTTTCACCACCGCGGTTCATAACTGCCCCACCTCCTCAGCTCACTACGAGGCTATCATGGGGCAGACCATCACCAGCATTACATATTACACCAGCGCAGGCATCTATGAGGTCGCTCTGAGTGAGAGCGTCTATGTTCCTGTCAAGACGGATGTCTCTGTCACCGTGGAGGATGCCTATGTGCTGGACGGCCAGACTACCTTCACCGTGGACGGCGCTCTGGCCGACGACTTTGACGCTGTGTACAGCGTGGACATCGAGGGCGCTGTGATTGACGCTGAGAACGGCACGATCACCTTCGCCACCGATACCGACCTGGACAGCTACACGCTGACCATTTCGGATCAGAACGGCAAATACGCTGACATCACTGCCAGCTTTGCTTTGTACAACTATTACTACATGAATGTGCCTTACAGCGTGTTCTACAGCGAGCTGAATGACGACGGCGATGTGGATGTGGTTACCTCCGCCACCACCAACAAGGCGGCCAACTGCAAGAACGTTTACCTGAATGTGGATTCCGACGCAGGTACCACTACCATTTACGGCGTGATTGTTCCTGTGAAGGTCTCCGGTTCTGCCTATGCCAGCGTGAAAGACCTGGTCACTGACGCTGCTGCCGACTACTATGTGGGCGACGCGCTGGAGAGCGCTCCCACCGTGTACCTGGAGCTGACCTACAGCAGCCGCAGCGGGTACAGCTTCTCGTCCATCCAGTCCACCGCTGAGGCCACTACTGCTACCGTGGACGCCACCCTCTCTAGCAGCTCCGTCTGGGGCGACTATGAGCTGGATCTGGATTCCGATTTCGGCATCGCCACTACCGAGGTCTACGGTGCATATGTCACCACCGATGACGGTGCGCAGTACGCCATGAAGCAGAGCGAGAACCTGTGGACCCCCAGCAAGTACTATGAGACCGCCTGGGATACCATTGACAACGAGTACTATGCCAGCATGGAGGGCAAGACCATTACCGGCATGACCTTCATCACCACCTCCGGCATTGTAGAGTACACCCTGTCTGAGGCCCTGTATGTGACGCCTCATATGGCGACTACCCCCGCCGCAGAGTTCACCAGCGACACCACTCTCGCCATTACCGGCATCGCGGAAGACGCGGAGAACGTCACCGTCACTGTAAAAGCCTCCGGCAAGAACGGCGCTTCCCTGACGGATGCGGCAAAGAGTATCGTGGACGGTGTCGTGACGCTGGACACCGCCGCCACCGATGGCACCACCTATCGGGTGACCATCTCCAGCGACAACTACGCCAGCAACATTGTCACCGCCACCTACAGCGTGGACACCACCGCCCTGACCGCCGCCATTGAGCAGGCTCAGGCTCTGACCGAGAGCGATTACACCGCCGACAGCTGGACCGACATGCAGACCGCGCTGGCCGACGCTACTGCATTGGCCGAAGCCACCACCGGCAAGACTCAGGCCGAGGTGGACGAGATCACCGCCGCCCTGACTGCTGCGGTTGATGCGCTGGCGGATATCACCGACCTGGCCACCGCCATTGAGCAGGCCGCCGCCCTGACCGAGAGCGATTACACCGCAGAAAGCTGGGCCGCCGTGCAGTCCGCCCTGACAGATGCGCAGACTGTGGCCGCCAACGCCTCTGCCACGCAGTCAGATGTGGACGCGGCTCTGACCTCTTTGCAGGAAGCCGTTGCCGCCCTGATGGCAGCCACCACAGAGACGGAGACGGAAGCTCCGGAGGATGACACGAAGGATACCGGGACAGATTCCGGAGATTCTACAGAAGAGACTTCGGACGAGAGCACGGAAAACGATGACGAGAATGATTCCGGGAGCACTGCGGATGAGAGCACGGAAAGTGACGACGAGGATGATTCTGACACGGCTGCGGACGAGAGTACGGAAAGCGACGACGAGGACGACTCTGAGAGCACTACGGACGAGAGCACGGAAAGCGATGATGAGGACGATTCCGAGAGCACTACGAGCGACAGCGAGGATGACTCCGAGAGCACCTCAAGCACCAGCACGGTCAATACGGGCGACGAGAGCATGATCTTCCTGTATCTTGGTCTGCTGCTGCTCAGCGGCGCAGCTTATATTCTCCTGGTTGCGGCAAAACGCAGAAAGAGCTGATTGTCCGGAAAACTGAGGATCAGAAATAAAGGCAGGCTACCTTCCCTTCCGGGAGGGTAGCCTTGCGCCGGGTTTTACGAAAATGACGGCAGAGCGGGGAAACCGTTTCTGTCTTTTGCCGTTATTGATCGAGTATGAGGCGGCTTTTTCGCCTCATACTCGCCGCGCGGGGCGCGTCCGGCAACAGCCGGAAAATACCTTACGCGCCCCTGCGCACATTAAAAGGGAGCACTGGCTTGAAACAGTTACAAAAATACAGGACAGATCTGCTTGTCCTTGCCGGTCTGGCTCTGATCGGGCTCCTGCTGGGCCTGGGTCTGCTGCTGTTCGGACAGCAGGGAGGTCAGGTGCAGGTCCGGGTAGCCGGAGAGGTAGTTGCCAACTGGCCCTTATCCCGGGACGGAACCTACACGATTGAGGGCGCGGACGGCGGCACGAATATTCTGGTCATTGAAGACGGACGTGCCTGCATCACCGAAGCATCCTGCCCGGATGGCCTGTGCGTCGGTATGGGATGGATCAGCCGGAGCGGACAGAGCATCGTATGTCTGCCTAATCAGGTCGTGGTGGAGATCCTGTCTGATGGGACGGACGGGGAGGATACGGACGTAGACGGAGTCGCGGGATAGGAGGCGCTATGACATCAAACAGAACGAAAGCGGTTACGCTGCATGGATTGCTGGTGGCGCTGGCACTTATCCTGAGCTATCTGGAGGCGCGGATTCCCGTCTTTTTTGCGATTCCGGGAATGAAGCTGGGACTGACAAACGTCGTGGTTCTCGTGGCCCTGTACTGCCTTGGCACACGCAGCGCCATCGGGATCAATCTGCTGCGCATCTTGCTGGTGAGCATGCTGTTCGGCAATGCGATGAGTCTGGCCTACAGTCTGGCCGGAGGTCTGCTCAGCGGAGCCGTGATGATCCTGCTGAAAAAAACGAAGAAGCTTTCCATTGTCACAGTCAGTATTGCCGGAGGCATCGCCCATAACATCGGTCAGATCCTGACGGCCATGGCGCTGCTTCAGACCGCGGCTCTGGGCTGGTATCTGCTGGTGCTCTGGTTTACCGGGCTGGCCTCCGGCGCGGTTATTGGCATCATAGGCGGAGAACTGTGCCGCCGGCTGAAAAAAATATTGGAACTGGGAGTCTGAACATGAGAAAAGGAAAATTTCTGCCGCTGCTCCTGGCAGCAGCATTGCTTTTATCTGCCTGCGGAAACGGGGGCTCTTCCGGGGAGAGCGCAAGCACCGCGTCGGAGAGCAGCGGGAGCGCAGAAGCATCGGCTGCGGAGACCGCGGCCGCAGAGACATCGACAGCGGAGACCGCGGCCGCAGAGGCTTCAGCCGCAGGGGAAGTCGCCTCGGCCACCGATGAGGTCTTTGCCATGGATACCTATATGACCGTGACCTGCTACGGCGATCAGTGTGAGGAGGCTGTGGCGGCCGCCATCGCGGAGATCGAGCGGCTGGATGCCCTGCTTTCTGTGGGGGAGGAAGACAGTGAGGTCGCTCTCATCAATGCAAACGGTTCAGGGACGCTGAGCGAGGATACGCTCATCATGGTGCAGGAGTCTCTGGAGCTCTGGGAGACGACCGGCGGCGCCTTTGACATCACGATCTATCCGCTGATGGAGCTGTGGGGCTTCACGACCGGGGACTTCGCCGTTCCTGACGAGGAGGAGCTTCAGGCAATGCTGGCTCTGTCCGGCAGTGAGAATCTGACGCTGGATGAGGAAAGCGGCCTCCTGACGGTGGGCAGCGGACAGGGGATCGACCTGGGAGGCATCGCCAAGGGCTATACCTCCGGCCGCATTATGGAAATTTTTGAAGAATATGGAATCGTGTCCGGGATGGTTTCTCTGGGAGGAAATGTCCAGTGCTACAAAACCAAGACGGACGGCAGCCTGTGGCGGGTCGGCATTCAGAACCCGCTCGAGGCGGATGACAGCAGCAGCTTCGTAGGCATCGTATCGGTAGCGGATCAGGCGGTCATCACCTCCGGGGGCTATGAACGGTATTTTGTTGATGAGGAGACCGGGGAAACGTATCACCATATCCTGGATCCGGATACCGGGTACCCCGCGGAAAGCGGCCTGATCTCCGTGACGGTCGTCAGCGACAACGGGATGCTGGCCGACGGTCTCTCGACGGCCTGCTTTGTCATGGGACTGGAGGAAAGCACGTCTTACTGGCAGGAGTACGGCGAGGCATTTGACCTGATTCTGATGACAGAGGAGGGCGACGTCTATGTGACGGAGGGCATCGCAGACAGCTTTACCTCTGATTTCACAGTAAATCTGATCGAACGGGAGGACTGACAGAGGATGAAGAATTGGAAAGAATCACTTATGCCGCTGCTGAATCTGTTGCCGGCACTGGCGGTGATCGCGCTGATTGCCGTGACGCTTCCGACGACCAGACCGGTGCTTATGGCTGTTCCGGAGCGTCTGACTGCTTCAGAAGATGCGGCGGATGAGGAAGATACCGGAGCAGAGGATGCGGCAGAAGCGGTTGAACTGAGTGCTGATCTCCCGGTTTACGAGGATGGCGTCTACACGGGATCTGCGCAGGGCTATGGCGGGACGATCACGGTGCAGGTCACGGTGGAGGGCGGAAAGATCACGGCGATCGAGATTCTGGATGCCTCCGGCGAGACGGCTTCTTTCCTCAGCCGGGCTATGGCCGTGATCGACAGTGTGCTGGCCAGCCAGACCTGGGAGGTGGACGTGGTCTCCGGGGCGACCTACAGCTCCAATGGGATCCTGGGCGCGATTCAGAACGCGCTGACCGGCGAGGCCGTGGAAACTGAGACGGCGGCGGAGCAGGTCACGGCCGCGAAGACTCTGTCTTCGGACAGCTTTACGGATGCGGCGGCCTATGCGGACGGAGTGTATACCGGGTCGGCCCAGGGCTTCGGAGGACAGATCACCGTACAGGTGACGATTTCCGGCGGCGTGATGACTGCGATTAAGATCGTCAGTGCTCCCGGCGAGACCTCCTCCTATCTGGCGCGGGCAAAGAGCGTGATTTCGGCCATGCTTAAGTCCGGTTCTCCCAATGTGGATGTGGTCTCTGGAGCTACCTACAGTTCCACCGGCATCATCAATGCGGTCAAGCGGGCTCTGAACAAAGCGGCTATCAACGGCACGGAGACCGAGGAAGTCACGGAGACGGAGGAGTCGACAGAGACAACAAGCACCAAAAAGACAACCGCCCGGACAACAAGTGATACCTCACAGTCCTCCGGAACGTATGCCGACGGCGTTTACACCGGCACCGGGACAGGCTTCGGCGGTGATATTACCGTCCAGGTGACGGTGAAAAAAGGCAAAATCACCAAAATCAAAATCCTGTCGGCAGAGGACGAGACGCCCAGCTATCTGAAAAAGGCCAAAGGGATCATTTCGTCCATCCTGGCCGCCCAGAGCACGGAGGTTGATGTGGTGTCCGGAGCGACCTACAGCTCAGAGGGCATCCTGGAGGCAGTGCAAAATGCGCTGAAGCAGGCGCTGTCGGATGATTCCGGGGAGAGCTCGGAGGAGAATTCCGGGAAAGAGGAAACGGATTCCGGGTCGGAGAAAACGAATACGCAGGAGGACAGTGAGGAAACACAGTCCGGGGAGACCGGGGACGGGGAAGATGCCACTGGTTATGCGGACGGCGTCTATTCAATCCAGGTGCAGTGTACCGATGACGACATTTTCTCTTACTGGCTCCAGGTCGATGTGACGATCGGGGACGGGCAGATTACCGGGATAGAGGTGACAAAATATGATGACACCTCGGATGACCCGGACAGCAACGAGACGTACCTGAACTATGCGATTAACGGCAGGACCTACCGGAGCGTGTGGTACGAGGGAGTGGTCAGTCAGGTGCTGACGCTCCAGAGCGGAGACGGCGTGGACGTGGTCAGCCGGGCGACCTATTCCTCCAACGCGATCATTACAGGTGTGCAGGAAGCACTGGAGCAGGCGCTGGCAGCGTATTCCTCTGAGCAGACGGAAGAAGATGAAAGTGAATCGTCGGAAGAAGGTTCTTCTGCGCAGGAAGAGACACAGGAGAGCGGGGACGAAAGCGAGTCTTCGGAGGATGATTCTGCCGGTCAGGACGAGGAAGACAGTGAGGACAGTGGATCGTCGGAGGACGGTTCCACGGAGCAGCAGGAAGGAGAAAGTCAGGAACAGGAAGGCGACGGTGACTCTTCGGAAGACTCCGGCAGCGAAGACGAGGGCACAGGCTACACAGACGGAACGTATTCCGCGCAGACACAGTGTACCGATGAGGATATCTTTGACTACTGGCTTCAGATTAACCTGACCATTCAGAACGGGCTGATCACTGATGTGGACGTGACAAAATTCGATGATGCCTCCGATGACCCGGAGAGCAACGAGACATACCTGAACTACGCGATCAATGGCAGGACGTATAAAAATGTGTGGTACGAGGGAGTGGTCCGTCAGGTGCTGACGCTTCAGAGCGGAGACGGTGTGGATGTGGTCAGCCGGGCGACGTATTCTTCGAATGCGATCATCGCAGGCGTGAAGGACGCGCTGTCTCAGGCTTCCGCCGGGAGCGGTGAATAGGAGGAAATGTTTTGAAATATGCGAATTTTGTGCTGAAATCCGTCTGCCTGGTTCTGATGATCGGTGTGCTGTGGCAGTATCAGTCTATCGCACAGGCGCGGGCTGCGGTGGTCGCGGAAAATGAAGCGGCCATCGCAGAGATGGAAGAATATAACGCGCAGTTGCTGGCAGCCGAGGAAGAAAGTGAAGAAGGCGCAGGCTACCAGGATGGCATCTATGAAGGCGAGGGGACGGGATTTGGAGGTACGATTACGGTGTCTGTGACCGTTGAAGACGGGCTGATCGCTGACATCACGGTGCTCAGCGCAGCGGGAGAAGATACCGCTTATTACAATACGGCGCAGAGCGTGCTGGATGATATCCTCGAAGCGCAGAGCACGGAGGTGGATACGGTATCCGGCGCGACCTTTACCTCCGGCGGCCTGATCGAGGCGGTCAGCGATGCGCTGGGAAAGGCGGTGGAGTGACATGGCGGAGACAGCAGCGTCACAGCAGACTGAGACAACGCGTACGAAGACATTGTCAGACAGGGATACTGCAAAGAAGAAGCGTACACCGGCTCAGCTTCGCCAGCAGAACATGCGTCGGCGCAGATTCTTCCGGGCGGGAATCCAGGCATTTTTCTTCCTGGCGATGCCGGGTGCTTTTGTGGCGGGCTTCACCGGAGTAAAGCACCTGTTTCAATGGATCGGTACGGGTGAAGTCCTGCAAATGGACAGCTTTGTCTGCGCACTGATCGGCCTGGCCGTGTTTACGATTCTGTTCGGCCGCTGGTTCTGCGGTTTTGCCTGCGCCTTTGGCGGCCTGGGCGACTTCGTCTACTGGCTCTCCGGCCTGGTACAGACGAAGCTGCTGCACCGGAAAAAGCAGTTTCGTCTGCCGGAGCAGATCGTGCGCCGCGGACAAACGGTCAAATATCTGTTGCTGGCAGTCATCGTACTTCTTTGCTGCCTCGGTCTGTATGATAAGCTGACCGGCTGGAGTCCCTGGGACGTATTTTCGCGGCTGACGGCTCTGAAGCTTCCCGCAGACGGGTACGTGGTGGGAATTATCCTGTTGCTTCTGATTCTGGCCGGGATGGCGGTTCAGCCGCGGTTTTTCTGCCAGTTCCTGTGTCCCATGGGAGCGGTCTTTTCGATCCTGCCGGTGCTGCCCTGGTCAGATCTTGAGCGGGGAGAGCAGTGCATCCCCGGATACAGTATCTGTGAGAAGCAGTGCCCGGTAGCGCTGAAGCTGGATGGCGCAGGCAATCGGGGCGGCGAGTGCATCGCCTGCGAAGCCTGTGTGGCAGCCTGCCCCAGAAAGAACATCAGCCGGTGGGACGTAAAGCTGGCGGGGAAATATTTCTGGATCCCCGGGCTGATCCGGGCCGTGCTGTTTTTTGCACTGGGAGTCGGGCTGGGACTGTGCCGCTTTTTTTGAACGGTATTTTGTCGGGGTATATCCTCTTCGCAGTCTTAGTTGTCTGATTGCAGTCGGAAACTCCTGAGTGACATCTTCATGATTATGAACTCCTCTCATTTTATGATGGGAGGAGTTTGCTGTATCGTCGATTTTCCTTTGAGATGTACGGGCACAGGACTATAAACGGCGTATGACAAAATCAAAAAAATCAAAAAGGGGGTTGACAAAACCGGGCGGATTCGGTAATATATGTCTTGCGTCAAGCGACAGTTGACTGCGCGAGTGGCTCAGTGGTGGAGTATCGCCTTGCCAAGGCGAGGGTCGCGGGTTCGAATCCCGTCTCGCGCTTTATAGAAGGATCGGATCATAGAAGGGATTCGGTCCTTTTGTTTTGGTGTGTGGAAAATGATCCGGCTTTTGTTGAACGGGAGGACGGATGGGAAAGATGTGCGAGAGGGGTTCGGAAGGATTAGGTTCGGCTCACGAACGTAAGAAGGAAGAAACGGGAGAACGGGAACGGCTGGAGAATCTGATCGAAAGTCTCTGGCAGGACTGGCCGGAAAATGCGCAGGCCGGAGATTATGCGATGCGGCCGGAGCTGGCGGGCGTTCCTTTCTTCGAGCGCCCTCTTCTGGGTGTGGCCGATGCGGAGGACTCTCTTTTTCAGGATATGAAGCGTCCCGGCGTCATCGGGCCGCATTATCTGCTGCCGGGGGAGTGGCTGCCCGGGGCGCGGACCGTGATCTCGCTGTTCTTCCCTTTCACGGAGGCGGTGCGGGAGAGCAACCGCCGGAACCGGGAGCACGCTTCGGCGCTGTGGCAGCATGCCCGCATCGATGGGGAACTGGCATTGGTCGCTTTCAAGCGGCGGCTGGCGGCCCGGCTGATTGCAGAGGGGTATGAGGCTCTGGTGCCTTCGGACGATGTGCGCTATCAGGTGACAGAGCCGGTATCGAGCAACTGGTCGGAGCGGCACGCGGCGTTCATCGCGGGTCTCGGCACCTTCGGGATGTCCCGGGGACTGATCACGAAGCGGGGGATGGCCGGGCGGTTCGCGAGCGTTATCACGACGGCGGTATTTTCGGCGACAAAGCGTCCTTATACAGAAGTCTATGAATATTGTACGCGCTGCGGCGCCTGTGCGAGACGCTGTCCGGCGGAGGCCATTCATCCGGAGCGTCCGATGAACGAGGCCAAGGATCAGGTCGAGTGTGGGGCATATCTGGATATCTTAAAGCAGAAGACAAAGCGCGGGGAGGATACCCGGCCCCCGGAGGAGCAGGACGGGTACCGCCCCGCGTATACAAGAGATTATTTCGGCTGCGGCAAATGCCAGGTGGGCGTTCCCTGCGAGGCAGGGCGGCCGGTAAAAAGGTAAAAATCATGCACAAAGGGCTCGCCGGGATGGCGAGCCCTTCGTGCATGATTCAGAGATGTGTCGTTTTTTATGATTCAGTCCTCACGATCCAGCAGCAGATCGCCCTCCTGTATCCAGCCGATTTTGCGGAAGATTTCCCCGAAGATCCAGGTGAGGACGGCGGGAAGCACGAAGCAGATGAGAATCAGCCCGGCCCAGTCCATGGCGGTGATGGCTGTCCTGGTTCCGGCCTGGATGTCCGCCAGCCAGCCGGTGTAGACGCCGATCTGTCCAACCAGGCCGCAGGTGCCCATGCCGGAGGAGATGGCGGCTCCGTTCATCTCCATCTGAAAGACGCAGGTGGCGATGGGGCCGGTGATGGCCGAGGTCAGAATCGGGGGGATCCAGATCTTCGGATTGCGGACGATGTTGCCCATCTGGAGCATCGAGGTGCCGAGACCCTGGGAGAGGAGGCCGCCCCAGCGGTTTTCACGGAAGCTCATGACGGCGAAGCCCACCATCTGTGCGCAGCAGCCGGCCACGGCGGCTCCGCCGGCGAGGCCGGTCAGCGCCAGCGCGCTGCAGATGGCGGCACTGCTGATGGGGAGTGTCAGGGCGATGCCTACGATCACGGAGACCAGGATGCCCATGAGGAAGGGACGCAGCGTCGTGGCCCACATGATCAGCTGACCCAGGGCACTGGCCGCGCCGCCGATGGCCGGAGCCCACCAGATGGAGAGCACGACACCGACGAAGATGGTGACGAAGGGCGTCACAAGGATGTCCACTTTCGTTTCCTTCGAAACGGCTTTACCGAACTCGGCGGCGAAAATAGTGATTACCAGTACGGCCAGCGGGCCGCCCGCACCGCCCAGCTCGTTCGCGGCGCCTCCGACGGCAACCAGGGAAAAGAGCACCAGCTGCGGCGCCTGCAGAGCGTAGCCGATGGCTACGGCCATGGCCGGACCGGAGACGTTCTTGGCATAGGTGCCCATGGATACGAGTAATTCGATGCCCAGCTGTTCACCCAGCGTGCTGACGATGGTGCCGATCAGCAGGGAGGCGAAGAGACCCTGCGCCATGGCGCTGAGGGCATCGATGCCGTAGCGTTTTGCGGAGAATACGATGTTTTTGCGCTTCAGGAAGGCCTGAAGGCCGTTTGTTGTCTCTGACATATTTCCACCTCTTATATATGTAAGTGTATGATTCCCCGGTACCGGAACCGCCCGATTTAATGGATGGGGCGGCCCGTACCGGTCGATGGGGACAACTATATCACTTTACAACTGTCTTGTCTATAGTAAAATTTAAAAATCCTGTTGACTCCCTTATTATGGTGGACTTTAGAATAGAAAAGCTGGCTGCCTGCCAGCCCGCTAATATCTGGGAGGAAATGAATATGAATGAAGATAAACCGAAGAAACAGAATCCCCTGGGGACTCAGCCTCTGCGGGAGCTGATTCCCCACTACGCCATTCCGGCGACGATCGCGCTGGTCGTGAACGCACTCTACAACATCGTCGATCAGATCTTCATTGGGCAGAGCGTCGGCTATCTGGGAAATACGGCCACGAACATCATCAACCCGCTGATGATCATCATGCTGGGCGTCGCCACGCTCTGGGGCGACGGCTGCGCCTCCTACACGAGCCTCCAGCAGGGAAAGGGGCATCAGGAAAATGTTTCCGGCGGAAAAACAAGGACGGGTTCGGGTTTCATCATTTGGCACATACAAAATAATGTCGGATGTTGTCAAATCAGTAAGAATCGTTTATTATATTTGGGAAAACAATTCACTGCGTAAAATTTAACTATTAATACAGATGATTTCCATAATATGATGAAGACAAATACACATTATAAGCTGTTTCCGGTGGTTTTTGTCTATGATGAAGTTCTGCTGAGAATCTTCAATGAGACTTCTCTCTTTTCGAATATTATCTTTCTGCTGCTGTTTGCGTTGTCGGCAGGTTTATTTTGCTCTGCGCTCACCTCTCTGTTTAAGAAAGCAATAAACAGAATCATCACGATTGTGATTCTGGCTGTGACAGCGCTGGGCTTTACAATTGAATGCATGATAAAGAATACATACCAGACCTATATGGATCTGACCTCGATCATGGCAGGAACGGGAGGCGTCGTTCACCAGTATGGTTCAGATCTTTGGGCTGCGATCGCCAGAGCTCTTCCCGTTATTCTTCTGTTCTTTCTCCCTCTGATACTATATCTTTTTCTCGGTTCCGGGCGTATCCCTGCCAGACGCTATCATCCTTTGGCGGCGGTTCTGTTTCTGGCGCTTTCTCTGATCAGCGGAGGGCTGGGGATACTGCTGGTATCCAATTCTTCTCTCAGCGCGAAATATAAGGGGCAGTTCGAGTACGATACCGCCGTGTCCGCTTTTGGACTGATTACCGGCACCAGACTCGATATGAAATACAGCTTCTTTGGAAATAAATACGCGACGGAATTAACAGTGGTAAGCCAGGAGACGGAGGACGAGCAGGAGGAGACACAGACTGAGGAAGAGGAAACAGAAGATTCGGGCTATAATGTGATGGAGATAGATTTTGACTCTCTGATCGAATCCGCGGACAATGACGCGGTTGCAGGCATGCATGAGTATGTTTTCAGCCTTGAACCGACGAATAAAAACGAATATACAGGACTTTTTGAAGGGAAAAATCTGATCATCATCACGGCGGAGGCCTTCTCCAAACAGGTGATCAGTGAGGAACTCACGCCGACACTTTACCGGCTTGCGAACGAGGGAATCAAATTCACGGATTTCTATCAGCCGGCCTGGGGAGGCAGCACGTCTACCGGCGAATACTCCATCCTTCTGGGTCTTGTTCCCACGAATGGGGTGAATTCCATTCTTGAGACAATTGGCTGTAACCTTTATTTTACCATGGGAAATCAGCTGCAGCGGCTGAATTATACGTCACTGGCTTTTCACAATGGCTCGTATACGTACTATGACCGCGATAAGACGCATACGAATTTTGGCTATGATCAGTTCCTGGCGTGGGGAAACGGACTGGAAGATCTCCTCTCCGCATGGTCCGGAGATCAGGAGACCTTTGAGGCCACCCTGGAGACATATATCGATAGTCAGCCTTTTACCGCTTATTACATGACATACAGCGGCCACTGTACATATGACGCAGATGATTCCAGGACAGAAAAAAATCTTGAGTATGTCAAAGAGGTTCTGGGCGAGGATACGTATAAGGACACGACACTGTACTATTTCTGCTATCAGCTGGAGCTGGAATACGCGTTAGAGTCGATGGTCAGTATGCTGGAGGAGAGAGGGATCGCGGACGATACGGTGATCGTGCTCTGCACAGATCATTATCCGTATGGACTGGCGAAGAGCACGACTCTGGGAAACTCAGAGGATTATCTGCTGGATCTTTACAAGGTAGATTCATATGACGCTTTTGTGCGTGATAATACAACCCTCATTATATGGTCCGCTTGTATTGAGGATGAAGGGATTACGGTGGACACACCGGTTATGTCGCTGGATATCCTGCCGACGCTGCTGAATCTGTTCGGAGTGGAGTATGATTCGCGGCTGCTGGTGGGAAGAGATGTATTCTCAGATGCTGACCCTCTGGTGCTCTGGAATGACTACAGCTTTATCACGGATAAGGGAGTCTATGATGCTGCAACAGGGGAGTTTACGGCGAATGAGGGAGAGACGGTCGATGATTCCTATGTTGAATCGATCAGGACAATCGTGTCAAACAAAATTTCGTTTTCCTCTCAGGTGATGGAGTATGATTACTATGCGACGATCTTTGGAGAGGATCCGGAGACAGGCGGTACAGGCGGCGTGACTGACACAGAAGAGACAGACAGCGAGTGACTTGTTTGTTGCATTTTAGGCCAATTATTGATATAATAGTAACGGAGTCGCGTCGTTTGCCGTGATTTCATGGGTTCCGAGAGACCCGCCAAAACCCGAGAAAAGAAAGGAGGGCCACAGATGCAGCTGGAAGAGCAACAGAAGCTGGACCATATCCTGGAGCAGTACCACTACAATCCGGCCGCGGTGATCACCGTCATGCAGGCGATTCAGCAGGAGTACCGGTATCTCCCGGAGGAGATGCTGACTTACATTGCGCGCAAGCTTGGCCTCAGTGAGGCCAAGATCTACGGCGTCGCCACATTTTACGAGAATTTCTCCCTGGAGCCCAAGGGGAAATATGTCATCAAGGTGTGTAACGGAACGGCCTGTCATGTGCGGAATTCCATTCCGATTCTGGAAGAGTTCCGTAATGCGCTGAAGGTGACGGAGGAGAATCCCACGACGGAGGACATGATGTTCACGGTGGAGACGGTTTCCTGTCTCGGCGCCTGCGGACTGGCGCCGGTCTGTACCGTGAATGACGAGGTACACCCGGCCATGACGCCGGAGAAGGCAAGAGAACTGCTGAAGAGTCTGAAGGAGGAGGCCGATGGAGGAGAGAATTAAGACAAGAGAAGACCTGGCCCGCGCGCGGGCGGCGTATGCGGCGTCCCTGCAGAGTCAGAAGAAGCAGATCCTCATCTGCGGCGGGACGGGCTGTGTGGCCGGCGGTTCCCTGAAGATCTATGACCGGCTCCGCGACCTGATGGTGGAGAAGAATATCGAATGTTCCCTGGTTCTGGAGAAGGAACCGCATGAAACGGTCGGGCTGAAGAAGAGCGGCTGCCACGGTTTCTGTGAGAAGGGACCGCTGCTGCGCATCGAGCCCTCCGGGATCTTGTATACCAAGGTGAAGGTATCGGACTGCGAGGAGATCCTGGAGAAGAGTATCCAGGGGGATGAGGTGATCGACCGCCTGGTGTATCACGACGCGGAGGGGAAGTCCTATGAGAAGCAGGACGACATTCCCTTCTATCGTCAGCAGACCCGTGTGGCGCTGGAACACTGCGGCCACATTAATGCGGAGTCCATCAAGGAATACATCGCGGTAGGCGGTTATACGGCGCTGGAGAAGGCTCTTTTCGAGATGACCTCGCAGGAGATCGTCGATGAGATTACCAAATCCTGCCTGCGCGGCCGGGGCGGCGGCGGTTTCCCCACCGGCCGGAAATGGGCGCAGGTGCTGGCGCAGGATTCGGAGGAGAAATATGTGGTCTGTAACGGCGACGAGGGCGACCCCGGCGCATTCATGGACCGGAGTATGATGGAGGGAGATCCCCACCGGGTCATCGAGGGCATGATGGTCGCGGCCATCGCCACGAATTCCCATCATGGATACATTTACGTGCGGGCCGAGTACCCGCTGGCTGTGCAGCGTCTGCAGCGGGCCATCGACCTGGCGAACCAGTTCGGCCTTCTTGGAAAAAATATCCTCGGTTCCGGCTTTGATTTCGATCTGCGCATCAGCCAGGGCGCCGGCGCCTTCGTCTGCGGCGAGGGCAGCGCGCTGACAGCGTCCATCGAGGGCAACCGCGGTATGCCCCGCGTGAAGCCTCCGAGAACCGTGGAGCAGGGCCTCTTCGGCAAGCCCACGGTATTGAACAATGTTGAGACCTACTGCAACGTCCCGGCGATCATCAACCGCGGCGCGGACTGGTACTGCACCATCGGCCCGGACAAAAACCACGGCACCAAGGCCTTTGCCCTGACCGGAAATGTTATGAATACCGGTCTGATTGAGGTGCCCATGGGGACGACGCTGCGGGAGGTCATTTATGACATCGGCGGCGGCATCAAGGACGGCGAATTCAAGGCCGTGCAGATCGGCGGCCCCTCGGGCGGATGTCTCTGTACGACGCCGACGGAGGATCATCTGGATATGCCGCTGGATTTCGATTCTTTGAAGAAGGTTGGCGCGATGATCGGCTCCGGCGGTCTGGTGGTCATGAACGACAAGAGCTGCATGGTGGAGGTCGCCCGTTTCTTCATGAATTTCACGCAGAATGAGTCCTGCGGTAAGTGCATCCCCTGTCGGGAGGGCACGAGACGGATGCTGGAGATCCTTAATAATATCGTCGAGGGGTGGGGCACCATGGAAGACCTGGAGCTGCTGGAGGAGTTGGCGGACACGGTGACGGCGACCGCGCTCTGCGGTCTCGGCAAATCCGCTGCCTTCCCCGTCATCAGCACCCTGAAATATTTCCGGGACGAGTACATCGCCCATGTCGTGGATAAGAAATGTCCCGCCGGACAGTGTAAGGCTTTGCTCAATTATGTGATTGATCCGGAGCTCTGTAAGGGCTGCAGCAAATGCGCCAAAAACTGCCCTGTGGGAGCCATTTCCGGCAAGGTGAAGAGCCCGTATGTCATTGACCCCGCAAAATGTATCAAGTGCGGTGCCTGTATGGATGGCTGCCGGTTCGGCGCCATCTCGAGAAAGTGACGCGGAAAGGAGAGAGAATCGTATGGAAAAATATATGATCATCGACGGAAACCGCGTCGAGTTTACCGATGAGAAAAACATGCTGGCTGTGATTCTGAAGGCCGGGATCATTCTGCCCACCTTCTGCTATTACTCCGACCTGTCCGTGTACGGCGCCTGCCGGATGTGCGTGGTGGAGGACGAGTGGGGCGGCATCATCGCTTCCTGCTCCACACCGCCGAAGCACAAGGCAGTGATCCGCACGAATACGCCCAAGCTGCACAAGCACCGGAAGATGATCCTGGAGCTGCTGCTGGCCAACCATTGCCGCGACTGTACGGTCTGCGAGAAGAACGGCAACTGCCGTCTGCAGGAGCTGGCTAACCGCTTCGGTCTGCGGGAGGTCCGCTTCCCCAATAACAATTCGAATCGTCCCATTGACGATTCCTCCATGTCCATCGTGCGCGATCCGTCCAAATGCATTCTCTGCGGCGACTGTGTGCGGATGTGCAGCGAGGTGCAGCACGTGGGCGCGATTGATATCGTGAACCGGGGCTCCGCCTCGGTGGTCTCGCCGGCCTTCGGACGGAAGCTGGCGGAGACGGAGTGCGTGAACTGCGGCCAGTGCGCGGCAGTCTGTCCGACGGCGGCGATCACGGTCAAGAGCGACATGTCCCGGGTGTGGAAGGCCATTTACGATCCCACGAAGCGGGTCATCGCCCAGATCGCTCCGGCGGTTCGGGTGGCCATCGGTGAGGAATTCGGGTTCAAAGCCGGCGACAACGTGCTGGGCAAGACCATCGCCGCCATGCGCAAGCTGGGCTTCGATGAGGTGTTCGACACGGCTGTGGGTGCGGACCTGACCATCATGGAGGAGTCGAAGGAGCTGCTGGAAGCGCTGGAGGAACCGGACCGCAAATATCCGCTCTTTACCTCCTGCTGCCCGGCCTGGGTGCGCTTCGCGGAGACCAAGCATCCGGAGCTGATGCCCTATGTCTCCACCAGCAAATCCCCGATGGAAATGTTCGGCGCTGTGTTGAAGACTTACTATAAGGAAAGGGATGTGAAGGATAAGCGAGAGGTCGTCTCCGTGGCTATCATGCCCTGCAGTGCCAAGAAGACCGAAGTGACCCGCGATGAGTTCAAGCGGAAGGGCGTGCCGGATGTGGACTACGTGCTGACGACCATGGAGCTGGTCTCTATGATCAAGGAGATCGGCATCCTCTTCGAGCGGATCGACGCCGAGGCGCCCGATATGCCCTTTGCACTTCATTCCGGCGGCGGCGTGATCTTCGGAGCCACCGGCGGTGTCACCGAGGCGGCGGTCCGCCGCGTGGTGGAGGATAAGAGCGCCCGTCAGCTGAAGGAGATCGAGTTCCTCGGCCTGCGCGGTATGAAGGGCGTCAAGGTCTGCGAGGTGCCTCTGGGTGAGCGTACGCTGCGGGTCGCTGTGGTCAGCGACCTGGGCAATGCCGACGCTCTCATCGAGAAGATCGAGAGCGGCGAGGAGCATTTTGACTTCGTGGAGGTCATGGCCTGCCCCGGCGGCTGCATCTCCGGTGCGGGACAGCCCTTCAGCCGCCGGCGTGAGAAACGCCTGCGCGCGGACGGTCTTTACCAGACTGACAAGCAGGCGCAGATCAAGAGCAGCGATGAGAACCCGCTGATGACGGATCTCTACGGCGATCTGCTGAAGAACCGCACGCACGAGCTGCTGCACGTCGAATATCCGCTGGCGAAGAAACAGGCGGAAAAAGGACAATAGCTAAAAGGAAAGCCCTGGGCTTGCAGGAAGACTCTCTTGCAAGCCCTTTTTTCAGTACAAAAAATGGATCCTGAGACAGCAGAGAAGGATTTCTAAGAAAATCAGAGGATATTATATTTGACAATTTTGCGGTTTTTGGTATACTTTTATTGTGAGTTTCTAATCGAAACCGCAGAAAATTTTAAGGAGGACTGTAACATGAAAGTAAAAAAAATGCTTGCTCTGTTCCTGGCGCTGGCTATGGTGCTGTCACTGGCAGCCTGCAGCTCCAGCAGCGACTCCACTGAGGACACCTCTGCCGCCACCACGGAGGATGCCGCCACGGAGGATACTTCCGCTGCTGAAGAGACTTCCGCTGCCGAAGGTACCGAAACTGAAGCGGCTGATACAACAGTCAGCGATATCGATTATTCTGACCTGAACGTGGGTATTTTCTGGTATGCCTTCTCTGATACCTTCCTCTCCACCGTCCGCTCCGTTTTGGATGAGACACTGGACGAGGCCGGCATCACTTACACCGATTATGACGGCAACAGCAGCCAGACCACCCAGAACGAGTCTATCACCACCGCTCTGACTAACGGCTGCAACCTGCTGCTGGTCAACCTGGTGGAATCCGGTTCCGAGGATGCCGCCCAGAAGATCATCGAGGAAGCCGCCGAGTACGGCGTCAGCGTGTACTTCTTCAACCGTACCATCGAGGCCGATGGCAACGAGGGTGCTTTGCTGAATGCTTATGACAATGTGGCCTTCTTGGGAACCGATGCTCCCGAGGCTGGTCATATGCAGGGTCAGATGATCGGCGAGTATCTGGTTGAGAATTATGATGCTGTTGATCTGAACGGCGACGGTGTGATTTCTTACGCGATGTTCAAGGGTCAGGAGGGCAATGCCGAAGCCATCTATCGTACCCAGTATGCGGTTGAGGATGCCAACACGATCCTGACTGAGGCCGGTTATGCTGAGCTGGAGTATTTCGACGCCAATAATTCCGACTGCTATCAGGTCGATACCAACGGCGCCTGGTCCGCTTCCGCCGCTACCGAGTATATGCAGACCAACCTGTCCCAGTACAGTGAGGCCAACGGCAACATGATCGAGCTGGTCATCTGCAATAACGACGATATGGCCTCTGGCGCTGTCCAGGCTCTCCAGGCTGCCGGTTATAACAACGGTGAAGGCACCACGACCATCCCCGTCTTCGGCGTTGACGCGACAGACACCGCCAAGGAACTGATTGCCAACGGCTACATGGTCGGCACCATTTCCCAGTCCAACACCGGTTATGCTTATGCCCTGAAGTTCCTGGTCGACCAGGCTGTTTCCGGTGCGACTCCCGTCGAAGCCGTCGCTGCTCTGGCGGCAGATACCTCTGAGTACACATACACTCTGGCTGACGGCATCGACAGCAAGGTGTACATGGCTTATTCCGCTTATACCGGAGAGTAAGCTTTCAACCAATGCTACTCTCTATGTGACCTGTATCATGTGAAGCAGAACTGAAAGAGGGCTTCCGCTGTTTCAGTGGACAGTCCTCTTTTCGATAATACATGCAATAAATAAAAAGGAGGCTGTTAGATGGAGCATTCCGATGTTTTGTTGGAGTTGAAGGACATTGTCAAAACCTTCCCCGGCGTGAAAGCTCTGGATCACGCGCAGCTGCGCGTCCGGGCAGGCACGGTTCACGCTCTGATGGGGGAAAACGGCGCGGGTAAGTCCACTCTGATGAAGTGCCTCTTCGGCATTTACAGGAAGGATGAGGGAACCATCCTGCTGGAAGGGAAAGAGGTCGATTTCAAAACGACAAAAGAGGCGATGGAAAATGGAGTGGCAATGGTGCATCAGGAGCTGAATCAGGCCCTGAAGCGCTCCGTGCTGGACAACCTGTGGCTGGGACGCTATCCCACCACCGGTATTATGGTCAACGAAAAGAAAATGCGCGAGGATACCAAAGCGATTTTCGATGAACTGGAGATCGACGTGGATATGGACCAGAAGATGAGCGAGCTACCCGTTTCCAAGCGCCAGATGGTGGAAATCGCTAAGGCCGTCTCTTATAATTCCAAAATCATCATCTTCGACGAGCCGACATCCTCCCTGACCGAGGCCGAGGTGGAGCACCTGTTTAAGATCATTAATATGCTCCGTGACAGAGGCTGCGGCATCGTCTATATCTCTCACAAGATGGCGGAAATTCTCCGCATCTCCGACGAAGTTACTGTCATGCGGGACGGCCAGTGGGTGGCCACCGAGCCAGCCGCAGAACTGGACAACGCAAAGCTCATTAAGCTGATGGTAGGCCGCGAACTGAGCAATCAGTTCCCGCCCAAGACCAACGAACCCGGCGAGGTCGTTCTCGAGGTGGAAGGGCTGACCGGTCAGTACAATATGCTCAAGGATGTATCCTTTAAGGCACGAAAGAGCGAAATTCTCGGTTTCGCCGGGTTGGACAGCAGCGGCCGTACGGAGACGCTGGAGTCCATCTTCGGCGTGGCTACACGGCACAGCGGCACCATTCGTCTCAATGGCAAGGAAGTCTCCAATAAGAGCTCCAAGCAGTCTCTGGAGGCGGGATTCGCCCTGGTGACGGAGGAACGCCGGGCTACCGGTATCTTCGGCATTCGGAGCATCCTGGACAATACTGTCATTGCCAGTCTGAAAAAGTACCTGGTACATGGCCTGTGGCTGAACAACGGCGCCATGAAGGAGGCCACCCAGTGGGGTATCGATGCTATGGCTACCAAGACGCCCTCCCAGGAGACGAAGATCCGTTCTCTGTCCGGCGGCAACCAGCAGAAGGTCATTCTGGCCCGTTGGCTGCTGACGAAGCCCCAGGTGCTGATGCTGGACGAACCCACCCGAGGTATCGATGTGGGCGCAAAGTATGAGATCTACCAGCTTATCATTGACCAGGCCAAGGCCGGCACCACTGTGCTGATGGTGTCGTCCGAAATGCCAGAGCTGCTGGGCGTGTGTGACCGTATCGTGGTCATGAGCGGCGGCAGAGTGGCCGGTGAAGTAGACGCAAAGAATACCACTCAGGAGGAGATCCTGACGCTTGCCGCCAAATACGTATAAAGGGGGAGGCTATTACTATGAATAATCCGATCAATTCCCTGCGACAGACCAGCGCCCATTACAAGACACTGGACGCAAAGGATCGCCGTTCGTTCGTTGTGGACACCCTGCTGAACAATGCGATCTATATCATTCTGATCGTTTTTATTGTTTTTACTTATACCCAGAATCCTAAGATCGTCTCGTCCAGCTCCATCATCAATATCATTAACCTGACTGCGGCAAGCCTGCCGATGGCGCTGGGCATCGGCGGCTGTATCGTGTTAACCGGTACCGACCTGTCTGCCGGACGTACCGTGGGTCTGACGGCGGCTGTCGCCGCCACTCTGCTCCAGTCCATGACTACCGCCAACAAGTTCTTCGATAACCTGGGTGAGCTGCCTATTCCTCTGGTGCTGCTGATTGCCCTGGTCATCGGCGGTATCGTGGGTCTGGTCAACGGTTTCTTCGTGGCCAGATTTCAGCTGCACCCATTCATCGTCACTCTGGCTACTCAGCTGATTGTCTACGGCATCTGCCTGCTGTACTATATGTCGAACGGCAACAATGGTCAGTCCATTTCCGGCCTGTCTAATGCCTACAAGAACTGTATCACTGGCAGCGTCATTGGCAGTTTGACCGGCCTTGTCATTCCCAACTACGTCATATACGCGGTGATTGTGCTTATCATCATGTGGTTTATCTGGAATAAGACCACGTTCGGCAAGAATATGTTCGCGGTCGGTTCCAATCCGGAGGCCGCCAATGTCTCCGGCGTCAACGTGTTCTTCACCACGATGATGGTGCACACCCTGGCCGGCATTACCTACGGCTACACCGGCTTCATCGAGGCGGCCCGTATCGGCTCTAACACCGCTAACACCGGTTTGAACTACGAGTGCGACGCCATCGCTGCCTGCGTTATTGGCGGTGTCTCTTTCGTCGGCGGCACCGGTACCATCGGTGGCGTGGTGCTGGGCGTGTTCCTGTTGCGTATCATCTTCGTGGGCCTGAACTTTCTGTCCGTGTCCGGGAACATGCAGTATATCATTAAGGGCGTCATTATCCTGTTGGCCTGCTCCATTGATATGCGCAAGTACCTGACCAAAAAGTAAGATGAGCAGCACCATCGACCCAACTCCGGACAGGGAAGAGAAGTCCCGGCAGTCCCGGCGTTATGGGTTGTTCGGGGTCTCCTCCACCGGCGGAATGTCGGAGAGTCAGCGGACAAGCATGGCCCGCTGGGCCACCGCCTTTGTGGTGATCATGGCGGTGGCGTTCCTGGCTCTCGTGGTTTTCGGTTCCAACAGAGCTTCGGGTCTGACGGTCTCCTTCGACAGCCAGGGTGGCAGCGAGGCAGTGTCTCAGTCCGTCCAGTACGGCGAGACCATCGGGGAACCGGAGAATGTGGTTCGCGTGGGTTACACGCTGACCGGCTGGTCGCTCACGCCCGATGGGGAGCAGCTGTGGGATTTCGCCAGCGACACGGTGGAGGAAAACCTTACTCTTTATGCGGTCTGGGAGGCGCAGTAGCGCGTGACTATTTTAAACCCTGACTCTATGAAACAGTGAAACAGGCCGGAGACAATGTCTCCGGCCTGTTTCACTGCTCTCTCGGCTTCTTTCAGGAATTCTGCTTTTCTTAATAATTCTTTACGGTCGTATCAGGGTTCTTCCTGCTCCGGTGGTTCGACCTCTGCACCCGTCTGGACGTTCTCCATGTCTTTTCTGCCCTGACTGCCGGAGTAGTCCTCCGCCGTTTCGTCATCGGTTTTGGGTGGCATATGGGACATCCTCCAGGCCATCAGAACCAGGAACACTGTGCCGCCGCCCAGCACCAGGATACCCCCAATCAGCAGCGGCAGGGAAGGGGCGTCTTCGCCGCCCTTGTATGCTCCCTGGAGAAAGGTCACCAGCAGGTAGGCCAGGTAAATCGCTCCCAGCATGTACACCGTTCCGTGGGAGCCGGGGGAAAAGGTATGTTTCGGTTTGTCATTTTTCTTTCCAAAGGGCATGGTCGTTCACTCCTGTTCTGAACTGTCTGTGGAATCCTTTGTCTCGGCGGTTTCCTCCGCCAGGGTCTCTGCGGTGATGATGTGGTGGGGCAGACGGATATACTTCCCGTCCTGGAGGTCCAGACCGGACAGATCCCCATCGGTGGACAGGGCAAAAGCCAAGTTCAGCATCTCCCGGGCCTGCCCGTCGCTGTCCTGATACACAGTGCCGATCATCTCACCGGCCACGACAGCATCCACCCCTACGTCGGTGCCATCGATGCCTACAACGGCAGGCCAGTCTTCCAGAGGGATGTCCTCCGCCTTGAGTTCGTCGATGGCCCCCAGGGCCATGTCATCGTTATTGGCCAGCACTAATTCAATGGCGTCTCCGTACTGGGTCAGCATCTGGGCCATTTTGGTCTGCGCCTGGGCGCGGTTCCAGTTGGCGGTGGCGTAGCTGAGTTTTTCCACGTTGATGCCGTTGTCCATAATGGTGCTGACGGAAAACTCTGTGCGCACAATGGCGTCCTGGTGTCCAGCCTCTCCCTCCAGGATGATGTATTGCAGTACGCCGTCGCCGTTTTTGTCCAGAGAGGGGTCGGCTTTGTAGGCGTTCACCACCAGCTGGCCCTGCATGATGCCGGACTCGGAAGCGTCCGAACCGACATAATAGAGCTGATCCCAACGCTCCAGATCTTCCTCCACCAGTTCCCGGTTAAAGAAAATGATGGGTACCTGATTTTTTTCCGCCTGATCGATGATGACCGTTGGTTCTGTCCGATCTACCAGATTGACGCAGATGACATCACAGTCGTCTTCGATCATTTTTTCCACCTGTTCGTCCTGCGTGGACTGGCTGTTGGCGGCGTTGTAGACCTCCACGTTGATGGCGATGCCTGTTTCTTCCGCTTTTTGAGTGGCGTAGGAATTGAAGCTCTCCATGAGCTCCGAAACATAGGTATCGTATTGGTCGTAGAGGGTCACGCCGATTTTGATGCTGCTCATCGTCTCGGCTGTCCCGGCAGACCCGCAGGCGGCCAGCACCGCTGTCAGCACTGGAAGCACCCACAAAAGTCCGATTTTTCGCCGCTTTTTCATATATGCGCTCCTTCTGAGTCGTCGGTTTCTTCCCCGTCGGTCACTGTACGATGGGGAACAGCACCTTCTGGTTTTCCGTGTCGTACATAGTTTCTTTGTTGACGGTAATATGGCTGATTTCCGTCTGTCCGGTCTTGCGGGATTGCAGATATTGAGCCATCAGAGCTACGCTCTGGTAGCCCATGTTAAACTCGTTGGGGACAATCAGACCGGTGATAATCCCCTTGTCCAGGTAATAGACGTTTTTCTCCGAGCAGCCTACCCCGTAGAGGAGAACGTTCGCCTGGATCGCGAGCAGTTCATCCACGGCCTGCTCGGTCTCGTCGTTTTCCAGGGCAATGAGGATGTCTACGGGCTGTTCGTTTAGCTGTTCGGTCAGCTGTCCGTCATCAGACTCCCCTGTTTCCAGAGTCCAGAGGATCTGACATCCGGATGCCTCCGCTGCCTGGGTGAAGCCCTCCAGTCGCTGCTGCATGGCCAGCTGCGCCTGGTTCCCTGTCAGGATACCGATGGTTTTGCCGGACAGGGAGCCTCCGGCATCCTCGGCGGCAGCCTGAACCAGGGCTTCGCCCATGCCCGCGTTGTCCGGGAGGGCGGCCGCATAGGTCTCGGTGGGTTCCGCGTCGGTTTCCACCAGCACCAGAGCGGTGGAAGCGGTTAGTTCCTGAAGAAGCCCTTCCGTGCCGGAACTGGCGCAGAGCTGGACGATGACCCCTTCCGCGCCGTTGACGATCTCCCGCTCAATGACTGCCTGCTGGTCTTCCAGATTGTCAAAGGAAGATGTGGTTACTACGTTGAGGCGGATGGAGTAGTCCTCCGCTCCCTGCTCCAGTCCCTCCTTGAAGGCGATCCACCGGTCGCTGCTGCTGTTGTTGACCACGACAGAGACCTCATAGGAGACATCCTGTCGTCCCATGTTCACCAGCTGGTAGGTTGCAAAGATGATGACGGCCACTGCTGCCAGGCAAAGGCCCATTACAACGATCCTGCTTTTTTTCATCCGTCACACCTGCCGCTTTCCTGATTCTAAATGATCCCGTGTTTCCTCTGTATAGGGGAGACAGGGGATGTGAATGCGCACAATCGTTCCCTCGTCAGAATGGCTCTCAATTTCCAGGCCGTAGTTCTGGCCGAAACGCAGCTGGATGCGCTTGTGGACGTTCACCAATCCTACTCCGGAGCCGTGTTTGGGCGTCCGGTCGCCTTCAGTCAGCAGTTTGCTGACCATCTCCGGCGGCATACCGATGCCATTGTCGCTGACTTCGACGTAGATGTCCTCACCGGAGCGCCGGGCGGTCACCCGGATGATCCCGTCTCCATCCATGCCTTCCACTCCGTAATAGATGGCATTCTCCAGCAGTGGCTGAATGACCAGCTTGACGATGCAGCAGGACAGTACCTCCGGGTCGATGTCATATTCCACACGGAAGGTATTTTTGTAGCGCACCTGCTGGATGTTCATGTAGTTCCTGGCGTGGTTTAACTCCTCTTCCAGCTGGATGATGTTTTTGCCCTTGCTCAGGCTGATTCGGAAGAGGCTGGCCAGCTCTGTGATCATAAAGATGGCGTCCTTATAGCGTTCGCCCTCGATCATCCAGACGATGGAGTCCAACGTGTTGTATAAAAAGTGCGGGTTAATCTGGGATTGCAGGGCGTCCAGCTCGTTTTTCCGCTTTTCCTCCTGCTCGACCAGAATGTCCTGCATCAGCTGACGCAGCTGCTCCACCGTGGAGCGGAGAGTACGCCCCAGGTGTTCGATTTCCATGCTGCCGCCCACATAGATGTCCGGGTTCAGGTTTCCCTGCTCCAGTTCCCTGACGGATTCGTTCAGCCGCACCAGCGGCCTGGAGATCTGGACAGAGACCAGTTGGTTGAGGGCGATGATGGCCAGCAGGGACAGCATGATCAGAATGATGGCGAAATACCGGGTCTCCAGCAGACCCAACTCGTAGGAACTGATGGTCACCACACTGACCAGCTTCCAGCCGGTGTAACTGACGGTTTTCACAGTGACGAGACGCTTTTTCCCCTGGAAGGTCTCTTCCACGCTGCCATCATCGTAGGTCAGCGCCTCCTGGTTATTTTCGCTGTAGAGACCGGCGTAGATCAGGTTCTGCCGGGGGTGATAGATGATCTCTCCGTTGTTGTCCATCAGGTAGATATATTTCGATGAGCTGTCGGTGTTGGTTTTGGAGAACAGCTGCTGGATGCTGCTGTAGTTCATATCCACAAGAAGCACCCCCAGCTTGGTGCTGCCGCCGAAGGTTAATTCTACCGTGTGGCTCAGGGAGATGACCCAGTAATAGCGGTAGGAGGTGTCGTCAAAGAGGTTCTGCACATGGGGAACGGAAAAGTGCATATTTTCCATTTGGCTCATGGCGGAGGTAAACCATTCCTGGTTGACGATGTCCACCCCCTGCTTCTCAGTAGCTACCGGCGCGGCAGCCACCAGCTCCCCATCTACCGTGTAGCAGGCAATACTGATGAGGTTGTCCTTATTCTCCTCGTAGAGCAGATTCATCTCTTCATCCAGCGTGTCGGTCTCCAGGTCAGTATCCTTGATGACAGAGTAATACATGGCGTTCGAGATGCGGCGCATATTGCGCAGGTATTCTTCCAGATTGATGGCTGTCTGATCCAGCAGCTGGCTGGCACTCTCAACGGATATCGCTTCCACCCGACTGCTGAACTGGTTGAAGAGGATGATGCCCAGCACCGCCAGGATACAGATGGATACCACAGTAAACGAGATCGAGATGGTGATCTGAATGCCCAGGGGAAGAATCCCTTTTTTCTGCAGAAGGCGCGCAAACGGTTCATGCCTTGTTCCTTTCTCTGACTCGGTAGCGGGTGGGGGAGACGCCAAACTGTTTCTTGAACACATAGCTGAAGTAATTGGGATCGGAATATCCCAACTTCCCGGCAATGACGTAGGTTTTTTCGTCTCCTTCCAGCAACAGCTGAACCGCCTGCTCCATCCGGTAATCGGTCAGGTAGCCGATGAAGGTCTTGCCTGTCTCTTTCTTAAAGACGGTGGAAAAATAGGATGTGCTGACGCCCAGGCTTCTGCAGACCATCTCCACCGACAGGGACTGGTCCGCATAGTGCTCGCGAACATAATCCACAGCCTTGCCGACAAAAGAACGGGTGGTGTTTTGCCGCCGGTGGGCTACCAGTTCCTGCAATTTGGCGCACAGCGCCAGCAACCACTGTTCCAGCTCCTCCGGCGATTCCAGATGGAGAGCTTCGTTATAGATGTCCCGGCTTTCGCTCCAGATTTTGTCGACATTCAGCTGGTTGTTGCTGCCGAAACGGAAGAACTCCATCAGCAGCTCCATCAGGAACAGCCGGTACTTTTGCAGGTTGTTCCCCTGGCCGGATACCTGCCTGACACAGCGGTGGACCGCCTGCTCGAGATTTTCCCGACTGCCGGTCTTGATCTGTTGGAACACCTGTTGCAGGAACTGGGGGTTCCAGTCGTTGTCGGTGATTTCCAGGGGAGAGATCTCGGCGATGTTGATGGCCCGGGTGTTGCCGTAAATCACCCGGCAGGACAACGCGTCCACCGCCCCGGTGTAGGAGGCTGAAAGTTCCCGCAGGCTGCTACAGACCTGTCCGATGCCGATGGTGACCGTTGCTCCGCAGAGATGCCGGGCCAGGCGGCAGAATCGATCCAGGCTGTCAGTCAGGCTGGTGACCTCCGTCGACTCCGTCAGTTGGGCGATGAGTACCGTGTTATCCAAATAAGTAAACAGTTTTCCCCGCCAACGTTCCACCAGCTGCTCCTCCGCCAGTTTTTTTACGGACACCGACAGCAGGAACGGCTCTATTTCCAGGTTGGGAGACGCCGCACTGGCGTGCACCAGACAGACTGCGTAATATGGCCCCGGCAGGTCGATCTGGTAGCTGGAAATCAGCCGGTTGATCTCCTCTTGCGGGATGCAGCCTTCAATCAGCGACGTGTATAGGCTGTCCTGCAGCACCGGCAGACTTTCCATATAGTATTGGTGCAGCTTGTCGATGTCCCGTTTTTCGGCCCGTTCCCGGTCCAGCTTTTCCCGCAGGCGCTGAAAAACGCTGCGCAGCTCGTCAGCGTCAATGGGCTTGAGAATATACTCCTCCACCTCCAGCTTGATGGCCTCCTGAGCGTACTCGAAGCGGTCAAAGCCGGAAAAGATGACGATTTTGGCCTGAGGGCAGGTCTGTTTCAGCTGGCGGCCCAGTTCCAACCCGTCCATGTAGGGCATTTTGATGTCTGTCATCACCACATCAGGCTGTAATTCCTCCGCCAGTTCCAGCGCCTCACGGCCGTTCCTGGCGTAGCTGGGCACAGAGAATTCCAGACTTTCCCAATCCAGCTTTCGCAGGATGATTTGAAAGACCTCTTCCTCGTCGTCTACAAACAAAATGGAATACTGACTCATCCTGTTCCGTCCTTTCCGTATTCGCTGAAGAAAGTATTTTCCCGTAGAATTGCCTGAGGCAGCTATCGTAACATCGTGTGTATTGGTCGGTGTTACATTGAAAAGTTTTTTTCCTGATTTTTATATTATTTTATCACACATTATGACAGACGGCCACATGAAAAATACATTTTCGGCGATGTGATCTTCGGAGCCTCAGGCGGGAGGAGGGTTTTTCGTACAGATTGAACCGGGCTTGCAGGAAGACTCTCTTGCAAGCCCTTTTTCTATATGCTAAAATGATACATCAGGGTCGAAAGTAGATTATACCCATTCCAAAGGAGAAAATTATGATAAACCGACTGACCGAGAGAATCCAGAAGCTGGAAGCCCCCGTGGTGGTGGGCCTGGACCCGATGCTGAGTTACGTGCCGGAATCGCTGCAGCGTGCCGCCTTTGATGCGTACGGCGAGACCCTGGAGGGTGCGGCCGAGGCGATCTGGCAGTTTAATAAAACCATCGTCGATGCGGTGTATGATCTGATCCCCGCGGTGAAGCCGCAGGTGGCCATGTACGAGCAATTCGGTTTGCCGGGGATGGAGGTCTACCGGCGGACCGTGGCCTATTGTAAAGAAAAGGGACTGATCGTGATCGGCGATGTGAAGCGGGGCGACATCGGTTCCACCTCCGCCGCGTATGCCGCGGGACATCTGGGGAAGGTCTGTGTGGGAAGCAAGTCCTACGCGCCCTTCGACGAGGACTTTATTACCGTGAATCCCTATCTGGGTTCTGACGGTATCCGCCCGTTCCTCGAGGTATGCAAAGAAGAGAAGAAAGGCATCTTTGTTCTGGTGAAGACCTCCAATCCTTCCAGCGGCGAATTTCAGGACCGCCTGATCGACGGACGTCCCCTGTATGAGTGGGTCGGCGAGAAGGTGGCCGCCTGGGGTGAAGAATGTATGGGCGATTCTTACAGCTATGTGGGCGCCGTGGTAGGCGCCACCTATCCGGAGATGGGGAAGATCCTGCGCCGTCTGATGCCGCATACCTTCATCCTCGTGCCCGGTTATGGGGCGCAGGGCGGGAAGGCTGCCGACCTGGCGCCTTATTTCAATGAGGATGGTCTGGGAGCCATTGTCAATTCTTCGCGGGGCATTATCGCCGCCTATCGCAAGGAACCCTATGCCAGCCGTTTCGGGGCGGAGAATTTCGGTGACGCTTCCCGCCAGGCGGTGCTGGATATGATCGAGGATCTGAAATGTGTGAGGCCGTAGCTGCCTGGCCTGAATGAGCGTATATCGCATGTTGCCGGAGTGCGGCGCGGCGAGATGCAGCAAAGATATCCTTTACGGGATTTTTTGACTGTGTTTGGTGTGCCGGATCGAACGAATGGAGAATGTCATGAAATACCGAGAATGTGCCCGGGTCCTCTCGCAGGAATCTCTGGGTGAAGATATTTACAGCCTGTGGCTGCAGACGGAGCGGATCGCCGGGGAGGCGGTTCCCGGGCAGTTCCTGTCTCTGTACTGCCGCGACGGCGCGAGGCTTTTGCCCCGCCCGATTAGCCTCTGTGAGATTCGCCGGGAGACGGGGCAACTGCGTCTCGTTTACCGGAAGGTCGGAAAGGGGACGGAGGAGTTCTCGAAGCTGGTTGCCGGGAATACTCTGGATGTCTTGGGTCCTCTGGGAAATGGCTTCCCGCTGGAACACATGGGTCGTGCCATGATCGTCGGCGGTGGCATCGGCGTGCCCCCGCTGCTGGAGCTGGCCAGACAGCTCCCCGGGGAGAAGACGCTGGTGATGGGCTACCGGAGTCAGACCTATCTGGAGGACGAGCTGCGGCAGGCGGCGCCTCTCTGTATTGCGACAGAGGACGGCAGCCGGGGCACGAAGGGAAATGTTCTCGACGCCATCCGGGAGAATGCTCTGACGGCCGATGTAATCTATGCCTGCGGTCCGTTGCCGATGCTGCGTGCACTGAAGCAGTACGCGGAGGAGGAGGGGATGGAGGCCTGGCTCTCGCTGGAGGAGAAGATGGCCTGCGGCATCGGCGCCTGTCTGGCCTGTGTCTGCTCCTCGACGGAGAAGGATGCGCATTCTCAGGTAAAAAATAAGAGAATCTGCGCGGAGGGCCCCGTGTTCAATGCCCGGGAGGTGAACCTGTGAATCTGAAAGTGAATCTGGCCGGTGTGGAGTTAAATAATCCTGTGATGACGGCCTCCGGTACCTTCGGTTCCGGCATGGAATTCGCGGAGCTGCTTGATCTGAACCGCCTGGGCGCGGTCGTCACCAAAGGTGTAGCCAGCGTTCCCTGGCCCGGTAATCCCACGCCGCGCATCGCTGAGACAACGGGCGGGATGTTAAATGCCATCGGCCTGCAGAACCCGGGCATTGAGACCTTTATCGAGCGCGACCTGCGATTCCTGGAGGACTATCCGGAGACCCGCGTCATCGTCAATGTCTGTGGGAAGACGACGGAAGAGTATCTCGACGTGGTGGAGCGCCTGGCCGACGAGAAGCGGGTCGATCTGCTGGAGATCAATATCTCCTGTCCGAATGTAAAAGAGGGCGGCATCGCCTTCGGCCAGGATCCGAAGGCTGTAGAGGCTATCACCAGGGCCGTGAAGGAACGGGCCCGCCAGCCGGTGATCATGAAGCTGAGCCCCAATGTGACGGATATCACGGTCATGGCACGGGCCGCCGAGGCCGGGGGCGCCGACGCCATTTCTCTGATCAATACGCTGACCGGCATGAAGTTCGACATCAACCGGCGCACCTTCGCCCTGGCGAACCGCACCGGCGGTCTGTCCGGCCCGGCGATTCGCCCGATCGCTGTGCGCATGGTTTATCAGGCGGCGCACGCCGTTTCCATTCCAGTCATCGGTATGGGCGGCATTGCCTCCGCAGAGGATGCCATTGAATTCCTCATGGCCGGGGCCACGGCGGTTTCCGTCGGCACAGCGAATTTCCACAATCCCACGGTGACGCTGGAGGTCATCGAGGGAATCCGGGCTTATATGGAGCGGTTCGGCTTCGATGAGGTCGGGCAGATCCGGCTGGAGGAGTAAGTCAGAGCTGGAATAGGTGGGAGAGAGGACGGAGTCTATGAAATTCTCTACCAAGTATCTGAAAATTTTCTGCAACCTGCTGACGGCAGGGCTCATCCTGTGGGCATTTTTCTACCTCCTTCCACGGGTGCTGCGGTATTTTGCGCCCTTTGTGGTCGGCTTTGTATTGTCCGTGATCGCTAATCCGATCGTGCGTTTTCTGGAGAAGAGGATCCGGATTAAAAGAAAATATGGTTCGGTCGTTCTGATCTCGCTGGTGATCGCCTTGCTGATTCTGGCCTGCTACGGGCTGGGAAGCGCCCTGGCGGCCGGGCTGCGTAGTTTTGCGGACTATCTGCCAACCATGACGAGCAACGCAGGAAATGACCTCTCGACCGCGGCCGGTTCTCTGCAGGAGATTCTTGACCGGATTCCGCTGCTGCAGGGAATCGACCTGAATGGGATTGGAGAGGTCGTGGGAAATTTTGTCAACAACCTGATCAGCGGCAACGGCGGAAGCGACAGTCTGGGTACCCTGACAGATGTTGTAAAACGTCTGCCTGATATTCTCATTGGCACGGTGATGGGGCTGTTAGCGACCTATTTCTTTATTGCTGACCATGACCGGATGCAGGCCTGGCTGCGGGAACATCTCCCGGAGTCTCAGCGGACGCGGATTTCGTCTCTGTATCAGCAGGTCATCGGCGTGGTGGTGGGTTATTTCAAGGCCCAGTTTAAGATTATGGGCGTGATCTATGTGATTCTTCTGGTTGGTCTGATGCTCCTGCGCATTCAATTTGCCTGGCTGATCGCCTTCGGGATCGCCTTCCTCGATATGCTGCCGGTCTTCGGCACCGGCACCGTGCTGATCCCCTGGGCCATTGTCGAGGTCTTTCTGGGAAATTACGGCTTCGCGCTGGGCCTGCTCCTGATCTATGTGATCGCGCTGGCCGTACACCAGGGCATCCAGCCCGCGATGGTGGGCGGGACCATCGGCATGGATTCGTTCCTGACGCTGTTCTTCATGTATATCGGTTACCGGGTCAACAGTGTGCTGGGGATGATTCTGGCGATTCCCATCGGTATGATCCTGATCAACCTGTACAAGGCGGGCGCTTTCGATACCTGGATCTGGTGCGTGAAGGAGATCGTGCATGATTTCAACGAATTCCGGCGGATCGACCGGAAGGAGTAAGAATGGCGAGACGGAACGTTGGAGAGAAATATTGAAAAATATTCCTTGTCGTGATACCATAAACGATAATGATACAAGGGAAATAAAAATAAGAGTATGCGTAAAAACAGACAGGAGGATATGAACCCCATGGAACAGTACAAGCAGGAATTTATAGAATTTATGGTGGACTGTCAGGTGCTGCGCTTCGGCGACTTTGTCACGAAGAGCGGACGGCAGACACCGTTTTTTGTGAATACGGGCTTTTACCGCACCGGCGCGCAGCTGGCGAGGCTGGGAGAATATTATGCTAAAGCGATTGCCGGGAAATACGGAACGGATTTCGATGTGCTTTTCGGGCCTGCCTACAAGGGCATTCCCCTGAGTGTGACGACCTGCGTGGCGCTCAGCGAGAAATACGGCGCGGACATCCGCTACTGCTCCAACCGCAAGGAAATCAAGGACCATGGGGACAAGGGCATCCTGCTGGGAAGCCCGATCGGCGACGGCGACCGGATTGTCATCATCGAGGATGTGACGACCGCGGGGACCTCTATCGGCGAGACCATGCCGATCCTGCGGGCGCAGGGGCAGGTGGATGTTCTGGGACTGGTCGTGTCCGTGGACCGCATGGAGCGGGGCCAGGGCGAGAAGAGCGCGCTGGAAGAGATCCATGAGAAATACGGGATGGAGACCACGGCCATTGTCACCATGGCTGAGGTCGTAGAGCATCTGTACAACCGGCCGTATAAGGGCCGGGTGATCATCGATGACGCCATGAAGGCGGCAATCGACCGCTACTATGAAAAATATGGTGTGCACTGACAGAAAAGACGCAGGAGAGGCAGGAAATCACAGTTCATGTGGAGGCAGCAGAAGCGCAGCTCATGGATCGTGAGGACGCACAGGAAGCAGGGGGTTCACGGATGGCGAAGATAAAGTGGAAGCGCACGAAGGACGGGATTCAGTTTATTGAGAAGAAGACCTGGTCCGAGCGGCTGCAGTCTGTCACTTTTATGCAGGCGGCGCTGAGTCTGTTTGCGCTGGCAGTCCTTCTTATTATTCTCTGTCTGGTATGGGCTGTTTCAACAAACGGGCAGGCCAGCTGGCCGGTCATTCTGGCCGGATTTCTGATTCTGGTTCTTGGCGGCGCGGGCATCGGCGTGACCTGCTATGGTCATTATTCCGTGGAGGCGGAGAGTAAAATTCCCTGGAAGGTGGGGCTTTACACCAATGGCGCCGTGCTGGTGCTGATCGCAGCGATCTATATACTGGGCATTTTACTATGAAAGTACGGAGCCGTCGACTTTCATACATGGTGATGCCCGCAAAGCGGGCATGAGGGTTTATTGAGGAGGCAAAGACACAAGATGAAGAAGATTGGAATCATCGGCGGGGGCCAGCTGGGGAAGATGATGATTCTGGACGGGAAACGTCTGGATACGCAGTTTGCGATCCTTGATCCCACCGAACACTGCCCGGCGCACAGCATTGCCGACCGGCATGTCGTGGCGGATTTTGACGATGTAGACGCCATCCTGCGCATGGCGGAGGGCGTGGATGTAGTGACCTATGAATTCGAGCACATCAGCGTGGAGGCGCTGCGCCGCCTGGAGGCGGAGGGGCACAAGGTCTATCCCAGCGCGGAAACGCTGTCGCGGATTCAGAACAAGCTGGTGCAGAAGCGCTGGCTGACGAAGCATGAGATTCCGGTGCCGGCCTTCCGTCCGGTGGACGGTGTGGAGGACATTCATGCGGCGGCGGAAGAGTACGGGTATCCGATCATGCTGAAGACCTGCACCGGCGGCTATGACGGCAAGGGAAATGCGATGATCGGGACGGAGAACGAGATCGCCGAAGCGTATGAAAGTCTGGGAGCCGGAAAGCTGCCGCTGATGGTCGAGGAATGCATTGATTTTGAGAAGGAGGTCTCCATCCTGGCCTGCCGCAGTGAGAATGGTGAGATGGCCGTCTTCCCGGTAGCTGAAAATGTACACCACAACAGCATCCTTGATGAGACGACGGTGCCGGCGGTGATTTCGGAGGCTTCGGCGCGCGAGGCGATGGAAGTGGCCAAAGCCTGCCTGCAGGCTTTCGATGCCTGTGGGATGCTCTGTATCGAGCTTTTTGTCACGCGGGAGGGACATATTCTGGTCAATGAACTGGCGCCCCGTCCCCACAATTCCGGGCACTATACGATCGAGGGCTGTTACACTTCTCAGTACGAGCAGCATGTGCGGGCGATCCTGGGGATGCCGCTGGGGAATCCGAACCTGATCCGCCCCACGGCGATGAAGAATCTGATCGGAGACCGGAACGGACAGGCGGAGCTCACCGGACTGGAGGAAGCATACCGCTTCCCTAATGTCAAGGTACATATATACGGAAAAGAACAGGTGAAGGTCGGGCGCAAGATGGGACATATCACGGCCACGGGGGAGACCCTGGAGGAGGCCCTGGCGGAGGTCCGGGGCGCCCATGCAGTGTTACATATTTGATGATACCAGGGTCGAAGGTCATGAATAGAGCGCTTGCGGTCTGCTTCATGACCTTATGACCCGCCAAAACATGAGTAAGAAGCCATTTTTCGTAGAAAAATGAGCGGATTACGAATGTTGCTAGGATTGCGGGATAAGTGAGATAGAAAATCTCTGATTTTCGTCATCGAACTTATGTACAGCAGCGCGTCAGCGCGGAGCAATCCGTGGTATCATCATGGTTTTTATAAGCACAAGAAGAGGAGGACACTATGAAACCTGTCGTAGGAATTATTATGGGAAGCGATTCGGATCTGCCGGTGATGGCAAAGGCCGGTGAGATGCTGGACAAGCTGGGCGTACCGTATGAGATGACGATCGTGTCGGCGCATCGGACGCCGGACCGCCTGACGGAGTATGCGAAGAGCGCGGCCGGGCGGGGCATCCGTGTGATCGTGGCCGGAGCGGGCGGAGCTGCCCACCTGCCGGGCATGGTGGCGGCCCAGACGGTGCTGCCGGTCATCGGCGTACCGGTGCAGACCAAAGCGCTGGGCGGCGTGGACTCTCTGTACTCGATCGTGCAGATGCCTCCGGGCATTCCGGTGGCGACCGTGGCGATCAACGGCGCGCTGAATGCCGGTCTGCTGGCGGCCAAGATCGTGGCAATCGGCGACGCAGACCTGACGGAGCGTGTGGCCGCCTACAGTGAGGAGCTGCGGGAGATGGTCGAGACGAAGGCTGCGAAGCTGGAGACCGTGGGCTATGCAAAATATCTGGAAGAAATGTAGGGGGAGAGACCAATGGCAATGAATTACAAACAGGCGGGCGTGGACATCGAAGCAGGCTACCGCTCCGTGGAACTGATGAAGAAGCATGTGCAGGAGACCATGCGCCCGGAGGTGCTGGGAGGTCTGGGCGGTTTCTCCGGCGCCTTCTCTCTGGACGGCTTTAAGGACATGGAGGAGCCGACGCTGCTGTCCGGCACCGACGGCGTGGGGACGAAGCTGAAAATCGCCTTCCTTATGGACCGGCATGACACGATCGGTATCGACTGTGTGGCCATGTGCGTCAACGACGTAGCCTGCGCCGGCGGCGAGCCCCTGTTCTTTCTGGATTACATCGCCTGCGGCAAGAACGAGCCGGAGAAGATCGCCGACATCGTGGCGGGCGTGGCCGAGGGCTGCAAGCAGGCCGGAGCCGCCCTGATCGGCGGGGAGACCGCGGAGATGCCCGGCTTCTATCCGGTGGACGAGTACGACCTGGCAGGCTTCGCGGTGGGCATCGTCGACAGGAAGAAGATGATCACCGGCGCCGAGCTGGCGGCGGGGGACGTTCTGATCGGCATCGCCTCCTCCGGCATTCACAGCAACGGCTATTCGCTGGTGCGCAAGGTGTTCCGCATGAGTGAGACCAATCTGAATACCTATTATGATCAGCTGGGTGATACCCTGGGCAACACGCTGCTGACCCCCACGAAGATCTACGTGCGGGCGCTGCGCTCTGTCCGGGAGGCGGGTGTGAAGATCAAGGCCTGCAGTCACATCACCGGCGGCGGTTTCTATGAAAATATTCCCCGTATGCTTCCGGAAGGCCTGCGCGCCCGGGTGGAGAAGGGAAGCTATCCGATTCCCCCGGTCTTCCGGATGCTGCAGGAAAACGGAGATATCGAAGAGCATATGATGTACAACACCTTCAACATGGGTCTGGGCATGGTCTTCGCGGTCTCTCCCGCACAGGCGGACGCGGCCGTACAGGCCGTCGAGGCGGCCGGTGAGAAGGCTTACATCGTGGGTTCGGTCTCTGAGGGAGAGAAGGGAGTCGACGTATGTTAAGAGTGGGCGTTCTCGTATCCGGCGGCGGCACGAACCTGCAGTCGATCATCGATCACGTAGAGAGCGGGAAGATCACAGGCGTTTCTCTGGAAGTGGTGCTCAGCAACAATGCCGGGGCATATGCTCTGGAGCGGGCCCGGAAACACGGGATCCCGGCGGTCTGTGTCTCCCCGAAGAATTATCCGGACCGCGAGGCCTTTAACGAGGCCCTTCTGGAGACCCTGGAGGAATACCGCCTGGATCTGATCGTGCTGGCGGGCTTCCTGGTGGTGATCCCGAAAAAGATGGTAGAGCGTTATCCGAATCAGATTATCAATATCCATCCTTCGCTGATTCCTTCCTTCTGCGGCACCGGCTATTATGGACTGAAGGTGCATGAGGCGGCTCTGACCCGGGGCGTCAAGGTGTCCGGCGCCACGGTGCATTATGTGGATGCGGGGACGGATACCGGCCCGATCATTTTACAGAAGGCTGTGGAGGTGAAGGACGGAGATACACCGGAGATCCTGCAGCGCCGCATCATGGAAGAGGCGGAGTGGCAGATTCTCCCGCAAGCGATCCAGCTGATCGCCGATCAGAGGAACGTCTCCGGGGCAGAAAACCGATAGAGAGAACCAGTGGGAAGCACCGGAGGTTTCCCGAAGGCATTCTGATAAAGAAAGGCAGAGTACAGACATGAAAGTATTGATAGTGGGAAGCGGCGGCCGTGAGCATGCCATCGCCTGGAAGGTGGCGCAGAGCCCCCGGGTGGAGGAGATTTACTGCGCCCCCGGCAACGCGGGTATCGGTCAGATCGCGACCTGTGTGCCGATCGGCGCCATGGAATTTGATAAGCTGGCTGATTTTGCGGAGGAGGAAGCGATCGATCTGACGATCATCGGCATGGACGATCCTCTGGTGGGCGGTGTCGTGGATGTGTTCGAGGCGCGCGGACTCCGTGTGTTCGGCCCGCGGAAGAATGCGGCGATCCTCGAGGGCTCCAAGGCCTTCTCCAAGGATCTGATGAAGAAATATGACATTCCGACGGCGGCCTACGAGACCTTTGACGATGCGGACGCCGCTATGTCCTATCTGGAAACCTCGGACTACCCGATCGTGCTGAAGGCCGACGGCCTGGCTCTGGGCAAGGGCGTTCTCATCTGCCAGACGAAGGAAGAGGCGATGGCCGGTGTGAAGGAGATCATGCTGGACCGCAAATTCGGGTCTGCCGGGAGCCGTCTGGTCATCGAGGAATTCCTCACCGGCCGTGAGGTATCCGTGCTGTCCTTCGTGGATGGGAAGACGATTCGCACGATGACCTCGGCGCAGGATCACAAGCGGGCTCTGGATGGGGATCAGGGCCTGAACACCGGCGGCATGGGAACATTTTCTCCCAGTCCCTTCTATACGGAGGAAGTGGATGCTTTCTGTCAGAAATATGTTTATCAGAAGAGCGTGGACGCCATGCGTGCCGAGGAGCGTGAGTTCAAGGGCATCATTTTCTTCGGCCTGATCCTCACGGAGAAGGGCCCCCGCGTGCTGGAGTACAACGCCCGCTTTGGCGATCCGGAGGCGCAGGTGGTTCTGCCCCGGATGAAGAATGATATTATCGAGGTGATCGAGGCCTGCATCGACGGCACGCTGGATACGATCGACCTGCAGTTCGCGGACAATGCCTGCGTCTGCGTGGTACTGGCCTCCGGCGGATATCCGGTTTCCTATCAGAAGGGCTTTGAGATTCACGGCCTGGAGAATTTCGAGAACCGGGAAGGCTGCTATGTGTTCCATGCGGGAACGAAGCTCGTGGACGGAAAGATGGTCACGAACGGCGGCCGCGTCCTCGGTGTGACGGCGCTGGGCGATGATCTTAAATCAGCCCGGGCCAATGCCTACGAGGCCGTGAAGCTGGTGGACTTCGAGGGAGCTTACCACCGCTCTGACATTGGCAAGGCCATCGACGAGGCGTGAGGGGAGGCATAGGTACATGGGAAAAATATTTCGATTTCATACGGATGTGGATACGGATCAGATTCTGGCGTCCCAGTATCTGCTGTATCCCACCATTGAGGAGATGAAGGAACACACCTTCGAGTCTCTGGACCCCGAATTCGCCCGCAAGGTGCAGCCGGGGGACTTTGTCGTGGCCGCGGAGAATTTCGGCTGCGGCTCTTCGCGGGAGCAGGCTCCCTCGGTGCTGAAGGCGCTGGGTGTGCGTGCGGTGCTGGCGAAGTCCTTCGCCCGTATCTTCTACCGGAACGCCATCAACATCGGTCTGCCGGTCATTGTCTGCCGCGATCTTTACGACAATGTAGCAGATCAGGACGAGATGGAGCTCTTCCTGGAGGAAGGAATCGTGCGCACCGGCGGGAAGGAATTCGCCTGTACGAAGCTTCCCGCGCAGATGCAGCGGATTCTTGACCAGGGCGGACTCATCGCCTCGCTGAACCGGGAGGAAGACTGATATGGGAATGACTATCGCGGAAAAAATCATTGCCCGCGCCGCCGGGAAAGAAGCGGTGAAGGCGGGGGATATCTGTACGGTGACGCTGGACCGTCTCATGAGCAACGACGGGACGACCCACCTCACGATTGATATGTATAACAATCTGAAGCATCCGCGTATTGCGGATGTGGACAAGCTGGTCTGGATCGTGGATCACAACATCCCTTCGGACAGCCCCAAGACGGCGGCGTCCCAGAAAAAGATGCGCGATTTCGCCCGGGCGCACGGCATTACCTTCTACGAGGGTGAGGGCGTCTGTCATCAGGTGATGATGGAGAAGCACGTCCGGCCCGGCGAGCTGATCTTCGGTGCGGACAGCCACACCTGCGCCTACGGGGCGCTGGGTGCCTTCGGCACCGGCGTGGGCTGCACGGATTATCTCTATGCTATGGTGACCGGCACCTCCTGGGTCATGGTTCCCGAGACGCTGCACTTTAACCTGCACGGAAAGCTGCGGGAGGGCGTCTATGCGCGGGATCTGATCCTCACGATCATCGGCCGCATCGGCGCCAACGGAGCCAATTATAAGGCCATGGAATTCTCCGGGGAAGGCCTGGCGACGCTGACCATGAGCGACCGGATCTCCATCTGCAACCTCTGCGTGGAGGCGGGCGCAAAGACGGCCCTCATGGAGGTGGATGAGGTGGCTCTGGACTATCTGCAGGAGAGAGGCCGGGAGCCGCTGGCTGTGTATACCAGTGACGAGGACGCGGTCTTCACGCAGGTCTATGACATCGATCTGGACGAGATCGTTCCCATCGTGGCGAAGCCGCATTTTGTGGACAATGTGGTTCCGGCGACGGAGTGTGCCGGGACGAAGATCGACGAGGCCTTCCTGGGCTCCTGCAACAACGGACGCCTGGAGGATCTGCGCGTGGGCGCGGCGCTGATTCGGGGCCGTAAGGTTCATCCGCTGGTGCGCTTCCTGGTCGTGCCGGCCAGCCGCGAGATCTATGCGGCGGCGATGAAGGAGGGGCTGATCGATATTTTCATGGAAGCAGGAGCCATCGTCATGAACCCCAACTGCAGTGTCTGCTGGGGCAGCTGTCAGGGCGTCATCGGCGAGGGCGAGACACTGATCAGCACAGGCACCCGGAACTTCAAGGGTCGGGCCGGACACAGAGAATCCTTCGTCTATCTGGCGGATGCCGCTACGGTGACCGCCTCCGCCATCCTCGGTGAGATCGCCACGGCGGATCAGCTGGAGTGCCTGGCGGACACCGCCACGGTGACCACAACCGCCAGCCTGAACGAAACCGCGGCGGCGGGGCAGCCTGTGTAAAGAGAGGAAACGGTGCAATGAACGAGACATTTACCGCCCGGGTATGGCTGCTGGGGGATGATATCGACACCGATATCATCATCCCCACGGAATACCTGGCTTTAAAGACAGTAGAAGATATGAAGCCCTACGCATTCTCCCCCCTGCGGCCGGAGCTGGCAGGACAGATCATGCCCGGTGATATCATCGTGGCGGGGAAGAATTTCGGCTGCGGTTCTTCGCGGGAACAGGCGCCGGAGATCATCAAGGCGCTCGGCGTCCGCTGTGTGATCGCGAAGTCCTTCGCGCGCATTTTCTTCCGCAACGCTATCAACAACGGGCTGCTCCTCATCGAAAATCCGGATTTCCACGACGCTGTGGAGGAAGGGCAGGAGGTGCAGGTGGAGCTGGGGCGCTGCCTGCGCGCGAACGGGAAAGCGTTCCCGATCGCGTCTCTGCCGGAGAACCTGCTGGAGATCATCGAGGCGGGCGGCCTGGTGAAGGCCATGCGCCGCCGCAACGGACTGGAGTAGGAGGATATCATGGGAGCAACGATCATTGAGAAAATTGTCGGGAGAAATATCGGCCGCACGGACGTGAAGCCCGGAGACATCGTCACGGTCAGCGTGGACCGCGTCATGATTCACGATATCTTCATCCCCTTTGTGGCAGAGAAATTTGAAGAAATGGGCTTTACGAAGCTCTGGGATCCGGATAAGGTCGTGCTGATCTACGATCATCTGGTGCCGGCCAGTCAGGTGGATGACACCAGACACTTCCGCGTGGGCAATGCCTTCGTGGAGAAATACGGTATGAAGAATATCCATCGCTCCGACGGCATCTGCCACCAGCTGATGACGGAGGCCGGATATGTGAAGCCGGGAAATATCGTCTTCGGGACGGACAGCCATACGACGACCTACGGCTGCGTAGGCGCCTTCTCCTCCGGCATCGGGTATACGGAGATGGCGAGCATCCTCGGAACCGGGACCATGTGGATCAAGGTGCCGGAGACCATCCGGGTGAATATTGAAGGGGAGCTGCCCGCCAATGTGACCTCGAAGGACATCATCCTGCGTCTGATCGGCGATCTGCGGGCAGACGGAGCGACCTATCAGGCGCTGGAATTTGCCGGAAGCACGGTGGAGGCCATGAGCGTGGCCAGCCGTATGACCATGTCCAACATGGCGGTCGAAGCAGGAGCCAAATGCGCTCTGTTCACGCCGGATGAGAAGACGGCGGCGTACTGTGAGATCCCGCTGACGGAGGCGGAGACGAGCCTGGCGGGGGATGCGGACGCTGTCTATGCGCGCACGCTGAACTACCGGGCGGAGGATTTTGTGCCGGTGCTGGCCTGTCCTTCGCAGGTGGATAACATCCACCCGGTGGCGGAGCTGGCCGGGACGAAGATCGACCAGGTCTTCCTCGGTTCCTGTACCAACGGGCGTCTGGAGGACCTGCAGCGGGCTGCCGCCATCCTGAAGGGGAAGAAAGTGGCTCCCTTTGTGAAGTTCATCGTCACCCCGGCCAGCCGCAAGATTTACCGCGAGGCGCTGGCGGACGGGACGCTGGATACGCTGATCGAAGCCGGCGCGATCCTGACACATCCCGGCTGCGGCCTGTGCTGCGGACGAACCGGCGGTATTCTGACCGACGGGGAGCGGGTCGTCGCCACCAACAACCGGAATTTCCTGGGACGTATGGGGACCTCGAAGGTGGAGATCTTCCTGGCCTCCCCGGCGACAGCGGCAGCCTGCGCCGTGGCGGGCGAGATTGTTGTCCCTGAGTAGGGATAATAGCGGAACAGAAGTAAAACAACTTCGGAACGAGAGAGTGAGACGGGGCGAAAAGACGGAGTTGAGTGGACATGAATGACAGAAAGAGGAGCAGAATGAATGAGAATCCGATGAATGCGGGAGAGGATCAGACAGATAGCTCCTCACTGGGAAAAAAGTGCATCGTCATCCTGGGCGTGGTGGGAGTCTCCTTCTCCGCGATTCTGGTGAAGAACTCCGCCGCGCCTTCCATGGTGCTGGTGTTCTACCGGATGCTTCTGGCCGCTCTGATCCTGACTGTGCCGGGAATCGCCGCCCTCCGCCGGGAGAGGAGCGCTGTGACAGGGAAGCTTCTGCTCTGCTGTCTGATCAGCGGCTTCTTTCTGGCGCTGCATTTCACTCTGTATTTCGAGGCGGTGAAATATACCAGCATCGCGTCGGCGGCTCTTCTGGTAGACACGGAGGTCTTTTTCGTGGCCTTTGCCACGCTGTTTTTCTTCCGTGAGAGGATTCCGCACAAAGCCTGGATTGGGATTGCGGTCACTTTTCTCGGTAGTATCATCGTCGGCCTGGGAGATGCCGGCGGCGGCTCGGATGTGATGCGGGGCGATCTCTGTGCGCTGGCCGGTTCCGCCTGCATGGCTGTCTATACGATTATGGGGAAGATCTGCCGAAAGAGCCTGTCGACAACTCTTTACACGACGATCGTGTACTGGGTGGCTGCAGTGACGACAGTTATTCTGCTGTCGATACAGGCGGTTCCTCTTTTCGGCTATGGAGGAGAGGAGATCCTGCGGGGCTTCGGCATGGCGGTGCTCTGCACGCTGCTGGGACACAGTGTCTTCAGCTGGGGACTGCGCTATGTCAGCGCTTCCTTCATTTCTACGGCAAAGCTCATGGAACCGGTCTTTGCGTCCGTCCTGGGGATTCTGTTCTTCCGGGAGATTCCCGAGGCGTCCGCAGTGATCGGCGGTCTCATTATTCTCGCAGGCATTTATTATTATACGATACAGAAGGAAGTATGACAGGCCGGGAAGCTGGTTCTGACAATTCTCGGTCAGACATAAATATCGTAAAAATTCCGGTGAATTTTTGTTAATCTTCATAATTTGTACAAGGATTGAACACAAAACGCTTTTAAAATAAAGCCTGTGCAGAGGGAATACCGGCTCTGCACAGGCTTTATTTTCTGTTGCATTCCTTTTGGTGCTTGTGCTTTTTCAGTGAGGGAGGCGTTGCCTATGAATTCAGAGCGAGCGCTCCGTGTTGTTCCCGCAGAGACCCGGGAGGATTTTCAGCAATTCTGGCATATGTTCGATAACTGTATGGTAGAAATGGTTCATCGGGGGAACGTCGATGATACCATGCTGGAGTGGTTTCTCTCGGACGGATACCGGAGGGATTTCGGGGATCGCTGCCGGAGAGCCGGATTGCAGGTCTTCCTGATTGATGCAGGAGGAGACTGGATCGGTTTCTGCACCTGTATCCGGGAGGCGAATCGTCCCCGATACTGCACGATCACGACCTTTTTCCTCCGGGGAGGTTACCGGGGCCGCGGCCTGGGCTGCGATGCCTGGAAGCAGATCGAGCAGGCTCTCTTTCAGGAGGGTGTCAGTCAGTTTGCGACCGCAGAAAGCTGCGCAGGTTGTCCTCATTTCTGGGCGGTCAATGGTTTCCGGCAGACCGGCGCGGTCCGCTGGGAGAAACGCCGTAGAAAAAAAGCCCTCTTCCTGTTCTAAAGAAGAGGGGAAAGTGCATATCTTAAGTAGGCAAGACCGCCTATCCTGCCTGTGGGGCCAGGGTGCGGCGGCACAACAAAACTTCCTGTCTTTGAACCGCCAAGGTAAGTGATCATCCTGCGGTGCGAAGAGGGAAGTTTTTTGTCTGTATTTTTCGCGGACATGCTGAGCGGGAGATGGCGTCATGAATTACTTCTGTGCATTCTTCAGGATGCCGCCGAGCCCCTCAAAGGTCATGAGGCTGACCTGTCGGTACATTTCTTCGATCGGGAGGCGCTCTTCGGCGGTGACCCAGTTCCGGTAGACGTCCACGATGCCGGCTACGGTGTAATTCATCACCATGTCGAGGATGCGGGCATCCACATCCAGATAACCGGCGAAGGTCTCTGTGAGTATTGATTTCAGGGAGGCAATGATCTTGTCGATGAACTGAGAATTGGAGCTGGTGCGGAGCAGGGTGGTATAGAAGGCCAGGTCACAGTCGATAGTATCCGTCAGTCGCTCCAGCAGGCAATAGGGCGTCTGGATGTCCTGTAGGATATCTACCTCCTGCAGGGCATTTTCAAAGGCGGTGACGATCTCGTTCTCAATTTCGTCCATCACCTGATAGATATCACTGTAGTAATTGTAGAAGGTCTTGCGGTTGATATCGGCGGCCTTCGCCAGCTCCGTCACAGTGATCTCGTTGGGAGATTTCCGGGCAAGCAGCTCGGCGAAGGCTGTGCGGATGGCTTTTTTGGTGCGCAGAACCCGGCGGTCTGTTATGATTTTTTCTGTTTTGTCGGACATGTTTTTCTTCTCCTGTTATAAGACGCCATATTTCTCTGCATTCTGTCCCGATTAATGGATGGCTGTGCGGAAATGATAGTATCTGTTTTTCAGAGCGGTAATTCACATTTCGCGCGTGTTATGTGGAATAATACCCAAAAACCGGCGATTTTGTCCATTGAAGTTATATTCGAAATGTATGATAATACACAAGTGAGGTAAAAGTCAACCAAAATGAAACCTGTGAACAGGATTCTTATGGATAAAGAATATATCCGCTCACGTGAACGCTATAACATGCAGAACAGAGAAAAATATTCTGTTATGGCAATACAGATAAGGAACTGCAAAGAATAATTTTTTAACAGGTCCTGAATACAAGGAGGACGAAAGAGTGAACTATCAGATCGTTTCAGATGCTACAGCCGACATCAGCCCGGAGATGCTGGAGGGCCTGCCCACAGTGCGGTTTATTCCCATGAATATTACCGTGGGGGACGAACCCTATCTCTACGGGGAGGGCGGAGAGATCACGACCGACGAATTCTACGAGAAACAGAATGCGGGAAAGCTTGCCAGTACCTCCCAGATCATCCCCAACGCCTATGAACAGTATTTTGACGAGATCCTGCGGGAAGGACAGGACATCCTGTATCTGGGGTTCTCCTCCGGCCTGTCCAACTGTTATCAGAATTCTCTGATTGCCGCGGAGGCGCTGCGGGAAAAGTATCCGGAGCGGACGCTTCGCTGTGTTGATACACTCTGTGCATCCGTCGGAGGCGGTTTCCTGGTGCGGGAGGCGGCGCGAAAACAGGCGGAAGGAGCCTCGCTGGAGGAACTGGGCGACTGGGTGGAGGAGCGGAAGCTTCAGGTCTGCCACTGGTTTACCGTGGACAATTTTGAGCATCTGCGTCATGGCGGCCGTGTGTCTGCGACGACAGCTGTCGCGGGCACCATGCTCAATATCAAGCCCCTGCTGATCGTCGACAATGAAGGCAAGCTTCAGACGAAGGAGAAGCCCAGAGGGCGCAAACGAGCCATGAAGGCACAGCTGGCCCGGATGCAGGCGACCTGGCAGCCGGAGATCAGCCCGCTGGTGGTGATCGGTGAGGGAGATGCGAAGGAGCGGGCCGCGGAGCTGGCGGCTCTGGTGAAGCAGGAATTCCCTCAGGCGGAGATTTTCACGGCGCCTGTCGGCCCGGTCATCGGCGCACATACCGGCCCGGGGATACTGACACTGATCTTCTGGGGCAGCGAGAGATAAAAAATTATTCCGGATGCAGGGGACAGGCGAGAATCGTCTGTCCCCTGTATTATAGTATCGTTTCCATAAAAAGCCTGACTCCGAGAAAGATCAGGATCGCACCGCCGAGCAGTGAGGCGCGGCCGGAGTATTTCGTTCCGAACCGGCGCCCCAGCTGCAGGCCGCCGAGGCAGAGGAGGAAGGTGATTCCGGCGATGACCAGACAGCAGCTCAGAGCGGCGGGAAATTCACAGCCTGCCAGCGTGAAGCCGGCAGACAGAGCGTCGACGGAGGTGGCGGCGCCCTGGGCCAGAAGCTGGCGGAGATCTGTCCGGGGCGGGGAGAGGTCTTCACAGCTGTTTTTCTCATGAATCATATCGGCGCCGAGACAGAGGAGAAGAAACGGGGCAATCCGGGGAATCCAGACGGCAAAGATCCGGAAAGTTTCAAGAATTGTATGCAGACAAACCCAGCCGATCAGCGGCATGAGGAACTGAAAACCGGCGAAGAGCCCGGCGATGAAAAATGTTTTTCTCCGTCCCATCCGGGGGTCGTGGAGTCCGTCGGCCAGAGAAACCGAGAAAGCATCCATGGCCAGACCTGTGCCAAGGAGAAAACTATGGAGAAAGAAGAGACAGGATTCGTTCACGGCGGTTCCCTTCCCGAGAACTTCTTTATTGTATGATACTCTGCATGGACTTAAGACCCGTGATTCCCTGAAAAACGCCGGACAGAGGGAATTTGTTCATATACAGAAAATATTAACGGAATGTTAACGGTTTCGTAAGAATTTCACAAAAATATAGAGAATTTTTATTGACTTACTATCCCGGAAGCGTTTATTATTTCATAGGTGGAAGACGCGCGCAAATTGCCGTCGAATTTTATAACGATAAAGGACGGAAGTCATGACACATTTGGATGAACTGGAAGCGGAAGCGATCTATATCATGCGCGAAGTGGCCGCAGAGTGTGAGAAGCCGGTGATGCTGTACTCGATCGGCAAGGACAGCTCGGTGATGCTGCATCTGGCGCTGAAGGCTTTTTATCCGGAGAAGCCTCCCTTTCCCTTCCTGCATATTGATACAACCTGGAAGTTTCATGAAATGATCGAATTCCGGGACCGCATCGCCCGTGAGAAGGGGATCGAGATGCTGGTCTATACTAATATGGACGGCGTGAGGAGAGGCATCAATCCCTTCGATCACGGCGCGGCTTATACGGATATTATGAAGACGCAGGCGCTGAAGGATGCGTTGGATTCTTACGGATTTACAGCTGCTTTCGGCGGGGGACGGCGGGATGAGGAGAAGTCCCGGGCCAAGGAGAGGGTTTTTTCCTTCCGGAATCAGGCGCATGCCTGGGAACCGAAGAAGCAGCGTCCGGAGATGTGGAATCTCTACAATACGGCGATTCATAAGGGAGAAAGCATCCGGGTCTTTCCGCTTTCCAACTGGACGGAGAAGGATATCTGGCAGTATATCGCCCGGGAGAAGATCGAGATCGTTCCGCTGTATTTCGCGAAGGAACGGCCGGTTGTGGAGCGGGACGGGAATCTGATCATGGTGGACGATGAGCGGATGAAGCTGCAGCCGGGCGAGGAGATTCAGTGGAAGAAGGTGCGGTTCCGCACCCTGGGCTGCTATCCGCTGACGGGGGCGATGGAATCCGACGCGGATACTCTGGAGACGATCGTCGCGGAGACGCTGGGGGCTGTCTCCTCCGAGCGGACGAGCCGCGTGATCGACCACGAGGCGGCAGGCAGTATGGAGCGCAGAAAAAGAGAAGGGTATTTTTAGATCGTGGACAGACAAGCCGATATGGAAATACAGCAGGAGCATGCCAACGGCCTCCTGAAATTTATTACATGCGGGAGCGTGGATGACGGGAAATCTACGCTGATCGGGCACATGCTCTATGACGCGAAGCTTCTCTACGCAGATCAGGAGCGGGCGCTGGAGCTGGACAGCCGGGTGGGAAGCCGGGACGGCAAGATGGATTATTCTCTTCTTCTGGATGGTCTCATGGCCGAGCGCGAACAGGGAATTACGATCGATGTAGCCTATCGCTATTTTGCAACGCCGAAGCGCAGCTTTATCGTGGCGGATACGCCCGGTCATGAAGAGTATACACGAAACATGGCGGTGGGCGCCTCCTTCGCGGATCTGGCGGTGATCCTGACGGACGCCACACAGGGAATTCTCGTGCAGACCAGACGCCATACCCGTATCTGTGCCCTGATGGGTATCCGGCATTTTGTCTTTGCCGTGAATAAAATGGATCTGATCCATTACGACGAATATCAGTTTCATGACCTGAGAAAGGAACTGATGCGTCTGGTCTCCGAGTTCTCGCCGCTTTCGGTGACGGTGATTCCCGTATCGGCGACCGAGGGGGATAATCTCACAGAAAAATCGACGAATATGCCCTGGTACAGGGGACGTACGCTGCTGGAAACTCTGGAGCAGATTGATGTATCGGAATCCGACACAGAAAGAGGCTTTGCCCTGCCGGTGCAGCGGGTCAGCCGCCCGAACGCCGACTTCCGGGGATTTCAGGGACAGATCGCTTACGGCACGCTGCGGACAGGCGATACGGTGACGGTGCTGCCGAGCGGAGAAAGCGCCGGTGTGCGGGAGATCTATGTCACCGATCGTCGGGTGGAGGAGGCCGGCAGGGGACAGGCTGTAACGGTCTGCCTTGACCGGGAGATTGATATTTCCCGGGGCAGTGTGATTACGCGGGATACGTCTCTGATGACAGGGAGTCTTTTTGCGGCGACGCTGCTCTGGATGGATGATGAGCCTCTGACGGCGGGACGGGGCTACATGCTGAAGCTGGGAACCCGGCTGATTCCGGCGACCGTGCTGAAGATCCGCTATAAGATCGCGGTGAATGACGGTTCCCGGCTGCCGGCGGATCATCTGAAGAAAAATGAAATCGCGCTCTGTGACATTTCCGTGTCGGAACCGCTGGTCTTTGACTGTTTCCGGCGGGAGGGAGAGGACTGCTGCAATCGGGCGCTGGGAACCTTCCTGCTCATTGACCGGATTACGAACATGACCTCGGCCTGCGGAACGGTGTTCCAGAAGCTGCGGCGGGACAGGAATATCACGCGGCAGGAGCTGGCAGTGACCCGTGAGCTGCGGGCGGCACAGAAGAATCAGAAGCCTCTGACGATCTGGTTTACCGGGCTTTCCGGCTCCGGCAAATCGACGCTGGCCAACGAGCTGGAACAGCGGCTGGTGGCGCGCGGAAAACATACCATGCTGCTGGACGGGGACAATATCCGTCTGGGTCTGAACAAGGACCTGAGCTTCGAACCGGCGGACCGGGTGGAGAATATCCGCCGTATCGCCGAGGTAGCCAAGCTGATGAACGATGCCGGGCTGATCGTTCTGACTTCCTTCATCTCTCCTTATAAGAGAGACCGCCACAGTGCCCGGGAGATTCTCGGAGAGGCCTTCCTGGAGGTGTATGTGAGTACGCCTCTGGAGGAGTGTGAGCGCCGCGACGTGAAGGGGCTGTACCGGAAGGCGCGCAGCGGGGAGATCTCGAACTTCACCGGAATTTCCAGCCCCTATGAGGTTCCGAAGCGGGCGGAGATCATCGTGGATACGTCGCAGGAGGACCTGGAGTCATGCGTCGACCGGATCCTGGCATACATCGAAGAGAGGATTTAGAAGGCGGCTGTCTGCGGCAAAGGCATATCAGGAGAAAAAACGTAAGTACGGGAGAGGAAAAAGGTGGGATATCCGGATTTTGTCTGCATGGGGTTTCAGAAATGCGGCACAACGACATTATTTGAAATACTGAGACAGCACCCGCAGGTGGCGCTCTGCCGGGATGTGAAGGAGCCGATGCTCTACCGTGTCCCTATCCTCGGCACACTGCTGGGCGGGCATCGTTACTACAAAAGACGCTATTTCGGGCATATCCCGGAGGGGGATCCGCGGCTGCTCGGCGAGGTGAACGCGGGTCTGACCTTTCGCAATTGTGCGAAACGGCTTGGCCGCAATCTGTCGCCGGATACGAAGATGATTTTCATGATGCGCAATCCGGCGGACCGCAGTTATTCAGCGTACAAATATTTTATGGGGCGGGGATTTTTTCCGGCGTCGGTGCTTCGCTATGACCGGAAGCACGGACATGCGGCGGGATTTGATCACTACGTGCATTCTGTCCTCGACAATCCGCGGCGGCGGGCAAAGGTGATGTGGAACCGGACAAAATACATTTCTCTCTCTCAGAGCCGGTATGGAGCCTGCATCAGAGACTATCTGGAGAAATTTAAACCGGAAAACATGAAATTCATTGTCTTTGAGGAGTTTATCCGCGACGAGGAGAAGGCCTGCCGGGAGCTGTATGAATTCCTGGGGCTTCAGGATGCGCCGGGTATTCATTATAATGTGAAGTCCAATGAGGGAAAAGATCGCCCGGTCTCGCCGTTTCGGACCAAAGTCTTCATGATCGTCAAGGGCATCAACTATTTCCTCTATGATTTTTGCGCCATGTCTCACTGGGCGCCGGAGCTGTACCGGAAATTCAACCGCCTGTACCGGAAGACGCGGGACCGATCGCTGGAAGAGGATCCGGACCGGAGCCGGATGCTGCCGGAGACCCGGGCCTATTTGATGCAGTATTTTGACGCTGACATCCGGGAGACGGAACGGCTGACGGGCCGGAACCTGCGCGGAATCTGGAACTGCGAGTAATACGAGGAGAATGGACAAGCTGTATGTTAAGGAATTTTCTGGTATGTCTTCTGGCGGGAACCGCCGCCGGTGTCGGAACCGGCTTTGCCGGTTTGTCCGCTTCTACGGTGATCGCTCCCATGCTGATCGCTTTTCTGGGATATCCGTGGTATGAGTCGGTGGGGATCGGTCTGGCCTCCGATGTGCTGGCCTCTGCATTTTCTGCGCTGATCTACCGGAGACATGACAATGTCGACCTGAAGAACGGGATTTACATGGTCGTTGCGGTGCTGATCATGACCGTGGCGGGGAGCTATTTTTCCCAGTATATGCCGGACACGGAGATGAGCTGGCTCTCGGTGGCAGGGGCTCTGTTCATGGGAATCCGTTTTATTGTCCGTCCGGCCTCGGAGCATCATGCCTCCTTTTTTCGGCGGAGCGATAAGAGGAAAAAGGTGCTGGCTTTTTTAAGCGGCGCGGTCATCGGCTTCTACTGCGGCTTCATGGGCGTGGGCGGCGGTCTGATGATGCTGTTCATTCTGACGATGATTCTGGGCTATGAACTGAAGACGGCGGTGGGAACCAGCGTCTTTGTCATGACCTTCACGGCCCTGACCGGCTCGCTGTCTCATTTTTATTTTGGAGATGTGCAGAATTATATTCCTTCTCTTCTGCTGTGTATCTTCTTCACGACGCTGGCGGCTCTGATCACCTCGCATTTTGCCAACAAGATGGATGCGGTGAAAACCAACCGGGCGACAGGGATTACGCTGATCGCTCTGGGAGTGTGTATGATCGCCCAGATGATTCTGGATCTCTGAGCTTTCAGATGACAGAGGGGCAGGAGGCGGAGAAACGGAGGAATGCAGTATGCTGGACAGAGAACAGATCTTTTCTCTGAATTTTTTATCCTACGGCGGCGTGGAGACGGGAGATCATCACGGCATGCGCTACCGCATGGTCCGGGCCGGGGAGAAGCCGGATGTTCATATCGATATCTGTGTATGGCCGGAGCCCTTCTGCTATGACAAAACGCCCGAGGAGAAGAAGCTGCGGGCGGAGTTCCCCTTTTCTGAGGAGGGGAGAGAGCAGGCCATCGACTGGCTGCAGGAGCAGTATGACAGCCGCAGAGAGGTCTGGGATCACGCTCCGGGTCTGCTGGCAGCCATGTCCTGACGAATTATCACGATTAATTCACAAAATTAAGAAAAAACCTTCTAGGCATATGGCCGGATTTGTGCTACAATCTCTTACGGCTCAGATTGAAACAGGGCAGAACCGCATAAGCGCGCGTGGCAAAGCCGCATCACAGACCGAGAAGACCACAGGAGGATGACGCGTGGAGAAAGAGAACCGGGAAGACGCTGAGAACGAGACAAGGGGCCAGAGGCGTACAAGAAGTAAGGAAAGAAAACGAAGGCATCGGGGAATCGGGTTTTTCCTGTGTGTCTTTTTGCTGCTTCTGCAGATCGCTGTCAGTGTGATTATGTGCCTGGAGGTCTATCAGCTGGGTCTTCTGCCGGACCGTTATCTGGGCGTTGTCATCCTGGTGCTGCTGCTCATGGCGGGCATTGAGATCGGGCTGATTCTGCAGCATTCCCGGGCCGCGTATGCGATCGCGGGCGTTTTTGCTGTCTGCTTTACCTTCTGCCTTTCCATGGGGACCGTGTATGCACGGAAGACCGATGAGACGCTGCAGAGCATTTCTGCAACAACGACGACAACGCAGCTGGATGAGGTGCTGGTCACCGTGCTGGCGGACAGCGGCATCGGCTCCCTGGATGAGCTGGCAGGCCGAGTGGTCGGCATTCAGGCTTCCCTGGATCGTGATAATACGGACACGACCATTGAAAGCCTGAGCAGTCAGCTGGATGATAATCTGACGGTGGAGGAGTACAACGGCATCGCCGACATGGTGCAGGCGCTCTATGACGGCGGCTGCGAGGCAATCGTGTATAACGAGGCGTATCAGGAAATGATCACGGATTCCTTTGAGACCTTTGAGGAAGACGTGGTGATCCTGAATACCTATACCTATACGACGACGGTGGAAGTGGAAGCGGATACGGACAATATCCGGGAGAATTTTGAGCTGGAGGAGGAACCGTTTATCGTTTACCTCAGCGGCATCGATAAGGCGGGCGATGTCTCTGTTACGAGCCGCAGCGATGTGAACATTCTGGCGGTCGTGAATCCGGCGACGAGGCAGATTCTGCTCGTCACGACGCCGAGAGATTATTATGTCTCTCTGCCGTTTGAAGGAGACTGCATGGATAAGCTGACGCATGCGGGGATTTACGGGATTGACTGTTCCATTGAAACACTGGAGAATCTCTATGGGATCAGCGTGGATTACTATCTGCGGGTGAATTTCACCGGATTCGTTGACATCGTGGACGCTCTGGGCGGGGTGTCTGTCTATTCGGAACAGGCCTTTACCAGCGAGGTCGGCAATTATGATTTTGTTGTCGGATACAACGAGGTAGACGGAGACATGGCGCTGGGCTTTGTCCGCGAACGGCATTCCTTCACAGACGGAGATTATCAGCGGGCGCGGAATCAGATGGCCATGATCGAAGCCATTGTGGAGAAGGCCACTTCTCCTTCCATTCTTACCAGCTATACCTCGGTGCTGGAGAGTCTGGAGGGCTCGTTTACCACCGACATGACCACGGATGATATCGCCACTCTGGTGAAGATGTGTCTGGAGGATGATTCTGCGTGGAACATTGAGACCTACAGTGTCACGGGAACCAGCGCGCGCATGAGTACATACAGTATGGGAAGTCAGCAGCTGTATGTGATCCTTCAGGATGAGGAATCCATCGCGGAGGCGCAGGATCTGATCCAGCGTGTCTGGGACGGGGAGATTATCGATCTGGAGACGGAGACAGAGGAAGGATCATCGGAAGAATCTTCTGAGGCCCTGGAGACATCCGCGGAGGCGATTCTCTCCAATGCTTCGTGAGCTTTGTTGTAAGGCGGAACGCGCAGGATATATTTACAAAGAAAGATACAGGAGGAAGATATGAGGGAAGACGACAGAAGTGAGGAAAAATTTGGCTCACCTAAGAAATATGGAAAAAACAGCAGGAAACGGACGTCCTTCGCCTGGCGGATCCTGCCTCTGATCCAGCTGATCCTGACGGTTTTGCTGGCGGTTCAGGTCTATCTGCTGGACATGCTGACGATGCAGTATCTGGGGATCGCAGCAGTTGCTCTGGCGGTGCTGGCCGTGATTCCCTGGATCCTTACTTCGCTGCGCAGCAGGGCCTCCCGGATCATCGGCACGGTGATCGCCCTGATCGCCATTGTACTGTTGGCGCTGGGGAATTATTACCTCTATCAGACCTCCAGCACGCTGGAGGAGATCACCGGAACGACGACGGTGACGCAGACAGAAGAGGTCGTGATCGTTGTGCTGGACGAGAGTGAATATGAATCGCTGACAGATCTCGACGGATTGAAGGTGGGGATTCAGTCTGTTCTGGACCGGGATAACACGGATCAGGCCCTGGAGGAGCTGAACGGGAACCTTGAGAACGGCGTGGAGACCGTCGAATATACCGGTATGGGCGATATGGTGCAGGCTCTGTATGATGAAGAAGTCAGCGCGATTCTCTTCAGCGAAAGCTATCGGGATATGATCACCGATGAGTATGAGACCTTTGACACGGATACCCGGATCCTGGATACCTACACTTATGAGACGGTTGTGGAGGTGACCACGGAGGGCAGTGATAAGGATGTGGATACGGAACCCTTCATCGTCTATTTCAGCGGTATCGATACCTACGGAAGCGTAGCGGCGAAGAGCCGTTCGGATGTAAACATCATGGCAGTCGTGAACCCGGAGACCAAACAGATCCTGCTGGTCACGACGCCGCGGGATTACTATGTGTGTCTGCCCTTCGGCGACGACTGCATGGACAAGCTGACGCATGCCGGAATCTACGGGATCGACTGCTCGATTGAGACACTGGAGAATCTGTACGACATCGATATCGACTACTATGTGCGGATGAACTTTACCGGTTTTGTCGACATCGTGGACGCGTTGGGCGGCGTGAGCGTGTACTCCAGCCAGAGCTTCTCGACATCCAGCGGTTACAGCTTCACGGAGGGATATAATACGGTAGACGGCACCGCGGCTCTGGCCTTCGTGCGGGAACGGAAAGCCTTCGCGGAAGGGGATAACCAGCGCGGAAAGAACCAGATGGCCATGATCAGCGCCATTATTGACAAGATTGCCTCCCCGACGATCCTGTCCTCCTATGCCTCGCTTCTCTCCAGTCTGGAGGGGTCGTTCACGACGGATCTGTCGACCGACGATATTGCGGCGCTGGTGAAGATGCAGCTGGCGGATAATGCGGACTGGACGGTGCAGTCCTACGCGGTCTCCGGCACCGGTTCCCGGGCGAGCACCTACAGTATGGGAAGCACATCCCTGTATGTGACGCTGCAGGATGAGGAGTCTATCGCTACGGCGCAGGAGCTGATCGCCATGGTGCAAAACGGCGAGACCATCGACGACAGTCTGGTGGAATAGGAACCTGATCTTAACACATCGTACAATAAGGAGCGCTGGCGGCGCGGTGGGAGACCACGCGCCGCCAGCGCTCTTTTTGCGTCTGCGTCAGGCTATTTTTCTTAATCCGGGAACCGGATTTGGTTCGATAAAATAATTTCGTCCCTGTTTTTTTCTGCCGGTATAAATGTCTTTTCACGGGGAAAAGTGTTAGAATAGCGGGCAGCCTGTTGAGGCAGAAAGGATATGAATGTAAATGAGTACTGAGAGCGGGACGGTGCATAAAAAGCATCCCATCACGATGACCGGGGAGCAGTTTGTCATGTCCGTGGGTGGTTCGATTCTGTTCGCATTGGGTGTGAATCTCTTCATCGTGCCCAGCGGGACCTACAACGGAGGCGTTCTGGGTATCAGCCAGCTGCTCTATGTTCTGGTGCAGAATGTGGCTCCGGCCCTGGCCTTCGGCAGTTTTACCAGTGTGATGTATTACCTGCTGAATATTCCTCTGTTTATTCTGGCCTACCGCGAGTTTGGACTGAACTTCTTCTTCCGGACGGTGCTGTGTGTTACGGTAGAGACCGTGGGCCTGGCGCTGATTCCCATTCCAGCGGAGCTGCTGGTGGAGGACAGTATCCTGACCAATGTGGTCATCGGCGGTCTGATTGCAGGCTGCGGTTCCGGTCTGATCTTTCGCTCCCGGTCTTCGGCCGGCGGTCTGGATATCATCGGCATGGTCATGGCGAAAAAGTACAAGTCTCTCTCCGTGGGGCGTTTGTCGCTGTGCGTGAACGCTGTCATTTACGGGATCTGCGCTCTCAGCCTGAATGTGTCGGTCGCCATCTATTCCATCATCTATTCGGCGGTGTCCAGTACTGTTGTGGACCGTCTCCATGCGCAGAATATCTGTACGGAGATGCTGATCTTCACCAAGAAGGATCCGGAGAAAATCGTTTCCTTTATCACGCAGGACCTGATTCGCAGCGCCACCTACTGGGAGGGGATCAGCGGCTATCAGAAGGACGAGTCCTATGTGATCTTCACCGTGGTCTCCAAGTATGAGGTGCCGCGGCTGGAGGCTTTCCTGAAGCACTATGACGCGCACGCCTTTGCCAGCAAACGGCATGGCGTCGGTATCGACGGGAATTTCAATAAGCGACTGTGAGGCAGCAGAGTGTCTGACCAGGAGAATATATAAAAATCCGGAGGGCTGTGTTTATTTTCAGCTCTCCGGATTTTTTGTTTCTCAGCGTCAGAGCGATATGTATCGCTATTTTCAATAAAGACTGTTCATCGCAATGTTTTCAGGAAGCGTGATTATTCTTCGGTCGCTTCCTCCGCAGCCGCTTCTTCCGCGGGAGCCTCTTCTTCGCCGCCCAGCATCTCGTCGTAGAGAGCCTCGTATTTTCTGGCGGAGGTGCCCCAGGAGAAATCCTGCGCCATGCCGCGGTCAATCAGCTGATTCCAACGGCGTTTGTTGTCCGTGTACACGCTCTTGGCGTAGCGCACTGCCTCCAGCATCTCATGGGCATTATAATTCGTGAAGGAGAAGCCGGTTCCGGTATTCTCATATTCATTGTAGGGCTCCACGGTGTCCTTGAGGCCGCCGGTCTCCCGGACGATCGGTACGGTGCCGTAGCGCAGGCTCATGAGCTGGCTGAGGCCGCAGGGTTCGAACAGCGAGGGCATCAGGAAGGCGTCGCAGGACGCGTAGATGCGGTGGGACAGGTCGTTGGAGTAGAAGATGTTGGCGGATACCTGGCGGGGGAAGCGGGCCGCAAATTGCTTGAACATCTCCTCGTACTTCCACTCACCGGTTCCCAGAACGACAAACTGGATGCCTTCATCAACCATCTCTTCCATGACCCGCTGAATCAGGTCGAAGCCCTTCTGATCGGTCATACGGGAGACAATGCCGATCATCATAGCCTTGGGATCCCGGGCCAGACCAAGCTCATCCTGCAGCGCCGCCTTGTTCTTTTTCTTCTTCTGGCGGAAATTGGAAATCGTGAATCTCTGAGCGATAAAAGGATCCGTAGCGGGGTTCCACTCGTCGTAATCCAGACCGTTCAGAATGCCGGACAGTGAATTGGAGCGTGCCCACAGCAGCCCTTCCAGCCGTTCGCCGTAGAACGGCGTCTTGATTTCTTCGGTGTAGGTCTCGCTGACGGTCGTCACGCGGTCGGCGTACACGATGCCGCCCTTCAGATAGTTGGCATCCTGGTAAGCCTCCAGCTTGTCGGGCGTGAAGAGATAGTCCGGCAGGCCGGTGATCTCCTTAATCTTCTCGATGGAATAATTTCCCTGGAACCGCAGGTTGTGGATGGTGATGATGGACTGCATGTTTGCATAGAACTCATCCGCGGCGAACTGGGTCCGCAGATAAACGGGAATCAGGCCGGTGTGCCAGTCATGGCAGTGGATGATATCCGGCTGGAAGTTGATCGAGGGCAGGATGGCCAGCGCCGCCTTGCTGAAGAAGCCGAACTTCTCCAGATTGTACAGGTGATCTCCGTAAGGCTCGCTGCCGCCGAAATACTCTTCATTGTCCACGAAGTAGCAGGGGATGCCCTCATATTCCATCTGCAGGATGCCCACATAGCGGTTGCGCCCGTTGTAATACATATAGAAATGGGTCAGGTATTCCATCTGCTTCCGGTACTCCTCGGAAATACACAGATACTTGGGCAGGACGATACGGACGTCGTATTTCTCTTTGTCAAAATATTTGGGAAGAGAGCCGATCACGTCCGCCAGACCGCCGGTCTTGATAAAGGGAACGCTCTCAGACGCCGCAAATAAGATTTTCTTCATAATATAAGTGCCTCCTTAATATTGGCCGCATGGCCATCACGGATCCCTTTATGGGACCTCCTTATCATTGGCCGTATGGCCAATCACGATTGTAGTTTTTTGTCTTTACAGGATAGGCCGATTATAGCACACAACAGAGAAACTGTCAAAAGTTGACCGTCTCAGTAATGAATGACGTCCCCGGCGGCGCGAATCCGTGCGATGACGGGCTCCGCTTCGGGGGAGGTGAAGTACTCATAGGTGCTGGCAGGTACCACATCCCGGATGTCATCGAGGCGGTTCTCCTGGATGGCGAGACGCACTTTGGAAGCGCTGATGGCGGTTGTCCCGTCGGTGCGGCGCGGGATGATCTCACAGAAGATGCCTGCGGCGTCCAGCTCCTCCTTCATGATCCGGTTGTAGATGCCCGTGACCTGACTGAAGGGCTCTTCGCCTACGTAGCGCCGCCGGATGCCCAGCGCCGCAGCAATCTTCTTGAAGACCTGAATGTCCAGACGGGCGTGAGACTCGATGACCACATCCGCATCCTTGAGAAAATAGGAGGGGAAGGTGGCGTTGGAGATAATATAGCTCCCGGTGGGGTGATAGACCAGGTTCGTCAGATGGGCGGAGCCGCGCTGCACCAGATCGTAGCGCACGGAGAAGGGGATCAGAGAAGCCTCTTCTGACACGACGAAGACATGAACGACATCATTCCCGGCCGCCGCGCGCTCCAGCAGGTATTGATGGCCCAGCGTGAACGGGTTGGCGTTCATGACGACGGCCGCCACCCGTTCGCCGGAGACTTCCGGCTGCGTCAGGCTGTCCAGATAGTCGGAAAAGCCGGTCCGGCGGTTTTCCATGAAGACGACCTTGCCCTCCACCCGGGCAATTTCATAGAATCCCAGGTCGCGGAAGAATTTGGCGCTGTCACATTTGGTGTACAGAAACAGGTCGCGGTTCCCCCGCTCGAACTGAACGTCCATCAGATGGCTCACCACCCGGTTCAGGAGCCCTTCCCCCTGGTGGGAGGAGTCTACGGCCATGCAGCGGAGCGTGTTCTTGAAGCAGGAGCCGGTGGCTGCCAGGTTGTAGTCCTCATCGAAGAGGCCGACGCTGTAGTCGAGGTTCTTGTCTCGTTCAATGCCTTCCTTCTCCAGGAGCGCGTCCATCAGGCGGCGGCTCCTCCGATCGGAGGAAGTGATCTGACTCAAAGAGTATTCGCACATACGGATATCCTTTCTTGTTCCTTGATTTACTATATGTTTACACCGCGGTGAAACGCGGGCGTCTCTTTTCCATTATAAAAGAAATGTGGTTCATTGTAAATGAAAACTGTCTCTTTTGTGCCGTTGAAAACGGATTCCGGCGAATCCTGCGGAAGAAATATCTTGCAGAATCGATGCGAGTATTATAAGATAGAAGAGCGCTCCAGGGCAGCTCCGGGCGCGGATCAGAGAACACGGCAGAGAGCCCGCATCGGGAGGTACGGATATGATAAATTTTGATGAGGAACTGAGCAAATTCCGTCCCAGCAAGGAAGTGGAACAGGCGGAGGATGCCATTGTAAATATGAATCTGAAGGACATGACGGATATCATGCTGGAGATTCTCAGGGAAAAGGAGCAGCGCTAGGATGAACTGTTACCAGTGCGGAAGCAAGCTGGGATCCGGCCGCTACTGCCTTCGCTGCGGCGCGGATGTCTCGGTGTACCGGAAGATTATTCACATCTCCAACAATTACTATAACGCGGGGCTGGAAAAGGCCCGCCTCCGGGATTTGTCGGGCGCCGCGGAGGCGCTGAGCAAGAGTCTTCAGTATGATAAGAAAAACATAGACGCCAGGAATCTCCTGGGGCTGGTTTGCTACGAGATGGGTGAGGTCGTGGAGGCTCTGAGCCAGTGGGTGATCAGCAAGAATTTCAAATCCTCGGACAATCTGGCTGACGAGTATCTGAATCAGCTTCAGGAGGACCGGAACCAGCTGGAGAGCATGAATCAGGCCATCAAGAAGTTTAATCAGGCCCTGTCTCATGCGAAGAACGACGGGATCGATCTGGCCATCGTGCAGCTGAAGCGGGTCATCAAACAGCATCCGCATTTTATCAAGGCCTATCAGCTTCTGGCGCTGCTGTATATCGAGGATGAGGAGTATTCGCGGGCGAACCGCCTGTTGAAGCGGGCGCTGAAAATCGACCGGGGGAATACGCTGTGCCTGAAATACAGCCGCCTGATCCGCGGCAAGCTGGGGAAGAACCGTTCCGGCAAGGAGAAATATCAGGAGGAGAGGACGCAGAAGGCGCTGCTCTCGGCGGAGGAATCCGGCTCTGCGGACGTCATCGTTCCCGAGTACCGGGAGAGATCCGGGAGAACACGGGTAGCGCTGGGCGTTCTGGCCGGCTTTGCCGCCGCGGTGTGCCTGATTCAGTTCGTGATCGTGCCCACCGTCAAACGAAATGCCAGCGTGGAACAGAATCAGGCCATTGCTTCTTACGCTACGAAGCTATCGGACAAGGAGCTGGAGATTCAGACGCTGACGACACAGGTGGAGGAGCTGCAGGCGGAGATGGAGAGCCTGAACGAGACGCTGGATACCTATACAGACGACTCGGAGGGCGTCCTGTCACAGTATGATGCACTGCTGGAAGTGGTGGATCTGTATATGGACGCGGATACGGAGAAAGCGGATCTGGCGGAGGCGTTTGCCTCCATCGAGACGGACGCGGTGGATTCCACGGCTTTTACCGCCGTCTATGAGTCAATGCAGCAGTATGTGACGGAGGACATGGTGGCGGAGGTCTTCAATGAGGGGCTGGAGCGGTACAATGAGTATTATTATTCCGACGCCATCGAGCTCTTCGAGGAGTGCCTGTCGCTGAATGCGGACTACGATCCGGCGATGTACTACCTGGGACTTTGCTACGAGAGGCGGGATGATGACGAAACGGCGCTGAATTACTATCAGCAGATTGTCGATGACTATGCTGACAGCGAGTACTATGACGAGGCACAGGCGAAGGTGGAGTCGCTGGGCGGCGAATAGCGGAAACGACCGAAAGACATAAGAAAAAAAGAGAAAGCACAGAGAGTATCAGAAATGATATTTTCTGTGTTTTTTCTTTGAGAAGAAAGACGGGTGCGGCCCGTGCGGGAAGGGAGCGAAGCATGAATAACGTGCAGTGTGAAGTGATCGGGGAGAGCCTGGTGATCCATTTGCCGGAGGAGCTGGACCATCACAGCAGTCGGGATCTGAGACGGCAGACGGAGGAGGGCCTGCGGGGGCGCCGGATCCGGCGCCTGGTGTTCGATTATTCCCGGACCCGGTTTATGGACAGCGCCGGGGTCGGGGCGGTTCTCGGTACATATAAGCTGTTCCGGGAGAGAGAGGGGGAGGTGGCGGTCTGCGGTGCCGGGCGCCGTGTGCGCCGCCTCCTGGAAATGGCCGGGATTCCGCGGCTGGCGCGGATCTGTAATACGCTGGAGGAGGCGCTGAATCCGCCGTCGGACGGATCGGAGGCGTGCGGGCAGGACGGAGAAAGGGAGAGGTGAGACGCATGGAGCAGAGTGGGGGACGGGAGAAGATGACACTGATTCTGGAGAGTCGTTCCAGCAACGAGAAGCTGGCGCGGGTGACGGCGGCCGCCTTTTTCTCCAGGCTGGATCCGACGCTGGAGGAGGTAGAGGACGTGAAGACTGCTGTGTCGGAGGCGGTCACAAACAGTATCATTCACGGCTACGGAGGTGGTCCGGGGGAGATTACGCTGGAAGCGGAGCTCTGTGACCGGGAACTGACCCTGCGCATCCGGGATCAGGGCGTCGGTATCGAGAATGTGGCGCGGGCACGGGAGCCTTTATTTACAACCAGGCCGGACGAGGGGCGCTCCGGCATGGGTTTTTCCTTTATGGAGGCCTTTATGGACCGGGTGGATGTCGTCTCCCGCCCCGGGGAGGGAACCGTCGTGACCATGAAGAAGAGAAGCAGGGAGCGGCAGGATGGAATGGGATGACAATCACTGTCTTCTGCGCGCGGCGGCGGAGGGAGACAGACAGGCCCGGGAGCAGCTGGTGGAGGAGAATGTCGGTCTGGTCTGGAGTGTCGTCCGCCGGTTTCAGGGACGGGGCTGTGACAGGGAGGATCTGTTCCAGATCGGAAGCATCGGTCTGCTGAAGGCGATCGACCGCTTTGATTTTTCTTACGAAGTGAAATTCTCCACGTACGCGGTTCCCGTTATCACAGGGGAGATCCGCCGGTTTCTCCGGGATGACGGTCTTATCCGGGTGAGCCGCAGCCTCCGGGAGATGTCCTGGCGGGTCCGTACCGTGTCGGAGGAACTCGGAAACCGGCTGGGGCGGGAACCGACGCTCGGCGAGCTTTCGCAGGAAATGGGGGTCGGAACGGAGGAGCTGGCCGCTGCCGTGGAGGCCTCTGCGGAGGTGGAATCGCTGTATCAGCCGCTCTCCGTGAGCGACGGGCGGGAGCTTCGTCTCATGGACCGGCTGGAGGAACCGGAGGATCATCAGGAGAAGCTCCTGAATCGTCTGGTGCTGCAGAAGGTCTTCGCCGAGCTGCCGGAGAATGAGAAGCGGCTGATCTCGCTGCGTTATCTGGACGGCAGGACACAGGTGCAGGTGGCGCAGGAGCTGGGAATCTCTCAGGTACAGGTTTCACGGACAGAGAAAAAGGTGCTGAAGAAAATGCGGCAGAGGTGGTTCGAGGGAACGGAAAGGAAAACAGATGGGAGGAAGGCGAGCCGCTGAGAGAAAGCGCGGAGGAGGAATATTTTCAGAAAGGGCGTGACATACTGGAAGAAAACGGACGGAATCCGGAAGGGATTTCCGTTTCAGACAGGAGAGTGCCATGACAACACAGAAAATGCCGGTTCTATATGTCAAGCTGACCGCGACGGCGTCCGTGCGGGAGAAGGAGATCCGTCTGGGCCAGGTCGCTGAGCTCTGGTGTCAGCCGGAGGAAATGCAGGCTTACTGGGAGGGGCTGCTCCTTCAGACTGTGGAAGCGGGGAAGAAAAAAAGATACGTCTGGTCTGCGCTGGACATTCTGGAGCGGATTCACCGGGAGAACCAGGAGGTGGACGTTCGTTTTCTGGGAGCGGAGGATGTTGTCGTCGACTGCCGCCGCACACCTGACAAGACCTCTCTGTGGAGCCGTCTGCAGACGGCGGCGGTGGGGCTGGTCGCCTTCGTGGGAGGAGGCTTCGCCATTATGACCTTTAATAACGATGTGGATGTGGGGAAGATCTTCGAAACGATCTACCAGAGGGTCATGCATGAAGCCTCAAACGGACGAACGGTTCTGGAGGCCTCGTATTCTCTGGGCCTGTTTCTGGGCATTGTCCTTTTCTTTAATCATCTGGCGGGCTGGAAGCTGACGGAGGATCCGACGCCGCTGGAGGTACAGATGCGTCAGTACGAGAAGGATGTGGCGGAAGCGATCGTGGACTATGCGCAGTCCGGGAGCGGGACATCTGCGAAGAGCGGAGAGAAGGGCGGTGAGAACTGATGGGCCGGGGGGTTCTCCTGGCCTTTTTCGGCCTGGCGGCCGGGGGTGTCACGGCGGCGGGAATCTTCGCCTTTCTGATTGCCATCGGTCTGGTGCAGCGGATGGCGGACAAGACGCATACGGCTTCCCGCGTGGGCATCTACGAGACCTGTTTCATCCTGGGCGGCGTATGGGGGAATCTGGTCTGGTTTTATGATCTGCCCCTGTGGGGCGGCACATCGCTTTGTGCGGTCCTGGGGCTGGCCTACGGCATCTTTATCGGCTGTCTGATCATGTCGCTGGCGGAAACGCTGAACGTCATCCCTGTTTTCTTCCGCCGTCTGGGGCTGCGCACAGGGCTGCCCTGGGTTCTGCTGGCCTTTGCGGCAGGGAAAATGCTCGGTTCGCTGCTTTTCTTCTGGGGAGATCTGGGCGGGTGAGAGAAGGGGTGCGCGTTCTTCTTGTCAAAAAAGGGAGAAGGGAGTATATTAGACGCAGAGCGCGGACGTCAGGCGCGTCCGGCCGCGGGGGAAAGGAGCTACCAGGGATGGAGAACAGGATATTGTATTTGGAGTGTGCATCCGGCATCAGCGGAGATATGGTGACGGGGGCCATGCTGGATCTGGGGGCGGACCGGGAGGCGATGGAGAGGGCGCTTGCGAGCCTGCCCCTGTCGGGGTACCGGACCGAGATCGGCCGGGTGAAGAAGGCGGGGCTTGACGCCTGTGATTTCCGGGTAATCCTGGATGAGGCCCACGAGAATCATGATCATGATATGGAGTATCTGCACGGCACCGGCGGAGAGCCTGCACCGGAGGGAGGGCATCCGGGCGATCACACACATCACGAACATCATGCGCACCACGCGCATCATGAACACCGGGGACTTCCGGAGATCATGGATATACTGAAGAGCGCCGATCTGTCGCCCTCTGCCCGGCGTCTGGCGGAGCAGACCTTCCTGATTCTGGCGGAGGCAGAGGCCGCGGCGCACGGTGTTCCCCGGGATCAGGTGCATTTTCATGAGGTGGGAGCCGTTGATTCGATCGTGGATATCGTGGCGGCGGCAGTGTGCATCGACAGTCTGCAGATCGAGGACGTCGTGATCGGGCCGCTGCGCGAAGGACACGGAACCGTGCGCTGTCAGCACGGAATCCTGCCGGTGCCGGTACCTGCCGTGACAAACATCGTCTCTGCCTACGATCTGCCGGTGGAACCCGTGGATGTGGAGGGCGAGCTGGTGACGCCGACGGGAGCGGCTCTGGCGGCCGCCATGCGGACCCGCGGAGCTCTGCCCGCGCGCTACCGGATCCGCAGGGTCGGCATGGGAGCCGGGAAACGGACCTATTCCCGCCCCAGCCTGCTGCGGGCCATGATCCTGGCTGAGGAGACGTCGGCGGAGAATGCTTCCCGGGATACCATCGTGAAGCTGGAGACCAATGTGGATGACTGCACCGGGGAGACGCTGGGGTATGCGATGGAGCAGTTATTCGCAGCCGGAGCGCGGGATGCCTTTTTCACGCCGATTTACATGAAAAAAAACCGCCCGGCCTGGCAGATCACGGTGATCTGCCGCGAGGACGAGCGGATGGCTCTGGAAGAGATCCTCTTCCGGGAGACGAGCACGATCGGGATCCGGCGCGTGCAGATGGAGCGCTCGGTGATGGATCGGATGATCATGCCCTGGGAGTCTTCTCTGGGAAAGATTGATGTCAAACTCTGTCGGCGGGACGGTATCCTGCGGGCTTATCCGGAATATGAGAGCCTGCGTCTCCTCTGTGCGAAGACGGGACTTCCCTATCCGGAGGTGAGCCGCCGGGTCGTGGAAGAACTAGGCAACGAACTGGTAGAACAGAACATAGTGGCAGAGGCTCCCGCCCATGACGAATAGGTGGAAGATCTCATGGGTGCCGAAATGCCGGTGCCTGGCATTGAAGGCAGGAAGCTTCAGCGCGTAGATGATGCCTCCCGCAGTATAGATGAGGCCTCCGGCCAGCAGCCACAGGAAGGCGTTCTGCGGGAGAGAGGTCAGCAGAGCGGGGAGCGCCAGCAGGCAGAGCCATCCCATGGAGATATAGAGAAAGGAAGAGAACCAGCGGGGACAGGTGACCCAGAATGCCTTGATCAGGATCCCTGCCAGCGCGACCGCCCAGATCAGAAACAGCAGGGGTAGGCCGCAGCGGGACGGAAGAACCAGCAGACAGACAGGAGTATAGGTACCGGCGATGAGGACGGAGATCATCATGTGATCGAACTTCTTCAGACGCCGGTTTCCTTTATCCGACAGGTTCAAAGAGTGGTAGAGGGAGCTGGCCGCATACAGGAGAATCAGGCTGTAGACGAAGACGGTCAGCGCCGCCAGATGAAGATCGCCCGGTTCCCGGGCCGCCTTATACAGGAGAGGAATTCCGGCCAGGACGGAGGCGACCAGCCCGATGAGATGGGTGATGGCGCTGCCGGGATCCTTGAGTTTCCATTTCGTCGTTCGTTTCATATTGATACACCTCCAGATTATGGGAATCAGAGACAGAAAACACGCGAACCGCAACAAGTAGTTTTCAATACTACGTTATGCAGAAAGGATACTATAAATATATGTGAAAGTCAATACAGGAGCAAAATATTTTTCCTGTGTGTGGTCATTTTCGTAAAATATCGCACCTGTTCAAAAAAATTTCCACTGTGTTCAAAAAACGTTCATGATATAATCCCGAATGTCAAAGGTTCGTACATAAACGCTCTTTGTCGGTTCTCCGGCAGGAGCGCCTGTGTAAATAGGGGAGAAGATTTCCCTGAATAAAAGGAGGAAACAGTTTATGAACAGGAAACGTGTATTGGCTCTGCTTCTGACAGCGGCTCTGGCGGCCACGATGCTGGCGGGGTGCAGCAGCTCCAGCAGCTCGGACAGCTCCGATGACACCACTGCGGCGGCCGCGGAGACGACGGCGGCTGAGGGTGAGACGGCGGCCAGCTCCGGCAGCACCACCGACTATCCTACGACGACCATTAACGGTATCGTGCAGTGGGGCGAGGGCGGCGGAACCGACTCTCTGATGCGTCCTCTGGCGACGCTGGCGCAGGATATCCTGGGACAGAGCATCGTCATCCAGAACAAGACCGGCGGCACAGGCTCCATCGCGACCCAGTATGTGTATGATCAGGACGCCGACGGCTACAACCTGCTGATGGGCGCAGAGAACCCGGCTCTGTACGATGTGCTGGGAATCTCCGATCTGACTTATGACAATTTTGAGTGTGTCTTCCTGATCGGCGATGAGACTACGGGTGTGGTTGTCGCGGCGGATTCACCCTATAGCTCCCTGACGGAGATCGTGGATGCGGCGCTGGCTGGTGAGAACATCACGCTGGCTACGACCGGCACCGGCGGACTGCCCTGGGAAGTGGCGGCTCTGATCACCTCCATCACCGGCGCGGAATTCACGCAGGTACAGTATGACAGCGATGCGTCCGCCAAGACGGCTGCCCTGGGCGGTGAGTGCGATTTCACGATCTGCAAGGTGCAGACCGGTATCGAGGAGTACACCTCCGGCGATCTGAAGTGGCTCTGCGTGCTCAGCACCGAGACCGTGGAACTGATGTCTGATGTGCCGCTGGTCACCGAGGAGTATCCGGACTTCGAGCAGTATCTGCCCTGGGGACCTTTCTACGGCATCTTTGTTGAGGAAGGCACTGACTCCGCAATCGTAGAGACCCTGTCCGCAGCCTTTGCCGAGGCCTATGAGGATGCAAGCTATCAGGATGTCCTGGACAGCTTTTACATCAACGCGCTGGGCTACACCAGCGACGAGGCGACCGCTTACATCGACGCCTGGAGAACCAATATGATCGACGCTCTGACCAACGCAGGTGCGATCGAGTAGGCATTATTTAAGAAACGAAACATTGTTTCCCAGTGAGGCAGGCAGACCGCCCGGCTCGTCCGGGCGGTCTGCCTGTCTCACTGTCATGATGGAAGTCCGGATGGCGGCCAGAGGGAAGGCATGCAGAGTACAGAGCCTCCGGATTTCATAAGGATGATGGCCATTCGGCCAAGAATAAGGAGGAGCGAGATGGAAGAGGAAAAGAAACAGGCGCCCTTCAAATCGGGGGAGAAAGGTTTTGCCGTATTTCTGCTGTTATTCGGACTGTTTTTCCTGTATCAGTCCATCTTATTGTACCAGGATAATCCCGGCGCGTCGTCCTGTGCGGCGATTCCGCTGTTCGTCAGCGCGCTGATCGTAATTTTTTCCGTGGCGATCATTATCACGGATCGTAAAGCTCCCTCGGAGAACCATGGGCTCCCGGTGGGAGAAATTGTAAAGAAAACTCTGGGCTATATGGTGCCGAAGGATGTTCTGATCATGATGGCATTCATTCTGCTCTACTGCGTGGCCCTGTATATGGGCCTCGGGTTCTATATTGCTACGCCGATTTTCCTTTGGGGCGGTATGAGCTACCTGATGGCAAAGGATTATGTAAAGAATATCCTCTGGACAGCGCTGTGTATGGCCTTTATTCTCGTTGTGTTCCGGCTGATCTTCAGCGTTGTGCTGCCGTAGAAGGAGGGAGAAGAACATGGAAGTATTATCATATCTGCTTGTACCTTTTACACATCCCCTCCTGCTGGTCTTCGTGGCCATCGGAACCTTTGCGGGTATCTACATCGGAGCCATTCCCGGCCTGTCAGCCACGATGGCGGTGTCTCTGCTGGTGTCCTTTACCTATGGATGGGAGACGAACAGTGCCATTGCCCTGATGATCGGTACCTATATCGGCGCTGTGTACGGCGGTTCCCGTTCCGCGATCCTGCTCAATATCCCCGGCGCTCCGGCGGCTGTGGCGACTGCCCTTGACGGCTATCCCATGGCGCAGAAGGGAGAAGCCGGACGGGCAATGGGCATCGCGACGACGCAGTCGGTCATCGGCACGATGGTCGGCGTGGTCGTCCTGGCGGTAGGCGCTCCGGCGGTGTCCAGTCTGGCGCTGAAGTTCTCCTCGGTCGATTATCTGCTGCTTGGCGTCATGGGTATGATGATGGTGGGCAGCCTGAACTGTAAGTCGATCTTCCGCGGCCTGATCGCCGCTGCGATCGGTGTTCTGCTGGGTACGGTCGGTATGGATACGATGACCGCGGTTCCCCGGTTTACGTTCGGTATTACATATCTGAATGCCGGTATTGATTATGTGGTGGCGATGATCGGACTCTTCGGTGTCTCCGAAGCGTTGATTCAGATCACCAGCAAGGACGTGCAGGCAGTCAAACAGAAGGTGGATAAGATCATCCCCTCGTTTGACACGATCAGGAAATATGTTCCTCTGACCATTCGTTCCTCGATCGTGGGCGTGGTCGTGGGAGCCCTGCCCGGAGCCGGCGGTGATATCGCGGCGCTGCTGACCTATGATCAGGCGAAACGTACCGTGAAGAACCCGGAGGTACCCTTCGGAGAGGGAGCTATCGAAGGTCTGATAGCCCCCGAGTCGGCCAACAATGCGGCCATCGGCGGCGCGTTCATCCCCATGCTGACGCTGGGGATCCCCGGCGACGCCGTGACGGCGGTCATGCTGGGAGCTCTGACGATCCACGGATTGAAGCCGGGTCCCAACATGATGAGCAGCACCCCGGATCTGTTCTATCTGATCGTCGCCTGTCTGTTTATCGGTGCCATCTTCCTGGTCATCTTCGGCCTGACCGGTGTGAAGGTCTTCACCAAAATCGTGGAGATTCCGCGGGGGATCCTGCTGCCGCTGATTATTATCCTGTCGGTGGTCGGTTCCTACGCGATCAACAAGAGCCTGTACGATATTTTCTGGATGATGGGCTTCGGTGTACTGGGATATTTCCTGAAGCGCTTTGATTATCCGGTCGCGCCCTGCGTGCTGGGCATCATCCTGACCTCGCTGCTGGAGGAAAATTACCGCCGTGGAATCATCCTGCACGGGAATGTGTTCGGCCTCATCGGCAGCATCTTCACCAGCCCCATTTCTCTGGTCCTGCTGGTCGTCATCGTGGTGATGTTCGTGACCCAGACCAATGCCTATAAAAACTGGAGGGCAAAGAGAGACGCTGCGAAGGCGGCGAAGTAAGAAATAAAGTCAGTTCCCCCTTTTAACCGGACTGCTGCGGTGTGTCTGCCGCGGCAGTCTGTTTGAGATAATGTACAAAGACTGTGTATACTGGAGTGGTAAATGAAAGGACGGCGAGAACGAGTAAAACCCGGCGGCAGAGGAAACCGGCGGCAGAGAACAGAGAAGAAGGTGCGAGCGGGTATCTCAGCGATTTGTATCGCGTGCCTGCTTCTTTTGCTGTCCGGCTGCAGTGTGCTGACGGGGAAAACAGGAACCTCTGCGGGAACAGATTCAGCCGGGGAAACCGGTGTCAGTGAGTCCGAAGCAGCGGGCGATTCTGAGACGGACTCCGGAAATGAAAAGGAGATCGTACTCGGTGTCTCACTCAACAGTCTGCGCTCCCCCTTCATGATCGCTCTGAAACAGGGAATCCAGGAAGCGGCGGACGAGCTGGGTATAGAGATCATTGCCTCAAACTGCAACGGGAATCTCCAGACGCAGTCCAATCAGATCCGGGATTTTATCGTCCAGGAGGTGGACGGCATCCTCATGGAGCCTCTGGACGCCGATGCTCTGATCGAGGTGGTGGAGGAAGCCGGGGAAGCGGGTATTCCGGTCTATTGTGTGGATACGACGGTGAACTCGGATACGGTGACCTGCACCATTGGCTCTGACAGTGTGGAGATGGGACGGATGGCCGCGGAGTATATCGTGGAATGTCTGTATGAGAAATACGGAGAGTACCGGGGGAAGGTTGTCAACCTGCTTGCCTCCGTGACAACCACCTCCGGGCTGAACCGGAGCATCGGATTTCACGAGGTGATTGATCAGTATCCGGACATTGAAATTGTAGCGGAGCAGAACGGGGCGCTGCAGCTGGATACGGCGATGAATGTGATGACCAATATCCTGCAGGCCAACGAATCCGTGGACGCCATCTGGTGTTCCGGGGACACGAATGTGCAGGGAAGCCTGCAGGCCATGAAATGGCTGGGGCGCCTGTATACGGTCGAGGAGGAGGAACATATCATCCTGGTCTCCGCTGACGGGGCAGCGGAATCCCTGACGGCAATCCGCGAGGGGACGATGGATGCCTGTATTTCTCAGAATCCTCTGGCCATGGGGCGGATGGCTGTGGAAATGATGGTTGAAAGCCTGCGCACGGGGGAGGAGCCGGAAGAGTCCTTCTATGCGTATCCGCTGTTTACGATTACCCGTGACAACATCGACAGCCAGGAACTGGAGGAATACGGGATCTGGTCGGAGGAGATTGAATCATGAGAGAAGCGGTTTATATGAAAATCCGGTCGCTGATTCCGGCGACGATCATGCTGGTTCTGCTGAGCCTGGTCTTCTCGGTCAGCTCTGCCTATTTTCTTTCCCTGAAGAATTTCATTAATATTGTCATGCAGACGTCCACCATGTCCATCCTGGCTATTGGTCTGACCTTTGTGGTGATCGCAGGCTGCCTGGATCTTTCCGGCGGTTCGGTGATCGCCCTCGTGAGTGTCGTCTGCGGAGAGCTTCTTATGGCCGGATGGCCGACGCCGGTGGTATTTCTTCTCGGATTGGCACTGGGAGCTGTCGTGGGTTTCTTTAACGGCTTCTGTGTGGCGAAACTGAAGATGCCGTCTTTTATCCTGACTCTTTCAACCTCGATCATGGTCAAGGGAATCGCCTTTGTTCTGTCCGGCGGAGGAACAATCTATGGGCTTCCGGACGCGTTTCTCTTTCTGGGAGCAGGGCGGATCGGCGGACTTCCCGTGCCGGTGCTCCTGGTTCTGATTCTTTTTCCGGTCTTTCAGGTGATTCTCGGGCATACCATTTTCGGATACCATATCTATGCGGTGGGGGAGAACGACGCAGGAGCCAGGATGGCGGGAATCCGTGCGGAGCGGGTGCGCATGGCGGCCTTTGTTCTGGCGGGCATTCTGTATGCGCTGGCAGCCATTGTCCTGACCGGTCAGCTGGGAGCGGCCGTGTCCACCAGCGGTGAGGACCTGGAGATGACGGCGCTGGCCTGTCTGGCCATCGGCGGCGTGTCCGTGTCGGGAGGCCGGGGAAGTCTTACGGGTACGCTGCTCGGATGTCTGATCATCGGCGTGCTGACCAACGGCGTCAATCTGCTGAATTTGTCTCCCTACTATACGGACTTCATTCAGGGACTGGTCGTCTTTGGCGCGCTGTTCATTGAATGCGGCCGGGTGCTTCTCCAGAGAAAGCGGCAGACGAAAGACAGCATGTAACGGACAGGCAGGAGAGACGGAGAGTGAAAGGGGAGAGAAGAAAAAATGTACAAAGCGGTGATTGCGGATGATGAAAGGAAGATTTGCAACCTGATTCTGGAGCTGGGAGACTGGCAGCGGTTCGGGATTGAAGTGGCGCAGGTATGTGCCGACGGAGAGGAAGCTCTGGAGGCTATCTGCCGTCTGCAGCCGGATATCGTGTTGACAGATGTGCGGATGCCGGTGTACGATGGGCTGGAATTGATCCGGCTGGTCTCAGAGCGGGGGCTACATCCGGCTTTTATCATTCTCAGCGGCTATAAATATTTTGAATATGCTTACAGCGCCTTTAAGTATGGGGTGATTGATTATCTGCTGAAGCCTCTTGACGGAGAGCAGCTCAACGAGGTGCTGGATAAGACCTGTCAGATTCTTGGAAGACAGAAACGCTATGCGACGGCTGAGGATGAGATCCGGCGGCTCAATGAGCACGTAGAGCAGAACAACCGGCGGAATATGTTCCGGCACCTTTTTGATCACGGGGAGGCCTTCCCGAAGACGGCAGAAGAGCTGGAGAAAATGTATCAGAAGACATTTCCGCGGGATTTGCTGCGCGTCTATTTCGTGCGGACGAACCGGGATCTGGAGGACGACAGCAGTACGCTGCTGGTACAGAAGCTGGAGGATGCTGCGCGGCGTGTCTTCAAAGGGGAAGAGGAGGCAGGCTGGCCTGACTCCCCGATCCGGGTCTGTCCGGCGACGGTGCATGGCGGGCTGGCCGTGATTCTGAATTATCCGGCGGCGGAGGTGAATCGCATCAAGAGTCTGATGCAGACGCTGCTTTTTGATATGCTGGATGTGGCGGAGATCTTCGGTAACTCGCAGGTATCCGTGGGGTTAAGCTCTGAGGCGGAGAAGCTGTCGGAGCTGCCCCGGCTGGCGCGGATGGCGGAGCAGGCTGAGGAGGCGAAGGTCGTCCTGGGAGCCAACCGGGTTCTGGAACTGTCGGCGTACCGTTTCTCCCGGCTGACACTGGATCAGGTCTTCACGGACTCTGACCGGCGGAGCCTCAAGACGGCAGTGGAGACGCTGAGTGTGGGGGCCATGAACAGCTGGCTGGACCGGCTGGAAGCGGCCGTGGATAAGCGGCCGCCTCTGCATCCGGAGGTCATCCTGGGATTGCGGGATGAGATCTGCGGTGAGCTTGAGACGTATGCCCGCCTTCACCGTGAAGAGAATTTTGATGAATTCCGGCAGAGCTATCTCCGGGAGACCGGACAGGCGGCGGGCCTCCCGGCTTTCTTCCACTGTCTTCGGGATGTGATCACCCGGCAGATGGAGATCTGGCGGAAAGCGCGGGAAAGCGAGGAGAAGCTGCCCATCCGGCTGGCGAAGGCCTGGCTGGCCGAACACTACGGGGAGGCCGTGACGCTGGAACAGACCGCGGAGCAGGTGGGCTTAAGCCCCGCTTACTTCAGTACACAGTTCCGCCGTATGGAGGGGCGGACCTTCTCCGACTACCTGACCTCAGTGCGGATGGAGGCAGCGCGGGAGCTTCTGGCGACGACTACGATGACAAACTATGAGATTACTTCCCGGATCGGTTATGCGGATGAGAAATATTTCGGCAAGGTATTCAAGAAGGAAGTGGGAATCCGGCCGGGGGAATACCGGAAACTGTATTATCGCGGGTAAGCAGCTGGCAGCTGTCGGTGAAAAGACGGTGAGACGGAGAGGAGGAAAGACGTGAAACGGGAGAAAAAAAAATCAGACTGGTTCGAGATCTTCGCGTACCTGCTGATGACAGGGTGCATCGTACTCTTTATTCTCGGGGTGGTGCGGAGTCAGTGGGAGCGGATGCTTCTGCTCCTGCTTTTGGTTCTCGTTCTGTGCGTGATCCTTCTCTTCGCCTTTCTCCGGCAGAGACAGACAGCGAATAGATACCGGGAACTGATGCGCTGGATGCGAAGCGGGGACCTGGAAGACCGGAGCGGGCTGTCGGCAGAGCTCCGGGAGGAACTGGACGAGTTCTTTGTCCTGCTGGAACAAAAATATTTGTCCGGACGTGTTCAGGAGGGGATGGAATATGCGGCGCTGCAGAACCAGATCAATCCTCATTTCCTCTACAATACTCTGGATGCGATCCGCAGCCAGGCACTCGCAGCCGGGCAGACGGAGATCGCGGAGATGACCGGGAAGATGTCCCACTTCTATCGCTACAGTATCAAGAACCGGGGTGATCTGGTGCCTCTGGCGGAGGAGCTCAGCAATGTGGAGGATTATTTTTCCATCCAGCATTACCGGTTCGAGGATCGTTTCTCGCTGGAAATCCTCTGTGAGGAGCCGGAGATCCTTCACTATTATATTCCCAAGATGACCTTTCAGCCGCTTGTGGAGAATGCCCTCTATCACGGGCTGGAGCCCCGCAAAGGAGGCGGTCAGGTTACACTGCGTCTGACCCGCCTGGGGAAATCAATCTCGATCGTCGTGCATGATGACGGAATCGGCATGGACGAGGCGACGCTGGAAAAGGTGCGTCAGCGTCTCTCCGGAAAGCTTCCGGAGGAGGATTCCCGCGGGAAACGCAGCGGTATCGCTGTGTACAATGTCAACAAACGTCTGCAGATCCTTTTTGGCGAGGCTTACGGACTGCAGTATACCAGTGCGCCGGACATGGGGACGGATGTGGAGATCCGGATTCCTCTCGTTAGTGATGAAAATCGCGGCATGCTGAAATCTGTGGTATCCTTGTAGTCGGGTGCTTTTGAAAGATGACGGGAATCCGTGAATTTCAATGTTTCCCGGGCAGGGAGAAAGGAGGAGCCATGCGGGAATGGATTCGATTTCATAAGGTAAACGCAGTGTCTGACTCTCTGGCTCCTCTGCGGGAACTGGATCTGGGAATCCGCACGGGAGAAGTCCTGCTTGTGGTCGGGGGGCGCTGGTCAGGCCGGGAACTGCTGCGGGAGATTCTGGGCGGCCAGGCAGAAATCATGTCCGGAAATCTGTATCTGGAAGAAGAACGTTACAGAAAACGGACGCTGGCCGGTCTGCCGATCCTGTGTGTGGACCGGAGCTGCCATCTGACGCAGGCGTTGTCGCTGCAGGCAAATCTGATGAGTCTGGGAGGCGCGACCTTGGGAGAACGAAAGGATCTGCGGCGGAATCTGCGGGATGAGAAGGGAATTCAGGAACTTTTCCGGGAAATGGAACTTGGGTATGCACCGGCCTGTCCGGCGAGCCAGGTTCCGGTGCGGGAGCAGGTGCTTCTGTGGTTTGCCCTGGCAGCTCTTCGTCGGGTGCCGCTGTTCTGTCTGGACTGCTCCGGGTATTCCTTCAGTGAGGAGGATTGCGAGGTGCTGGGGCGTGCCGTGGAGAAATGCCGGAGGCGGGAGATCGGTGTCGTGATCCTGAGCGAGCGGGACAATGCGCTGCTTGACCGGGCGGATCGCGTGGCCTGGATGGAAGGCGGTCAGGTTCGGAAGGTCTTTTATGGTGCAGAGGAGTATCGACGGATGACCGGTGCTGCAGAGAATAAAAAGGAGACGGCACAGAAGTCCGATCCGGCAGGACCTGTTAGCTGTACGGCCCGGACGGTACGCGGCGCGGAAGGAGCGGACATCCGGGAACGGAGAATTCTGGGAGTATATGACGCTGACTGGCCTCTGGACTGTACATTGCCGGAGTATCTGAGCCGACAGACGCGGGCGCAGGGGCTGGCGCTGCCCGATTTTCTTCCCCTGAAAGGATACGGCAGCCGGGAAACTGTTTACATCCCGGAGGACAGCGTACAGTCTCTGTTTCATGGACAGAGTATTGGCAGGAACCTCATCCTGACGGCTTCGCGCCGGGTAGGAGTGCGGGTCGGTTTTGTACAGAAGGATATGGAGCGATTTCTGGAGCAGGAATTCTGCCGCAAATTCGGGATTGAATTGCCGGTGGATGATGTGGGAGAATTGTCAGAGGGAGAAAAAAAGCTTCTGTCTATCTACCGCTTTGCTCTCCTGCATCCCCGCATATTACTTCTGGAGAATCCCTTTCTGCGGTCAGATCAGGAGGAGCGGAGGCGGATGAAGGACTACCTGCGTGAACTGGCGGCCGATGGCTCCGTTCTGGTAGTGTCGGCCAAAGACCCGGAGGAACTGGAGGAGTTGTGTGATACGGTCTGGCGGCCCCGGGGATGAAAGAGGCCCGGGCAGCTGTTTTATGATATGTGTGTTGCCCGGCAAAGTTGAATCACAGGCGATGACTGGGCTTGACAAAGTCGTTTAGAGAAAAAGGAACCCCGCGAGAATGTTTTTCACTCTCTGCGGGGTCTTCTTGTTTTAGTCGTTTACGTTTGCGCCGATGGCTGTATGCCAGCGGCTTATATTTTGCGGCGACTGAAGCTCATCATTTTTTTATATGTTCTTTGTACTCGTTGAGGATCAGGCCATTCTCCAGAATGAAATCCCGGAAATTTTTTACGGCGGGGGTCATGTAGCGGTTGCGGCACCAGGCGACGTGGATATCCCGCGTGGGAATGTCGTTCTCGATCCGCAGAGCCTTCAGGTCGTCGTATTTGGCGCCGGCTGCTTCAGAGACCAGAGCCACGCCCAGGCCGGCGGCCACCGCGCCGAGGATGATCGGGTCGTTGATGGCCTCGAAGGAGATGTAGGGGGAGATTCCCACGTACTGAAAGATGCGGTCGATGTACGTCCGGATCTGGCACTGCGGGTGGTAGGTGATGAAGGTCTCCTGCCCTAGGGTAGTGAGATCGACGCTGTCCTGCGCCGCCAGAGGATGAGAGCGCGACACGATGAGCACGGTCCGGTGCTCGCCGATCTTTGCCGATTCAATGTGGCTGTTTTCAAAGGGCGTCGTAATCGCCAGATCCGTGATTCCTTCCAGAAGCTGATTTTCAATATTCAGCGTGGAACCCTGACTGAACTGGAAACGGGTATGAATCTTTCCCGTGTCTGCGAAGAAACGCGAAATCAGGTAGGGGACGAAATCGCTGAGGGAGCTGAGATGGCCGATGGAGATGGTGCCGGTGTCGGAGCTGATAAAGTCCTGCAGCCGTTCCCGTCCCTCATCCAGTGTGTTCAGAGCCTGAGTGACATACTCCAGGAAGAAGGCGCCGCATTTGGTCAGGCGCACATTCCGCCCCTGACGGACGAAGAGGGAGACGCCCAGCTCCTGTTCCAGGTCCGTGATGGAGTGGCTCAGACAGGACTGGGAGATGTTTAGATTCTGAGCCGCCCGGGTATAGTGCTCCAGTTCCGCGGTCGTTTTAAAATAATACAGCTGCTGTAGATTCATAAGTTAGTCTCGCTTTCTTTTCTGACAGATCCGACTGTTACAGTGTGATCAGGATTTTTGGGAGTTATGGTAAATCATTCTTTAAGTATAATAAAAAAAAACGAGCAGGAATACAAGGGGAAAATCATTCGGGACGGGGTGCGATCATTCTTTGTGGTGTCTGTAAAGCGGGTATCGGAGCCTGCAATGAAAAAGGGAGAAATATGTACGACAAAAGGGAGAGACGGATGGGAATGGTCTCTCCCTTAATGATTATAGAAATCCTGTACTTACTGAATTGGCTCAAAATCAGCGGCGCCGTGCTTGCACAGTGGGCAGATGAAGTCTTCGGGCAGCTCGTCGCCTTCATAGACATAGCCGCAGATCTTGCAGACAAAGCCCTTCTTGCCTTCTGTCTGGGGCTTCGGCTTCACATGCTCCTGATAGTAGGTGTAGGTCATGGTCTCCCGGTCGGAGATGACCCGCGCCTCCGTGACGGAGCAGATAAACATGCCGTGGGTGTCCAGATCCACATACTGTTCCACCTTCAGGGACATGAAAGCGTTGATGTAGCGGGTCAGAAAGGCCAGCCCGTTGTCGGAGCGCAGCGGCGTGCAGCCGGCAAATTTGTCCGCCGTCCGGCCGCTCTGGAAGCCGAAGCGCTCGAAGGTGGAGAAGGGCGCGTCCACGGACAGGCAGTTGATGTTCATGATGCCGGTCTGTTCCACTACATGGTAGGAATAGTTCTGCTTGTTGATGCAGACCGCAACCCGGTTGGGTGAGCTGGTCACCTGGCTCACGGTGTTGACGATCATGCCGTTGTCCTTCTTTCCGTCGTTGGCCGTAAGGACATAGAGACCGTAGCCGATCTTAAACAGAGCCGTCAGATCGTTCTTATTGGCGGTGCCGTCTTGCTGCGCCAGATAGTCCTGGCAGAGCTCATCCGCCAGTTCGTCGATTTGTCCCCGGCTCTCCTCGCTGAGGGCGGAGAGGAGACGAACGGTGGTCTTCGTAAAGGTAAGGTTCTTTGACTTCTCGAACATGCCGCGCATCACCTTTGCGGCCATGGGGGCCCAGGAACCGTTCTCCATCAGCGCCACCGTGCGGTTCTTGTAGCCGCGCTCTGTCAGATGTTCGATGAAGCTGCGCATATAGGGGAAAATCTCTGCATTGTACGTGGTCGTGGCGAGCACCAGCTTGCCGTAGCGGAAGGCGTTGGCGACGGCCTCCGACATATCGCAGCGCGCCAGATCCATGACCACGACGCGGGGGCAGCCCCGGCTGCGCAGCTTGTCTGCCAGAAGCTCCACGGCCTTGCGCGTGTTGCCATAGACAGAAGTATAGGCGATGAGGATGCCGTCGCCCTCCACTGTATAGGAAGACCAGGTGTTATACAGACTCAGATAATGTCCGAGGTTCTTGCTGAGAACCGGGCCGTGCAGCGGGCAGATCGTCTGGATATCCAGCCCGGCGGCCTTTTTTCAGCAGGTTCTGTACCTGAGGACCGTATTTGCCTACGATGCCGATGTAGTAGCGGCGGGCCTCATCGTCCCAGTCCTCCTCCACATCCAACGCGCCGAATTTGCCAAAACCGTCGGCAGAGAAGAGTACCTTGTCGCGGGTATCGTAGGTCACCATGACCTCCGGCCAGTGGACCATGGGAGCAGCCACGAAAGCCAGCGTGTGGGCCCCCAGAGAGAGGGTATCGCCTTCCTTGATGACAATCTGACGGTCCGCGAAATCGGTGCCGAAGAACTGCTTCATCATGGCGAAGGCCTTGGCGCTGGACACGATCGTCGTGTTCTGGTAGAGCTTCATGAAATTGGCAATGTTCGCAGAGTGATCCGGTTCCATGTGCTGCACGATCAGATAATCCGGTGTCCGGGAGCCCAGCGTGTTCTGCAGGTTATCCAGCCACTGGTGCGTGAAATGGGCATCCACCGTATCCATCACGGCGATCTTCTCGTCCAGAATGACGTAGGAATTGTAGGACATGCCGTTTTTGACGATGTACTGTCCCTCGAACAGATCGATGTCGTGGTCGTTGACGCCCACGTAGCGGATATCGTCGGTAATAAACATAGTGTATACTCCTTTGGTATGTGTTTTTAGTGAGACTGGGTGCGTCCGTCTGCTTTCATTTCAGAATGAACGATTTCGGTGCCATCTTTCAACGTTAAAAATGGATACATCATCGTTGCTCCCTCCTTGTCTGCCCATTCATTCTAACATAAAATGAAGAAAACAACAGCCATATATTTGATTTTTCTTCATGACAGAAGTGTTGAAAATTCAGCGAGACCTCTTTATAATGAGAGACAAACGGATAAAGGAGACAGACAGATGACAGGAATTCTGTATGGGGTCGGCGTCGGCCCCGGCGACCCTGAACTGATGACGCTGAAAGCGGTGCGCCGCATCCGGGAGAACCGGGTGATCGCGGTGCCCGGCGAGCGGGCGGAGGAGACGGTGGCCTACCGGATCGCAGTGCAGGCGGTACCGGAGCTGGCGGAGAAGGAGCTGGTGGCGCTCACGATGCCCATGACGCACGATCGGGAGGCCATGCGGCGAAGCCATGAACAGGCTGCGGAGAAGCTGGAGGCATATCTGCGCGAGGGGGAAAATGTGGTCTTTCTCACGCTGGGAGATCCCACGGTGTACTCCACCTTCTCCTATGTGCAGCGCATCGTGAAGGACCATGGCTTTACGACGGAGCTGGTCAGCGGTATTCCTTCCTTCTGCGCGGCGGCAGCCAGGCTGGACGTGCCGCTGGTGGAATGGAATGAACCTCTTCATGTGCTGCCGGCGGTTCACCGCCTGGAAGAGGGGATTCTGGAGGCGCCGGGAAATTATGTGCTGATGAAATCCGGGCGGAAGATGGACCGCGTGAAGAAGCTGCTGGCGGCCGACAGACGGGAGGTCTCCATGGTGGAGAACTGCGGCATGGAGAACGAACACGTTTACCGGTGTCTGGAAGAGATCCCGGATGACGCGGGATATTATTCGCTGATTATTGCGAAGGAGGTGGAAAAGAGATGACATTTACCTTTGCAAACGAACAGGAATCCATGGAGTGGAAGATTCTGCAGTATCAGTATCCGGAGGAGGAACTGAGCACGCCGGAGCGGTACAATTACAATGCCAACTGGCTGAAAATACAGGTCAGTCACCGGCAGGAAGGATACGGCCCCGTGGTATTCCGTGAGAGCTTCCTGATGACCTACGAGCTGGAGGAACTGATCCACGGCCTGAAGCTGGTGGCGGCCGAGGAAGAGTATTACTTTAAAGCAGAGTTCATCGAACCGGTGCTGGAGGTGGAGGTGGCCCGTCATCGGGATGATTTCCATGTTTCGTTTGATCTGTTCTTTGAGAATTACGAAATGATGGTGGCCGATACGCTGACGCAGGCGGGGCTGGAGAAAATGATCGCCGACCTGGAGGCGATGGCAGCCGAATTCCCGGAAAGATAAAAACACCTTAGTTCAGGTAATTCCGCATGGATTTCAGAGCGCTTTTCTCCAGGCGGCTGACCTGAGCCTGGGAGATATGGATCTCCTCAGCGACCTCCATCTGTGTCTTGCCCTCGAAGAAGCGCAGGTGGACAATGTTCTTCTCCCGGTCGGGAAGCCGGTGGATCGCTTCATTGAGAGAAAGATTTTCCACCCAGCGCTCCTCACGGTTCTTCTTGTCGCTGATCTGGTCTACGACATAGAGCGCGTCGCCTCCTTCGGAATAGACCGGTTCATAAAGGCTGACAGGGCTCTGGATGGCATCCAGCGCCAGGACGATATCTTCCTTCGGCAGGTTCAGTGATTCGGCGATTTCTCCGACTGTGGGCTCCTTCTGATTCTTCTTCGTCAGTGTTTCCCGGGCGGAAATAGCCTTATAAGCGGTATCCCGCAGGGAGCGGCTGACGCGGATGCTGTTGTTGTCCCGCAGATAGCGGCGGATTTCACCTATAATCATTGGGATGAAGAGGGGAGGTAGAAACAGGCTCTGCAGGAACCATTAATAGGTTGCCGCAGAGCCTGTTTCTGTCTGAATGTGTGTTGTATGTACTCTTCAGGTGTCATCCAATCCATGCAGATGCCGCCGGATGCGCTCGATGATCATATCCAGCGCCACCAGATTGTGGCCTCCCTCCGGGATGACCAGGTCGGCATTCTTCCGGCTGGGTTCTACGAACTGTTCGTGCATGGGCTTCACTGTGGTCAGATACTGGTCGATGACCGAGTCTACGGTGCGCCCCCGGTCGCGGACGTCGCGGCGGATGCGGCGGCAGAGCCGCACATCCGCGTCAGTGTCCACGAAGAGTTTGATATCCAGCTGCCGACAGAGGGCCGGGTCAGCGAAGATCAGAATTCCTTCCACCAGAATCACCGGCTTGGCCTGCACGGGAATCACCTTCTCACTGCGGTTGTGCACGGTGTAGTCATAGACGGGGCAGAGGATATCCCGGCCCTGTTTCAGTTCCTGGAGGTGGGCGACCATCAGCTCTGTCTCAAAGGCATCCGGATGGTCATAGTTCAGCTTACAGCGCTCTTCGTAGGGGATCTCGTTATGTGCCCGGTAATAATTGTCGTGGCACAGGAGAGTAATGTCTCCCTCGAAGCGTTTCATCAGGGCCTCCACCAGCGTTGTCTTGCCGCTGCCGGTGCCGCCCGCGATGCCGATCAGGATGGGTTGTCTCATGACGCCGCTCACCTCTGAGATTTGTCGTAGGGTATGCCCTCTGCTTTTGGCGCCCGCGAATTCTTCGAGGTAAAGGCCAGCACCACCAGGCAGATGATGTAGGGCAGCATGTTGTAGAGGTTGCTGGGCAGGTTCAGTGCCGCCAGGAAGCTGAAACCGGTATAGACATTGGCCAGGGCGCGGAAGAGGCCGAACAGCAGCGCCGACATGGCGATGCGGTGAGGCTTCCACTGCCCGAAAATCATAACGGCCAGGGCCAGGAAACCGAAGCCGGCCACGCCGTTCTCGAACTTCCACTCGCTGACACCGGCGGTGATGTAGACGATGCCGCCCAGTCCGCCGAGGATGCCGGAGATCAGGACGCCGGCATAGCGCATCTTATAAACACTGATACCTACGGAAGCCGCCGCCTGAGGGTGCTCGCCGCAGGCCTGGAGCCGCAGGCCGAAGCGTGTCTTATACAGGACGAAGTAGGAAAGGATCAGGGCGATGACCGCCAGCAGCATGAACCAGTTGAATTCAAAGCTGCCGATGTAGACCAGAAAGGCCTTCTTGGGTTCGACGTACTGAATCGTGGAAGAGACATTGTCCACGCTTTCCGCCGTGTTCATGGCTTTGACGAAGACGGTTGCGGCGGCCGTGCCCAGCAGGTTCATGGCCGTGCCGACCAGTGTCTGATCCGCCTGAAAATTGATGGCGGCTACAGCCAGGAGCAGGGAGTAAATGGCGCCGAAAAGCATGGCAGCCAGAACCACGAGCAGGATGATGACAATGGCAGAAGTGCCGGAAGGCAGGAACTTCATGACCAGTGCGCCGCCCAGAGCGCCCATGACCATGACGCCCTCCAGACCAATGTTAATGACACCGGAGTGTTCTGAGAAGCAGCCGCCCAGAGCTACCAGCATCAGGACGGAAGCGAATATCAGCGTATATTGCAGCAGTAAAATCATTTCTCATCGTCTCCTTTCCCGGCTGCGGCGGTCTCCGCCGTCTGTTTCGCGATGTTCTTTTCTTCTCTCTTATTCAGCCAGCTGTTCATGGCGAACTTGAAGAACAGCACGAAGCCGCACAGATAGATGATCAGCGAGGAGATCAGATCGGAAATCTGTGAACAGTACATGGTCTTGTCCACGTAGGCGCCGCCGCTCGATATATGCTGGATGAACAGAGAGGAGAGGACGGAGCCCAGAGGGCTGAGGCCTCCCAGGAAGGCTGCGGCGATGCCGTTGAAGCCCATGTCCGGGACAGTGGACTGGGTGCAGGACCATTGCTCAAATCCGGTCAGATAATAGAGTCCGGCGCCAAGTCCTGCCAGGCCGCCGGCGATGGCCATGGTGAGAATCAGGTTCTTCTTTTCCTTCATGCCGCAGTACTGCGCGGCAGATTTATTGCAGCCGGTCGCTTTCAGCTCATAGCCCAGCTTCGTTTTTTCCAGAACGACCCAGACCACGATGGCGATCAGAACGGACAGAGGGATGGCGATGGTCACATAGGAATTGCCGCCAAAGAGATCGCCCAGCCCCAGGGACGGCAGAATCGAGCCGGGACTGTTGCTGGAGAGTGTCAGGGTATAAGGGCTGGTTGATTCCTTGACCAGACTCAGCAGCATATTGACCGCATAGAGGCTGATCCAGTTGAACATGATACAGGAAATGACCACGTTCACATTACAGTAGGCGTACAGCATACCGGAGAGGATGCCCAGAACCATGCCGAGGATCAGAGAAGCCAGCAGGCAGATATACCACGGCAGATGCAGATACAGGGCGCAGAACAGGCAGGCGCCTGCGCCGATCACATACTGTCCGGCGGCGCCGATGTTGAACAGGCCGACCTTGTAGGCGAACAGGACGGAGAGGCTGCACATCAGAAGAGGAGCGGCCTTGACCAGGGTGTTGCCCAGGTACTTGATCTGTGCTTCCTTCCGGGAATAGGTGAGGAAGTTCTTCAGAATCGTGATAATCGCCTCATTGGCGCCGGCCGGGTTGATGATCAGCAGGACGATATAGCCGATCAGCAGGCCGATCAGGATGCAGAGCAGCGACGCCAGCAGGGACTGAACCCAGCCGCGGCGCAGCAGCGGTGTCTTTTGTTCTTTCATGCGCGTTTCTCCTCCCTCCTGGCGCCGGCCATATACAGACCCAGCTCTTCCACGGTGGTTTTCTTCGGATCCAGCTCGCCGACGATCTCGCCCTCGTACATGACCAGGATACGGTCGGAGAGGGACATGACCTCATCCAGCTCCAGGCTCACCAGGAGCACGCCCTTGCCGGCGTCCCGGGTGGCGACGATCTGTTTATGAATAAATTCAATGGCGCCTACGTCCAGACCACGGGTGGGCTGAACCGCCACCAATAGCTCCGGTTCCTTGTCGATCTCGCGGGCGATGATCGCTTTCTGCTGGTTGCCGCCGGACATACTGCGCGCCGTGGTGATCGGACCCTGGCCGCTGCGCACATCGTATTCTTCAATCAGGCGAAGAGCATATTCGCGGATGGCGCCGCGCTTCAGGAACCCGGTCTTACTGACGAACTGCGGTTCGAAATAGCGCTGCAGGACCAGATTGTCCTCCAGGCTGTAATCCAGCACCAGGCCGTGCTTGTGCCGGTCTTCGGGAATGTGGCTCATACCCATGGTGGATCGCTGGCGGATGGGAGCGTGGGTAATGTCCGTTCCTTTCAGTTTGACGGTGCCTGACTTTGCAGGTTCCAGACCGGTCAGGCCATAGACCAGCTCCGTCTGACCGTTGCCGTCGATGCCGGCGATGCAGACGATCTCTCCGGCCCGCACCTGGAAGCTGACGTCCTTCACCGCATTGTTACCGTGTGCTTTGGAGGCGACGGTCAGGCCGGATACATCCAGAATGACGTCCCCGGGCTTTGCGTCTTCCTTCTGCACCACGAATTCCACATCACGGCCTACCATCATGCGGGAGAGCTCTTCACGGCTGGTGTCGGCGATGTTCACGGTGCCGATATACTTGCCCTTGCGCAGGACCGTGCAGCGGTCTGCGACGGACATGATCTCGTTGAGCTTGTGGGAGATGAAGAGGATGCTCTTGCCCTCAGCGGCGAGATTGCGCATGATCTCCATGAGTTCGTCAATCTCCTGAGGGGTCAGCACAGCGGTGGGTTCGTCAAAGATCAGAATCTCATTTTCACGGTAGAGCATCTTCAGAATCTCGGTGCGCTGCTGCATTCCCACGGTGATGTCTTCGATGAGCGCATCCGGATCCACCTTCAGTCCGTATTTGTTGGACAGTGCGACGACCTTCTTCCGGGCCTGTGCCTTCTGCAGGACGCCGCCTTTTGTTGTGGGTTCCACGCCCAGAATGATGTTGTCCAGGACGGAGAAGCATTCCACCAGCTTAAAGTGCTGGTGAACCATGCCGATTCCCAGGGCATTGGCGTGGTTGGGGTCCTTGATGTCGACCTGCTGGCCGTCCTTCTTGATGGTGCCTTCCTCGGGCTGATACATGCCGAACAGTACGCTCATCAGCGTGGATTTTCCGGCGCCGTTCTCTCCGAGCAGCGCATGGATCTCTCCCTTCTTCAGCTGAAGTGTGATGTCGTCGTTGGCGATGATTCCCGGAAAGCGCTTGGTAATGTGCAGCATTTCAATGGCATATGGTTGTTCCAAGCTAAAGGCCCTCCTTCTTTCGTTTTAATTACCGTTTGATTATACTATATTATTAAGGATGTTTCAAACACAAATCCGCAAAATGTGAAAAGAATTATATGTTTTGTGAAAAGATTTTTATATGAAAAACAGGGGCGCCGCATGGGCGCCCCTGTCCGTTTCCCGCCGTCGGCGGGAAGATGAAATTCAGCTCTTATTTGATGTTGCCGTACTCGTTCACAGTTGTCGCGGAGACCTCAGGCATTGCATCCGTGCTGTTGGAAACGGTGATCTCACCGGAGTACATCTTGGACACCAGATCCAGATAATCATCCTGCGTGAAGTCATCCGTCCACACGGTGGATTCCAGAGGAATCTGTACGTAGTTGCTCTCAGGATCGTCGCCGGAGACAAGACCCAGCGTATCCACCTGGCCGCCGTAGGAGGCAAAGTTGCCGGCCACAACCTCAGCCAGCATCGTGTTGACTGTGGCGGCAAGACCCTTCATGGCAGATGTAACAGTCATACCTTCACCGTAGGAGCCGTCAATGATGGCCTGCTGATCGGTGTCAACACCGATGACCTTGCCATCTACCTTGGCTGCAGCTTCGGCTGCGGATGTATAGATGCCGCCGCCGCAGGCGAAGACGACCTCAACGCCCAGAGTCTGATACCAGTTGTCCATATAAGCGGTGATATCGGAATCGCCGTAGAACTGGTTGCCATAAACATACTCTACAGTGATTTCCGTGCCGAGCTCTGTCGCAGCAGCGTCTACGCCCTGAATGAATCCGTAGCCGTAGCGCTCAACAGCGGGGACAGCCATTCCGCCCAGGAATCCCAGATGGGTGTATCCCATCTTCACAGCCGCGTAACCGGCCATGTAGCCGCTCAGCTCTTCCTGATATACGGCGCAGTAGACGTTGGAGGGCAGTACATAATCATCGCCCAGGTCGCTCTGAGCCACATCAAGAGCGATGAAGGTGATGTCGGAATAGGTCTCCGCCGTCTCAACGATGGTCTCACCAAAAGCGTAACCGGGCATCACGATGACATTGTAGCCCTCATCGGCAGCCTTCTCGACCATGGCGACACGCTCCGCGGTGGAATCTCCGTCGGGCTTGTAGTAGGTGAATTCCAGACCGTTCTCGTCACAGAAAGCCTTGCAGGCTTCGTAGGTGGTCTGGTTGAAGGACTGGTCGGTGATGTCGCCGTAGTCGGTGATCATGGCGATGCGGTAGTCGCCGGTCGCCTCAGCGGCCTGACTTTCGTCCGCCGCAGCCGTCGTCTCTTCATCTCCGGTGGTCTCCGCCGCTGCTTCGGTCGTCTCGTCCGCTGCTGCGGTGGTGTCGCTCGAGGAGCTGCTGCTGCAGGCGGCCAGCGAAATCACCATGCACGCTGCGAGCATCAGTGCGAGTAACTTCTTCATGATTAGGTTCCTCCCATCTGTAGTATAAATGCGGGGCTCCCGGAGCTTCCTGCTGTCGGGATTGGGTTTGACCGCATTTACCTTCATTTTACACATTTTATATGAAATTGCAATAGGGAATTCGCGCCTTTTAGCGGACCCTGCGCCTCTGGGCGATATGGGCCTTCCAGCATTTGTGGCACATGGCCAGATAGCGTTCGTTGCCGCCCAGTTCTACCTGAGCCCCCTCGGTGATGATGTAACCCTCGCTGTCGATGCGGGCGTTGACGGTGGCCTTGTTGCCGCAGGAGCAGATGGTCTTGATCTCAGAGATGGAGTCGGCGGTCTCGAAGAGGCGCCGGCTGCCGGGGAAGAGACGGGTCTGGAAATCGGTCCGCAGGCCGAAGCAGAGGACGGGGAGGTCTTCCCGGTCCACCAGCTCCCGCAGCTGATCGATCTGTTCTTCGGTGAAGAACTGGCATTCGTCGGCGATGATGACATCCACAGGGGTGCGCTGTGCGTACAGCTCTTTGATGTTCACGGACGGAGAGACCGTCTCTGCCTCCGCTGACAGGCCGACGCGCGAGCGGATGGTATACTGCCCGTCGCGGTCGTCGGCAAAGGGTTTGAGAAGCCAGACCTTCATGCCCCGCTCCTCATAGTTGTATTTTGTGATCAGCGCCGTCGCGGTCTTGGAGCTTCCCACCGCTCCGTATTTGAAATACAGCTTGGCCAATATCTTTTCCTCCTCATCTGGTCGGATTTATTCGACCGGTATGGCGGCATGAGCATAAATGCTCACGGCGTTTCCGGTAGATGCTCAGCGAATTCCGGCAGTGGGTATAGTCTGCCGCAGGTGCAATGCCAAGGGTATTGTAGCAGAAAATATCCGGGAAAGGAAGAACCGGTGTTGACATTTTCAGAGAGATTTTGTATGCTGAATAAGTGTTTAGAAGATAAACAGTTGTTTAAGGAGAAGGTGTTATGACACAGCGCGAGAGACAGATCCTTCGCTGGATCGAGGAGAATCCCCTGATCTCCCAGCAGGAGCTGGCGGAGCGGGCGGGCATCACGAGGTCTTCGGTGGCGGTCCACATTTCCAACCTGACAAAAAAAGGCCACATCGCCGGGCGGGGCTATATCGTGCGCAGCGCGTCCTATGCGGTCGTGGTGGGCGGGGTCAATGTGGATATCGGCGGTATTTCCGGACAGCCTCTGGTGGCGGCCGACTCCAATCCCGGGCGGGTGCGCACCAGTCTCGGCGGTGTGGGACGCAACATCGCTCACAATCTTTCTCTTCTGGGGGTGGACACCCGGCTGGTCACAGCCTTCGGTGACGATACCTATGCGCAGTGGCTGGAGGCTTCCTGCAGTGAGCTGGGAATCGACATCAGCCGCAGCCTGCACCTGCCCGGTACGGCGACTTCTACTTATCTTTTCCTGGCGGGGCCGGACGGAGATATGGCGCTGGCAGTCAGCGACATGGAGATCTGCGAGCAGCTGACACCGCGTTTCCTGGCTTCCCAGTCGTCGCTGTTGTCCAACGCCCAGGTGGTAGTGACGGATACCAACCTGCCGTCGGAATCTCTGCTCTGGCTGGCGGAAAATGTCAAAGTACCGCTTTTTGCTGATCCGGTCTCCACGGCCAAAGCGGAGAAGCTGCGGCCTGTTCTGGGACGGCTGCACACGCTGAAACCCAACCGGCTGGAGGCGGAGCTGCTCTCCGGCGTACCGATCACTGATGAGGCGAGTCTGCATCGGGCCGCGGATGTGCTGCTGGCGACCGGGCTGCGGCGGGTTTTCATCAGCCTGGGCGCTGAGGGGGTCTTCGCCGCCGACCACAACGGAAGTGTCCGCATCCCCGGCGGTCCGGTACAGGTGACTAATGCCACCGGCTGCGGCGATGCTTTTATGGCAGCGATTACCTGGGCCTATCTTCAGGGAACAGATCTGGCGGGGACAGCCCGTCTGGGGATGGCTGCCGCTTCTTTGGCGCTGGAGAGCGAGGAGACGATCAATGCTTCCCTGTCAGCCGACGCGCTGCAGAAGCGCGTGGAGGAAATCCCGCAGGCAGAAATGCAGAGCAGTCTGTAATTTACATCATAAAGATTTAGGAGGAACACGCTATGAATTCGTATCTGGATATCGCACCGGAAGTTGCTGAGGCTCTGGCGGCCGGAAAGCCGGTTGTGGCTCTGGAGTCCACGATTATTTCCCATGGAATGCCCTATCCGCAGAATGTGGAGACGGCTCTTAATGTGGAGCAGGTCATCCGTGACCACGGCGCCGTGCCCGCCACGATTGCCATTATCGGGGGCCGCCTGAAGGCCGGACTCTCAGCGGACGAGATTGAGTACTTTGGGAAGAAGGGCATGGCTATCACCAAGGCCAGCCGCCGCGACCTGCCCGTGCTGGTCGCCCGGAAGGAGGACGGCGCCTGCACCGTCACCACCACGATGATGATCGCCCACATGGCCGGAATCTCCATCTTTGCCACCGGCGGCATCGGCGGTGTGCATCGGGGCGCCGAGACGACGATGGATATCTCCGCCGATCTGGAGGAGCTGGGACAGACGCCGGTGATGGTGATCTGCGCCGGGGCCAAGTCCATCCTTGATCTGGGGCTGACGCTGGAGTACCTGGAGACCAAGGGTGTCCCCGTGATCGGCTACGGCACGGAGACTCTGCCTGCCTTCTACACCCGCACATCGGAGTTCGGCGCGGATTATCGGCTGGATACGCCCACGGAGCTGGCTGCAGCTTTCCATGCGCAGCGCGAGATGGGGCTGAAGGGCGGAATGCTGGTGACGAACCCGATTCCCGAGAAATATTCCATGGATCCCGCGGTGATCAATGCGGCCATTGATGAGGCCGTGGAGGAGTGTAAGGCGCAGGGAATCCACGGAAAGGCGACGACGCCGTTCCTGCTGGCCCGTATCCAGGAGCTTACCGGCGGCGACAGCCTCGACAGCAACATTCAGCTGGTCTACAACAACGCGGCTCTGGCTGCGGAGACCGCCTGTGAGCTGGCGAAAATGTAGTAAAACAGGATATTTGTAAAAAGAAGAGGGCTGCCGCGGAGACAGCCCTCTTCCTCATTCCTGAATATGTTCCAGACCCTGGCTCAGAATGGTCAGCACATGGCCGTCAGCCAGAGAATAGTAGACGGTGCGCCCTTCACGGCGGAACCGCACCAGGCGGCTCTGCTTGAGGATGCGGAGCTGGTGCGATACGGAGCTCTGAGACATGCCGATCGTGTCGGCGATGTCCTGCACACATTTCTCGTCCTCCGTGAGTGTAAAGAGGATGCGCGCCCGGGTAGGATCGCTGAAGATCTTGAAGAGCTCGGCCAGGTAATAAATTTCGTCATCGGTGGGCATGGCAAAGGGTGTGGACATGATCTTTTCCTTCCATAATTATGAGACAGGCCGTACAGGCTGGATGACCGGAAGCATCTTTTTCTGACTGGCAGAGGCGTACGGCATACTGAGCCTGCCTGGGATTTCAGGGCGGGACTTACAGGCTGGGGATGTTGAAGCGTTCCAGCTTTTCCCGCAGGGTTTCCTCTGTGTCAGGCGCTTCGGCATTTTCGTTGATTCTGTTGCGGATTTCCAGCATGCGCTGATCGGTGGCGGCGATGGTCTCGGCACATTCGGTCAGCTCGGCGATGATGGATTCTTCGTCCCGGACTGATTTCTTGTATTTCAGCTGGTGTTCCAGACTGGCCCAGAAATCCATGGCGATGGTGCGGATCTGCACCTCCACGCGCATATTTTTCTTTTGATCTGAGAAGAAGACCGGAATCTCCACGATCAGATGCAGGCTTCGGTAGCCGTTGGGCTTGGGATTTCTGATATAATCCTTGGTCTCGAGGAGCGTGATATCGCCCTGCTCTGTGAGCATGGCAGCCACGGCGTAGATGTCGTCGATGAAGGAGCAGATGACCCGGATTCCGGCCACATCGTTTATATTGTTCTCGACAGCGCTGAGCGAAAGGGGCAGGTTCTTTTTCTGAAGTTTCTGAAACAGGCTCATGGGCTTCTTCAGACGGCAGCTGATGAACTCGATGGGGTTGCGCTGGTAACGGACGGACAGATCGGCGTTCAGCACCTCCAGCTTGGTGCGCACTTCTTTGATGGCGCAGTTATACATCATCATCAGTTCCTGATACTGCAGCGCGCTGTCCACCAGGTGGATGCCCTGGGCCATGAGCCCGTCCATCTGCTCTTCACTGAGATTTTCAAAAAAATATTGATCCGGTATACGTCTTTCGGGCAATTCCATATGTATCACACTTTCCAAGGAGCACAATCAGACGGCTCGTACTGTCATTATTTTATCAATTTTCCTTCTGCAATGCAAGAACAGCGCGGTAAAGGATTTGTGAAATGTTTCAAAAGAAATGTAAAAAAAACGCGAACCGACGGAAAAAGGGCATCTGGACAGGGAGAAGGGGTCTGTGCTATAATTTCCCGGTACATTCCGGCAGCGGCAAAACCGCAGGCCGCTGTATCCGGAGCGTCCGCGTGGACGCTGAAAATATGGTAAAGGGAAGTTATTCGAAAAGGAGAACGAGATATATGTCTGAGAGAGTGAGAACCCGTTTTGCGCCCAGCCCGACCGGGCGGATGCATGTGGGAAACCTGAGAACGGCGCTGTATGCTTATCTGATCACCCGCCATGCGGGGGGCGACTTTATCCTGCGCATCGAGGATACGGATCAGGAGCGCTATGCGGAGGGCGCGGTGGAGATCATCTACCGGACGCTGGAGAAGACGGGGCTTGTGCACGACGAGGGGCCGGACCGGGACGGCGGCTGCGGACCCTATGTGCAGAGCGAGCGGCAGGCGGCCGGTATTTACCTGAAATACGCGAAGGAGCTGATCGCGCGCGGGGAGGCGTATTACTGTTTCTGTGACCGGGAGCGGCTGGAGGGCCTGCGCCAGGAGATCGACGGCAAGGAAGTGTCCATGTACGATAAGCACTGCCTCAGCCTGACGCCGGAAGAGGTGGAGGCCAATCTCGCGGCCGGGAAACCCTACGTGATCCGGCAGAACATTCCCCGGGAGGGCACGACCACTTTCCACGATGAGATTTACGGGGATATCACGGTGCCCAACGCTGAGCTTGACGACATGATTCTCATCAAATCGGACGGCTATCCGACCTATAATTTCGCCAATGTGGTGGACGACCATCTGATGGGCATCACCCATGTGGTGCGGGGCAATGAATACCTCTCTTCGGCGCCCAAGTACACGCGTCTCTATGCGGCCTTCGGCTGGGAGGAGCCGGTGTACGTGCATTGCCCGCTGATTACGGATGAGGAGCACCGTAAGCTGAGCAAGCGCAGCGGCCATGCGTCGTATGAGGACCTGATTGACCAGGGCTTCCTCAATGAGGCCGTGGTGAATTACGTGGCGCTTCTGGGCTGGAGCCCGGAGGATAACCGCGAGATCCTCAGCCTGCCGGAGCTGATCGAGGCCTTTGACTATCATCACATCAGCAAATCTCCGGCGGTCTTTGACATGACGAAGCTGCGCTGGATGAACGGCCAGTATATTCAGGCGATGGCGAAGGATGCCTACTATGAGAGGGCACTGCCGGTCGTCCGTTCGGTGATTCACCGTGAGGACCTGGATCTGTGCAAAATCGCCGACCTGATGCAGACGCGCATCGAGGTCTTCCCGGAGATCGCGGAGCCGATTACCTTCTTCGAAGAGCTGCCGGACTATGACGTGGCGCTGTATACGCACAAGAAGATGAAGACAAATACGGAGAATTCGCTGGCGGTGCTGCGCGATCTGCTGCCGCGGCTGGAAGCGCAGGAAGATTATGGCATGGAAGCGATGAAAGAGCTGGTCATGGGCTATGTGGCGGAGAAAGGCATCAAAAACGGCCAGGCTCTGTGGCCGCTGCGTATCGCCGTCTCCGGCCGACAGATGACGCCCGGCGGCGCCTACGAGATCCTGGAGATTCTGGGGAAGGAAGAGTCGCTGCGGCGCATCCGCGTGGGGATCGCGAAGCTGGAGGCTGCGCAGGGATAAAAGAAAGGACGTGTTGAGCGTCCGAACGGGAAGCCAGGGGCGGACGGGAGAAACGTCTGTCCCTGACACCGTTATGAAGGGGGGAGAGGACTATGCCGATGAATCCGGGGCAGGAGGAGGCGGTGCGTCACGGGGCGGGACCGGCCATGGTTCTGGCGGGCCCGGGCTCCGGGAAGACCATGGTGATCACGCATCGCGTGCGGCATCTGGTGGAGGAGCTTCATGTGGAGCCCTCGCATATCCTGGTGATCACCTTCACGAAGGCCGCCGCCATGGAGATGGAGGAGCGGTTCGGCCGCCTCATGGGAGGAAAGCGTCCGCCGGTCACTTTCGGTACCTTTCACGCGGTCTTCTTCAAAATACTGAAATATGCCTACAATTTCTCGGCGGCCAGCATCGCGCGGCCGGAACAGAAAAATGCCTTTCTGCGGGAACTCATCGATCAGGCTGAGATGGAGACCGAGGATGAGGGGGAGCTGCTGTCCTCTCTGGCGGCGGAGATCAGCGCCGTCAAGGGGGATACAATCGAGCTGGAAAATTATTACTCCCAGTGTTGCCCCGCGGAGGTGTTTCGCCAGATCTATGAGGGCTATGAGGAGCGCATGCGCCGCGCCTCTCTGATCGATTTTGACGATATGATGAAGCTCTGCTATGAACTTTTCGCGCAGAGACCGGATATCCTCGCTTCCTGGCAGAAGAAATATCAGTACATTCTCGTGGATGAATTTCAGGACATCAACCGGCTTCAGTATGAGATTGTGCGGATGCTGGCGGAGCCAAAGCGGAACCTCTTCGTGGTGGGGGATGACGATCAGTCGATTTATCGTTTCCGTGGCGCCCGGCCGGAGATCATGCTGGGCTTCCCGGAGGATTATCCGGAGGGAAAGCGGATTCTGCTGGACATCAATTATCGCTGTGTGCCCTCGGTCATCGAGGCAGCGGGGCGTCTGATCGGGCAGAATGAAGCCCGCTACCGCAAGAACCTGCGGGCGGCCCAGACGGGCACGGAGCCGGTGACATGCCGCAGCTATGCCGACCTCATGGAAGAGAACGATGCCGTGATCCGGGCGCTCCAGGACTATCACAGTCAGGGGATTCCCTATGAGGAAATGGCACTGCTCTACCGGACCAACAGCGGTCCCCGCGTCATGGCCGGGCAGCTGGTCCGCTGCAACCTGCCCTTTCAGATGGGGGACGTGGTGCCCAATCTCTATGAACACTGGATATCCAAAGATGTACTGACCTATCTGCTCCTGGCGGCCGGATCCCGCGCCCGGAGCGATTTCCTGCGGATCATCCACAAGCCGAAGCGCTATATTCCCCGTTCGGCATTTCCCAATGCGCAGGTTTCTTTTGATGAACTGCGGCAGGCGGTGGGAGAGAAGGAGTGGATGGCGGACCGTGTCGACCGGTTGGAGTATGATCTGCGGATGCTGGCGAAGATGCGTCCCTGGGCGGCGGTCAATTACGTCCGCAGGGGGATCGGCTACGAAGAGTATGTGCGGGAATTCGCCGAGGCGCGTCACATCCGTCCTGATGAGCTCTTTCAGGTGCTTGATGAGCTGCAGGAGAGCGCAGAACCCTTCGCGACGCTGGCGGAGTGGATGGAACACATGCAGGAATACACGGAAAAGCTGGCGGAACAGAAGAAAAAAGACCGCTCGGAGCGGCAGGGGGTGGCGATCGCCACGATGCACGGCTCCAAGGGTCTGGAATATCGGGTCGTCTTCCTCCCCGACGCCAACGAGGGAATCACGCCCCACGGGCGGGCGGTCCTTGACGCGGACATCGAGGAGGAACGGCGGCTGTTTTATGTTGCCATGACGCGCGCCAAGACGCATCTGCATATCAGCTTTGTCCGTGAGCGCTTCAACCGCGAGATGGCCCCGTCCCGCTTCGTGAAGGAGACGGGAGTGCCGGTGGAAGTGATTCAGAAGATCGGCACCTGAGACTGCTTCATACGGGAGCCATGTGAACTGTTGGGGCATTCCATACTGGACAGAAAAAGACCGCGCTGCGGGGAAATTTTATTCCCGGCGGCGCGGTCTTTTCTGTAGAGATGATGCTAAAAGATAAAGAGGAAAACTGTTTATTCTTCGTCAAGCTCCGAGGCGTCCACCAGTTCGTCATAGTCCAGCTCGTCCAGGATCTCATCGTAGCGGTCGGCGACGGCCTCGAATTCTTCATCGTCCTGGATGTTGTCCAGAATTACTTCGCCGTCCTCATCTTCGCTGAAGCGGTACAGGAAGACCTCGCCCTCCTCGTCGTCCAGCTGGTCGGTAGGCAGGAGGGCCACATACTGCCGGTCCTCCAGGGGAAAACGGGCCAGAACCACACACTCCATCTGCGTGCCGTCCTCCAGCTCCAGGTTGATGATCACATCCTCTTCCTCAGTGTAGCTCTCTTCGATGTTGCTCATAGGTATTTCCTTCCTTATAAATATTGTGAAAATTCAATGGGTGACACATTTATACGTTGAAGCGGAACAGGATGACGTCGCCGTCCTGTACCACATAGTCTTTTCCTTCCAGACCGACCAGTCCCTTCTCTTTGGCGGCGGCGTAGCTGCCGGCGTCCAGCAGGTCCTGATAGTTGACCACTTCGGCGCGGATGAAGCCCCGCTCGAAGTCAGAGTGAATCTTGCCGGCGGCGGCGGGCGCCTTGGTCCCCTTGCGGATCGTCCAGGCCCGGGTCTCCTGTTCCCCGGCGGTCAGGTAGCTGATGAGACCCAGCAGGTGGTAGCTGGCGGTGATCAGCTTGTCCAGGCCGGACTCGGAGAGTCCCAGATCTTCGAGGAACATTTTCTTCTCTTCCTCATCATCCAGCTCGGAAATCTCCTCCTCAATCTTGGCACAGACCACGAAGACCTCGCTGCCCTCCTCAGCTGCATACTCCCGGACTTCCTGCACGAAAGCATTTCCGGCGGCATCGTCGGCCAGATCGTCTTCGCCCACGTTGGCCGCGTAAATGACCGGCTTGGCCGTCAGCAGATCCAGAGAGGCGATGAAGGCTGCCTCGTCTTCGTCAGCGGGAACCAGGCTCTTCGCAGCCTTTCCCTCTTCCAGGCAGGCCTTCAGCTTCTTCAGCGCCACCAGCTCGGCAGCCAGAGACTTGTCGTTCAGGGCGCTCCTCGTGGTCTTGGCGATGCGTCGTTCCAGAATCTCCAGATCTGAGAAAATCAGCTCCAGCTGGATGGTCTCGATGTCCCGCAGCGGGTTGACGCTGCCGTCCACATGCACCACATTGCTGTCTTCAAAGCAGCGAACGACGTGTACGATGGCGTCCACCTCGCGGATGTGCGAGAGAAACTGGTTCCCCAGCCCCTCCCCTTTGCTGGCGCCCTTCACCAGACCGGCGATATCGACGAACTCGATGACTGCCGGGGTCACCTTCCGGGAGTTATACATATTTGCCAGCAGACCCAGCCGGAAGTCCGGTACAGTCACGATTCCCACATTGGGATCAATGGTGCAGAACGGATAATTGGCCGATTCCGCACCGGCACGGGTCAGTGAGTTGAACAGGGTGCTCTTCCCCACATTGGGGAGGCCTACGATTCCGAGCTTCATGATTTATTCCTCCGTAAGGGGCTTTCACGCCCTCTTTTTGTCGTGTTACATGATAGCAGAAACGCCACGGACAGTCAATGAAGAAAATGGTATGCGATCATCTCATCCGGACAGGGAAAAACAGTTTGTATTTTACCTGCCCGGAGAGTATAATGACGATACCGGGGTATCACGGGGCGATCCATGGTATCATCTTTATGTTTCTGAAAACGTATATCTGACAGAAAATTTCAGGAGAGATCAATATGGATCAGGTAGATATCTGGTTCGTGAACCTGGGTATCCAGATCACGAACCATCAGAAGGGAATTACAATCGGCGGTTTTACCATTGCCTATTACGGTCTGATGATTGCCCTGGGCGTGCTGCTGGGGCTGGCGCTGGCCTGCTTTATTGCGAAGAAGAGCGGACAGGACCCGGAGATTTACATGGACGTCGCGCTCTATGGGGTGATCTTCGGCATCCTCGGAGCACGCATCTATTATGTCGTCTTCAACTGGGACATATATAAGGATAATCTGCTGCAGATCTTCAATCTGCGGGCCGGAGGACTGGCCATCTACGGCGGCATCATCGCGGCGGTGATTACGGTCTACGTGATCGCCCGCAGGCGGAAGGTTCCTTTCCCCCGTCTGCTGGATACCGCCGGCTACGGCCTGATCACGGGGCAGATTGTAGGGCGCTGGGGGAATTTCTTCAACTGCGAGGCCTTCGGCGGCTACACGAACAACCTCTTCGCCATGCGTCTTAACGTCGATCTGGTTAACGACTACATGATTAGTGAGGAACTTTTGGAAAATGAGATTGTCGTAAACGGAATCACTTATATACAGGTGCATCCTACGTTTCTCTATGAGGGTGCCTGGAACTTCTGCGTACTTCTTTTCCTCCTCTGGGTGCGCAAGCGCGTTCATTTCGAGGGAGAGATCTTCTGCCTCTATCTGCTGGGCTACGGGCTGGGCCGCTTCTGGATCGAGGGATTGCGGACCGACTCGCTGATGCTCTTCGGTACCGGAATCGCCGTCTCACAGCTGCTCTCGGCTGTGCTCGTTCTGGCGATGGTGGGGGTGCTGGTGTATCAGAGGAGACGGCGAAAGAGGAAACAAGTCTCTCAGGAGGATCAATAGCCTGCGTCAGATCAATCAATATGCGGCGACAAAGCGGAGATAAGTGAGAAGGAAACTATTTTAAACTATAAAATGGAAATACAAAAAAGTTTTTTTGAAAAAGCATATATAACTTGACTTGCAGAGATAATAAGAATAGAATAGTTGATAAAACAGAGAGAGGTATATTCTTATGATTTGCCAGTTTTCTTTTAAAAATTTTCGCTCATATAAGTCGGAAAATATATTTGATTTTCGGGCGGCTGCCATCCCGGAATTTTCAGAGTCGCTTCTTTCGAGTGAAAAAGGAGATAAGTTGCTCCCTGTTGGTGTGGTGTATGGCCCAAATGGCGGAGGCAAGTCGAATTTGCTGCGCGCGTTGACTTGTCTGATTTCTACAGTTGTGAAACCAATTAAAGATCTGGAAAAGAACAGAGAAAGCGTGATCATTCAGCATCGCGATAACTGCATCCCGTTTTTATTTGATCAGGAATCACGTGAACAGCCGACAGAGTTTGTTATTTATTTTCGACAGGGAAAAAATGAATATTGTTACAATCTTGCACTGAAGGAAGATGAAATAATTTCAGAGTCGCTTTACTGGCGGGCTATCGGCGGAAAGAGAACCGGGACCGTATTTGAAAGGGAACGGGCGGTGATCACGCTTGGCTCCAGCCTCCGAAAATCCGGTATAAACCGTACCGTCAATCCGAAGATGCCTTATCTGTCTTTTCTCGCGATTAACTATGATATTCCAATTATCACAGAAGTGCAAAGATGGTTTGAATCCTGCGTTATCCGCAGCTATGGAAATGCGTCTGTTGAGAAAAGGATCATGGTATATAAGGACGGAGCAGTACGCAACACAATTTTAACAGCGTTGAATGACATGGGAATTGATCTTTCGGGATATCGATTTGATGAGATGGAAGAGAGGCTGTATACCCAGAGAAAGATTGGCGGGGAGACGTATGAGATATGTTTTGAGGAAGAATCAGAAGGAACAAAAAAGCTGATCGCTGTACTTCCGGTGATTCTTTTAGCTCTGCAGGAGGGGCGTCTGGTCGTGGTAGACGAGCTGGATGCAAAGCTTCATCCAAAGCTGCTAAGATATGTGATTTCCCTTTTTAAAAATAAGAATATAAACCGGAAGGGCGCGCAGCTTCTGTTTACATCACAGGATATGAGTACCCTGAGAAATACTGTTTTCCGAAGAGATGAGATTTGGTTTGCGGCGCTCAATGATTGTCATGAGAGCGAAATTTATTCTCTTTATGAAATTCGAAGGGAGGATAACGAACGCGTCAACAGTACGGCTGCTTTTGACAAGCAATATCTGGAAGGGCGATATGGAGCTGATCCTTATCTTTCAAATATGCTGGCAGGGGGAGATTGGGGATGAGTTTAAAACCGCCCAAAAAGAGCGATGTCCGTAAAACATGGATGAAACAGAGACAGGACAGAAAGATAAGACTTCAGCCGGAATATCACCTGATAGTGACCGAAGGGACAATGTGAGACAGAGTTTCATGCGATCTGGTCAAATCAGTGTATCGAATTGTGGTATTTGCTGCATTTTAGCTACTATCACTCTGACACTTATAGATGGGAATACTGGCCGAAACTTTCAGCCGTATTGAAAAAAATGGGGGTCGGTGAATATGCAAAAGGGCGGGCTGATATGTATGAGATATTGCGTCCGTATATGGATACGGCGATTAAGAACGCCAGGCTTCTGGACGTGGAAAATGAGGGGAAATCACCGGCTGATGCGGCACCAGGGACAAAGGTATTTGAACTGATAGAAAAATTGAAACCATATTTGACTGATTGAAGTAAGGCTTATGAGGAACCAAAATATCAGCCGGCCGAATGATTCGAGGTGTGAATGTATGGGGTATTATCTTAACAGCAACAAGATCTGCTCACTTTATGAAAGTGAAACCAGAAAACCATGCGGATTTTATTTTCTATCTTGAAAATATTTAATAATCCCTAAAACTTTTTCACCTCCTCGTCTGTCATAGTTACAGAAGGAGGTGAGAAAGCTGGATGAGAAGAGACATTTCTGGCTCTGGTTTCTGGCGTTGTTCAGAAAGGACATGAGCGACTTTAAAGAAAAAGATGGTGATAAGAAGAAGCTTTACGAAAAAATAATCCGGCAAATGAGGGGAGAGAAAAAATGACCTACACAGAGGCTGTGGAGCTGGCCAGAAACGGGGAGGAACGCGGGTTTGGCTTTCTGTACCAGAATACGTATAAGAGCAAGCTGTATCTGGCGCTGCAGTATATGAAAAATGAAGAGGATGCCCGGGATATCCTGCAGGATGCCTACATGAAGGCGTTCACGAAGCTGGATTCCCTGCAGGACCCGGAGCGTTTCCCGGCCTGGCTCGGCCAGATCGTGGCCAATACGGCGAAGAATGCTCTGGTGAGAAAGAATCCGATCCTGTTTTCCGATGTTCCGTCTGACGCGGAGGAAGAGCCTTTTGAATTTCATATCGAGGACGAGGATGTCAGCCGCCAGCCGGAACTGTCGTACACGACAGAGGAAACGCGCCAGCTGGTACGGGAACTGATGGATTCCTTATCTGAAGAACAAAGAATCTGTATTCTGATGTTTCACATCGAGGATGCCTCGATCCGGGAGATCGCAGAGGCGCTGAACTGTTCGGAGAATACCGTAAAATCCCGCCTGAATTACGGCAGGAAGAATATTAAAAAGAAGGCCGAGGATCTGCAGAAAAAGGGATACAGGCTGTACGGCCTGGCTCCGCTGGCATTTCTTCTTCTGCTTTATCACGAGGATGCCTATGCCATGTCCTCGGAAGCTGGCTTTCAGGAAGCCGGGCGCGGGATTGAAGACACTGTATTTCGGGAGTTTTCGGCTTCGGGAAAGGGGCCTTCACCCTCCGATGCGGGTGCAGCAGACTCACAGAGAGGCGAGGTTTTCCATGCACAGGCCGCCGGCGCGTCGGGAGCCGGGCAGGCGGCAGGCGCCGGACTGTTCCATACGGCGGCGGGAAAAGCTTTGCTTGTTCTGCTCGGCGCCGCGGTGATCGGCGGTTCGGCCTATGGAATTGCCCGATGGAACCGGAACAGCGCGGGGGACTCAATCCCGGTTGAACAGACGGGGACATCTGCGGAGGATACTACAGAATTCGTGCTTTTAACGGATGCGGAATCCTCCGAAGAATCCGCCCCGGAGACGGAAAGTACCCCGGATGAAACCTTGGCAGAGGAGACACAGCCGCAGGCTGTAGCAGAGGAGGATTATCCGGAGCTGCTGGAAGGAGAACTTACACAGGAAGAACTGGAATTCGTACTTGCCTACGGGCCGGAGGAGCTGACGGAAGCCGGGTTATCTGATGCTGACTATGAGATGATCCGGAACCAGTTCTGCCAGTCCTCCACGAACGGCCTGAATATCCTGACGGAATACGGGCTTGACGCATCGTATCGAAGGGGTTACAGTGTCAGTGAGCTCAATCGCCTGTTTTCTGTATTTACTGACTATCAGTTTACGGAAGAAAACGACAGTGATACAGAGTATGGCACGGACGTAGACGGAGAGACGATCTGGGCGTCTGCGGCGGAATTAAACTTCACTGCGACGGCGGAGATTACGGACGCATATTATACGGAAGAGGAAATGACCGTACACTTTCACTTCCATAAAGAAGTGGATGATTATGAGTTCTCCAGTACGACGGATGTTGATAAAACCGCCTGCCTGAACAGGAATGCCGACGGGAACTTCCGGATCGTAAGTATTACGGAGGCTGACGCAGCGGGAAGCTCGTCGGCTGCGGAGAGCGAGGCGGAACAGGCTGCCGACACTTCCTCTGACTCGGATTCCCTGCGGGCACTCTATGAGAGTGTGCTGCAGGATGCTGCTGACGGGAAATATACCTTCCCGGACGCAGAAGCAAGTACGGAATCCGGAACCTTCGAGACGGATCTGGAGGGCGATGAACGTTATTATTTCACAGCAGATCTGGATGCCGACGGGATTCCGGAACTGGTTGTAGGGGCTCTATATACGTATGAGCCATACGGAGCAAGGCTTCTTTATTATTATGACTGCCTGGTCTTCGATGTGGAATCCGGCGTTCTGCAGCAGGTCAATGGGAATGTGTCGGTGATGACCGCATACCTGGCTGCAGACGGGGATGGATTTTACGGACAGACGTATTATTACCCCGCAACGGGAGAGATAGATTTCTGCCGGGTGACCATCCGGTCCGGCGAGCTTGCCAACGGAGATACGATTTCATATACATTTGATACGTTGGATTCATTTGCCGATGAGAATCAGGCAATTACATGGACGGATATTTCAGACCTTTCGGGCCTGGATCAGATAAATTAAATTTCAAAGGAGTAACGAAGATGAAAAAGAGAATGCTGGGGACATTTCTGGCGGTACTGATGATGGCGGCGCTTGCGCTGAGCGGCTGCGGCGCGTCGGATTCCGGGGAATCGACAGAGGCTGCGGAGACGACGGCGGAGACCACGGCTGAAGTGACAGAAGCTCTTGAGGAAACCGGAGCTGTGACGGAAGCAGCGACGACGGAGGCTGCGACGGAAACGGAAGAATCCACCGTAGTGCTGGACGTGGACGGGGACGGCACAGTGATCAACTTTGGGGATAATCAGAACTCGGCGGCCGAGATGCCCATGAACACGAAGCTGTACGGGAGCCTGGGCGACGGGTATTACTGGTTTTCGTTTACGACAGACAGTGACGCGAATGCGGATAACCGGGTCACGCTGATCAATAAAACGTCAACGACAGGACATGTTTATGCAAATATATATGACGAATACGGTACGGAGCTTGCTTCTGGTGATGCCGGAGGAAACGGGCTGGCATCTACCTTTTCCGTGGAAGGAATGTCGGCGAATACAACCTATTATGTCCGCCTGTCAACACAATATGGAAATCCGGCCGTTGTCATGGTGATGATCCGCAATTTTAACAGCGAAATATCCAGTATTATGGAGACAGAGGGTACAGCGGTTTCTAATACTGTGACTTTGGCATCCAATCAGGATGATGCCGGTATCGTTCCTGTCGAGTCGAAAATTGCAGCAACCGCAACAGGGGGATACCAGTACTTTGCCTTTGTCCCGGAAGTATCTGGAGAATATATGCTGACACTTGTGAATGAAACGTCAACGACAGGACATGTTTATGCAAATGTATATGACGAATACGGTACAGAACTTGCTTCCGGTGACGCCAATGATAGCGGAACGGCATCGACATTTTCTATGGGAGAGTTGACGACGGGCTGCGTCTATTATATTCGGATTTCCACACAATATGATAATGAAGCAGACTATACCTTTACGATTCGTGAACCGGAGGTTCCGATCGAGGAGACCGCAGAGGTCGTGAATGAGGGGGCGACGGCGGCCATCATTGAGGAAGAAACAGCTGGTATCGTGGAAGATGTGGAAACGGCGGCCATCATTGAAGAATAGCTGTTGATTCCGAATATATAAAGAGAGATCACAGATGCGGGAGAGGAATGAAAACATGCGGAAAAGAATGATCAGAATGCTCTGCCTGGCGGCATTGCTGGCTGCCATACTTTGCGTGAGCGGATGCAGTGCGAAGGACTCGTCGGCGGAAATAGAGACAACGCAGGCGGTTACGACGGCGGAAGAGACAGAGAGCACGGAAGCGGAAACCACGGAAGCGGAAACCACGGAAGCGGAAACGACGGTGGCAGAGACGGAAACTACCGAAGTGGAGACAACGGTGGAGGAAACAGAGAGCACTGAAGCATTGCAGGAGACGGAAGACGCGCTGGAAGCGGAAGCGGCGGATGCCTCCACGGAAGTCCAGTTCGGGACAAATCAGAATGATGCGGTGCTGGTGCCTTTGAATACGAAGATCTACGGCACCATGTCTTCCGGCTATTATTGGTGCTCTTTTACCACGGGAAGCAATACGGAGGCGGATTATCGAATCTCACTGCTCGATAAAACGGCTGAGTCCACGTATGTTGAAGCAAAAGTTTATGACGATTATGGGACGGAGCTTTCTTCTGGTCAGGCGGATTCTTTGGGTCTCGTTACGACTTTTGAGGCGGGCGAGCTGTCAGAAAACACAACGTATTATATCCGCATAACATCGAGGTGGTCTCAGGAAGCTAATTTTATGCTGATCATCCGCGATTTTAACCAGATCTCATCCGGCATTAAAACCTCAGACACGGTTGAAGTGGCCAGTAATAAGATCGTGATCGCCACAAATATGGATGACGCCGGCTTTGCTCCTGTTGGCGCGAAGATCGCTGCTTCCATAGAGAGCGGGTATCATTATTATGCATTTACGACTGCTGTATCCGGTGAATACACCATAACACTGGTAGACGAGACAACATCGTCGACGTACGTAAAAGCGGTCGTGTATGATGAATATGGCAGCGAAGTCTCCTCCGGAGGAACGGCGGATTCCAGTGGGACAGCTTCATCGTTCTCGGCAGGTGAACTGGCAGCGGATACAACGTATTATATTTGTCTCAATTCGAGGTGGGATCAGGAAGCGGACTACACCTTCACCATCCGCGAGCCGGAGGATGCGGAAGTGCAGACGGCCACGATTGAGGAAGAGGAGGAAGACCTCATTTTCTCCACGCCGTTTGAGATTAACTCCACGACCGTGCAGTTTGTCATCAATTCCGATGAATTCATTGACGAGGAGGCGGCGAAGGAAGCTGTGGAGCCTGTCGCGGAGGCACTTCTTGCCTATCCGGATCATTCCATCCTGATCGCCGGGACCACGGCGACGGACGGGACACAGGAATCCTGTGTGAAGCTTTCAGAGCGCCGGGCCGCAGCCGTGAAGAATCTGCTGGTTGAAGAATTCGGCGTGCCGGAATCACAGATCGAGACCATCGGACTGGGCTATGAAGCGGATCCCTTTGAGCGCGGACAGGACCGGGAGGTTGAAGGCGATATCACCAGTAAATTCATCGAGTCAGAGGCGAAGAAAAACCGCCGTGTCGTCATCATGGACATTGATTCTGAGATCGCGCAGGAAATTCTGGCTGCAAACGAGTAAAAAATGAATGTATGGACTGCGCACCCGTTGACAAAGTAATACTATAGTGTTACAATGAAACGAAACTAATACCACAGTATCACTTTGGAGGCGCCTATGGAGAAGAATCTGATCATTTATCACGGTTCACAACAGATCGTTGAAGTGCCGGAGTTTGGTGTGGGGAAGAAATACAATGACTACGGGCCGGGTTTCTATTGCACTGAGAACAGTGAACTGGCCAGAGAATGGGCGTGCCCTGTCAGAAACGACGGCTATGCAAATCAGTATCGGCTGCATCTGGACGGAATGAATGTGATGCATCTGACACGAGGGGAATTCAATATTCTAAACTGGCTGGCCATTTTGCTTGAAAACAGAAGGTTTGACATCTCCTCTCCGGTCGGTAAAAATGCAAGAGATTTTATCCTCTCGCGCTTCATGCCGGATACGGCGAACGTGGACGTGATGGTCGGTTATCGCGCGGATGATTCTTATTTTTCTTTCGCGGAAGATTTTGTGAATAACACGATCTCACTGAGAGATTTGAACCTTGCCATGAAGCTGGGAACACTTGGTGAGCAGGTTGTGCTTCTTTCAGAAAGATCTTTCGGGCAGATCGAATTTATCGGATATGAGGTGGCTGATTACCGTGAATACTATTACAAAAGAGCCAGATGGGATCAGATGGCAAGAGCTTCTTATGCCAGTCGAAAGAAGAATCTGCAGCAGCTTATGAATGATATCTTTGTGCTCGACATCATGAGGGAGGATATGAAGGATGACGACCCACGCTTACAGTCCGTTATATCTGAGTAAGGTTTCCCGCGCTGTTGGTCAGATGCTTCATGACGCCGTTCTGGAGTTTGGCATAAACGGCACAGAATTTTTAGAACGATTTGTCCAGTCGGGCATTGCCGGACAGATTGAAAACGGCAATCCCAAATACCTGTCAGGGAAGAGCGGATTGGAGCTTTTCCTGGAGGTCATGGAAAAAACAACGGGGGAAAGCTGCAACGCAGATCTCGTGGAAAGCTATGACCGAAGCCCTGAATACTGGGTCGGCTGGATGCTGACGCATTATCAGTGGTATTCCGGGAGAACTTTTAAAAAAATTCTTGATACAGTACCCTATGAGGAACTTCTCGGTCTTTACGGGACATTACATGAAGCGGATATTCAGAAAAGCTATGAAGTGATGGACGCTCATTTTACTGCTTATGAGAGCAGACTGAAAACAATCCGGAAGCATTGCGGGCTGACGCAGGAAGCGCTGGCAAATGAATCCGGTGTGCCCCTGAATACAATCCGGGCCTATGAGCGAAAGAGTAAGGACCTGAACAAAGCACAATTCGATACGATCGTGCGGCTGGCAAAAGCATTAAAATGCGAGATCGCCGAATTGTTTGATTAAAAACGGGAATAGAAGGTATAGAGAGGGGCCGGACGGCATGTATTGCTGCCCGGCCCCTCTCTCTATCTCCGCAGTAACCCGACTGCTACATCATTGACATTCGTCCCGGTCGGGCCGGTGACAATCAGGCCGCCGACAGCCTTCAGTGCATGGTAGGCGTCGTTATCCGTCAGAACCTCATGAACCCGGATGCTCCGGGCAGCGAGCTCTGCCATTGTAGTCTCATCGACATATCCTCCGGCCGCATCAGTGGGGCCGTCGGTTCCGTCGGAACCGATGCTGAAGACGGCGGCGTTTCGCAGCCCGGCGAGGCCTGGCGCGGCGGCCAGCGCCAGCTCCTGATTCCTCCCGCCGAGTCCGTGCCCCGTGAGATGTACGACGGTCTCCCCGCCGGCGATGAAGGCCAGGGAGCGTTCGTCCCCGGCATGGGTGCGGAGAATGCTGGCGAGCAGGCTTCCGGCCTCGCGGGCCTCGCAGCAGAGCTGATCGGTCAGCAAAACGGGTTCATAGCCCAGTTCCCGGCACCGGGCGGCTACGGCGTGACAGAGCTCGCGCACGCTGCCGGTGATCCGGGTCGTCACGTTATCCAGTGTTTTGGGTGTTTCCTGCGCCAGCAGACGCCGTGCCGGTTCGGAGAGCGTTAGCTGATATTTCTCTGCGATGGCCAGCGCCTGTTCACAGGTGGAAGTATCGGGACAGGCCGGGCCGCTGGCGATCATGTCGAGCGGGTCGCCGAGGATGCCGCTGAGTACGATGGAGAAGACCTTCGCCGGAGTGCAGGCCTGAGCGAAGCGGCCTCCCTTGACGCCGGAGAGGCGCTTACGGATGGTGTTGATTTCGACAATGTCTGCACCGCAGGCCAGCAGCTGCTTTGTGACGGACTGCAGTTCTTCGCCGGAAATCAGGGGATTCTCGAAGAGGGCGCTGCCGCCGCCGGAGAACAGGAAGAGGACCGTATCTTCTTCTGTCAGATCCGAGACGAGATTCAGGGCGCGGGCTGTTGCGGTGAAGCTGTTCTTATCGGGGACCGGATGACCGGCTTCAAAGCAGGAAACGTCCGGCAGCTGTCCTCTGATATGTCCGTATTTTGTGATGACAATTCCTCCATCGATCTTCTTCAGCACATGCTGTGCTGCCGCGGCCATCTGCCATCCGGCTTTTCCCACAGATACAAGAAATACGCGGCCGCCGGGCCGGAAGTTTTTCAGCGCCCGGGCAACCGCCGCATCGGGCAGAACCGCCTGAATGCTCGATGATATGATATCATCCGCATCTATTCTCATTTCTTTGTTCATAATTATTCTTTCCTTCCCCCAACTTAAACCGGGAGCCAATGCTTTTGTCCCTTGTGTCATTATATAAAAAACGCGGCGGAAACGTCAAGAGTGCGGCCCGTTTCCCCCACTTCCCTCCACAATACGTGAAAGTCAGCTGCTCTGCGCTTGCCCGTCCAATGTCTGAGCAGCTGCGCAAGCAAGCTTGCTCATCTGCTCAGCCGCCGTCCGGGACTTTCACGGGAAAATCATGGAATTGCTCAAAAAGGGGGTTGATATTTGGGAAAACATGCCTTAGAATAGTCTCGTAAGGTGATTTGTGGGGGAAAGTGCCACGAAGTGGAGGATTTCAGACCTCCCGGACAGATTGCCGTGACAGAATGCGGGACGGGAGGTGAGTTTTCATGTTCATGGGCGAGTACAATCACAGCATCGATGCCAAGGGGCGTCTGATCATGCCGGCCCGTTTTCGGGAGCAGCTGGGCGAGTCCTTCGTGGTGACCCAGGGCCTGGACGGATGCCTGTTTGTCTATGCCAATGAAGAATGGAAACTCTTCGAGGAGAAGCTCAAGCAGCTTCCCCTGACGAATGCTTCTGCCCGGAAGTTCAGCCGTTATTTTCTGGCCGGAGCGATTCAGTGTGAGGTGGACAAGCAGGGGAGGATTCTGCTTCCCACCAAGCTGCGGACTGCGGCCGGGCTGGAGAAGGATGTTGTTCTGGCCGGAGTCGGTGAGAGGATCGAGATCTGGGACAAGCAGCGCTGGGAGGAGAATTCCACCTACGACGATATGGACGTCATCGCGGAGAATATGGAAGGACTGGGAATCTGATGGCAGAGTTCAGACATGTGCCGGTGCTTCTGGAGCCGGTGCTGGAGCAGCTGCGTATCCGGCCTGACGGCATTTATGTGGATGGAACACTGGGCGGCGGTGGTCACTCGGCGGAGATCGTGAAGCGCCTGACAGAGGGAGGGCGGCTCATCGGGATCGACCGGGATGAGGCAGCCATTGAGGCAGCGGGAGCCAGGCTGGCTCCCTCCGGGGACAGGATCACCGTCGTCCGGGCCAATTACGGCGAGATACGCCGGGTGCTGGACGACCTGTGCATTGACCGGGTCGATGGGATTCTGCTGGATCTGGGGGTGTCCTCCTATCAGCTGGACACGGCAGATCGTGGCTTTTCCTATATGGCGGATGCGCCTCTGGACATGCGGATGGATCAGGAGGAGTCACGGACCGCAGCGGATCTTGTGAACGGCTGCAGCGAGGACGAGCTGACGCGCATTCTGCGCGACTATGGGGAAGAGCGGTATGCGCGGAATATCGCGCGGCATATCGTGGCGGCACGGGCTGAGAAGCCCGTGGAGACGACCGGAGAGCTGGTGCGGATCGTGCAGGCTTCCATCCCCATGAAGATGCAGCGAACCGGGGGACACCCGGCCAAGAGAACTTTTCAGGCTCTGCGCATTGAGCTCAATCAGGAACTGACGGTTCTGGAGGATGTGACAGATACCATGATTGATTGCCTGAATCCGGGAGGACGGCTCTGTGTCATTACCTTTCACAGCCTGGAGGACCGGATCATTAAGAATAGATTCCGGACGGCGGAGAACCCCTGCGTCTGTCCGAAGAATTTCCCCGTCTGTATCTGCGGGAGGAAGAGCAGGGGGCGTGTGGTAACCAGGAAACCGATTCTTCCCACAGAGGAAGAGACGGCGTCCAACAGCCGGGCGAAGAGCGCCAAGCTGCGTGTTTTTGAGCGGGCCTGAGAAAGTGAGGCATAGTATGGCGGGAATGAGAAGAAGAGAGGAGTATCGGACGGGCGCCGAGCGGCGGACGCGCCTGTATGTGGACGGGACGACGGTTCGGCGGGAGGAACTTCCCCGGAAAGAGTCGGAACAGGGCCGGGAAGAGGTCAGCCGTCAGGTTCGGAAGAACCGGGAGAGGGCGCTTCACATGACAGCACCGTATGTGCTGATGCTGGCAGCGGCTGTTGTTGTGATGCTGGTTGTCTGCTGTCAGTACCTGCAGCTTCAGTCCGATATCGTGTATGGCAAGCATACGGTCACGTCTCTGACATCGTCCATCGAGGAGCTGAAGACACAGAATGATGCCACGGAGGATTCCATTGAGATCTATACGGATCTGGAGTATATCTATGAGGTCACGACCAGCGAGCTTGGCATGGTGTATCCCTCCGACAATCAGATTATCCTCTATGACAAGGAAGAAAGCGAGTACGTGCGTCAGTATGAAGACATCCCAACCGACGACTGAATCGGGGTCGAAGAGACCCCCGAAAAAATTTAAGAAATACATGAAACAAAAGCTGGCGTTCTCATTTGTACTGGTGGCGGCAGCTTTGTTTGTTCTTGTGATTGTGATTTTCCGTATCATTCAGGTGAAGGGCGAGGATTACAGCAAGACCGTGCTGACGCAGCAGAACTACAGCAGTACGGTGATTCCCTTTCAGCGGGGGTCGATCACGGACCGAAACGGGACTATCCTGGCGGCCAGTGAGCAGGTATACAATGTGATCCTTGATCCGGCGGTTATTCTTACCGGTTCGGACGATGACATCGAGGCCACGCTGACTGCGCTGGTGGACGTCTTCGGCTATGACCGCTCGGATCTGGAGACGATTCTGGAGGAGAAGTCGGAGAGCTCCTATGTCCGCTATGAACGGTATCTGTCCGAGGAGGAGAAGGAAGCCTTCGAGACCTATGAAGAGGAATACGAGAGCAACAAGGAGAATACGGCCAGTATCCTGGGAGTCTGGTTTGAGTCTGAGTATCAGCGGGTTTATCCGTACAGTACGCTGGCCTGCACGGCGCTGGGCTTCTCCAGCTCCGACAGCAGCCAGGGCAACTGGGGGATTGAACAGTATTACAATGACTATCTGACCGGGACGGACGGCCGGGAGTACGGCTATATGAACAGCGACGGGATCGTGGAGCGCACGACACAGGAGGCAGAGGACGGGAATACGGTCGTCTCGACGCTGGATTATACGATCCAGTCCGTGGTCGAGGAAGCGATCGCTGAGTATCTGGAGGACATGAGTGCGGAGAATATCGGGGTTCTGGTCATGGATCCGGATACGGCGGAGATCCTGGCGATGGCAACAGATTCTGTGTATGATCTCAACAATCCCACCGATCTTTCCTGGTGTTATACCGAAGAAGAGATTGAGGAGATGACGGAAGAAGAGACATCGGATGCGCTGAACCAGATGTGGCGGAATTTTACGATTTCGGATACCTATGAGCCCGGTTCCGCGGCCAAGACATTTACGATTGCGGCGGCCCTGGAGGAGGGACTGGTGGACTCCGGAGACACCTTTGTGTGCGACGGCGGACAGCAGGTTGCGGATTATTATATTGAATGTTCTCACACGCACGGCACGATCACACTGGAGCAGGCGCTGGGATATTCCTGCAATGACGCGATGATGCAGCTGGCCAGCAAGATGGGCAAGCATATCTTCAGTGCCTACCAGACCCTGTTCGGCCTGGGGAGCACGACCGGCATCGATCTGCCCGGCGAGGCGACAGGACTTCTCTATTCGGAGGATGACATGGGCTCCGTCGATCTGGCCACCAATGCATTTGGCCAGAATTTCACGGCCACCATGGTACAGATGGCGGCGGCCTATTGTTCGATCTTAAATGGCGGCACCTACTATCAGCCTCATATCGTCAAGGAAATCCTCAGTGCCGACGGCGAAGTGGTGGAGGAGATCGGAAGCACGGCCGTTCGCCAGACGGTCAGCACATCCACCGTAGAGATCCTGAAAGCAGGGCTGCAGCTGGCTGTAGAAGATGCGAACGGAACCGCTACGCTGGCACAGATCGACGGGTATACGGTCGGCGGAAAGACCGGGACTGCGGAGAAATATCCCCGGGGCAACGATGAATATGTGATGTCTTTCATTGGTTTTACCACAGTGGAGGATCCGCAGGTTTTGGTCTATGTGGTCATTGACAATCCGCAGAGTGAGGATGAAGATTACTCGGTTTCGGTGAAGGAAGCCGTACGGCTGGAACAGAAGATCATGTCTGCGATCCTGGATTATATGAATATCACGCCGGATGTGAAGGACGAGACGGAGACGACGGAGGACGAGACGACCGTGACGGAGAGCGGCGGGAGCAGTACGACAGAGACCACTGTGGCTGAGACGGACGAGAACGGGGAATCCGTGGAGTCCGGTGAGTCGGAGGACAACGGGGACGCGGACGAGGGTCCCTATGAGGATGAGGTTCCCGAGGGCGGCTATATGGAGGACGGCGATCCGGGTCCGCCCGGCGCGGAATCCGAGGAGTCTGAATCCGGGGAATCTGAATCAGAGACGGAGAGCATCGACGAGGAAGATGCAGGAGAATAGAGTGCGTCAGTACGGAACAATCCCTGTATCAGCCGGTATTATAAGGAGGCAGAGGGGGTCAAAGGATTTTGGCCCCCTGTCATAACGGAAAAAACTCTCTCATACCTATAAACGATGGGGCGGGGAGTTTTTGTATGAATAAGGTGCGTGTATGGCAGAAGGTTCGGCTGGCGTTCGCTTTCGGCCTGCTGATTCTGATGATGGTGTGCCTGACAGGCCGGCTGGTGTACCTGATGCTGTTTCGCTCAGATTACTACAGCGAAAAGGCGGATGAACTTCACGAGAGGGAACGGGATATCAAGGCGGCCCGTGGCCGGATTCTGGACCGGAACGGGGTCGTGCTGGCGGACAATCTGACTGTGTGTACCATTTCTGTCATTCACAGCCAGATTGAGGATGCGGAGGAAGTGATCCGGGTTCTCTGCGAGAAGCTGGAGCTTTCCGAGGAGGAGGTGCGGGCTGCCGTGGAAAAGGTCTCCTCCCGTGAGGTGATCGAGACCAATGTAGAGAAGGAAATCGGCGACGAGATTCGTTCCTGCGGTCTGGCCGGTGTGAAGGTGGATGAGGACTATCGCAGATATTATCCCTATTCGACGCTGGCTTCTCATGTGCTCGGTTTTACGGGCAGCGATAATCAGGGAATCGTCGGTCTGGAGGTCATGTATGACGAATATCTGACCGGGACAGACGGACAGATCCTTACACAGACGGATGCCCGGGGCATCGAGCTGGACGGAGCGGCGGAGGAGCGTGTTGAACCGGTCGCCGGCAGCGATCTGGTGATCAGCCTGGATTGGACGATTCAGGAGTACGCGGAACAGGCGGCAGAGAAGGTGCTGGAGGAGAAGAACGCGAAGCAGGTCTCGATCATCATCATGAATCCGAAGAACGGAGAGATTTACGCGATGGTGGGAGCCCCGGAGTACGATCTGAACGACCCCTATACGCTGCTCGCGGCCTATGTGGACGAGGAGAGCAGTGAGGAAGACAATCTGAACCGGATGTGGCGCAATGCCGGCATCAACGATACCTACGAGCCGGGTTCAACCTTTAAGATCATTACCATGGCGGCGGCTCTGGAGGAGGATCTGGTGACGCTGGATGAAAGCTTCTACTGCCCGGGGTACCGAACCGTGGGCGGGCGCACGATTCATTGCCATAAGACGCAGGGACATGGCACGGAGACATTTCTGGAGGCAGCCATGAACTCCTGCAATCCGGTCTTCATTGATCTCGGACTGCGGCTGGGTGTGGACCTATTTTATTCGTACTTCGAGACCCTGGGACTTCTGGAGAAGACCGGAATTGATCTGCCCGGTGAGGCCGCGACCATCATGCACGACAAAGAGGATATGGGAGAGGTGGAGCTGGCTACGGTATCCTTTGGCCAGTCGTTTCAGATCACGCCGATTCAACTGATCACGACGGCGGCGTCTCTGATCAATGGCGGAACCCGTGTGACCCCTCATTTGGGGCTTGCCATACAGAATTCTGAAGGAGATGTCACAGAAACCTTTACATATGACGCCGGAGAGACTATAATTTCGGAGGAAACCAGTGCGACTCTTCGCTATATCCTGGAGCAGGTCGTCTCGGAGGGAACCGGGAGAAATGCGTATCTGGAGGGCTACTCGATCGGCGGCAAGACGGCCACCTCCGAGAAGCTGCCCCGGAGTTCGAACCTCTACATCGCATCCTTTCTGGGGTTCGCACCGGCGGATGATCCGCAGGTCATTGCTCTCATCACTATTGATGAGCCGGAGGGGACTTACTATGGCGGAACCATTGCGGCTCCGGTGATCGCGGAGATTTTTGAAAATATTCTCCCGTACCTGGGCATTGAAGCTGAGGCAGCGGAGGAGACGCAGGATACGGAAGAATAGAAATTGAGGTACAAAAGAAGATACCAGCAGGGAGGAAGTTATGACTACACAGGTGATACTGTCAGTATTGCTCGCTTTCGCGATCAGTGCCGCCGTCTGTCCGGTGCTGATCCCGTTTTTAAAGAAACTCAAGTTCGGACAGCAGGTGCGGGACGACGGCCCGCAGGCGCATCTGAAAAAGCAGGGGACGCCTACGATGGGCGGACTGGCCTTCCTGATCAGTGTGGTGGTCACCAGCCTGTTTTTCATTCCCGGTCATCCGCGCATCGTTCCGGTGCTGTTTATGACTGTGGGATTCGGTGTCATCGGTTTTCTGGACGATTATCTGAAGATTGTCATGAAGCGCTCAGAGGGACTGAATCCGAAGCAGAAGATGGCGCTGCAGATCGTGCTGACGGCGGTCTTCTGCGTCTATCTGATGAAATTCTCGGGGATGGGAACGGTGATTCATATCCCGTTCCTGGGCATCGACTGGGAGATGGGCTGGCTCTATGTTCCCATGGTCTTCCTGGTCGTGCTGGGGACAGATAACGGTGTGAATTTTACGGATGGCCTTGACGGTCTGTGCTCCAGTGTGACGGTGATGGTGGCGATCTTTTTCACTTTCCTGTCGCTGACAGAGGGTGGCGGCATCGAGACAGTGACCGGTGCCGTGGCCGGTGCTCTGGCGGGATTCCTGCTGTTTAATGTTTATCCGGCGCAGGTGTTCATGGGCGATACCGGTTCGCTGGCGCTGGGTGGTTTTGTCGCTTCCTCGGCGCTGATGCTGCAGAATCCGCTGATCATCCTCCTGGTGGGTTTCATCTACCTGGTGGAGGTGATCTCGGTGATCCTGCAGGTGGCGTATTTTAAGAAGACCGGCGGGAAACGCCTGTTCCGTATGGCGCCCATTCATCATCATTTTGAACTGGGGGGCTGGTCGGAGACCCGGATCGTGGCAATCTTTTCCATCGTGACGGCACTGCTCTGCCTCGTCGCCTATCTGGGAGTCTGACGGTCTGGAGTGAACGATCAAATAAGTGCGAAGAGAAATCCCTGCGGGAATATGCAGGGACTGTGTGCCTGAGAGTAAGGAGGAGCAAATGAAGAAGATACTGGTGGCGGGCGCCGGGATCAGCGGGAAAAATGCCTGCGGGCTGCTGCTGGCCCAGGGCCGTCCGGTAATCCTGTATGATGGAGACAGCGGGAAGGACGCGGAGGCGCTGAGGAAGGAATTTCCCCCGGACGCGGATCTGCAGGTGGTTTTGGGAGAACTGACCGGAGAGGTGCTGGCGGAGGCAGAGCTCTGCGTCGTCAGCCCGGGGATTCCGCAGGATACTCCGCTGATGGAAGAGGTGCGGGCAGCCGGACTTCCTGTCTGGAGTGAGATTGAACTGGCTTATTCGGCAGCACGGGGACGTCTGGCGGCGATTACCGGTACGAACGGCAAGACGACTACGACGGCACTCCTGGGGGAAATCTGCCGCGACTATTATGAGTCCGTGTTTGTCGTGGGAAATATCGGCAATGCCTATACCCGGGAGACGGCGAAGACCCGGGAGGATTCGGTGACGGTCGCGGAGGTCAGCAGCTTCCAGCTGGAGACCATTGTTTCCTTTCATCCTCAGGTCAGCGCGGTGCTGAATATCACTCCGGATCACCTGAACCGGCACAAGACCATGGAGATCTATGCACAGGTAAAGGAGAGTGTGACGAAAAATCAGACGCAGGAGGATGTCTGCGTCCTGAATTACGAGGACGCTCGTCTGCGGGATTTTGCTCCTGACTGCCCGGCCCGGGTGCTGTTCTTCAGCAGTGCCCGTGAGCTGCCGGAGGGGGCCTGGCTCGCCGGGGAGGAGCTCTGGCTGTGCCTGAACGGGAAGAGGGAGAAAATCTGCGGCGTGCACGAACTGAACCTGCTGGGTCGTCACAATTATGAAAATGTTATGGCGGCGGTCCTCATGGCTGTGAGCCTGGGGGTCCCTCTGGACTCTGTCCGGGGTACGCTGCGGCGCTTTCAGGCGGTGGAACACCGGATCGAGTTCGTGGAGGAGAAGAACGGCGTCGCCTATTACAATGATTCTAAGGGAACCAATCCGGATGCGGCGATTCAGGCAATCCGCGCGATGGAGCGTCCGACGGTGCTGCTCGGCGGCGGCTATGACAAAGGCGGTGAGTTCGACGAGTGGATTCAGGCTTTCGACGGAAAGGTAAAGCTTCTGATTCTCATGGGCGCGACCGCGGAACGCATTGCTGAGACGGCGAAATGGCTGGGTGTGGAGCAGGTCGTCTGCGTCGATTCCCTGGAGGAAGCAGTGACGCTGGCGGCCCGGACGGCGCAGCCCGGCGATGCGGTGCTTCTTTCCCCGGCCTGCGCCAGCTGGGGCATGTTCCCCAACTATGAGGTGCGGGGACGAATCTTCAAGGAACTGGTTCATGAACTGTAAGAGAACAGTCTGTCGGCCCGCAGGCAGCCGTCTGCGGGGTGACGGCTACGCCGACGGTGTACCGGCGGGAGGGGAGTAACAGGATGGCGAGAACAAGAATCCGAAAGAAGAGAGGCACGTATTTCTTTGATTATACGCTGCTTTTTCTCATCATTTTCCTGTCCTGCTTCGGGCTGGTGATGATCTACAGCTCCAGTTATTATACGGCGCAGCTGAATCTGGGGGACGGCGCATATTATGTGAAGAAACAGGCACTGATTCTGCTGATTGGCTTTGCTGCCATGTATGTCGTCTCCCGGCTGGATTATCACTGGTATGTGAAGCTGGCTCCTCTGGCCTGGGGCGTGGCTCTGATTCTGGTGGTTCTGGTCAACTTTACGCCCTTCGGTATCGAGCGGAACGGAAAAAAACGCTGGCTGGGATACGGCAGCACGACGCTGTTTCAGCCGACCGAGTTCGTGAAAATCGCGCTGATCGTGGTGACGGCGGTGCTGATCGTCCGGCTGGTGCGCTATCTGGACCGCTGGCAGTCGATCGTTATTTTCTGTGCGGTGACGCTTCCGCTGGGCGGCCTGGTCCTCATGAACAACCTGAGCTCTGGTATCATCGTCTGCGGTATCGTGGTGGCGATGTATTTTGTGGCCAGCAAGGAGAAGAAACGTTTTCTGATCGCGGCGATCGCGGTGATCGCCCTGGGGGTGGCGGCGGTCCTCCTGGCTGATAAGCTGGTTGAATGGAATATTCTTGAAGAGTATCAGGTCAGCCGGATTCTGGTGTGGCTGAATCCGGAGGATTATCCCACGAGCGGCGGTTATCAGGTGCTGCAGGGGCTGTACGCGATCGGCTCCGGCGGGTTCTTCGGCAAGGGGCTGGGGAACAGTATACAGAAGCTGGGGTTTGTCCCTGAGGCGCAGAACGACATGATCTTTTCGATCATCTGCGAGGAACTTGGACTCTTCGGTGCCATCTGCGTCATCCTGCTCTTCCTTTTCATACTTTATCGTTTTATGGTCATTGCCAACAATGCCCCGGATCTGCTGGGCTCCATGCTGGTGGTGGGCGTCATGGCGCAGATTGCCCTGCAGGTGTTCATGAACATCGCCGTGGTCACCAACTTTATGCCCAACACGGGCGTTTCTCTTCCCTTTATCAGTTATGGCGGCACCTCGCTGCTGTTCCTCATGGTGGAGATGGGAATGGTCCTGGGGGTATCCCGGCGGATTCGTTTTGAGTAAAACCGGAAAGTGCAGACACAAAACGGGCTGCAGTTACATACAATAGTATATATGTGGGCGGGGAGTCAGTGCATGCCGGAAATTATTGTGGAGGGCGGACACCGCCTGCGGGGGGAACTGCACATCCAGGGCTCTAAGAATGCCGTCCTGCCGATTCTGGCGGCCTCGGTGCTGCCGGAGGGGGAGACAGTCCTGACCCATGTGCCGGTCATCGGCGATGTGGCGGTGAGTCTGGAGATCCTGTCGGCCCTGGGTGTTTCTGTCTCCCTGGCGGACGGACGCCTGACTCTGTGCGCGGATTCCCTGTGCGGCGATGAGGTGCCGCGGGAACTGGGAGCGCGGATGCGCTCCTCGGTTTTGTTTCTGGGCAGTCTGCTGGGACGGCGGCAGAAGGTACGGGCCGCCTTTCCCGGTGGCTGCGCCATCGGAAGCCGCCCGGTGGGGCTTCATCTGTCTGTGCTACGGCAGCTGGGAGCGGAGATCTCTTCCGGGGGAAATGGTCTCTGCGGCAGAGTGGGACGGTTCACAGGGGGCGTTGTCGCACTTCCTTTTCCCAGTGTGGGAGCCACGGAACAGGCTCTGCTGGCAGCCGCCTCTGCAGCAGGTGATACCGTCATCCGGGGGGCTGCCCGGGAGCCGGAGGTGCAGATCCTCTGTGACTTCTTAGGCGCCTGCGGTGCGAAGATCCGGGGGCAGGGAACAGCGGAGATCCGGGTGATGCCGGCGCCGCTGCACGGCTGCCATTTTGAAATTCCGGGAGACCGGATCGCGGCGGGAACCTATCTGGCGGCGGCTGCGGCCACGGCCGGAGATGTCACGGTGCGGGGAATCCCCCCGGAGCATCTGAAAAGCAGTCTTGCGGTGTTCCGCCTTCTGGGCTGCCGGGTGGACGAGGGGGAGGACTGGGTGCGTCTGGTCAGAGAGGGGATGCTTCGGCCGGTTCCCAGGCTGGAGACAGGGCCTTATCCGGGTTTTCCGACGGATATGCAGCCGCTGATTCTGCCGCTGCTGGCGCTGGCTTCGGGGGAGAGCCGTCTGCGGGAGAATCTTTTTGAGAACCGGCTGGGACTGGCCGGGGAGCTGAACCGGCTGGGAGCGGACATCAGGGTCTGTGACCGCCTGGCTGTGATTCATGGCGTCAGGTCTTTCACGGGGAGTTCCGTGGCGGCGTCCGATCTGCGCGGCGGCGCGGGGCTGCTGGTGGCGGCTCTGGCGGCCCGCGGAGTCAGCCGCATCACCGGGAGAAGATATATCGAACGCGGATATGAGGAACCTGAGAGAAACCTGACTGCGCTGGGCGCAGCGATCCGGCTCATCGGATGAGCCGGGCGGAGGAAAGAGAAGGCAGGAGGAAGCCAGATGGAGGAACTCAGACAGATAAGAAGGCGGCGGATGATCCGTACCCTGCAGGTCGCGGCGGTGCTGGTGATTCTTCTGGCTGCTCTCGCGGCGAGCCTGCGGATCCGGTCAGTGACGATCGAAGGGAACGAACGGTACACCGAGGAGGAGCTGGAGGAGCTGCTCTTCCCCGATGACTGGTCGCGGAACCCCCTGGTGTTTATGCTGCGGGAACGGACCGGGAAGAGCCGGGAGATTCCTTTCGTGGAGAAGTATACAGTGATCATGACGGGGATCCGCTCGGTGAAGATCATTGTTTATGAGAAGGATATCATCGGCTGTGTCGGCAAGATGGGAAGCTATCTGTATTTCGATCAGGACGGCTATGTGGTGGAGAGCTCGTCGGAGAAGATGGAGGATGTTCCGGAGGTGTCAGGACTTGCCACGGAATATATTGTTCTGGGAGACAAGCTTCCCGTGGAAGATGAGAATATCTTTCAGGAAGTTCTGAATGTCACGCAGTATCTGCAGACGAAGGAAATCACCTGGGAAGGGGAGGAAACCGCGCTGGTTTATCTGCTGGATGTTATTCAGGTGGATGGCGAGGGCAATGTCACCTGTGTCTTTGGAGATATTTCCGTCTATCTGGGAGGCTATGTGGACATGGAGGAGAAGCTGCTGGAGATGGCCAGCATCCTGCCGGAGCTGACCGGACGGTCCGGCACTCTGTATCTGGATACCTATGATTCCAACGCGGAAAATCCGGCCTACGTCTTCAAATGAGGGCGGCACCGAAATGTGCGCGGGAGCGTGTGCGGCGTTTTTCGACGAAAAAGAATAAAAAACAAAAAAAATCCCGGGCGGTACTTGATTATTTCCCGTAAATCAAATACAATGTAACGTGCGAGTGCGATTTGAAGAACGACTAAAGGAGGATTTTAAGTTGTTAGAGATAAAGATCAATGAGTCCGAGAGCGCTGCGAAAATTATCGTAATCGGCATCGGCGGGGCCGGCAATAACGCGGTAAACCGCATGGTGGACAGCGATGTCGAGTGTGTGGAGTTCATCGGTATCAATACGGACCGTCAGGCGCTGCAGCTCTGCAAGGCTCCCACGGCCATTCAGATCGGTGAGAAGCTGACCAAGGGGCTGGGCGCCGGCGCGAAGCCGGAGATCGGCCAGAAGGCAGCGGAGGAGAGTGAAGAAGATCTGGCGGCGGCCATGAAGGGCGCGGACATGGTGTTCGTGACCTGCGGTATGGGCGGCGGTACCGGAACCGGCGCGGCGCCTGTAGTGGCCCGGATCGCCAAGGGGATGGGCATCCTGACCGTCGGCGTTGTCACGAAGCCCTTCCGTTTTGAAGGCAAGGTTCGTATGGCGAACGCGCTGGAGGGTATCGAGAATCTGAAGCAGAACGTGGATACCCTGATCGTTATCCCCAACGACAAGCTCCTGGAGATCGTTGACCGGCGCACGACGATGCCGGAGGCTCTGAAGAAAGCCGACGAAGTGCTGCAGCAGGCTGTGCAGGGCATCACGGATCTGATTAATGTCCCGGCGCTGATCAATCTGGATTTCGCCGATGTGCAGACTGTTATGACCGACAAGGGCATCGCGCATATCGGAATCGGTGCCGCCAAGGGCGACGACAAGGCCCTGGAGGCTGTGAAGCAGGCAGTGTCCAGCCCACTGCTGGAGACCAGCATTGCCGGAGCCAGCCATGTCATCATCAACGTGTCCGGCGACATCGGGCTCATCGAGGCCAACGAGGCCGCCAGCTATGTACAGGAGCTGGCCGGCGAGGAGGCGAATATCATCTTTGGTGCCCGCTTCGATGAGAACGTGCAGGATGAGGCGACTATCACGGTGATCGCCACCGGTCTGGAGGAAGTGAACGGAGATGTGGCGAATCCTGCCTATGTTTCCCGCAATACGGCGCCCCGGAAGTCTGCTCCGATTGCCCGGGAGGAAGCCGCGGCGGCTCCCACGCCTGTGCGTGAGGAAGCTCCGGCTCCCACGTTCACACCCCGCAAGCCCCTCCGTGTTCCGGAGTCCAAGGTACAGGAGAAGACCATCAACATTCCTGATTTCCTGAAGCGCTGACAGCTGTCGAAAATCCGCATAAGTCTACGATATAAAAGAGGCCATCGGCCTCTTTTTTTTTGACAGGTTTTTTGAGAGGACTCTGTTACAATACAGACATGCACAGAATCGTTTATCCGGATCTTTTCTTTCTCCTGCAGTTTCTTCTGAACTATGAGATTCTTCGCTGGGAAGGAAGATGGCTGCGCCGGAAACCGGGGCGATATGGTCTGCTTGCGGGGGCATGTGCCGGCAGCGCCGGGATCTGCTTCCTGACATTTGTTCCGCTGCGGTCACCGGGAAGAGAGATCGCTGTCTTCCTGCTTCCGGTTTTGCTTCAGAGGATTGTTTTCCCGGAGGCAAAGGGGAGAGACAGACTTCTGCATGCAGCAGTTTTCTGGGTGATCTCCTTTCTTCTCTCCGGCATCCTGAATTTCCTGGCAGAAAATACCCGGATGGGAGTCTGCCTGTGCAGCCTGTGGACGGTTTCGCAGACACATGTCAGTCTGGCAGTGCTTATCTCGACGGCGGGCGACGTGCTGCTTTTATCTGTCGCGGCCGTCGCTGCAGGCCGGATTCTGCGTATTCTGGAAGGCGCTCACGGCAGCGCCACGGACCGGCTTGTACCGGTCACATTGATCTGGAACCACCGGGAACGGACGGTCACAGGACTTGCGGACACGGGAAATCTGCTGCAGACTCCCTGGAACGGGCAGCCTGTACATATCCTCAGCCGGAGCGCCTGGAAAGAATTGGGACAGATTTCGGCGGCACAGGTCCGTTTTGTGCCGTACCGCTCGGTGGGGCGTGCGGCGGGTGTTCTTCCGGCGGTGACACTGGATGGCATGCGGGTCGGGGAAGAACTGTATCTGGAGAAACCGGTAGTAGCGATTTCACACACCCCGGTCAGCGGCAGAGACAGATATCAGATGATTATTTCAGAGGAGGGCTTGAGAGAATGACAGGAAAAGGAATACGACAGATCATGGGGGACCGGCGGCGGATGTCGGTCTTCACCCGTCTTCTTCTCCCGGTCGGAGGGGAGATTCACTACATTGGAGGAAATGATATTCTGCCGGAGCCTCTGTCGCCGGAGGAGGAGCGGGAGATTCTGATGCAGATGATCCGCGATCATTCGGAGCGGGCCAAATCCTGTCTCATCGAGCACAATCTTCGCCTGGTCGTCTATATCGCCCGGAAATTTGATAATACAGGGGTGGGTGTGGAGGATCTGATTTCCATCGGCACCATCGGCCTGATCAAGGCGGTCAACACCTACAATCCGGAGAAGAAGATCAAGCTGGCCACCTATGCCTCCCGCTGCATCGAGAATGAAATCCTCATGTATCTGCGCAAGAACAGTAAGACGAAGATGGAGGTGTCCATCGATGAGCCGCTGAATGTGGACTGGGACGGAAATGAGCTGCTTCTCTCTGATATTCTGGGGACCGACGAGGATGTGATCACGAAAAACATGGAGGACGAGGTGGAGATCTGTCTCCTGAACGATGCGCTTCTGTCTCTGGCGCCCCGGGAACGGACCATCATTGAGATGCGCTTCGGGCTGGATAACCGGGAGGGCAGTGAAATGACACAGAAAGAGGTGGCGGATGTGCTGGGCATCTCCCAGTCCTACATATCACGGCTGGAAAAAAAGATCATCAAAAGGCTGAAAAAGGAAATTGTCCGTTTCGTCTGAGCGGAATAATCTGCCGCCCATCCGTGAATCATAATCAGAGAGCCCGGTCTGTCCGGGCCTGCGAGAGAAAAAGAAGAGGAGAGTGGCTATGGCAGTATACAAGGTGGACATCTGTGGTATCAATACATCAAAGCTTCCCCTGCTGAAGAACGAAGAGAAGGAAGAACTCTTCCGGCGCATCCGGGAGGGCGACCGGGAGGCCCGGGAGACCTATATCAAGGGGAACCTGCGTCTGGTGCTCAGCATCGTTCAGCGCTTTGCCGGAAACGGCAACAACCTGGACGATCTGTTTCAGATCGGCTGTGTCGGTCTGATCAAAGCGATTGACAATTTTGACCTGAGTCAGAATGTCCGTTTTTCGACGTATGCCGTCCCGATGAAGCGGGGAGGTGGAAAAGGGAGCATGCGGTCGGCAGGAGGGGGTGAAGCAGAAAATGTTCAGACAGAGAAGGGACGGCGATTTTCCGCCGTCCCCTTTCTGTCTGTATAAAGAGAAAAATGCTTATTCTTTCTCGCGGATCTCGCCGCTGCGGTAGGCCACCAGCAGCGCCTTCAGCTCCGCCAGTCTCTGGCGGATGCGGGTCCCGTTGTCCGTCTCGCGGACAGACTGCCGGTGACCGACCTCCTCGACCAGGTAGGTCTCTGAACGGATGTCGCTGCCGGTGCGGATGGCATCCTCGGTGGAGGTGAAGGGCTCGTGATACACCAGCTTCAGTCCGTAGGAGTTGGAGATCAGCGTGTAGCCGGCGATGCCGGTCGTCTTCTGATACGCCCGGGAGAAGCCGCCGTCGATCAGCAGCAGCTTGCCGCCGCATTTGACGGGCGACTCGCCCTTGATCTGCTTCACCGGTACATGGCCGTTGATGATATGGGACTTCTCGTGGTCCAGGCCGAACTCATCAAAGATTTTGTTGATGACCTTCTCGTCGTTATACAGCTTGTAATAGGGCGTCTTGGGTTCCTCGTGGGTCGCCTTGTCCTTGATGAAGTAGCGCTCGAAGGTGGTCATCTTGTATTTGCCGAAGAGCGGGGAGTAGGGATGGATCCACAGGAAATAGATGATGTCTGTGGCGTAGTCCTTCTCCGGTCCCGCGGGCCGGTAGTAGCCGAGACGCACATAGTTGTCGAGCACATCCATGAGTGCCTTGCCCTTGTAGCTCTTTCCCTCCAGGGTGACGCTCTGGAGCTCGCCATTCTCCGTCAGAGGGACGCTTCCGTGGAAGAGAAGGTTGGAGTTGTAGGTCAGATACAGACTGCCCTTGTTCAGCAGGAAGCGGATGTGGCGCTGCAGCTTCTCGCTGTGCATGAAGCTGTGGCGCAGATGCTCCATGACCAGAGTCTCGCTTTCCGACAGGGCGTAGGGATCCTTGGGATCCACGGTCGGGAAGAAGGTATCCTCCATCGGATACTCCTTGCCGTAGCACATGATCGTCTTCTTCTCGTAGTTGATCTTATCCAGCAGGAGACGATCCTCCATGTGAAATTCAGGATGGCGCTTGATCAGCTGTCCCTCCAGCTTGAACTGGATGATGGCGATGGCCTTGTGCATCTTGGTATCGACGGGAAGGTTGGTGATGTCGTAGGTCTTCTCGTCATACTTTACATTGAAACAGGTACAGGGATCGTTGGCGTACTCGCTCATCGCCAGCCGCATCAGAGGGATCAGGTTGATTCCGTAGCCGTCCTCGACGATATCCAGATTGGCATAACGCGCGGTCAGGCGGAGCAGCGTGGCGATGCAGGTAAGGTTGCCGCAGGCGGCGCCGATCCACACGGCGTCGTGATTGCCCCACTGGATATCCACCGAGTGCAGGTTCATCAGCGTGTCCATGATGATGTGAGGACCGGGACCCCGGTCGTAGATGTCACCGATGATGTGCAGATGGTTGATGACCAGGTTCTGGATGGTCTGCGCCAGCGCACAGATGCACTCCTCGACGCGGTCGGTCTGGATCAGAGCCTCGAGGATGCGGTCATAGTATTTCTCCTTGTCGGCGTATTCGGTCTCTTCCGCCAGCAATTCCTCGATGATAAAACGGAACTCCTCCGGGATGGATTCGCGGACCTTGGTCCGGGTATACTTCTTGGAGGCGTGTCTGGCGATGCGGATGACCCGCAGCAGCATGGTGCGGTACCAGTCATGCATATTGACGCCGGACTGGCGGACCAGATTCATCTTCTCCTTGGGGTAGTAGATCAGCGTAGCGAGCTCCGTCTTGTCCTGCTTGGTCAGGGAGTAGCCGAACTCGTCCTCGATCTTCGTGCGGACGGTGCCGGAACCGTTCTTCATGATATGATTGAACTGTTCATATTCACCGTGAATGTCTGTCATGAAATGCTCTGTCTCCTTGGGCAGCTGCAGCGTCGAGCAGAGATTGATGATCTCCGCGCTGGCCTTGGCAATGCTGGGAAACTGGTAAGACAGAGCTTCCAGATAGTGTTTATCGATTTCGCTCATGAGGGCTCCTTTCGGAAAAAAATATTTCTGCAACCTTTTGTAGTGTAACATAAAGCTTGTATACTGTCAAAGAAAAAACATCAGATTATACAAAATAGCATAAAAATATATAAGAGATACAAAAAGATATGAATCCTTTTCCGCCGTCCGGGGAGAGCAATATTTGCCGGACAGATTGACGGAAACGGGGAAATATCTTATACTGGATGAGGACTTTTACTCTGTAAATATACAGGAATCTCAGGTAAATAAAAAACAGAACCGCGGCGTTCGGCCGGGAGACAGGAGGATATGATGGAACAGAATTACGCAAGAGATACGATCTGTGTACAGGGCGGCTGGAAGCCGGGCAACGGGGAGCCCCGGGTGCTTCCCATTTATCAGAGCACGACCTTCAAATATGAGGACAGTGATACGATGGGGAAGCTGTTTGATCTGGAGCAGGAGGGATACTTCTACTCCCGTCTGGCCAATCCCACCTGCGACGCAGTGGCGGCGAAGATCGCGGCATTAGAGGGCGGCGTCGGCGGCGTCCTGACCTCTTCGGGGCAGGCGGCGACCTTCCTGGCGCTCACCAATATCTGCAGCGCCGGGGATCATATCGTCAGCTCCGCGACGATCTATGGAGGGTCCTCGAACTTGCTGACCGTGACGATGAAGAGAATGGACATCGAGGTGACGCTGGTGGATCCGGATGCTACCGAGGAGGAGTTGGAAGCAGCCTTCCGTCCCAATACGAAGGCGGTCTTCGGCGAGACGATCGCCAATCCGGCCCTGGTAGTCCTGGATATCGAGAAATTTGCAAATCTTGCACACGCGCATGGTGTGCCGCTGATCGTGGATAATACGTTTGCCACGCCGATTAACTGCCATCCTATCGAATGGGGCGCCGATATCGTGACTCATTCTACGACCAAGTACATGGATGGTCATGCCTCGACCGTGGGCGGCTGTATTGTGGACAGCGGGAACTTTGACTGGATGGCGCACGCGGAGAAATTCCCCGGCATGTGCACCCCGGACGAGTCCTACCACGGCATCGTCTATGCCGAGAAATTCGGGAAGCTGGGATATATTCAGAAGGCAGTCGCGCAGCTGATGCGCGATCTGGGTACCTGCCAGTCTCCCATGAACGCGTTCATCCTGAATCTGGGGCTGGAATCTCTGCATCTGCGGATGCCCCGGCACTGCGAGAACGCTCGGAAGGTGGCAGAATATCTGCAGACCCGCCCGGAGGTGGGCTGGGTAGAGTATCCAGGACTGCCCGGAGATAAGTATTATGAACTGGCACAGAAATATATGCCGAACGGTACCTGCGGCGTGCTGTCCTTCGGCCTGAAGGGCGGCCGGGAGATGGCGGTGCGCTTCATGGATCACCTGAAGCTGGTGGCCATTGTCACCCATGTGGCAGATGCCCGGACCTGCGTGCTTCATCCCGCCAGTCATACGCATCGTCAGCTGAACGATGAACAGCTGGTGGAAGCCGGTGTCCGTCCTGACCTGATCCGCTTCAGCACGGGAATCGAGGACGCGGCGGATATCATCGCCGACGTGGAGCAGGCTCTGGAAGCAGCAAAGTAGAGTGATTCAAAAGATGGAGATGTGAAATGGGAGCCTCCGGAAAAGAGACTCCCATTTTCTGAAGATGCGCAGGGCTGCGTAAGGAGTTTATCCGGCTGACGCCGGATGCAAAAGAGGGTAAGCTGTTTCGTGATGACTGTCACACGAGACGGTTCACATAGCTGGTAACGATATCCATGCTGTGCATGATGCAGTTCATTTCTTCTTCGCTGAGACCGCCGCATACATAGTCCTGGAGGTTTTTCAGGTGTGTCAGAATTCGCTCTGCCACGACCGTTCCTTCCGGGGTCAGAGCCAGGCATACGATCCGCTCGTCTTCCCGGCGCCGGTGTCTTGCCAGCAGACCCTTTTACTCCATCTTTTTGCACATGGAGGAGCAGTTCCCGCTGTTCATGCCGATCTTCTGGCCGAGCTGACCGACGGGAATCTCTCCGTTGGCGTGGACGGTCAGGAGAAGCCGCAGCTGAATGACAGACAGATCCTCATCTTTTACGATCTGGTTGTAAAGCTTTTCCATGTTTACGTAAACATTCCGATAAAAATCAAATAACTTTTGTGAAAAAGTGGTATCCAAAGATAACGCCCCCGTTTTTCTTTTGTCAACGCTCTGAATTGTTTTGATTTAAACGAAAACCAAAGACATCATATGTCATTTTTGCGGGGATGTCAAGAGAATGAGATGATCGTATTTATAAAAAACGACATTTTTTCCGGAAGTTTGCAACAACAGGCGGACCGAAAACAGGAAAAAATCAAAGGAATTGCAGGAGGACAGGAACATGAAGTTTGATGCGATGATCAACCGTTATCCTTCTTGGCGAAATGTAGTGTACGGAGGCCGCGGAATGGTTGCCACCTCGCAGCCTCTTGCCGCTCAGGCGGGACTGGAGGTCCTGCGCCGGGGCGGGAACGCCATCGATGCTGCAATCGCGACGGCGACCTGTCTGACCGTCACGGAGTGCGGTTCCAACGGAATCGGCGGGGATGCTTTTGCCCTGGTGTGGACAGAGGGAAAGCTGCGCGGATTAAATGCCAGCGGCCCGGCTCCGGGGAGGCTCTCCGCAGAGGTGCTTTGGGAGAAGGGGCTGCGGCAGATGCCGAAGTACGGATTCGAAGCGGTGACGGTTCCCGGCGCTCCGGCCGCCTGGGCTGAGCTTTCCCGGACATACGGAAGACTTTCCCTGAGAGAGGTGATGGAATCGGCGGTCCGCTATGCGAGGGAGGGACATCCGGTCTCTGCGAACAATGCGGCCCGGTGGCAGGTGATGTATGAGACCTATGCCCGGGAGCTGCAGGGAGAAGAATTCCGTTCCTGGTTCGATACTTTTTCCGTGAATGGCGCTGCTCCGCGTCCGGGAGACATCTGGCGCTGCGAGGAGATGGCGAAGAGCCTGGAGTTGATCGCCGCCACAGAGGCAGAGAGTTTCTACCGGGGGGGGGATCTTATGGAGCGGATCGTGGCTTTCTCCGACAAGTACGGGGGATATTTCTCGAAAGAGGATTTTGAAGAGTATCATCCGGAGTGGGTGGAACCGATCAGCGTGAACTATCGCGGATATGACATTCATGAGATTCCGCCCAACGGACACGGGATCTCTGCGCTCATGGCACTGAACATCCTGAAGGGTTTTCCTTTGAGGGAGAGAGGGAGAGTGCGGAGGTCTATCACCGGCAGATCGAAGCCATGAAGCTGGCCTACATGGATGTGAAGAATTACGTGACGGATCCGCGCCATATGCGGGTGACGGTGAATGATCTGCTCTCGGAGACCTACGCTGAGGAGCGGCGCCGTCTCATTGGCCGGAAAGCTCTGGAGCCTGTGGTCGGCCATCCACAGAGCGGCGGCACAGTGTATCTGTGTACTGCGGATAACGAAGGAAATATGGTTTCTTATATCCAGAGCAATTACATGAGCTGGGGTTCCGGCCTGGTGGTGCCCGGTACGGGGATCACTCTGCACAACCGGGGGAACAATTTCTCGCTGGAACCGGGGCATGATAACCTGCTTGCCGGCGGCAAGAAGCCATACCATACGATCATTCCCGGATTCATGACCCGAAACGGAAAGCCGGTGGGACCTTTTGGTGTCATGGGGGCCTTTATGCAGCCGCAGGGACATGTCCAGGTGGTCACCAACCTGCTTGATTTCCATATGAATCCCCAGGACGCGCTGAATGCGCCCCGGTGGCAGTGGATCCGCGGAAAATCAGTGGAACTGGAGTACGGCGTACCGCAGGCGATCGTCCGGGAGCTGGCGGCCCGCGGGCATCAGGTCCGCATCCAGCATGACAGCTTCCCTTTCGGAAAGGGAGAGATTATCTGCCGTCTGGAAAACGGTGCACTGGCCGGCGCGGCTGAACCGAGAGCGGACGGAACGGTGGCGGCCTGGTAATGCCCTGTCTCTTCTACCCTCTGTCGTGTTCTCTGCGGTAATGCTCCAGGAAGATCATTTGCTGCCGGTCATCTTCGCGGCGGTCCGCCTCGCCGGCGGCCCGGGCAAGACAGCAGATGAAGAGCAGGAAGACGAGGAAAAAAATTCCGAGAATCAGATAGATAGGCATGGAAGCTCCTTTCTGTTCGAAGTGGAGAATTTTATATATGGGACGAAATAATGCCGCCTATATCATAGTGTATGCAAAAATAAAAGAGCTATTCATGACGGACATGATCGAAAAAAACGGAAGCAAACCCCAAATACAGGATTTACGAATTGTTGAATCTGGGGTATAGTGTAACCGCGTGTGAAGAGTATATTCTTGAATAATGAAAGAAAATCGGGAAGTGAGGAACAAAAACATGTCGATTTTAGTCACAGGAGGCGCCGGTTTCATCGGCAGCCATACATGTGTGGAGCTGTTGGAATCCGGTTATGAGGTTGTGGTGGTGGACAACCTGTCCAACGCCAGCGCGGAGTCGCTGCGGCGGGTGCAGGAGATCACGGGTCGTTCTCTGACCTTTTATGAGGCGGACATCCTTGATCGGGAAGCGATGGAGAGAATTTTTTCGCTGGAGGAGATCGAGGCGGTGATCCATTTTGCCGGTCTCAAGGCGGTGGGAGAGTCTGTTGCCAGACCGCTGGAATACTGCTGGAATAATATCACCGGGACGCTGGTGCTCTGCGATGTCATGCGCCAGCACGGTGTGAAGAATCTGGTCTTCAGCTCCTCGGCTACAGTCTATGGAGATCCGGCCACGGTGCCGATCCGGGAGGATTTTCCGCTGCATGTCACCAACCCCTATGGGCGGACGAAGCTGATGCAGGAGGAGATGTTCCGGGATTTTTATGTGTCGGATGAGACCTGGAATATCATGCTGCTGCGGTATTTCAATCCGATTGGGGCGCACCGGAGCGGACGCATCGGGGAGGATCCCAAGGGAATCCCCAACAATCTGCTGCCCTATGTGGCACAGGTCGCCATCGGCAAGCTGCCGAAGCTGCGGGTGTTCGGCAATGATTACGATACGCCGGACGGCACCGGCGTACGCGATTATATCCATGTCGTCGATCTGGCCCGGGGGCACGTCAAGGCGATTGAGAAGCTGACGCAGGTGCAGCACGGGATTCACGTCTATAACCTGGGCACCGGTATCGGCTACAGCGTGCTGGATGTGGTGAAGAGCTTCGAGAAGGCCTGCGGTCATGAGATTCCCTATGAGATACAGGCCAGACGTCCCGGGGATATCGCCACCTGCTATGCCGATCCGTCTTTGGCGGAGCGGGAACTGGGCTGGAAGGCCGAGCGCGGCATCGGGGAGATGTGTGAGGATGCCTGGCGCTGGCAGACGCAGAATCCGAACGGGTACCGGAGCGTCTGAACCGGAAGAAGCTGCTGCAGCTGTACGGCAGCAGGCAGAGGCTTCCGCTATCCGGGTATACAGAAGAGAAAGGTTTGAAAAAGCACCCCGCGGAGAGATGAGAATCTCTTTAAGGGGTGCCTGACTTTTTAATAATGCCTGAGAGTACATGTCGGATGAAAAACGATTTCTACGCTGCGACAGCATGATGCTGCGGCTCAGAGACTGTGTTGATCAGGAGGAGCGCCTGGAAGGCCTCCAGACAGATGCGGGCGATGTACTGGCAATCCAGGGCACAGTCGATGGCCTGCCACTGATATTCCTGATGGAGCTGATGCAGATGCGCAATCAGATCGTCAATCGTTCGCGGCGCCGGGGGAAAGATCAGAGGAGGGTGTTTCTCCAGTTCTTCAATATATTCCTGCATGGCGAAGATCAGATCCTTCTCGTAGGAGAGGTGATCGAGAAGACCTCCGGGGAAGCATTCATTGTGTGGATAGGTAAAGTAGTCAGCCAGGTAGTGTGTAACCTGCCCCAGATTTACCAGATAGGACCAGACGTGGCGGTAGCCGAAGCAATCCCGATGCTCCAGATGATCCAGCTTGCGCACGAGCAGATCAAGGCTGGCCGTATACGTGTGGCGCTTGACCAGGAAGGCCGGCAGGCAGTCCGGCAGAATGCTGCCGGCATAGAAGGATAGTCTCTTATATATAGGAAGTGTTTCTTCCATCTGTGTCAGCATATAGCGTGACAGCAGCAGATGCGTCTTTTTTCTCACGGAATGGCTCCTTTCGGAGTGCGTTAGTTGTCACACACTCGTTAAGTATAGCGGGATATGTCCATAAAGTCAATTCAGACGACAGGAAAAGTTTTTGAAAATTCTGTGAAGGGGCTGCTTTGATGACGGGGACGATGCTTTGCCATCAGCCGTTCTTTTTGTGCGCTGAAAAAACTTTATTTTTTCCGGGGAAATTCTCCGGAAAACGGTTGACAAAGAAAAGGCATAGTGGTATTTTATCTAAGAAGGTATTAGCACTCCAACCAAATGAGTGCTAACAACGCCACAGAGAAAGGAGTACCCCATGGAGCTGGACGAGAGAAAACGGAAGATCCTGTACGCGATCATCCAGAATTATCAGGAGACCGGCGAGCCCGTGGGATCGAGAACCATTTCCAAGTATCTGGATGTGAAGCTTTCACCGGCCACGATCCGCAATGAGATGTCGGATCTGGAGGAGATGGGACTGATCGTACAGCCGCATACTTCGGCGGGGCGGATTCCCACGGACAAGGGCTATCGCCTCTATGTGGACAGTCTGCTGGAGAATGAGAAGAAGCAGCTTCCCGCGGAGACGAACCGGGAGGGGGATCTTCTGATCCGCAAGGTGGACCGTCTGGAGGAGATGCTGCTGCAGATGGCGAAGATCCTGGCAGCCAATACCAATTATGCCACCGTGATCACCGGCCCTCAGTACAAGCGGAATAAGCTGAAGTTCATCCAGCTCTCCCCGATGAAGGACGGCAAGCTGCTGGTGGTGGTGGTGACGGAGGGGAACATCGTCAAGAACAACATCCTGCATGTGGGATGTGAGATGTCCCGGGAGGAACTGCTTTCCCTGAACCTGCTCCTCAACAGCAACCTCAACGGGCTGACCATCGAGGAGATCAATCTGGATATCATCACCAAGATGAAGGAGGAGGCCGGAGAGCACAGCGACATCGTCAACCGGGTGCTCGACGCGGTGGCGGATTCGATCCGCGGCGAGGAGAAGGTGCGGTACTATACCAGCGGCGCACCCAATATTTTCAAGTATCCGGAGCTGACCGGAGGCGATACGGCGAGCCGCCTGATCAGCACGCTGGAGGAAAAGGAACCTCTGGGGGACATCGTTTTCCAGCCGAAAGCGGAGGGCGCCGGGGGCGACGGCGACCGGCACGATATTCAGGTGTACATCGGCGAGGAAGTGCCGGTGGAAGCCATGAAGGACTGCAGTGTGGTGACCGCCACCTATTCGCTGAGCGAGGGTGTGCAGGGACGCATCGGCATCATCGGCCCGAAGCGTATGGATTATGAGAAAGTGGTAGATACTCTGAAGAGTACCATGAGTCAGCTGGATGATATTTTTGATAACGGTGAGGACAAAAAGTCTTAACAGGGAAGTGTTATAAGGAGGGCTATTCTATGGCAGAAGAGAAAGAGACCAGCGGGATCCCCGAAGAGGCAGAGAAGGCAGCGGCGGAGGAGACTCCGGTGAGCGAACCCGAGGCGGGGGAGGCTGCAGAGAAGGAGGCGCAGGCGGAGGAACCGTCCGCACCGGAGCCTGAGAAGGCGGAGGATGAAGCGGAAAAGAAGATCGCTGAGCTGACCGACCGGCTGCAGAGAACAATGGCGGAATTCGAGAATTTCCGGAAACGGAGCGAGAAGGAAAAATCGGCCATGTTCGAGGTGGGTGCCCGCAGCGTCATTGAGAAGATTCTCCCGACGGTCGATAATTTTGAACGAGGCCTCGGTTCCGTGCCGGAAGAGCAGAAGGAGGACGCCTTCGTGGCGGGCATGGATAAGGTCTATAAGCATATGATGAAGGAGCTGGAGGAGCTCGGCGTGAAGCCCATCGAAGCGGTGGGGAAGGAATTCGACCCGTCCCGTCACAATGCGGTGATGCATGTGGAGGATGAGAACGTGGGAGAGAATCAGATTGTCGAGGAGTTCCAGAAGGGCTACACCTACCGCGACAGCGTGGTGCGTTACAGCATGGTGAAGGTGGCCAACTGATGAGTCTCCGGTTTTTATACCGGACAGTCACCTACCGCTGAGAGGCAGCTCTGTCAGAGAACAATCCGGCCACAGGCCGGTTGTCATAGATTTTCATCCCGTCTTCGGACGGGGAGCAATGCAACAAAGATGGGGGAGTGAGCCTCCCCACATAGATTGGAAACAGGAGGACAAAATCATGGGAAAGATTATCGGAATTGATCTGGGTACTACGAACAGCTGCGTGGCCGTCATGGAGGGCGGCAAGCCGGTTGTGATCGCCAATACAGAGGGTGTCCGCACGACACCCAGCATCGTGGCATTCAGCAAGACGGGAGAACGTCTCGTCGGCGAGCCGGCCAAGCGTCAGGCGGTCACCAACGCGGAGAAGACGATTTCTTCGATCAAGAGACATATGGGAAGCAACTATCGCGTGACGATCGACGGCAAGCAGTATACGCCGCAGGAGATCTCCGCGATGATTCTGCAGAAGCTGAAGGCGGATGCTGAGAGCTATCTGGGCGATACGGTGACCGAGGCGGTTATCACGGTTCCTGCGTATTTCAACGACGCGCAGCGGCAGGCCACCAAGGATGCCGGTAAGATCGCCGGGCTGGAAGTAAAGAGAATTATCAATGAACCGACCGCGGCGGCGCTGGCTTACGGCCTGGACAACGAGAAGGAGCAGAAGATCCTGGTCTACGACCTGGGCGGCGGCACCTTCGATGTGTCCATCATCGAGATCGGCGACGGCGTCATTGAGGTACTGGCGACCAACGGCGACACACATCTGGGCGGCGATGATTTCGACAATGTGCTCACCCAGTATATGCTGAATGAGTTTAAGAAAGCGGAGGGCATTGATCTTTCGAACGATAAGATGGCTCTGCAGAGACTGAAGGAAGCCGCGGAGAAGGCCAAGAAGGAGCTTTCCAGCGCGACCACGACCAATATCAACCTTCCGTTCATCACGGCCAACCAGGATGGACCGAAGCATTTTGATATGAACCTGACCCGCGCCAAGTTCGATGAGCTGACGCATGAGCTGGTGGATCGGACAGTGACGCCTGTGAATAATGCGTTGAAGGATGCGGGCCTCAGCACCTCTCAGATCGACAAGGTGCTGCTGGTGGGCGGCTCTACCCGGATTCCGGCTGTGCAGGAGAAGGTGAAGCAGCTGACCGGCAAGGAGCCCAGCAAGAACCTGAACCCTGATGAGTGCGTGGCGCTCGGTGCCTCCATCCAGGGCGGCAAGCTGGCCGACGACGCCGGAGCCGGTGAGATCCTGCTGCTGGATGTGACACCGTTGTCCCTGAGTATCGAGACCATGGGCGGTGTGGCGACGCGGCTGATCGAGAGAAATACGACCATCCCGACCAAGCACAGCCAGGTGTTCTCCACCGCGGCCGACAACCAGACGGCTGTGGATATCAACGTCCTGCAGGGCGAGAGACAGTTCGCCAAGGACAATAAGAGTCTCGGCCAGTTCCGGCTGGATGGGATCCCGCCTGCCCGCCGCGGTGTACCGCAGATTGAGGTGACCTTCGACATCGATGCCAACGGCATCGTCAATGTTTCCGCCAAGGATCTGGGCACCGGCAAGGAGCAGCACATCACCATTACTTCCGGCTCCAATATGTCCGAGGCAGATATTGATAAGGCTGTGAAGGAGGCCGCTGAGTACGAGGCGCAGGATAAGAAGCGCAAGGAGGGCATCGATGCCCGGAATGACGCGGACGCCATCGTTTTCCAGACTGAGAAGGCTCTGGAAGAGGTCGGCGGACAGCTCGACGCTTCCCTGAAGTCTGAGGTGGAAGCGGATCTGGCTTCCCTGAAGGCAGTCGTGGAGTCCACGGCCAACGCCACCGAGCTGACGGATTCGCAGGTGCAGCAGCTGAAGGACGGCAAAGAGAAGCTGATGAAGAGCTCGCAGGCACTTTTCGCCAAGCTGTATGAACAGCAGGCGCAGGCGACGCAGCAGACCGGCTCCGCGGGCCCTGATATGGGAGCGGGCGCCGGCAGCACGGGCAGCGCGCCGGAGGACGACGTCGTGGATGCTGATTTTAAAGAGGCATAAGGATTCGCGTAAGTAGAAGATAGACACACTTTGGCCTGCGGTTTGCATCGCAGGCCGAAGCTGTGTTCCTGGAGGAAAGCAATATGGCTGAGAATAAGAGAGATTATTATGAGGTTCTGGGTGTGGGACGGGATGCGGACGACGCGCAGCTGAAGCGGGCTTACCGTGCGCTGGCGAAGAAATACCATCCCGATACCAATCCGGATAATCCCGAAGCCGAGGCGAAGTTTAAGGAGGCCTCGGAGGCCTACGCCGTTCTCAGTGACCCGGAGAAAAGAAAACAATACGATCAGTTCGGCCATGCCGCCTTTGAGAACGGCGGCGCGGGCGGTGGATTTGATTTCAACGGAGATATGGGAGATATCTTCGGAGACATTTTCGGGGATCTGTTTGGGGGCGGATTCGGCGGAGGGCGGAGCAGTCGGCGCAGCAACGCGCCCATGAAGGGAGCCAATCTGCGCACCAGCGTGCGCATTACCTTTGAAGAGGCCATCTTCGGCGTAGACAAAGAAATCGAGATGAACCTGAAGGATGAGTGTACACATTGCCACGGGACCGGCGCGAAGGAAGGGACAACTCCTGTCACTTGCTCCAAATGCGGCGGCAGCGGTCAGGTGGTTTATACGCAGCAGTCCATGTTCGGCATGGTGCGGAATGTTCAGACCTGCCCGGACTGTGGCGGCAAGGGAACGATCATCAGGGACAAGTGCCCGCACTGTTACGGAACCGGGTACATCCAGTCGCGCAAGAAGATTCAGATCTCCATCCCTGCGGGTATCGACAACGGACAGAGTATCCGCGTGCGCGGCAAGGGCGAGCCGGGAACGAACGGCGGCGAGCGCGGCGATCTCCTGGTCGAGGTCGTGGTCTCCAATCATCCGACCTTCAAACGGCAGGATACCAACATCTATTCCACGGTGCCCATCAGCTTCGTGCAGGCGGCACTGGGCGGCACAATTCGCATCAACACCGTGGACGGCCAGGTGGAATATGAGGTAAAGCCGGGGACGCAGACGGATACCCGGGTGCGCCTGAAGGGGAAGGGCGTCCCTTATCTGAGAAATAAAAATATCCGCGGCGATCACTATGTGACGCTGGTGGTCAGTGTGCCGGAACGGCTGAACGAGGAGCAGAAGGAGGCGCTGCGCGCCTTCGATGATGCGATGAACGGAAAGCCCCGCGAGGGGGGACCCCATAAGAAAAAGAGGTTATTTTAGCCGATGAAATGGAAGAGATTCACCATCGACACCACGACGGAAGCGATTGATTTTATCAGCGATATGCTGAATGAGCGGGGCGTGGAGGGTATTGAGATCGAGGATAATGTGCCCCTGACGGAGCAGGAGACAAAGGGGATGTTCGTGGATATCCTGCCGGAGCTCCCGCCGGACGATGGCCGGGCGAAGGTACATTTCTATCTCTCTGCCGATCCGGAGACGCGGGACGCTGTGTTCCAGTGCGGGGACGCGCCCCGGCGGGCGGAGGAGCCGGAGACTTCCGAGGAGGAGCTTCTGGCCTCCGTCCGGGAAGGGCTGGAGGAAATCCGACTCTTCTGCGATGCGGGAAGCTGCGAGATCACCTGCAGCGAGACCGAGGATAAGGACTGGATGAATTCCTGGAAGGAGTATTTTCGCCCCTTTACGGTGGAGAACATCCTGATCAAACCGGCCTGGGAGGAAGTCCCGGCTGAACACGCGGACAAGCTGTGCGTCACAGTCGACCCGGGAAGCGCCTTCGGGACCGGCACGCATGAGACCACGCAGCTGTGCATCCGGCAACTCATCCGCCATGTGAAGCCCGGTATGGAGGTGCTCGATGTAGGCTGCGGCAGCGGCATTCTCGGCATCACGGCGCTGAAATTGGGCGCAGCTCATGCCGTGGGTACCGATCTGGATGAATGCGCGGTCACAGGGACACACGAGAACGCGGCGCTCAACGGATTTGGCGAAGCAGATTTTCAGGTGATCCTGGGAAATATCCTCGATGATCCTGCCGTGCAGGAGCAGGTCGGAGAGGTCCGCTGCGATCTGGCTGTGGCCAACATCCTGGCTCCGGTGATCATGGAACTGGTGAAGGAGATTCCTCGTCACCTGAAGCCCGGCGCCGTGTTCATCACCTCCGGCATCGTCGAGGAGCGGGAGAAGGATGTGGTGCAGGCATTTACCGAAAGCGCCGATTTTGATCTCCTCGAAGTGACGCGGCAGAACGAGTGGGTGTCTGTGACCGCGCGGAGACGGTGATAATAAAATTTTTTACGATGTGATTTACTGGAGGTTGACAATCGTAAGCATAGTATGTTTTTAAATATAGAGAATTTTGGGGAAAGAATGAGGATAGGAAAATATGCAAGGCACGAAAAAAACAGCATTTGACCGAATGAAAAAAGAGAATCTGGATACCGTGTTTCGTGCCATTGTAGAACACAGACCCATATCTCGTATTGGCATTTCACAGCAGACTGGTCTTAATAAAATGACTGTGACTAATTGCGTGAAGAATCTGCTTGAGCAGGGAATGGTCAGGGAGGTGGAAGCGGTTAGCAATGCCGTTGGACGCCCCCCTATCTTACTTGATCTAAATGGTACTTTTGGTGTTATGGCGGGGATAGAACTTAATATAATTTCCAGCAAGGTTCTTGTTCTCGATTTTGCTGGAAATGTATTAAAGAAAGAAACAATTACGGAGGAAGGATGGGAGCCGGATCGTTTTGTAAAGTATATTGAGCGGTATGTTGAGAAACTTTCCGCCTTGTCGGAACGGTACCGAAATAGAATTTTGGGAATTGGGATTGCAATTCCTGGGAATTATAATGATTTGTCTGGATGCGTCGAATATATTTCCAATATGCAAAGTTGGAATGGCTATCCGATTCGAGAAACTTTGACTAAAGAACTTCCTGGCACACCTGTTTTTATCCAAAACGCGGGAAGAGCGGGTGCGAAGGGGGAGATAGATTTTGGGGCTTCTTGTTTTGAAGATGATATGACATATATTCAAGGATCAATGGGACTGGCTTTGTCTATGTATTCGAAAAATGGAATGTATGCAGGACATCGTGGATTCAACGGACGCTTTGGTCACAATATTATTGTTGTAGGTGGGAAAAAATGTATTTGCGGTAACCGTGGATGCCTTGAAATGTACGCTTCTGTACATTCTCTTTGCGATACATTGTATCCGGGAGAGACTGTGACGGATGAGATGATACAAACCGTAATACGGAGAAAACAATCAAGGGATCAGGAGGTTTGCGTTGCCGTAGAAGAGTGTGTTCGTTATCTTGCGGTGGGATTGGCAAATATGATTAATTGCTTTAATCCAAGACGGGTGTGTATTGGAAATTATCTGGGAATGATCCTGACTGGTGAGGAAGAATTCCTGAATCGTGAAGTGGATCGATATTTGCTGCCGCATTATCAGGAGTCACGAAAAATATTTATCTCTACGCTGAAAGAATGGGGAGCTGCTTTTGGAGCAGCAGCGACGGTCCGTGACAGGGTTTCTGACCAGTGAGGTAACGGCAATAAACAACAGTTACTTTAGAATATGAGGAGAATGTCTTCAATAGGAATATAATTGATGCCACTGAATTAGTAAAAATAATTGACAAAACGACATGGAAGGCATATACTATATCATATCAGCATATAACTGCGGCCGAGTATATTGCTGAATTAGTAAAAATAATTTACTTTTTGGAGGTAAAGACATGAGGGCGATCATGGTCATGTTTGACACGCTGAGTCGACGCATGCTGTCTCCTTACGGTTGTGATTGGGTCAAAACACCCAACTTTAAACGGTTGGCTGAAAAATCTGTGTGTTTTGACAATAATTACGCTGGAAGTTTACCCTGTATGTCGGCACGGCGTGAGCTGCATACGGGACGTCTGAATTTTTTGCATCGCAGCTGGGGACCTTTAGAGCCTTTTGATGATTCCATGCCGGAATTATTGAAGAAAAACGGCGTATATACGCACCTGGTTAGTGATCATTATCATTACTGGGAGGACGGGGGAGCCAATTATCATACCCGCTACAATAGTTGGGAAATCATTCGCGGACAGGAAGGGGATGCCTGGCATGCGGAAGTAAAGGATCCGGAGATTCCTGATTGTGTCACACGAAAGCCGGGAGCTCTTTGGAGAAATGACTGGGTGAATCGCAGTTATGTAAAATCGGAAAGGGATACGCCACAGTATCAGACTTTTGAGAGCGGGATGGAGTTTATCCGCCGCAATATGAGTGAAGATAAATGGTTCCTTCAGATCGAGGCTTTTGATCCCCATGAACCTTATTTTACGCTTGAGCATTACAAGAAACTTTATCCACATAATTACACGGGACGTCATTTTGACTGGCCTCCCTACATGCCAGTGACTGAATCAGATGAAGAAATTGTACATGTTCGTCTGGAACATGCGGCGTTAGTTACAATGTGTGATCATTATCTCGGGCAAATTCTGAACATGATGGATGAGTTTGAGATGTGGGACAATACGATGCTGATTGTCAATACGGATCATGGTACCTTGCTTTCAGAACATGACTGGTGGGGAAAGTGTACAGCTCCTTTCTATGATGAAGTAGCGCATACTCCTCTGTTTATCTGGGATCCACGTTGTAAAAAGAAAGCAGAAAGGCGACAGGCTTTGGTACAGACGATTGATCTTGCGCCGACGCTTTTGAGATATTTTGATGTGGAAGTGCCAGAGGATGTACAGGGAATGGATCTTTCAGGAACCATTGAGGAAGATCGTGTTGTACGTGAGGCAGGGCTGTTCGGAATTTTCGGAGGGCAGGTAAATGTAACCGATGGCCGCTATGTATATATGCGTGCACCGAATGAAGCATTTGGAGGGAATCCTTATGCAGGGCAAAATCTTTATAACTATACATTGATGCCAGCTCATATCCGTGGTCCTTTTTCTCTTGAAGAGATGCGGACAGCAACGATGGCACCGCCCTTTGCATTTACAAAAGGAGTCCCTGTCATGAAAATCTCTGGTGAAATAAAACTTTCGGGAACACCAGAGGGAAAGAAACCTGAGTTTGTTCGTTACAGGACAGAGCTGTTTGACCTGAAAACGGATCCTGAACAGAAGCATCCCATTGAGAACCCTGCAATCGAAGCCAGGATGATCAGGCATATGATTCGCCTGATGAGAGAAAATGAAGCTCCTTCGGAACAGTATCTGCGATTGGGTTTGCAGGATTATGTTTAAGGTTTAAGGTAACTCTATAATCATTATATAGTAGCAGTAAACAGTCACCAGAAAAGGAGAAGAACCATGAAAAAAAGTGGAAGAAAGTCGTTGTTTATTGGAATTGCCGTGCTAATCGCTATGAGTTTATGCGCATGCTCTACGAGCGACACATATCCAAGTAAAGAGGTAACGATGATCGTGCCGTTTAGCAGTGGTGGCAGTACAGATCTGCTGGCTCGTACATTGGCGGAGCCAGTGGGAGATAGCCTCGATCAATCTGTCGTTGTGTCCAACGTAAGTGGTGCCTCTGGTACAGTGGGAGCTGCGCAGTTGGCCGATGAAGATCCTGATGGCTATAACCTGATGTTTGTCACATCAGCTCCGATTACGATTCAGCCATATTTCATGAATGGTTTGACGTATACAGAGGAAAGTTTCACTTACATTTGCAACATTGCCAGTGAGCCGTCCTGTATTGCGGTTCCGGCAGACTCTCATTATGAAACCTTAGAGGATCTGTTGAATGCAGATACGACGATTTCCGCAGGAAATACGGGCGTGGGAACCTTGCATTATCTGTTCCAGATTTCGCTGTTTGAACAGGCTGGAACCGATTATAAGCAGGTTGCTTTCGATGGAGGCGCAAAACTTGTGACAGGACTTCTTGGTGGAAATGTTGACTGCATTTCCACAGTGGTTAGTGAGATATATGATTACGTAGATTCGGGGGATATTCGTATTCTGGCGATCTCTACAACCGATAGAAACGAAATGTATGAAGAAATTGCAACAGTCAGTGAATATGGTTATGATATCGATATGTCTCTGGACTTCTTTGTAGTGGGACCTGCCGGCTTAGAGGAAGATGTGTTGAGCACTTTAACGTCAGCGTTCGAGGGAGCCGCTGAATCAGAAACTATCACTTCTTATCTGGAAAGCTCTCATATCGCTGTAAATTATATGGATGGAGAAGCACTAGAAGCGAAGGTAAAAGAGGATGTGGAAACCTATACGCAAATCATTGACAGCCTTGACAGTACAGAATAAAGAGTCACTGAGGTTTAAGGAGTAGATTATGCCGAATTATATTAAAAAGATAATTCCATCCGCAATAGTTTTGGCTCTGGATCTTTTCATTTTGTACCTGATACCAACACAGGTGAATGTTTTGATTGAGGGAATGGTAACAACAAGATTCATGCCTTATGTTGTCACAATACTGATCGCTGTCTGTGCGGTTGTAGATATTGTCGAAACCTATGTTAAAGGGCGCGCCTCCGAGGAGGGGCGCGCCGAGATCAGATACTTTGACGTCAGAGGGCTGCTCCGCGTACTGGCAAGTGTTATTTCACTTGTGGTCTGGCTGTTCATTTTACCGCGTCTTGGTTTTGTCCTTTCGACGGTGCTTCTTGGAATTGTCACAATGTGGTTGCTGGGAGAGCGTAACTGGAAAGTTATTTTGGTGTTAAGTGTGATACTGAGTTTGAGCGTATACTGTATATTCAAACTAGGCCTGGACCTGAGGCTTCCGACGGGCTTGTTTTTATTCTGATCTTACGGAGGTGGTGAAAGTGGCAGATATTATTAGCGCATTGAGCAATATGATGGCCCTGGATATATTTGTCTGTATGATCATTGGAGTGGCTGTAGGAATCGTGATTGGTGCATTGCCGGGACTGAGTGCTACATTGGCAGTTACACTGATGCTTCCTTTTACGTTTAGTTTAGATGCTACGGCAGGTATTCTTCTTTTGATCGGTGCATATTGCGGTGGTGTGTATGGAGGTTCTATTACAGCGATTCTGATCAAAACGCCGGGAACACCTGCATCTGTGGCCAGCGTGGCAGATGGATTTGCTCTGACCAAAGAAGGAAAAGCATATGAGGCATTGATGGCCAGTCTGTATGGATCTGTTGTAGGTGGTGTTCTCAGCGGTGTGGCGCTCCTTTTTATTGCACCTACGATTGCAAAGCTGGCTGTTAATTTTGGTCCCCCGGAATATTTTGCCCTGGCTGTATTTGGATTAACAATCATCGCTTCAGTCAGTGGAAAATCTCTGGCAAAAGGGCTTATGATGGCCGGGTTGGGGTTGCTGATTTGTTGTGTGGGAATTGATCCGTATGAGGGACAGACTCGATTTGTTTTTGGACAGAGTTTTCTGTATTCAGGAATCGGCATGGTACCTGTTATGATCGGTGTGTTTGCGATCAGCGAAGTGTTTAATCAGATTGAAATTCACATTCGTTCAGTAAGTGAAGAATTTGGACATGTTGAAGTGAAGGCAGGAAAGAAGAAGTGGGGGATTCGGGAATTACTGGAATACTGGAAAACATTGTTGAAATCCAGCGTTACGGGAATTATTGTTGGAGCAATTCCGGGGACAGGCGGAGCGATCGCGTCTTTTCTTTCTTACAACAATGAGAAAATGTCATCTGACCACCCGGAAGAATTTGGAAATGGAAGTATGACAGGATTAATTGCTGCGGAGACTGCTAAAAATGCAACGACGGGAGCTACTTTGATTCCTATGCTGACGTTAGGCATCCCGGGAGACACTGTTACGGCGATTCTTCTGGGGGCATTGACGATACATGGTTTGAGTACAGGTCCCAAATTGTTTACTGATTATGGTGTGCTGGTTTACACAGTGATTCTGGGATTTTTTGTGGTTAATATTATTATGTTATTCCAAGGTAAACTGGCAATACGCTGGTTCGCCCGTCTTACAAGTGTGCCTTCGGCGATTCTGATGCCTATCATCCTAATACTGTGCCTGGTAGGAGCCTATTCAAGCAACAATAACTGGACATCCGTTTGGATTGCATTAGTTTCCGGGTTTATTGGATTTATTTTGCAGAAATTTGACTATCCGATGGCTCCGCTGTTAATTGCAATGGTCTTAGAATCTTTGACGGAAATGTCCCTGAGACAGTCTCTGATTATGTCTGATGGAAGTTTACTTATATTTGTAACGCGGCCGATTTGTTTAATTTTTTTGCTGCTGGCTGTTTTCTCGGTATTTCTTCCTTTTATTCAGAAGCGCAGAAGAAAAAGAAGTTAACAGTCTTGGCGGCGTCAGTGCTTTTAAGTGAGACGCCGCCAAATTGAGTTTGAAGGAGAATTCCGGGAGAATATCTGGGCATGATATATGGAATATTTTTTCTGGTCAGTCTGTGTGCATCATTGATCGGTTCTGTCTGCGGAATCGGAGGAGGCATTATCATTAAGCCGACATTGGATGCTTTTCGGATAATGAGTGCTGCTTCGATTAGTTTTTTGTCCGGATGTACGGTTCTGGCAATGAGTATGGTGTCCGTATACAAAATAACTAAAAATGGAGATGTGAAAATTCAGAAGCGAACAGGAACGCCATTGGCTATAGGTGCTGCTGTAGGAGGCGTGATTGGGTCGCAATTATTTCATCGGATTACAGATTACGCGGCAAATCCGGATATGGTTGGTCATGTACAGTCCTGCATCATGGTTGTTATGATGGTCATGATCCTGCTCTATACTCTCTTCTCAATGAAGCTGCGTTCATTTCATGTTGCGAACAGGATGTGTTGCATTTTGCTGGGGATGCTGTTGGGTATGTTATCTGCTTTCCTGGGAATTGGAGGCGGACCATTGAATCTTGCAGTATTATCTGTATGTTTTTCGATGGATATCCGGCAGGCAGCAGCCAACTCTCTCTACATCATTTTGTTTTCGCAATCGGCTTCCTTACTGGTCACAGTGTTGGGAGGCAATGTCCCGGACTTTCATCTTTTGTCCCTTGTGGTCATGGTGGCGGCCGGAGTGTTGGGCGCTCACATGGGAAGAAAGTTAAATGGTTATTTGACAGGCAGACAGGTTCGGTATCTGTATTTGTGTGTTTGCATTGCAATTTTGGGATTGAGTATATATAATGTAAGTGCTATTTAGTCTCGCCCGTGTGTAAAAGGATTCAACGTGGCGGGACATTTTATGTAAACGAGGAAGAAAGATGAATATGCGACATCTTAATATAATGATCAAACCGGCTTCTGGAAATTGTAATATGCGTTGCAGATATTGTTTTTATCATGACCTTACGGAGCAACGAGGCAAGGCATCCGGCAGTATGATGAATGCAGATACGTTGGAGGCGGTTATTCGAAAAGCATTGGATTCTGTAACGGAAAGTTGTGCTTTCGTTTTTCAGGGTGGCGAACCGACGCTTGCGGGAATGGCTTTTTTTCAAATGGTCGTAAAGCTACAAAATAAGTATAATGTCAATCATGTAAATGTTTCCAATGCGATTCAGACGAACGGGCTTCTTCTTGATGCAGAGTGGGCGGATTTCTTTTATAAAAATCATTTCCTGGTGGGACTGTCTGTAGATGGTTCTCAGGCAATTCATGATAATTTGCGTCCGGATGCACAAGGGGAGGGAACCTACCGGCGGGTGTATCAATCTGCTCAGCTTTTGGGAAAATACCATGTTGATTTTAATATATTAACGGTCGTTACCCGTCAGGCATCCCGACATGCATATAAAATGTATCAGCAATACAAAAAAATGGATGGCGGTATTTGCAGTTTATTCCTTGTCTGGATCCATATGGACAGGAACGGGGCAATTCACAGTATTCATTGAAACCGGAAGCATATGGCTATTTTTTGAAATCTCTGTTTGATGTCTGGTATCAGGACCAGATACGAGGAGAAGATATATATATACGGTATTTTGATAATCTGCTGGGAATTCAGATGGGAATAGAACCGGAAAGCTGTGGACTAATGGGCCATTGTACGCCGCAGCTGGTGATTGAGGCAGATGGGACCTGCTATCCATGTGATTTTTATGTGATGGATAAATATAAAATGGGAAATCTGACAGAAGATTCTCTGGAGGACATCCTTAAAATCCGCGCAGCAATTCAATTTGCCCGGGAATCAGCTGTTCCGGAGAAATCGTGTAGAAATTGCCGCTATGGATACCTGTGTCGTGGTGGCTGCCGAAGGGATCGGGATGATGGCTCCTGTGTTGGGGAAAACTATTACTGTGAGGCATATAGAGACTTCTTTGCGTATACAGAACAGCGTCTGTTGAAATTGAGCAGGATCCTTTCAGTGCGGGGAAATTAATATTGTACTTATGCATTTGATTTGATAAAATAAAAAAAACGAAAAAAACCATACGGAGGCGTGTAATGGCCGAGCAGAGCAGAACTCTGTACCATGGAAGTACGGTGACTGTGGAATATCCGGAAATTCGAACGGCGAGATTTAATAAAGATTTTTATTTTGGTTTTTACTGTACGATGCTCCCGGCACAGGCCGAGCGTTGGGCGGTCAGATATACGGGCAAAGGCATGGTCAGTGAATATTTATATACGCCGGATCCGAAACTGCGGGTGAAAGTGTTTCCGGAGATGACAGAGGAATGGCTGGATTTTATCGCAGATTGCCGGTTGGGGAAATCGCACGATTATGATATCGTAGAAGGTCCTATGGCCAACGACACGATCTTTAATTACGTGCAGAATTTTGTGGATGGAAAGATCTCGCGCGCGGCATTTTGGGAACTGGCGAAATTTAAGCATCCTACGCACCAGATCAGTTTTCATACGGCAAGGGCCTTGATGACACTGCAGTTTCAGAAAGGGTATGAGGTCATTGATGAAAAAAAACGATAGCGCACTCTTTTTCCTGTGCAGCCTGATTGAATTTATTGGAAGACGGCAAAAGCGGAGACGCGGTGAGGTGGTCGACGCATTAGGAGATGAGACTCTTCGAAGAATTTACACGTACGCGGATACCCTGCATTGTGAACCGATGGAGCAGGTGGCAGATTGTTTTATTTCCCTGTGCGATATCCATGAAGGTGAATATGACAATGTGCTGGCATGTCGTTATGAGGTTCCGGACTACTGGACGATCGGGGAAGTGTATGAGCGATTGATCGAAGATGTGTCGGGAGAGGACGTTGTCAGGACATTGAAGGATGTGTATGGTTCGTGGATTGATGAGAAGATTTCTGATTACAATACGGATTTTTATTATCAGTCGCGTGAGTATCTCCGGGAATGTTATCTGGCTGGCGAAATTCTCTGATGCGGCAGCGAAATGGCGTTAGAAAAAAGACGAAGTTTGAACCCCGGAAATGGCTGTTTACATTCGGGGTTCTTTTGTGTTATCATGTCCTGAGGTATGCGGGAGGCGTGATATGTATCATTTCTTTGTGCCGGAGGCCGGCGAGGGGCCGGTTCTCTCAATTACGGGGCCGGATGTAAATCATATCCGCAATGTGCTGCGGATGAAGCCGGGAGAGCGGATCGTGATCAGCAACGGGGCGGACCGTGATTTTTACTGCGTGATCACGGAGATTCGCCCGGATGAAGTGCTGGCAGAGGTGCTGCCGGAGGCCGTGGAGGAATCGGAGCTGCCGGCGCGACTGGTGCTATTTCAGGGGCTTCCCAAGGGCGATAAGATGGAATTCATCATTCAGAAGGCCGTAGAGCTGGGGGCGTGGAAGGTCGTGCCTGTGGCGATGAAGCGGTCGGTGGTGAAGCTGGATGAGAAGAAACAGCGCAGTCGTATCCCGCGCTGGAACGGCATCGCGGAGAGTACGGCCAAGCAGTCGGGACGCCGGGTGATTCCGGAGGTTACGACCGTCAAATCCTTCCGCGAAGCGCTGGAGCTGGCGGAAAGCATGGATCTGATCCTGATCCCTTATGAGAATGAGCGGGGGATGGAAGCCACCCGTGAAGCCCTGGAGGAACTGAGACCGGGGATGACGGCAGGCATCTTCATCGGGCCGGAGGGAGGCTTTGACGCGGCAGAGATCGAGGCGGCCCGGACCCGGGGGGGGCGCGGACGGTCAGCCTCGGACGGCGCATTCTGCGGACGGAGACGGCCGGACTGGCGGCGCTGACGCTGTGTATGATGCGGCTGGAGCTGGCGGAAACTGAACGGGAGACGGTCAGTGCCGAAGCGGAGGGTGAGATGACAGAGCACTCCGGCATCGGAGTACGTGATGCGGCGGACAGGGGAGAATGAGAACATGAGAGACATATATCTGGACAATTCGGCGACAACACAGCCTCTCCCTGAGGTGCGGGAGGTGATGAGGGAGATCCTGGATGAGGAGTACGGGAACCCTTCCTCCATGCATTCGAAAGGGATAGAAGCAGAGCAGAGGATGCGGCGGGCCAGAGAACAGGTGGCTGCGACCCTGAAGGCGGAGGCGCGGGAGATCGTGTTCACCTCGGGCGGGACGGAGTCGAATAATCTGGCGCTGATCGGTGCGGCCACAGCCAATCATCGGGCCGGAAAGCACCTGATCACGACGCCGATTGAGCATCCCTCGATCTCCCGGACCATGGACTATCTGGAAAGCCAGGGCTATGAGGTGACCCGGCTGCATGTAGATCGCACCGGGCGGATCTCTCTGGAGGAACTGGAAACGGCAATTCGGCCGGATACGACGCTGGTCTCGGTGATGATGGTGAATAATGAGATCGGGACGATTGAGCCGATCGGAGAGATCGGTGCTCTCATTAAGAAAAAAAATCCCCAGACGCTGTTTCATGTGGATGCGGTGCAGGCTTACGGGAAGCTGCCGATCCGCCCGCGCCGCAGCGGCATCGATCTGCTCTCTGCCAGCGGGCACAAGATTCACGGTCCCAAGGGCTGCGGATTTCTCTATGTGCGGGACACGGTGAAGATTCATCCGATCGTCTTCGGCGGCGGACAGGAGCGCGGTCTGCGCTCCGGCACGGAAAATATGCCGGGTATCGTGGGACTGGGCACGGCGGCGGAGCTCGCCTGTCGGAAGATGGAAGAGAAGACGGAGCACATGTATGTCTGCCGTGAGCAGCTGGTGGAGGGCCTGCAGGCGCTGCCGGAGGTGCAGGTCAATGGCCCGGAGGGCCGGGCGGCGGCGCCGCAGGTCGTGAGTGCCAGCTTTGCCGGGATTCGCAGCGAGGTGCTGCTGCACGCGCTGGAAGCCGAGGGTATCTATGTCTCGGCGGGATCGGCCTGTGCCTCGAACGGTCCCCGTCATGCCAGCGAGACGCTGACCGCCATCCATCTGGATAAGAAGCTGCTGGATTCCACGATTCGTTTCAGTCTCAGTACGTTCACGACACCGGAAGAGATTGAAGAGACACTGACAGTGCTGGGCGGATTGCTGCCGCAGCTGCGAAGGTTTACGAGGAGGTAGAGGATGAGATTTCAGTCATTTCTGATCAAATACGCGGAGATCGGCGTCAAGGGGAAAAACCGCTATCTCTTCGAGGACAAGCTGGTCGCTCAGATTGCCCGGACGCTGCGCGAGGTGGATGGAACCTTTGAGGTCTGGAAGACGACGGGGCGGATCTATGTGGACGCGAAGACAGATTATGATTTTGAAGAAGTGATCGATGCCCTGCAGCATGTATTCGGTATCGCGGGAATCTGCCCGCTGCTGCAGATCGAGGATAACGGTTTTGAGGATCTGTGCCGCCAGACGGTGGCATTTCTGGACGAACGTTATCCGGACAAGCATCTCACGTTCAAGGTGGTGGCGCGGCGTCCGAGAAAGAGCTACCCGATTCATTCGGAGGAGATCAATGCCCGGCTGGGAGAGGCCATCCTGACGGCTTTCCCGGAGATGCGGGTCAATGTCCATCATCCGGACTTTTTCGTCAATGTCGAGGTTCGGGAAAAGATCAATATCTATACCGAAGCGATCCCGGGACCCGGAGGGATGCCTCTGGGAACCAATGGGCGGGCCATGCTGCTGCTCTCCGGCGGGATCGACAGTCCGGTGGCAGGCTATATGGTTGCCAAACGGGGCGTTGAGCTGGACGCCGTGTATTTTCATGCGCCGCCCTACACCAGCGAGCGGGCGAAGCAGAAGGTGGTGGATCTGGCGCGGATCGTGTCCCGCTATGCCGGTCCGATCCGGCTTCATGTGGTGAATTTCACGGACATCCAGATGTATATTTATGAGAAATGCCCGCATGACGAGCTGACGATCATCATGCGGCGCTACATGATGCGCATCGCGGAACGGCTGGCGCAGGAAAACCACTGCCTGGCGCTGGTGACCGGAGAGAGCATCGGTCAGGTGGCTTCTCAGACCATACAGAGCCTGGCTGTGACCAACGAGGTCTGCAGCCTGCCGGTGATCCGGCCGGTCATTGCCTTTGATAAACAGGAGATCGTCGATGTCTCCGAGCGGATCGGAACCTATGAGACTTCGATTCAGCCCTACGAGGACTGCTGTACAATCTTTGTCGCAAAGCATCCCGTGACAAAACCGCTGCTGAAGGTGATCGTGCGCTCGGAGCAGAAGCTGGCGGAAGAGATCGACGCGAAAGTGGAAGAAGCCCTGACTGCCGCCGAGACGATTGAAATCGAATAAAAAGAAAAGCCCCGCCTTCCGGCGGGGAATCTGATCAGTCGATGATGTACGGCTTCAGGGTCTCCAGAATCTGCTGGAGCTCGGAGTCAGAGTGAATGCTCAGGTTGATGGGCTTGGACAGGTCGAGGCTGAAGATGCCCATGATGGACTTGGCGTCGATAACATAGCGGCCAGAGACCAGATCAAAATCACTGTCAAAACGGGTGATGTCATTCACGAAGTTCTTCACTTTATCAATGGAGTTAAGGCTGATCTGAACGGTTGTCATAGTGATGATATCCTCTTTTCTTCAATATTCCGGCTGCGAAAATGTGTTCCGTACCACTAAATATACTAAGGTTCCCGCAGACAAAAGTCAAGCGGAATATCGGAAGAAAACGAAAAAAATCACGGGCGCCTCTCCCTGTCTGCAGAGGGAGAAAAGGTCAGATATAAAGCGGGTAGAATCCGTGTAAAGCAGGGGGAAGCAGAATGCCGAGAGTTGCATTTCACAATCTGGGGTGTAAGGTCAACGCCTATGAGACGGAGGCGATGCTGCAGCAGCTGCAGGCGGAGGGCTATGAGATCGTACCCTTTGAGCAGGAGGCGGATGTCTATGTGATCAATACCTGCACGGTGACCAACATTGCTGACCGGAAGTCACGGCAGATGATCCACCGGGCGAAGCGGCGCAATCCGGACGCCCTGGTGGTGGCTGTGGGCTGCTATGTCCAGGCGGATCCGCAGGGAGCGACAGCGCCCGGCGGCGCCGACCTGATCGTGGGAAATGACCAGAAGGGGCGGCTGGCTGAGCTGATCGCGGCGCGCACCAGCTCCCTGCTTGACCTGAAGGCGCCCCGTGAATATGAATCGCTGGCTCTTTCAGACAGTCCCGGACATACCCGGGCTTTCCTGAAGATTCAGGACGGCTGCAATCAATTCTGCAGCTATTGCCTGATCCCCTACGTGCGGGGGCGTGTGCGGAGCCGGAAACCGGAGGAGGTGCTGGCGGAGGCGCAGAGACTTTCCGCAAAGGGATTTCAGGAAGTGGTTCTGACCGGGATCCATCTGAGCTCCTACGGGGTGGATTTCCCCGGGGAGAGCGGAGAAGCGGAGAACGGGCAGGGAAAAGCGCTGCGCAGCCTGATTCTGAGGCTGGCGGAGATTACCGGGATCCGGCGTATCCGCCTGGGCTCTCTGGAGCCGCGGATCATCACCGAAGATTTTGTGCAGGCGCTAGCCTCCTGTCCGAAGATCTGTCCGCATTTTCATCTGTCGCTGCAGAGCGGCTGCGCGGCGACGCTGGCGCGCATGAACCGGAAATACACGCCGGAGGAATACTATGAGAAATGTGTGCTCCTGCGGCGTTATTTTGCTCATCCGGCCCTGACCACGGATGTGATCGTCGGATTTCCCGGGGAGACGGAGGAGGAATTCCGGCAGACCCGGGATTTCCTGGAGAAGGTCGCCTTCTACGAGACACATGTCTTCAAATATTACCGGCGGAAGGGCACCCGGGCGGACCGGATGCCGGATCAGGTGCCGGAACCGGTGAAGACGGAGCGCAGCCGGATCCTCTTGGACATGACGGAGGAGCACGCCCGGCAGTTCCGTGCGTATTATCTCGGACAGGAGGCGGAGGTCCTTCTGGAGGAGACGGAGGAACGAAACGGCGAGACTTTCCTGACCGGCTATACCCGGGAATATGTCCGGGTGCGGGTGCCGGCAGCGGAACATGCGGCGGGAGAGACGGTGACAGTGACATTGACGGAGGAAAATCTGGCCTGACAGGCGGCGGGCGCTGCAGGGGGCTTGCGCCTTTTTCAATTCTGTATTACAATAACAAAGAATATGGCTTGCCGCCTTCCCGGGCGGCCGGCTAGGACACAGCTGTCGGGACAGCGGGCTCTTGTGAACGGAAAGCCCCGCGAAGACGGTATGGACTATTCTCATAAGGACAGGAACATGGCAGATTTACAGAGAACACAGAGTTACGCGGCGCAGGACAACAATCCCAAGGTCAGCGAGGTTCTGGAACGTGTATATGGAGCGCTGACGGAGAAAGGGTACAATCCGGTGAATCAGATCGTAGGATATATCATGTCCGGAGACCCTACCTATATTACCAATTACCGTGGCGCCCGGAGCCTGATCTCCAAGGTGGAGCGTGACGAGATCGTGGAAGAGCTGATCCGTGTCTACATCCGCAACATGAAGGGAAGGTAGGGAACGGTTTGCGTATATTGGGACTGGACTACGGTTCGAAGACAGTCGGGGTGGCGCTGAGCGACCCTCTGGGGCTGACCGCCCAGCCGCTGGAAACAATCCGGCGCAAAGAAGAAAATAAGCTGCGCCGGACGCTGGCCCGGATCGGGGAGCTGGTTCATGAATACCAGGTGGAACAGATCGTTCTGGGATTTCCGCGCAATATGAATCATACGGTCGGAGAGCGGGGAGAGAAGACCCTGGCCTTCCGGGATATGTTGGAACGGCGGACGGGTCTTCCTGTCATCCTGTGGGATGAACGACTCACGACGGTGGCGGCGGAGCGCGTCCTGATGGAGTTCGGCGTGCGGCGGGAGAACCGCAAGGAAGTCATCGACCAGATTGCTGCGTCTCTGATTCTGCAGGGATTTCTGGAGAATAAGGAGGCAGAAAATGGAGAAAATCACCTTTGAGGGGGAGGTCGGCGAGAAGCTGAACCTCTATATCATGGAGAGCACCCGTCTGGCGGGTGTGGACTATATTCTGGCAGCTGACGTGCCCACCGGGGACGGAGACTGCTATATCCTGGCGGATCGCTCTGAACCGGATGCGGAGGAGGCCGTGTACGAGATGGTGGAAGACGAGAAGATGCTCGACTACCTGCTCTCGGTCTTCGCGGAGCTGATGGACGACGTGGATTTCGAGTTCTGATGAAACGCCTGCTTCCTGCGGGGGAGCTGTGTAAGAAAGAAAACGGGAGAGAGGGTCTCCCGATATGAGCCCTGCTGTGTCAGGATAGTTTACTATGTAAAATTTTCAGGAGGATTATTTTTGGCTAGAACGGAAAACACACAGAACAGGAAAAAGAAGAATAATGAGATCGCTGTGCAGGGATGGGAATATCCCGGCGAAAAGAAGAGCAAACTGAAGATCATTCCTCTGGGCGGGCTGGAGCAGATCGGATTGAATATGACCGCTTTCGAGTATGAGGACAGTATCATCGTCGTGGACTGCGGGCTGGCATTTCCCGGAGACGACATGCTGGGCATCGACTTGGTGATTCCCGATGTGACGTATCTGGAGCAGAACCTGGACAAGGTGAAGGGATTCTTCATCACCCACGGCCACGAGGATCATATCGGCGCACTTCCCTATGTGCTGCAGAAGATTCCGGTGCCCGTGTACGGGACGAAGCTGACCATGGCGATCATCGAAGGCAAGCTGACCGAGCATCCCGTCCCCAGGGGAGTGAAGCGCAAGATCGTCAAATACGGACAGTCGATCAGCGTGGGGGATTTCCGGGTGGAATACATCCGCATCAATCACAGCATCGTGGACGCGGCTTCGCTGGCGATCTTCACGCCGGTGGGAACCGTCGTCCATACCGGCGACTTTAAGATCGATCATACGCCGGTCTTCGGCGCGCCGGCCGATCTCTCCCGCTTTGCTGAGCTGGGAAAGAAGGGCGTACTGGCTCTGCTCTGCGAGAGCACGAATATTTTCCGGGAGGGCTTTACCATGTCCGAGAGGACGGTGGGGAAGACCTTCGACAACATTTTCGCAGAGAATCAGAACAGCCGGATCATCGTGGCGACGTTTGCCTCCAACGTGGACCGGGTGCAGCAGATCATCAACTGTGCCTGCAAATACGGCCGCAAGGTCGTGGTGGACGGCCGGAGCATGGTGAATATCATCGGCGCCGCCATGGAGCTGGGCTATATCCAGATTCCGGACGGCTGTCTGATCAGCATTGAAGAACTGAAGAATTATCCCAAGGAGCAGACGGTGCTCATTACGACGGGCAGTCAGGGAGAGTCTATGGCGGCGCTGTCGCGGATGGCGGCCAGCATTCACCGGAAGGTGACTATTTGCCCCGGTGATACGATTATCATGAGCTCACATCCCATTCCCGGCAATGAGAAGGCCGTGGCCCGGGTCATCAACGATCTGTCTCTTCTGGGGGCGAACGTGATCTTCCAGGATACCCACGTGTCGGGACACGCCTGTCAGGAGGAGATCAAGCTGATGTACGCCCTGGTGAAGCCGAAATACGCGATTCCGGTGCACGGGGAATACCGTCATTTGCAGGCGCATGCGCATCTGATCCAGGATCTGGGCATCGACAGCCGGCGTATCTTCGTGATGCATTCGGGTGATGTGCTGGAGCTGGACGAGGACAGCGCGGCGATTTGCGGGCAGGTTCCCGTGGGGAGTGTCATGGTTGACGGTCTGGGCGTGGGCGATGTGGGAAATATCGTTCTGCGGGACCGTCAGACGCTGGCGCAGCACGGCATCGTCATCGCGGTTATTGTCCTGGAGCGCGGCAGCAATCAGCTGCTGGCCGGACCGGACATCGTGACCAGGGGCTTTGTATATGTCCGGGAGAATGAGGAACTGATGGCGGAGATGAAGGAGCTGGTCATGGGAACGGTCATGGAATGCCAGGATCGCCGTATCACGGACTGGGGTAAGATCAAAAACATGATCCGGGACGACCTCAATGATTATCTGTGGAAACGTATGAAGAGAAGCCCGGTCATCCTGCCGATCATCATGGAGGCATAAGCAGCCCCGGACAGGTGGCAGAGAATTCTCACGATAAAATTCCCCGGGAGGAAAAGCTATGGCACAGAAAAAGAAAAAGAAAAACGGCGGACGGACAGCCCTGCTGGCGGCGCGCGCGATCCTGCGTGTTGCGGTCGTTGTACTGCTGATCGTGGTACTGGTGAAGTCGGCGCAGGCTGCCTATTCTTTCGGCTATTCTGTGTTCACCTCTGAGGCCATGGAGGCCTCACCGGGGACGGACGTAGTGGTGACGGTCACCGAGGGAATGTCGGATCGCCAGGTGGGAAAGCTTCTTGAGAGTAAGGGACTGATCCGGGACAGTCTGGTCTTCACGATTCAGTGCAGGGTCTACGGTTACGAGATCTATCCGGGAAGCTATGTTCTCAATACTTCACAGACGGTCACGGAGATGGTGGAGCTGATGTCTGAGGAGCCGGAGACTGAGGAAGCTGACAGCAGCTTCCTGCCGGAGGATTCTTCGGAATCAGAGAGCAGCCGGGAGGCGGAGACCTCCGGAGGAGTCTGACATGGACGGGAAGAGAAAGAAGCCGGAGCTTCTGATGCCGGCAGGAAATCTGGAGATTCTGAAGACAGCCGTCGTATACGGGGCGGATGCGGTCTATCTCAGCGGAGAAACCTTAAGTCTGCGGGCCGGTGCGAAGAATTTTTCCATGCCGGAGATTCGGGAAGGAGTGGCCTTCGCGCATGCACATGGGGCAAAGGTCTATGTGGCGGCGAATATTTTCGCGCATAATGCGGATCTGCGGCCGGCGCTGAAGTTCTTTCTATTATTAAAAAATATACAGCCGGATGCGCTGATTCTCTCAGATCCGGGTCTGTTCTCCATGGCGCAGGAGGTGTGCCCGGAGATTCCTGTTCACATCAGCACGCAGGCCAACAACACCAATTACGGCGACTGGCTGTTCTGGCATAAGCTGGGCGTGAAGCGGCTGGTTTCCGCCAGAGAGCTGTCTCTGACCGAGCTGCGGGAGATCCGCGCCAGCATCCCGGAGGAGATGGAGATCGAGACCTTCGTGCACGGAGCCATGTGTGTCTCTTACTCCGGACGGTGTCTGCTCAGTAATGCCCTGACCGGCCGGGACGCGAACCGGGGAGCCTGTACGCATCCCTGCCGCTGGAAATATCATCTGGTGGAGGAGACCCGCCCCGGCGAATATATGCCGGTCTTTGAAGATGAGCGGGGGACTTACCTCTATAATTCACGGGATCTGTGTATGATTGAGCATGTGCCGGAGCTGGCGGATGCCAGGCTCGACAGCTGGAAGATCGAGGGGCGGATGAAGACCGCCCTTTATGTCGCAACGGTGACCCGGGCGTATCGCCAGGCGATCGATGATTATTTTGAGGATCCGGAGAAATACTATCGGAGACTGCCCTGGTATCAGGAAGAGGTGCGGAAGTGCACGACCCGCCGTTTTACCACCGGATTCTTTTTTGGCAGGCCCGGTGCCGAGGCGCAGACCTATGAGGATTCGACGTATTGCAGAGATTATATCTATCTGGGGACGATCGAGACGGAGGAGGGGCGTCCTTTCCTGCGTCAGAAAAATAAGTTTTCTCTCGGAGAAGAGCTGGAGCTGATGCGGCCGGACGGGAGTAATCTGCCCGTGACGGTGCGGAGCCTGACGGATGAGGAAGGACACGCTTTGGAGAGCGCGCCCCATCCGGCGCAGAAGATTTATCCGGATCTGGGGATTTCCCTGCGGGAGTATGACGTGCTGCGCAAGCGGGCGCAGAAGGAGGATGAGAAGCATGAACATTCCTGAAGGATATGAGTGTGTGGAAGCGGGACATGTGGCGGAGTGCAATTCTGAGGCCTGGGTTCTGAGACATCAGAAGACCGGCGCCCGGATTTTTGTTCTGGAGAATGAGGATGAGAACAAGGTCTTCACGGTGGGATTCCGGACACCGCCGGCGGACAGCACGGGACTGCCTCATATCCTGGAGCACTCGGTGCTCTGCGGTTCGGAGAAATTTCCTGTTAAGGATCCGTTCATTGAACTGCAGAAAAGCTCTCTGCAGACCTTCCTCAACGCCATGACCTACCCGGATAAGACCATTTATCCCGTGGCCAGCTGCAATGAGAAGGATCTGGAAAATCTGATGGATGTGTATATGGATGCCGTCCTTCACCCGGCCATTTATCATGAGGAGAAAATCTTCCGTCAGGAAGGATGGCATTATGAGATGGAGACGGCGGACAGCCCCCTTGTGCTCAACGGCGTCGTCTACAATGAGATGAAGGGGGCTTTTTCTTCCCCCGAGGATGTGCTGGAGCGCTATACGCAGGCGGTGCTCTTCCCGGATACTCCGTATGCGAATGAGTCCGGCGGCGATCCGGATGTGATTCCCACACTGAGCTACGAAGATTTCCTGGCATTCCATGCCGCGTATTACCATCCTTCCAACAGCTTCATTTATCTTTACGGGAAAATGGATATGGAGGAAAAACTGCGCTGGCTCGATGAAAAATATCTGGGGAGCTATGACTGCCGGGAGATCGACTCCCGGATTCCGGCGCAGAAGCCCTTTGCCCAGCCGGCGGACGTGACAGTTCCCTATCCCATCGCGGCGGAGGAGAGCCCGGAAGGCAAGGCCTTTCTGTCGCAGAGCTGGGTGGTGGGAGAGATCACGGATCCGGTTCTCTATGTAGCCTTTCAGGTGCTGGAATCGGCGCTCCTGACGGCGCCCGGTGCGCCCGTCAAGCAGGCGCTTCTCGATGCCGGATTGGGGGAAGACGTCTTCGGCGGCTATCAGAACGGTTCCCGCCAGCCGTATTTCAGCGTGGTGGCAAAGAATGCCGACATATCCCGGAAGACAGAGTTTCTCTCCGTGATCCGGGAGACGCTGCAGGTGCAGGCAGAGGGCGGCATCAACCGCCGGGCACTGGAGGCGGCCCTGAATACGCTGGAATTTAAGAACCGGGAGGCGGACTTCGGGCCCTATCCCAAGGGACTGATCTATGGCATCGAGAGCTTTGACAGCTGGCTTTACGATCAGTCGCCGCTGCTTCATCTGCGCTATGACGAGACCTTCACCTTCCTCCGGGAGAACCTGGATACCGGGTATTTTGAATCCCTGATCCGTGTGTACTTCCTGAATAATTCCCATCAGGCGGTTCTCGTTCTGGCTCCGGAGCCGGGGCGGACGGAGAAGAAGGACCGGGAGCTGGCGGAGCGTCTGGCGGCGCAGAAGGCGGCCCTGTCGGAGGAAGAGATCGCAGAGATCGTCCGTGCGACCGGGCAGCTGAAGGACTATCAGAGTGAGTCCTCCACGCCGGAGCAGCTGGCGACGCTGCCGGTCCTGAATCTTTCCGACATCCGTCCGGAGGCTGTGCGTCTGAACAATCATGAAAAAATGCTGGGGGAGATTCCGGCTCTGCACCACGAGATGTTCACCAGCGAGATCCTCTATCTGCAGATTCTGTTCCGGGCGGACCGCATTGCGAAGGAGGACATTCCTTACCTGGGACTGCTGCGCTCCGTGCTCTCGCTGATGCCGACAGAGCATTACAGCTACAGCGACCTCTTCAGTGAGATCTGCCTGGAGACCGGCGGCATCTCATTCGGTGTCGATGTGTTCCAGAATGTGGAGCAGCCGGGGGAATACGCGCCATACGCCGGGGTCAGCACGCGGGTGCTGCGGGATAAGCTGCCCCGGGCGCTGGAGCTGATGCGGGAAATTTTGCTCACCACGAATTTCCGGGACGAGAAGCGGCTGCGGGAGCTGGCCGCGCAGATGAAGACGCGGGCGCTGACAGGGCTGCAGAACAACGGACACACGACGGCCGTGCTGCGGGCTGCTTCCTACGCATCCGCTGCCTCCTGGTTCAACGATCAGATCGGCGGGATCGAATATTGCCGTTTCCTTGCCCGGACGGCGGAGAAGCTGACAAATGAGGCGGGCTGCCGGGAGGTGGCAGAACGCCTGGAACATCTGGCGGAGACTCTCTTTGTCCGGGACGGGATGCTGGTAAGTCTGACGGCGGAGAAGGAGGATTTTGCTCTGCTGGCCTCCTCCTTTGATGATTTCGCTGCGGCCTTCCCGGCCGGTGCGGGCGCGGCAGTCGATAAGAGTACGCGGCGGTGCCGGGCTTCCTGGCCGGTGACGCCGGAGAAGAAAAACGAAGCCTTTAAGACGGCGGCACAGATTCAGTATGTGGCCCGCTGCGGCAATTTCCGCAAGGCCGGGTATCCCTATACCGGGGCGCTGCGGGTGCTGCGCTCCATTCTGGGCGATGAATATCTGTGGATCAATGTGCGGGTCAAGGGCGGCGCTTACGGCTGCATGTGTAATTTCAGCCGTCTGGGGAGCGGATATTTTGTCTCCTACCGGGACCCCAATCTGGGAAAGACTCTGAGGGTCTACGAGGAGATTCCGGCCTGGCTGCGGGAATTCGAGGTCCTGGAGCGGGATATGGACAACTATATCATCGGCACGATCGACTCGCTTGACCGGCCCATGAATCCCTCCGAAGCGGGTATCTTCTCTCTGCAGGCCTATATGAGCGGAATCACGCAGGACATGCTGCAGGAGGAGCGGGAGCAGGTGCTGACCTGCCGTCCGGAGCATATCCGTGCCCTGGCGCCTTATATCGAGGCAATCCTGGATTCTGATCAGCTCTGCGTTGTCGGCAACGCCGGGAAGATCGAGGAGGAGAAAGAATTGTTCCGGCATGTAGAGAGTCTGACGGAGTGAGAAGAGGAGAGAACGGATGAAAGAGACATTTCGCTCGGGGTTCGTGACCCTGATCGGGCGGCCCAACGTCGGGAAATCTACGCTGATGAATCATCTGATCGGTCAGAAGATCGCCATTACCTCGGAGAAGCCACAGACCACCCGGAACCGGATTCAGACGGTGTATACCGATGAGCGCGGGCAGATCGTCTTCCTGGATACCCCCGGGATTCACCGGGCCCGCAACAAGCTGGATACCTATATGGTCAATGTGGCGGAGCACACGCTGCGGGAGGTGGATGTGATCTGCTGGCTTGTGGAACCCACCACTTACATTGGCGCCAACGAGCAGCATATCCTGCAGCAGCTGCGGGACGTGAAGACGCCGGTGGTTCTGGTCATCAATAAGATCGATACGATCGAGAAGGAAGAGCTTATCCGCCTGATCACCACGTATAAGGATCTGCTTCCCTTCGCTGACATCGTGCCGGTGTCGGCTCTGCGGAAGAAGAATACCGACGAGCTGCTGCGCGTGCTCTTTCAGTATCTGCCGGAGGGCCCGCAGTATTTCGACGAGGACACGGTGACCGATCAGCCAATGCGTCAGATTGCCGCGGAGCTGATCCGGGAGAAGGCTCTGCGGAACCTGGAGGATGAGATTCCGCACGGCATCGCCGTGACCATCGAGAAGATGAAAGAGCGTCCGAATGGGATGTACGACATCGAGGCGACCATCATCTGTGAGAAGGACTCCCACAAGGGCATCATCATCGGCAGGGGAGGCTCCATGCTGAAGAAAATCGGCAGTCAGGCCCGGCGGGAGATCGAGGGTCTGATGGATGCCCGGGTAAACCTGCAGATCTGGGTCAAGGTACGCAGGGAATGGCGGGACAACGAGCTGTACCTGAAAAACTACGGGTACCGCAGCGACGGTGAGTGACCTTATTACCGTGACGGGGATGGTGCTCTCCTCCATGCCCATCGGGGAGTACGACCGACGGCTGGTGATCCTCACCTCGGAGCGCGGCAAGATCTCCGCCTTCGCGAAGGGGGCGAGGCGTCCCAACAGCCCGCTGCTGGCCGGTTCCCGTCCCTTCTCCTTCGGTCAGATGCAGCTCTATGAGGGGCGCAGCTCGTATACGGTACGTTCCCTGGATATCCGCCGGTATTTTGAGGAGCTGGCGACTGATGTGGAAGCGGTCTGCTATGGCACCTATTTCATGGAATTCGCTGACTATTACGGGCGGGAGGGAATCGACGAGCGGGAGATGATCAACCTGCTCTATGCCTCCCTCCTGGCGCTCGGTCATCCGGAGAAGGACCGACGCCTGCTGCGCGCCGTCTTCGAGCTGCGGGCCATGATGCTTCACGGCGAATACGCGGAGACACCTCTCATTGACTGCGGCGAGGGAGCCGCTTACGCCTGGAATTACTGTCTGACAGCCCCGACGGGGAAGCTCTACGCCTTCCGTCTGACAGAGGAGGCGGAGCGGGAATTCATCGAGGCCGTTGAGGCGCTGAAGCGCTACTACATAGACCGGGGCTTCAAATCCCTGGAGGTGCTGGAAAGCCTGGGGCTGTGAAAATGCCCCCTGAATCGTTACATAATCCCACACCAGACAGCCCGCCGGCTTCATCCTGTCTCCTGAGAACTGTTTCAGCTGTTCGAAGAGACAGGATGAAGCCGGCGGGCGTCACTCGAATAGCTTTAATGTCTGTTGGGCGTCACTCGAATCGTTTTAATTTCCGGCGACCAGCCTCAACTCTCTTCCGGAGAAGGGGATGTCACGGTAGACAGGAGCTTCTTCTTCACCCGCTCGACCCACTCCGGGCGGGCCGGAAAATGTTCGCTCAGTCCGATATAGAGCGTCTCATATTCCTGTGCGGCCTCCTTCAGGCGGCCGGCAGCCACGTAGAGGTCGCCCAGCTGTTCCCGGCACATCAGCGTATCCTTGAAGTAAGGACTGCGATAGACAAGGTTGCGTTCGATATTCTCCTTCGCCAGCATTTCGGCGTGCGCAAAATCGCCCATATGCTGATAAATGCGAATCAGTACGGTATTGTATTCATTGAGACGGATTTCCGTGCCCGGAATATTCCGCATCGCAGCCTTAGAGTCCTCGCACATGGCCAGCGCCTCGTCGGTTTTCCCCTGTAAAAACAAAAGCTCGCTTTCCCACAGCCGGTGTGACTGCCAGACTGTCTCTGTATTGGTATCATAAGGATGCGTAATTCCCCGCTTCTCGCAGTGCTGCATATATTTCCGGAAGAAAACGTGTCCGTTTTCCGCATAGGTGACGGCTTTCTCCATGCATCCTTCGGACAGATAGCGGCGCGAGAGCTTCATATTCGCCTCGGATAAAAGGCGCAGATAGCGGCTGTCATAGGGTTTGCACAGATTCAGCGTCTCATAGGCTTTCTCATACCATGGATTCGCCCGGGCTACATCCATGGTATTATAACAGGCCGCGGCCATTCTCAGATACATCTCGCCGGTGAGCTGGTGACATGTCCCGAAGTCCTTTTCCACGCAGTCCACGATCTTTTTCTGCCAGCGCTCCGACTCTCCATAGTATTCCTGAATCCACAGCCAGGTGGTCAGACGTTCCAGCTCGATGGCAAACCAGGACACGGGCTGGGGGAAGGCCCTGATGATGGCGAACACATAGGGTTCCATCTTCTGATTCTCCGCATAAGTGTTCTCCCACATATCCCACTGCGCATTGCAGAAATTGGCCACCAGGCCCCGGCAGTTGGTGAGCGTCGGCGTAAAGAGCCGACGCGCCGCCTCAGCGATCAGCGGATGCAGGGATAAGACCGCGTCGTCGCCCTGTCCGCTGCGGTTGACCAGCAGAAACGTTTCCAGACGTTTCAGCGTTTTCAGGGAAACCCGGGAGATTTTCAGGTAGAGGGAGAGAGGAATCCCTTTGACCGGCATGATGGATAGCTCTCTGAGTGCCTGCTTTTCTTCCTGACGCAGAGAAAAGCGGGAAAAGAGATCTGTGAGGATATCTTCGGCGGATCCTGAATCGGATACAGGAAGAGCGGTTTCCTCCCCGGCTTCCGTATCCCGCGGCGCTGTTTGCACTGCCATGAGCTTCATGAGAAGAGTATGACCTCCCACCTGTCTGTAATAGTCATACAGACGCTGTGTTTCTTCTTCGCTGTCGTTTTCATAGCCGTAAGCGCGCAGGAACTGTTCCCACTCCTCCCGTGTCCTGAAGCCCGACACCAGAATACCGCCCTTCAGTCCCCACAGACTGGGATGAATGCGGGTCGTCACAATAATATCACAGGGAAGGGCCAGGACTGCATTCATGCCCCGGTCCTTTTCCCGGTTCCAGTCGTCGATGACGAGAAGGAGACGCCGCTCTCTGGCAATCTGTGTCAGTGTGCGGATCTTCTTACGGAAATAATTGTTTCGGTTGCTGTATTCATCTTTTGTATACTGCAGGTTGCTGATCCGAACCTGATTGTCATCACAGATGGCGGACTGGATGCCGTTATCACCGTAGAGAAGAAGCGTGTGATCATAGTCCTGCTGCTTACGGCGCAGATACTCCCGGGCGATGGCGCTCTTCCCCATGCCGCCCATGCCGTAGAGAATAACGGGGCCGGATCCCGCAGCGAACGCTTCCTCAATCTGCTTTAAAATGTCCTCGCGGCCCACAAAGATTTCTTCGTGTATGAAATCCTCTGTGAGCAGCCGGCTTCTGTGTGATTCCTGATAGTGCGTTCTGGCTTCGGTCAGGCGGTTTTTTTCCTGGGATTCAAGTTTTCCGCTGCCGAAGCCGGCCGGTGTATCCCGGTATTTGACGCGAAGCTCAAACTGATGCTCTTTCCACTCCAGAAGTTCCTGCTCGTAGTTTCTCTTTTCCTTCATACGTGCCCCCTCGATGGATATTTCGACGGCTTCTTATGTCCCTGTTCTCATTCCAGTGCCTTGAAATATAAAAAACGCAGTTTTTGAAGATTCCTTTTCGTCAGCTGCCAGTCCAGATAACGATAGGCTTCCTGCAGCCATTGAGAGCATTCCTCCGGGGACTGTCCCGTGCAGGTGCGTTCATAGAGATTTAAAAATCCGATCACCAGCAGATCCAGTTTCTCCCCGCTTACCGCTGTGTGTTCTTCCTGCAAAGGCAGGAAGCCGAAGTCCTTCAGATATTGACTGACTACCTCTCTGCTCAGATAAGGCTGCCCCAGAATGAAAATATGTCGGATCATGCTTTTTCGCGGAATCTCTCCCAGCAGACGGAGCTGCTGCTTGAATTCTGAGTCGTAGTTGACACTGGTGATATGCTTTTCCGGCGCACGGCGGCTCTCCTCGGAGAGGCAGGCTCTGGCATCCATGAAATAAAAATGCCGGAGGTTATGTTCCAGATCCTGATGCCGCACATTCAGCTGCAGCCGGCGCAGGGGATGGATTTTCCACAGATATTCTTCAATGAGCTGGTTCATTTTCTGAACCCGCTGCTGATAGAGCTCTCCCTGCGGGGCGCCCGGTTCCGGTTCCGACGGAAAGACCAGATCGCTCCGATCATAGTAAAATTGAAGCAGTGTACACAGTTCTTCGTCTGATAAGTTCAGGGCGCGTCCGAAGGCGGTGCACTGGGCCCGGTTTGACGGGGTGTGCCGCCCGGTTCGCCAGTAGCGAATTTTCAGCGTGGAGGAAGGATTCTGCGGCAGCGCCGCATACATCTTGGAGTAAATCAGTTCATCAACCTCGGTTTTCCGGAAAATCCCCTCCTGCTTCTGAAAACGGGTATACATTTCGTTCAGCCAGAGGATTTCCGGTCGTTTTATCTTTCCTTCCTCTGCGCAGGATACCAGGATGGCATCCAGACTTGCTTTTGTTTCATTTGTGATCATTTTCGCAATTTTCCCCCTGGATTTTTTTTGAAATAGAGAAGCAGGCCGATCAGTGCCGGAACACCCCATTTGGCGGCGGCAGACCAGCAGACTGCGATATAACCAAAGGCAGGAATCAGAAGCCAGGCAAAGAGGAGATTGATCACGGCTTCTGTACCGCCCAGGAGCGGAAGTACCCAGTAGACTCCGAGAGACTGGAGTGCATTGCGGCAAAGCATATAGCAGCTTACCAGCGGAAGCGCCAGGACCTGAATGCGAAAAACCAGGCAGGCTGCAGCGAGACTCTCGGCGGCCAGCTCTGTCCCGGCAAGCAGACGGATCAGCGCCGGTGCGAAGGTCAGTGCGATCACAATGTAGAGGCCGCAGAGAATGAAGGAGCCGATGAGCAGCCGGCGGTTCCATACTCTCATGACAGCCAGCCGTTTCCGTTCTGTATTCTGGCCTGTAATCAGTCCTGCGGTCACGGCGAAGGCGCTCAGAGACGACATGAGCAGGTCGACCGGCGTCTGTCCGTAGGCGTAGCCGGTGAGAACATCTTCGGGCAGGGTATTGATACGCCGGTTGAATACGAAAGCTCCCAGGCCGATGATGACCATCATGAGAGATTTGCTGCAGCCGTTTTTGAAAAGCTCACTGCAGACGGGACGAGAGGGGAGACAGGGGTGGAGGAGCAGCTCCCTGCCGGAGGAATGGAGCAGCATCCAGGCAATCAGAATCATTGCTCTGCCGATATGCAGAAAAAGGACCGCCAGGGCGGAGGCCTCGACGCCCAGACCGCCCCAGGTGATCAGACCGACCATCACGAGAGTCTGCAGGACGACACCCACTGTGGACAGGAGCGCCGGCACCCGGCTCTCCCCGAAGGCTTCGATTACCTGAATCAGCAGGTTTTCCAGTCCCCAGAAGCCGCCGACCATCAGGATGACGGTCATGTAGGGCTTCGCGTTCTCTCTCATGTAGTCAGGGACATTGGCCAGCGTCATGACCGGTTCCGACAGTCTGCTCAGGAGCAGACTCACCACGATCATGGCGAAGCAGAAGAGAAGCGCGCCCCAGAGCGCTTCCCGCTGCCGACGCTGATCCGCAGAGCCAACGCAGCGGTTGATGTAAAAGCCAAAGCCCGTCGTCGTACTCACACAGATGTAATTCTCCATGGCAAGACAGGCGCTGCAGGCCACGATGACGGACAGCGCCCCGGCATCCAGATACCGCCCCGTCACTGCAGCGCTGACAACGCTGTAGCTCTGCGTCAGAATCGTGGAGAGAAACAGCGGAATCAGAAATCCATAGACCTTTCGATGGGTCAGTTCCTCTGTGAAGTTTTTCATTTAACATTCCCCTTCTCTCTGTGTAAACTATACACACCGTTAAAATAACATTTTTATACAGTCGTGGCAATCAGGTGAATTTTAACAATTGAAAAAAATTTTTTCCTGAAACTGTTAAAATCTACTTCGATGACAAAACGGGGGGTATAGATACTCATTTTCTTCACCTCCGCGCGGTTCCGGCTGAGGAAATCGGCCAGGATTCCCTCCCGGATACATTCGCTGATCGCCTGTCCTACCGCATCTTCCGGCTTCTGTGTCTCGGCATACCGCCGGACACACTGTTGGTCCGGAATCGGGTCTTTTCCATTGAGTCAAATGAACACTGCAGAATATCATTGAGACTGACGGCACTGATATTTACTTTTTTCTTGTATTTCTTTATGATATAAGATAAGATGGTTGTCAGAGAAATTTTGAGTGACAGCAAACAAGGCAGAGGTGAAGGCAATCGAACGGATACAGAATCTTGTGGAGAAAAAATTGTCGCAGGAAGTCGTTTGATCAGATAATCTGGAGGAGAGTATGAGTAAAGTATTCAATGTGACTGCGAATTGTGATCCGCAGAGGCATTATATGGTGGATATCACTGAGCGTCTGAAAAAAATCAGGGAGATGGTGGACCGAGGGGAATATTTCACGATTAATAGAGCCCGGCAGTATGGGAAGACGACAACGCTTATAGCATTGGCGGATTACCTGAAAGATGATTACCAGGTTGTCAGAATTGACTTTCAGCGGTTGCAGGGAACAGACTACATTGATACAGAGCATTTTGTGAGAGGGTTTTCCAGACTGATTTTAAAGGCCGTGCAGGAAACAGACATGTCGGATGATTTAAAGAATCAGTTGAAGCGCTTTGCAAATAATGAAATTTTATATGCCAATTTTGACGAGCTGTTTGATATTTTCAGCACGTGGTGTGGACAGTCAGAAAGACCGGTGCTGCTTATGATTGATGAAGTAGATCAGGCGTTTAATTATCAGGCTTTTCTGGATTTGCTTGCTCAACTCCGTGCGAGCTATATTGATCGGAATGTATTTCCGACTTTTCAATCGGTGATTCTTGCGGGTGTATATGACATTAAGAATCTGAAAAGCAGGTTTGTATCAAATGGAGAACACAGCACAAATAGTCCATGGAACGTTGCTGCTGATTTTTTGGTGGAGATGAGTTTTTCCACAAAGGAAATCGCAGGGATGCTTCAGGAATATGAAAACGATTATGCAACCGGCATGGATATACCGATGATCTCAGAATTAATATATGATTATACCTCCGGTTATCCTTATCTGGTATCCCGAATCTGCAAATTGCTGGATGAACAGATATGCGGGACAGAACTTTTCCCGGACAGACCTGCAGCATGGACGTCCGCGGGAATCATAGAAGCGGTTGGCCGACTGGTCTCGGAGGACAATACGCTGTTCGAGTCGCTTGAGGATAAGGTTAATGCGTATCCTGATCTGAGAGAGTTCCTGCAATGTCTGCTGATGAATGGGAAAGAAATCAGTAATGTGCCGGGAAATATTGCAATCGGAATTGCAAAGATGTTTGGATTTATCAGGATAGAGAATAATAAGGTGGTCGTCGCAAACCGCATTTTCGAGATGCGCCTTTATAACATGTTTCTGGCATCTGCAGAGATGCAGAGAAGTCGGATGTATACACTGGGTGATCGGGAAAAGTATCAGTTCATTAACGAAAATGGTCTTGATATGGAATTGATCCTGGAACATTTTGTGACAATATTTGATGATCTGTATGGAGACCGTTCTCAAAAATTCCTGGAAGATGACGGCAGAAGATATTTTCTTCTGTATCTGCGCCCAATCATCAACGGTACAGGAAATTATTATATCGAATCCCGGACCCGCAATCAGGAAAGAACAGATGTAATTGTGGATTATCTGGGCAGACAGTATGTGATTGAACTTAAAATCTGGCGGGGTAACTCCTATAATGAACGTGGTGAAAATCAGATTATGGCGTATCTCGATTATTATCATCTGAACAAGGGATACATGATCAGCTTTAACTTTAACAAAAAGAAAAAAATCAGGGTTAAAAAGATCACTTTGGGTGATAAAATGCTGATTGAGGCCGTGGTGTGAATTGTGAACCCTATTTTCCGGCGCAGGGAGCGTGGAGGGAAAGGAGTCCTGAGACGAGCCGCAGCGTCTAAGATGGTGCAAAAAAATGTTCCGAAAAAGAAAAAAAGTGCTTTACGAATTTCCAGGTCTGTGCTATAATCTTTTTCGTTGCATGGAAATGTAGCTCAGCTGGGAGAGCATCTGCTTGACGTGTAGAGGGTCGCAGGTTCGAGTCCTGTCGTTTCCATCTCAAGAGCCTCAGAGGCCGCGGAGAACGCGGAGCTGAGGCTCTTTGCTTTTTGGGAAACTTCCGGGGAAGGATTGATTTCCCGGTGGGCTTTGATTATAATGGCATTAGCCTTGTGGGTTTTTGAAAAAAAGACTGAGTTTTATACTCTGGCGGCATACGCAGCCGGTGATGAGTGTACGGATATTATATAAGGAAGCGAGGATGATCTTAAGACATGAAGACGCTGAGAGAGCTGCTGGATGGTATGGACTATGAGCTGGTGAAGGGAAGTCTGGATGTGCCGGTGGGAGATATCATATATGATTCCCGGAAGGAGTGCGGGGGGAATGCCTTTGTCTGCATCCGCGGCACAAAGATTGATTCCCACGATTTTATCCCGGATGTGGCGGCGCGGGGCGCGGCGGCGGTCATTATTGAGCGGGATGTGCCTGTAGAGGCGGATATTACCGTGGTGCGGGTTCCCGCAGCCCGGAAGGCGCTGGCCGAATTGTCGGCGGCGCATTTCGATCATCCGACCCGGAAGATGACGACGATTGGCCTGACCGGTACCAAGGGGAAGACGACCAGCACCTACATGCTGAAGGCGATCCTGAAGGCGGCCGGGAAGAAGGTGGGCCTGGTGGGTACCAACGGAGCGGTAATCGCCGGGGAGCACTTCACGACCAACAATACCACGCCGGAGTCCTACGAGCTGCAGCAGTATTTTCACCGCATGGTGGAAGCGGGCTGCGAGTATATGATTATGGAAGTTTCCTCGCAGGGGCTGATGATGGACCGCGTGGCGGGCATTCATTTTGACATCGGTGTTTTTACAAATATCACGCCGGACCACATCGGACCCGGCGAGCACAGCTCCTTCGAGGAGTACCGGTCCTGGAAGGGAGAGCTGTTCAAGCGCTGTGATATCGGCATTGTCAACCGGGACGATCCCAACTGTGAGGCGCTTCTCGCGGGACATACCTGTGAGATCCGCACCTTCGGACAGAAGGAGGAGGATGACTTCCGGGCGACGGAGATCCGGCATCTGCAAAACGGCAGCTTTATGGGCGTGAGCTTCATGCTGAGCGGCAAATACGGTTCCTTCCCGGTGGAGGTTGGAATTCCGGGGCTGTTCAGTGTCTATAATGCGCTGGGAGCCCTCGGTGCGGCGCTGACTCTGGGCATTTCGCAGGAAGCGATCCTGTCGGCTCTGAAATCGATCCGCGTCAACGGGCGGATGGAACTGGTCTATGCGTCGGATCGTTTCTCGGTGATCGTGGATTACGCCCACAATGGCGTCAGTACCCGGAGTCTTCTGGAGACGCTGCGGGATTATAATCCGAAGCGGCTGGTCGTGGTCTTCGGCTGCGGCGGCAACCGTGATCCGCACCGCCGTTATGAGATGGGGGAGGTCGCCGGTGAGATGGCGGATCTCTCGATCGTGACGGCGGACAATTCCCGCTTTGAGAAGGTGGAGGATATCATCGCCGATATTCATATCGGCCTCGATCCGACCGGCGGCGCATTTGTAGATATCCCGGACCGGCGGGAGGCGATTCGCTACAGCATCGAGCAGGCGCAGCCGGGCGATGTGATCGCCATCATCGGCAAGGGGCATGAGGACTATCAGGAAGTATGCGGCGTGAAGACGCATTTTTCGGACCGGGAGGAGGCGGAGGCTGTCCTCCGGGATCTGGGGCTTCAGTAAAGCAGGTTAAGTGCACAGAAGGCGGATCGGCAATCAGAGGGAGCATAGCAGAGTCAGATAAAGAGTGATCTGAAGGCGGACGTGATGCGCAGGCGAAGATTCACTGATTGAGGATTCAGAAAGGATATACGATGGGAAGAAGGAGGAAAAGCTACGGAAGAGTGGGCCGGCGCAGGCAGAACCAGACCTGGAAGATCGTTCTCCTGGTAGTGCTGGTTCTGCTCCTGGTGGGTGTCGTCGCGGCGGCGGCCGTGCTCCTGCGCGGGAACGGGACGGAGTCCGAGACTGAAGAGTCCGGTGAAGCAGAGAGTACGGAGGCGGAGATCTCCGCGGACTCACCGGCCGGCGTGCTGATCTCGTATTTTGCTCTCGTGGAGGAGGCAGACTACACGGGCATGTATGACATGCTGGATGCGGACAGTCAGGAGGCGACGAGTGAGGACGATTTCGTGACGCGCAACCAGAATATCTATGAGGGCATCAGTGCTTCGGAGATCACGGTGGAGGTGGCTTCGGTGGCAGAGGAGACCGAAGACTCGTCGGAGGAGGGCGCGGAGAGCGCCGCAGCGGGAACCTCAGTTTCCTATACAGTGACCATGAATACGCTGGCCGGATCCCTGAGCTATGACAATACGACGACCCTTGTGCAGGAGGACGGAGCATGGAAGGTGGTCTGGTCCGACAGCATGATTTTTCCGGACCTGACCTCCACCGACAGTGTGAAGGTTACGACCGAGTCGGCAGCCCGGGGGAGCATCTATGACCGGGACAGCGAGCTCCTGGCAGGGACGGGAACGGCCTCTTCCGTGGGGCTGGTGCCCGGCAAGATGGATGACGATTCGGTGTCGCAGCTGGCGGACGTGTTGGGAATCTCTGAGGAGACCATTGAGAATAAGCTTTCCGCCTCCTGGGTCACGGACGACAGCTTTGTCCCTATCGCGACGGTGGAGAAGCTGACGGAGCAGGAACAGATGGCCGATGAGCTCTCGGAGGAGACGAAGGAGAAGCAGGAGCGCGACGAGGCCCTTCTGGAGATTGCCGGTGTGAAAATCACGGATACGGAGGTGCGCACCTACCCGCTGGGAGAGGCAGCGGCCCACCTGGTCGGATATGTGCAGAGCATCACGGCGGAGGAGCTGGAGGAAGACACGGAAAATGTCTACACCTCCACCAGCCTGATTGGGAAAACCGGTCTGGAGAGTCTTTATGAGGAGCGGCTGCGCGGTACACCGGGGTACAAAATCCGTATCGTCTCAGAAAATGGAGATACGAAGAAGATTCTGGCGGTTTCCAATGCGGAGGACGGGGAGGATATCACAGTCACGATCGACGCGGACCTGCAGGAGCTTCTCTATGAACAATATCAGGACGATGAGAGCGCCACAGTGGCGATGAATCCCTATACCGGCGAGGTGCTGGCTCTTCTCAGTACACCCTCCTATGACACCAATGCCTTTATTCTGGGACTTTCCCAGGATCAGTGGGATGAGTGGAACAATGATGAGGCGACGCCGCTGGTGAATCGTTTCCGCTCGGTCTGGACGCCTGGCTCCACCTTCAAGACGGTGACGGCAGCCATTGGTCTGACGACCGGGAGTCTGGATGCGGAGACCGATTACGGCTGTGAGGGGGACAGCTGGCAGTATGACGACAGCTGGGGCTCCTACAGTGTGACGACACTTCATGCCGCTGACCCGGCTACGGTGCAGAACGCGCTGGTTCTGTCGGACAATGTGTTCTTCGCCCGGGCCGCCATGACGATCGGGCAGGAGACCCTGACGAGCGCCTGGGACAGCCTGGGCTTCGGCGAGGAGCTGCCGTTTGACATCAAAATGACGGTGTCCACCTATGATAACGACGGAGAGATTACCTCGGATATCCAGGTGGCGGACAGCGGCTACGGACAGGGCGAGATTCAGATCAATGTCCTGCACCTGGCGATGATCTACAGTGCGTTCCTCAATCAGGGAGATATCATTACCCCGAGTCTGGAAATGACGGAGGATGCGGAGGTCACCGTGTGGAAGGAAGGCGTATTCAGCGAAGAAGCCTGCGAGGTCATCAATGAGGCTTTGACGCAGGTCGTGGAGGACGCGAACGGCACGGGGCATAAGGCGCAGATTGACGGGCTGGCGCTGGCCGGAAAGACCGGCACGGCGGAGATCAAATCCTCGCAGAGCGATACCAGCGGAACCGAGCTGGGATGGTTCGCCGCCTATACGACGGAGCTTTCTGAGGAGGATTCACTGCTCATTGTAACGATGGTCGAGGACGTGAAGGACATCGGCGGCAGTGGTTACGTAGTGGAGAAGAGCAAAACGATTTTTGAAGAGTACTGCCTTACGGCAGAGGAAGAGACAGAAACAGTCGAAGAATCAACAGAATCGGAGGAGTAAAAGGATGAAGAAGCAGGATGTTTTAAAATGTGTGGATCATACGCTGCTGGCGCAGGGAGCGACCTGGGACGAGATCCGGGGGCTTTGTGACGATGCGATCAGGTACGGCACAGCCTCGGTGTGTATCCCGCCGTCCTATGTGGAGCAGGCGAAGCAGTATGTCGGGGACCGGATGCGGGTGTGCACGGTGATCGGATTCCCCAACGGGTATTCGGTGACGGCGGCCAAGGCCTGCGAGACGGAGACGGCGCTGGCGCAGGGAGCTGACGAGATCGATATGGTGATCAATATCGGCTGGGTGAAGGATGGCCGCTATGATCTGGTGGAAGAGGAGATCCGGCAGCTGAAAAATATCTGCGGCGACCATGTGCTGAAGGTCATCATCGAGACCTGCCTGCTGAGCCGGGAGGAGAAGATCCGTATGTGCGAGGTGGTGACGGTGGCCGGGGCAGATTATATCAAGACCTCCACGGGGTTCTCGACGGCCGGAGCCACCTTCGAGGATGTGGAGCTGTTCGCCGCCCATGTCGGCCTGGACGTGAAGATCAAGGCGGCCGGAGGCATTTCCTCCTTTGACGATGCGGAGCGTTTCGTGTCGCTGGGGGCATCCAGGCTTGGCACCAGCCGGCTGGTGAAGCTGGCGAAGGCGGATGGCCTGGACTGAGACGTTTTGCCCTGAAAAATTACCACTGTCTGCGCCGGACGGTACAATGACAGTGAGGCAGGAGGAGAAGGAGGACGGAACATGACAGATCGGGAACTGGTAGATCGGGCCACAGAGGCCATGAAATATTCGTATTCGCCCTACTCGCATTTTCAGGTGGGAGCGGCACTGCTGACAGAGGACGGCCGTGTGTATACGGGCTGCAACATTGAGAATTCCTCTTTTTCGGTGACCAACTGTGCGGAGCGGACGGCTCTGTTTAAGGCGGTCAGCGAGGGGACGCATGATTTTCGGGCTCTCGCCGTGGTGGGCGGCACGGACGGAGAACTGAAGGATTACGCCTATCCCTGCGGCGTATGCCGTCAGGCGCTGACGGAGTTCTGCGGACCGGATTTCCGGGTGATTCTCGGAAAAGCGGACGGAGAGATACGGGTTCACACCCTGGAGGAGCTCCTGACGGGGTCCTTCACATTGCGGGAGGTGCTGCTGCATGAGGATGTATGATCTGATCGGGAAGAAGAAGCGGGGCGGTGCGCTGTCCCGTGAAGAACTGCATTTTATGGTGTCCGGTTTTGTTGAGGGGTCAATCCCGGATTATCAGATGTCGGCCATGCTGATGGCCATCTGCTTTAAGGGAATGGCCGAGGAGGAGACGGTGAACCTGACGCTGGAGATGGAGTACTCCGGAGACCGGATGGATCTGTCCGCGATCCCCGGCGTCAAGGTGGATAAGCACAGCACCGGCGGCGTGGGAGATAAGACGACGCTGGTACTGGCGCCCATCGTGGCGGCCTGTGGAGGCCGGGTGGCGAAGATGTCCGGCCGCGGTCTGGGGCACACGGGCGGAACACTTGATAAGCTGGAGTCGATTCCGGGGCTGACTACCTCCCTGTCCGGGGAAGATTTCTTCCGGGTCGTCCGCGAGTGCGGCCTGGCGGTCGTGGGACAGACCGGAAATATGGTCCCTGCCGACAAGAAGCTTTATGCGCTGCGGGATGTGACGGCGACGATCGACTGTGTGCCGCTCATCGCGTCATCCATCATGAGTAAGAAGCTGGCCGCCGGAAGCGACGCCATCCTGCTGGATGTAAAGACCGGGAGCGGAGCCTTCATGAAGACGCCGGAGGCGGCGCGGACGCTGGCGGAGCAGATGGTGCGCATCGGCCGGGCGGCGGGGCGTCGGACGGAGGCCTTTATCACCAATATGGATATCCCTCTGGGGCATGCTATCGGCAATGCGCTGGAGGTCCGGGAGGCCGTGGAGGTGCTTCATGGCCGGGGGCCGGAGGACCTGACGGAGGTCTGCCTGACGCTGGCGTCGCGGATGCTGGTTCTTGGCGGCTGCGCAGAGGAGGAAAATGCCCGGGCGCGGGCTGAGGAGGCCGTGCGTTCCGGTCAGGCTCTCCGCAAGCTGGCGGAGATGGTGCATGCGCAGGGCGGCGACGAACAGTACATCTTCGAACCGGAGCGCCTGACTGTATCGCCGGTGCGTCATGAAGTATGCGCCGATGCGGACGGATATATTGCCTGCATGGATACGGAGGGAATCGGTATTGCCTCCATGCTGTTGGGAGCAGGCAGGAGCCGCAAGGAGGATACGCTGGATTACGGCGCGGGGATCATCCTGCGCCGCAAGAGAGGGCAGTTTGTCCGAACGGGCGAAGTGCTGGCGGAGTTGTACACTTCGGAGGAAGGAAGGCTGGCCGCCGCCGAGAAGGAATTCCGGGCGAGTCTTACTCTGTCAGAGAAAGAGCCGGAACCGGAGCCGCTGATCTACGGAACGGTGCGCGGCTCGGAGGGGGAGAGCGCGTGATGCGAAGATGCGGGTGTCTGGCGCTGGCATTGCTTCTGACCTTTGGGAGTGCGGGCTGCGGCACAGCAGAAAATTCTGCAGGGACAAGCTCGGAATCTGCCGCTGCGGCATCGGTGTCGGAGGCTGCGGCGGATTCAGAACAGGATTTATCCGAAACCGCAGAAGGGGTTTTGTTCGCGGGTTTTCAGGAGTCTGATCTGAAAGACTTCACAGGGACCGAGGGGACAGAATCCGGGGAGGAATCCGCAGGTGAAGCGGAAGCGGAGACAGAGGCCACGGAGGCAGCTTCGGAAGAGGAAAGCATGATGGAGACAGAGGAAGCGGAGACAAAGTCGCAGCGCACTGTCACGTCGGCCTGCATTGTCATCGATCCGGGTCATCAGAGTCAGGGAAACAGTGATACGGAGCCTCTGGGCCCCGGCTCTTCGGAAATGAAAGCGAAGGTCAGCAGCGGGACCAGCGGTGTGGTCTCTGGGCTTGCCGAATATGAGCTGAACCTGCAGGTCTCTCTGAAGCTGCGGGACGAGCTGGAAGCGCGCGGGTATGAAGTCATCATGACCCGCACCACCAACGACGTGGACATCTCCAACCGGGAGCGGGCGGAGATCGCCAACGAGGCGGGAGCCGACGCCTTCATCCGTATTCATGCCGACGGTTCCGAGGACAGCAGCGCACAGGGGGCCATGACGATCTGCCAGACGGCATCCAATCCTTACAATGCGGAGCTGTACAGTGAGAGCAAAGCTCTTTCAGAAGCTGTTCTGGATGGACTGGTGGCAGCAACCGGCGCCCATTCCCGGGGTGTCTGGGAGACGGACACCATGTCCGGCATCAACTGGGCCACGGTTCCGGTGACCATCGTGGAGATGGGCTTCATGTCCAACGCTGAAGAGGATGCGAAAATGGCCACGGACGAGTATCAGGACCTGATCGTTCAGGGGATTGCCGACGGGATTGATCGGTATCTGGGGAATGGCGATGAAAGCTGAGTTTTACAGGTTTTTCGGGCTGCTAATTCTCTCTTGTCCCGGAAAATGATTTGTGCTATAATGGGTTCCGTCAGTTGAGAAACAATGATCGCATGGATTCGACGTATAATTCTTCGATCATGGTATCAGATCTTCCTGGGGTGTTCGAGCACCTTGCAATTTTGAACCTACATTTTGACCTATGGGATTCCTACATCGCCGGATGGATGCCAGGCCGCCATGTGCAGCGGAAGGCTGAGATCCCGGCTGCGGTTACCCACCTAGCTTCGCTAGGACTCAAAAAGCGGGAACGGCACTCCGGGAGTTATATATTCACAGTTTATTGAACCGCCGCTTCAGATGTGATGTCTTTTTACAGAGAGAAGAATTACAGACGGGGAGGCGGTCTTTTTATGCGCAATGCGCATTCTTTTGCGCAGGAGATGAATCATTCCTCAGGTCGACAGGAGGAGAATATGACAAAAGAAGAACGGACGCTCGAGGTGATCCGGCGGCTGCGGGAGGAATATCCGGACGCGGACTGTACGCTGGACTATGATCAGGCCTGGAAACTGCTGGTCAGTGTACGGCTGGCTGCCCAGTGTACGGACGCCCGGGTGAATGTGGTCGTGGAAAAACTCTATGAAAAATTTCCCGATGTGCAGTCCCTGGCGGAGGCATCGGAGGAAGAGGTCGAGGCCATCGTGCGGCCCTGCGGTCTGGGACGGAGTAAGGCGCGGGATATCTGTGCCTGTATGAAAATACTCTGGGAGCAGTATGACGGCAGGGTGCCGGAGGATTTTGACGCGCTGCTGGCGCTTCCCGGTGTGGGGCGTAAGAGCGCCAATCTGATCATGGGCGATGTGTTCGGGAAACCGGCGATTGTGACGGATACGCACTGTATTCGTCTGGTCAACCGCATCGGCCTGGTAGACGGCATTCGCGATCCGAAGAAGGTAGAAATGGCTCTCTGGAAGCTGGTGCCGCCGGAGGAGGGCAGCTCGCTCTGTCATCGCTTCGTATATCATGGCCGGGAGGTCTGCACGGCCCGGACCAGGCCGCACTGTGACCGCTGCTGTCTGGAGGAAATCTGCGGAAAATGCGGTGTGGAGGAGTGAGGACAGAGCTTTTGTGAAGGTTTTCTGACGTCGGCGCAGCCTGCCTTTCAGAAAGCTCTTGATTTTCGTTATCGTTTCGTATATAGTTAGCCTTGCGCGGAGGCAGACTGTGCTGCCTGCTTTGCCGCGCTAGTGTATTGCAGGATGCCCTGCGGGGTGTTGAACTTAGGAGGATTTGTCATGGTAAGAGCAATCGTCGGAGCCAACTGGGGCGATGAGGGCAAGGGCAAGATCACGGATATGCTGGCCAGGGAGTCGGATATCGTTATCCGTTTCCAGGGCGGAAGCAACGCCGGTCATACGATTATTAATAACTACGGAAGATTTTCCCTGCATCTGCTCCCCTCCGGGGTATTTTATGATCATATTACCAGCATCATTGGCAATGGTGTGGCGCTGAACATTCCCTATTTTATTAAGGAGCTGCAGGCTCTGGTGGACGCGGGCGTTCCGAAGCCGAAGATTCTGGTATCCGACCGGGCGCAGATCCTGATGCCTTATCATGTTCTGCTGGATGCTTACGAGGAGGAACGGCTGGCAGGTCAGTCCTTCGGCTCGACGAAGTCGGGCATCGCTCCCTTCTATTCGGATAAATATGCCAAGATCGGCATTCAGGTCAGCGAACTCTTCAATGAGGAGGTGCTGGAAGCCCGTGTGGAGAAGATCTGCACGCTGAAGAATGTGCTCCTGGAGCATCTGTATCACAAGCCTCTTCTGGTGAAGGAGGAGCTGATAGAGGAGCTTCACAGCTACCGGGATGCCATCGCTCCCTATGTCTGCGATGTCTCCGCCTATCTGAATCAGGCGCTCCGTGACGGGAAAAACATCCTGCTGGAGGGGCAGCTGGGAACCATGAAGGATCCGGATCACGGGATTTATCCGATGGTGACGTCCTCTTCCACATTGGCGGCCTACGGTGCTGTCGGTGCGGGAATCCCTCCCTACGAGATTCAGAATATTACGGCTGTCGTCAAGGCCTACTCCAGCGCGGTGGGCGGCGGCGCCTTCGTCAGCGAGATCTTCGGCGACGAGGCGGAAGAGCTGCGGCGGCGCGGCGGTGATAAGGGCGAGTACGGCGCGACGACGGGACGGCCCCGCCGGGTGGGCTGGTTCGACTGCGTGGCGAGCCGTTACGGATGCCGTCTGCAGGGAGCTACCGAGGTGGTGCTGACGATTGTCGATGCGCTGGGTTATCTGGATGAGATCCCGATCTGTGTGGGCTATGAGGTGGACGGCGAAGTCCTGCACGACTTCCCGGCTTCCGAGAAGCTGAACCGCGCCAAACCTGTGTGGGAGGTGCTGCCCGGCTGGAAGCAGGATATCCGGGGCATTCAGAAGTATGAGGAGCTTCCGGAAAACTGTCGCAGGTATGTTGAACGCATCGAGAAGGAGCTTGGGGTGCACATTTCCATGGTCTCCAACGGCCCGGGACGGGATGAGATCATCCGCAGAGGGTGATGCCCGCTGGTGAGTTTCTGGTTCATACGAAAGTGACGCCCGCTGATGCGTCTACGTTTCATGAGAGAAAAGTGACGCCCGCCCGGGTGCCCATGTTTCATAGGACAGCTGAAACAGTCCTCTGAAACATGGGTGCCCCGGGCGGGCTGTTTGTTGTTGTAGCATATGAAGGGGCTCCTCAGCCTGTCATTCTTCTCAGCAGAACTCCGCCATTTTCTTTCAGCCACTGAGCCCAGCGATCATAGTCCGGATAGACCCGGTGCACTTCCTCGTAAAATGCCTGAGAGTGATTCATCACTTTCCGGTGGCAGAGCTCATGGACCACGACGGCGTCTACGACCTCCGGCGGCGCCAGCATGAGTAGGCAATTGAAGTTCAGATTTCCTTTCGCGGAGCAGCTGCCCCAGCGCGATTTCTGGTTACGGATCGTGATGCAGCCATAGGTGACGCCGACACGCGGCGCGTAGAAGCGGACCCGCTCCGGAATGACCCGCAGGGCCTGATCTGCCAGAGCCTGAATCTCCTCCATGGAAAGCCGCTCCACTTTCGGCCGGTTTTTCCTTTCTTCGGCCAATTTTTCTGTATTTTTCTCAATCCAGTCCCGATGATCGTTGACGAAATGTGCAATCTCAGAATCTGTCATCCGCTGCGGTGCGCGGACAAGAAGGCCGTCCTCATGGATCTGGAGGGAGATCGTTTTTCGGTTGCTGCGGATGACGCGGTAATGTAGTTCTTCCATTGTCAGTTCCTTATTCTTGTTGGATATCTAAATATGTGATAGACTATCCATAGCAGTTTTTTGCCTGGATGATTGTTGTCCCGGTGATGGCTTAACTATAAACCTTATTTTCAAAAACTGCCACCTTTATTTATAGTGATGACAGCGTAATCAAGACCATCGCGAAAAGACAGCCACTCTACCTGACGGAGATTATGGGCAGAGGATATTCTGGACAAATGTAAAGCAGATGCGGCGAAGATAAAGTTGAAAGAGTGAGGTACATGGTAATAAGGGATTTTTGGAACCGATTGAAAAAAGCCCTAATATAGTGTAAGATAAAGACATATTGCCTGCGGGCATGAAAGAATGGGAGAAGACATGAATCAGGATACACGAACCGCCATCGAAGCGGTGGTACAGGAGATTTCGGAGAATTACCGCACGGAGGAGCTGCTGATTCGCAAGCACGGGCGGATGATGCCCAACCGGGCGACGGTGATCGAGATTCTGGAAGAACTGCGGAAGATTCTTTTTGCCGGGTATTTCCAGGCGGATACCATGGAGCCTCAGCTGAGCGATTATTTTGTGGGGCAGAGTCTGACGGAGATTTATGGGAAGATGAAGAACCAGATCGAACTGGCCATGATTTATATGAGCGAGGCCGGGGCGGACGAGGAAGCGATCTCCCAGGAGGCGGAGGAAATCTGTGTGAAGTTCTTCCGGCGCATTCCGTATATTCAGAAGATGCTGCTGAAGGATGTGCAGGCCGGCTTCGACGGCGATCCGGCGGCTAAGAGCAAGGAGGATATCATCTTTTCCTATCCGGGCTTTTTTGCTATTCTGGTTTATCGTATTGCGCACGAGCTGTATGTGCAGAATGTGCCGCTGGTGCCGCGGATTATGTCAGAATATGTCCACGGTTCGACGGGAATCGATATCAATCCGGGCGCTACGATCGGGGAGTATTTCTTTATCGACCACGGTACCGGCGTGGTCATCGGTGAGACCACGACCATTGGCAACAATGTGAAGCTCTATCAGGGCGTGACTCTGGGTGCGCTGTCTACCCGGAGCGGCCAGCAGCTGTCCGGCGTGAAGCGCCATCCGACAATCGAGGACCGCGTGACGATTTATTCCGGGGCGACGGTTCTGGGAGGCGACACGGTTATCGGTGAGGAATCAATCATCGGCGGCAGCGCTTTCATCACGCATTCTATTCCCAAGTACACGAAGGTGGCGGTGAAGAATCCGGAGCTGACGATCAAGGCGCCGGAGCCCAAGGGCAAGGGACCGCAGTGGGAGCTGGTGTAGGAACCACAGAAAACAATGAACTGGCTGTTGGGGGACGGCGTTATATGAGAGGGGATATCGATGAACTGGACGAGAGCACAGGTAAAGGCCAACGCCAGACTGATGGTGAAGAAGAATTGGATCATGTGTATCCTGGTGAGCTTGGTCGTGGGTCTGACGACAGGCCGGATGAACTGGGAATATCAGGTCGATTTGGAATCCGGCTTTGATACCGTATTCGGGTGGGGAGAATATTATTATTATGCAGGTGACGGTGCATTGCTTGTCCGTCTGTGGAATCTGCTGCTGGGAGCAGGCTGGTATCTGCTGCGGACGATTCCGCTGCTGTTGGCCGGAGCGTTCTTTGCGGTTGCCCTTGCCGTTCTTCTGGGAAATGTTCTGGAGGTGGGCGCGGCCCGCTTCTATCTTCACAACATTCACAGCCGGGGGGAGCTGGGCGATCTGCTCTTTGGATTCCGTTATCAGTACGGGAATGTGGTCGCCGTCATGTTCCGGCGGATGCTGTATATCTTCCTGTGGTCCCTGCTTTTTGTAATTCCCGGCATCGTGAAAGCCTATGAGTACCGGATGGTGCCGTATCTTCTGGCGGACAATCCGGAGCTGACGGCCCACGAGGCGCTGGAGCGAAGCCGTGAAATGATGCGGGGAGAGAAATGGAATGCCTGGGTTCTGGACTTGTCTTTTTTCCTCTGGGATATCCTGTCCGCTGTTACCATGGGGATCGCCGGGCTGGTATGGGTTGGTCCCTATGAGGATGCAGCCGGGGCGGAGCTTTATACGGCGCTGAAAGCGAAGGACGGAATGGGCTGGCAGGTCTGAATTGAATGAAATACGAATCCCGTATCGAGGATTCTGTCAGTATTGAGCGGTGTGAGACAACGTAGGAGGTGAACCGCCGTGAAGACCATCAATGCGGATATTAAGAGCGGTAATCTGCGGCGGGTGTACCTGATCTACGGGGAGGAAGCCTATCTGCGGCAGTCCCTGAAGCGTCGTCTGCGGGAAGCCGTGGTGGGCGAAGACACCATGAACTACACCTATATGGAAGGGAAGGACGCTGACGCGGGGGCCATCATCGAGATGGCACAGACTATGCCCTTCTTCGCACCCCGCCGCCTGATTCTCGTGGAGAACAGCGGATTCTTCAAGCAGAGTTCGGAGGAATTGGCTGCTTATCTGCCGGAGATGCCGGAGACCGCCTGTCTGGTTTTTGTCGAAGAGGCCGTCGATCGGCGCAATAAGCTGTATAAACGGGTGGCAGCGCTGGGTTATGCGGCCGAATGCAAGCGGCAGACTCCGGCAGAATTGAAGCGCTGGACTGCCCGGGGGCTGGCGCAGGCCGGGAAAAAGGCGACAGAAGCGACGGTGGACGAGTTCCTTACGCGAACCGGGGATGATATGGAGAACATCCGCCAGGAGCTGGAGAAGCTGATCGGCTACGTGGGCGAGCGGCAGATCGTGACTACGCAGGACGTGGAGACGATCACGACCGTGCAGCTTGGCGACCGGATCTTCGAGATGATCGATGCCATTGCCAATCGTAATCAGAAGAAGGCCCTGGATCTGTACTACGATCTGCTGATGCTCCGGGAACCGCCGATGAAAATCATGGTTCTCATTGCCCGGCAGTTTCGCGGAATCCTGCAGGTGAAGGAGCTGCGGGAGAGGGGCGTTGCGAGGGACGAGATGGCACAGCGCTGCAAGCTGCGGCCCTTCCAGGTGACCCGCTATCTCGGGCAGGCGTCCCGTTTCCGACGGGAGGAACTCGAAGAGTATGTAGAACTCTGTGTGGAAGCTGATGAAGCCGTGAAGCAGGGGAACCTCCGGGATACTCTGGCGGCGGAAATGCTGATCGTAAAATTTACTGGATGACAGATCTTTTGACTTTTTGAAATACAACAGGATAAGAAGGCTATGAGTAAGGGGAAATATATCGTTCTTTTGGGGAGTCTGTTTTTACTCTTTTTTCTTTCTGGTTGTTCCAGAATAGATTCTTTTATGTACAATTCTCTGGAGTCGGTTTTTCTGGAAAAATCCGGGATCAGGGAAGATGCAGATTATCAGCAATACGAGGAATACAGTCAGGCGGGTGTTCTGGATGAGGAAGGGTATTATGCGGAGACGGAGTATACCGAGTCGGAAGTCGAAGAAGAGGCAGCGACAGGCTCTGCTCATGTAACCTTTGCGGAGAATCGATCTTTGCGTATTTCTTATTATACGGATGAGGGCTGCACAGATCAGATCAATACAGACAGCTGTTATCTGAACCCGGGCGATACGATTTATGCTTCGGATGCGGTAAGCGTGAATGAAAACAGTAATTTATACGGGCTGTCAGAATACCGCATCTTTGAGTATGACAGTGCAGGAGACCGCAGTCTGCTGGAAGTGCAGGAGGATTTGACTTCCAACCTGGTCTATCATATCCCGGATGATTATACAGGAACAGAATTGAGTATTTTTCCTGTGGGAGAATATCCGGGCAGACAGCTTTCCATGGATGTTTACTATATCAATGACGATGGAGAGAAAATAGAACTCACCAGTGCCGGAACGTGGTATCTCAATGATGCAGAATGCCTGAGTGACACAGCTGAAATCAGCGCGGTTGAGTCCTTTATTTTCAGATTTGACTTTGATGAAGAGAATTATTTTTATGTGGATGCATCTCCGGCTCCTTTCACGCAGGACCCGGCCAGCACTGGTTTTGTAGAATTCTGGGAGGCGGATCCTGCAGAAGCAGAGTCTTCTTATGAGGTAGAGCTTCATCCATACTTATCTCTGACAGTAAAGTTTGATGAGGCGGGAACCGTGACGGTGAATGGCGAATCAGCACAGACAATCTCCAGGGGAAAAAGCTGGACAGGCAGGAAACTTGCTTATGGAGATGAAATCGTGATCGAAACGGATGGTGAATGCACGGTTACTTCCGGAGATTATCATCATCTCAGGGCCGTCAGAGATTCAGTCTATGGCGGATTTCGGTACACGCTTACGATCGCTCAGGAATATGAGGGAAATGCTGCCTCGGAGCTGCTGCAAAGCATCAATGTCAATCGGGTGGTTGCGGTCACCCTGGAAACAGAGGGAGACTACGGTACCTGCACCTATAAGCTGGATGGGGAAAGTGTCGAAGGGACGGTTGAGGTTCAGGAGGGACAGACTCTGACGGCAACTTATACAATAACAGATGATGAATACTGTTTCGACGAATCTGAAAATTCTTCGGGGATTCTGGGTTCGATTCATGACCTGTTCCGGAGTAAGGAAAGAACCGTTACAATACAGGTTCCCACAGAATCTGATGAGGTGACGATCGATCCGGATGACTGGTTTGCAATCCGGAAGAAGGGAGACTGAATCGATGGAAAAATGGGAGATTGAATCCTCGGAAGACTGGGACGCTGAGGAAGAGACAGAGATCGAATCCATGGGAAAAGGAGAGAGGGCGTTCAGATTGAGTAAGCGCAGACCGTCGGTCAGAATATTTCTCCTGATGTTTTTCCTCATTGCGTTATGTGTTTTCGCAGCATATACGCATCATCAGGCGGGAACGATGGGACAGGCGGTCGGAACCCTGAGCGGCAAAGTGGTGGGAACAGCGATTGGGTCAGCCAGAGGTATCACGGAAGGCGTTTCACAGGGGATCGCTGCCGGTGAAGCCGAGGGACTGAGTGCAGAGGATACGACGGCGGAGATTCGGGAAACAATGGAATCGCTGGGAACGCTGGAGGTCCTGATTGCGGGTGTTACTTTAAAAAACGCCAATCAGATTGGTGAGGCTTATGAGGGACTGTATGTTATAGACGGTGATGCCGTGTTCACTGTGGATCTGGACCAGGCGGAGATTCGCTGCAGTGATGATGGCAGCGATATCTATATCACGATTCCAGAGCCAACGCTGGAAGTGTATCTGGATCAGAGCAGTACCAGGAAACTGGCGGAAATACAGAACTTTTCCCTGACGGTTACGGCGGAGGATGGTCTGACGGCTTATCTGAATTCCATGACGAATACCGTAGAGAAGGTTAAAGAGAGCATGGCAAATTATGATTCACTGATGGAAAATGCAGAATCCTCGGCGATCGCCCGGGTTGAGCAGCTGGCGTCCGCTGTTTGTGTCGGAGATCAGGAAATACATGTGGAGTTTCAATAAGGAGAAAGTGTATGCGCCATATATTTAGCCGCCGCGGCGGTCAGTCTTCCTCTGCCGAAATCGAGGAGGAGGCTTTCAGGCAACAGGAAAATCTTCGGATAAGAAGGTGGGGAATGATCGCCCTTCCACTTGTTTGTGTTGTTCTGTTTGTTTTTAGTATATATTGTTTTCTGGACGCCATCGCGGTTGGCGCCGACGCGGCTATGAATGCCTATGAATCGGAAAAGGATGAGGTTGCGCAGGAAGTCTATGATGTCTTTTACAATCAGAGCTATAGTGCCGCGGAGGCTTCTCATCATGTGAGCAATCAGGTGTCCATCAGCATTGGGACGCTGCAGGAGGAAGAAAAGCTTGAAGTCCTCAGGGTAAGCAATGTTGAATATGTGATTTCCGAGGAAGAAGATGGGGAATTCATTGACAATATCCTGAGCGCGGTGACAGGCATTTTCAGCGATGACGATGTGGTGTCATGGCTGGAGGTTCCCGGAGACGGAGTCTTTACGGTGGATCTGAAATCGGCGGAGTTCATCCTGGATGAGGAAAGGCAGTATGTGCTGATCCGGATCCCGGAACCGGAGCTTTCCGAATTCGCGATAGATTATGAGGGGGTCGAAATCCTGTATTTTGATGACGCGGGTCTCTTTAAAAATTCCGCGAAGGTCGGCGAAGATCTGGCCAGAGAGCAGCTCCAGGACGCACAGCTGCAGATGACGCAGGAGATTCATGAGAATCAGAGATTCTACCGGAGCGCACAGGAGGCGGCAGAGGATCTTCTGATCAGTCTGGTCAAAGAGCTGAATCCGGATTTTCCGGATCTGACGGTAGAGGTGGAATTTATAGATTGATTTTTCAAAAAAATGACCGTTCCCACACCATGGAACGGTCATTTGCACTTTCTTTCTCCCATCGCGGGTCAACGACGGGTTTTATTAATCTCTGCCCTTACGCCATCTTGTTGATCGCCAGAGCCAGACGGGAAATCTTGCGGGAAGAGGTGTTCCGATGATAGATTCCCTTGGAAGTTGCTTTATCGATCACAGAGGTGGCCTGTACGAGAGCGGCCTGTGCAGCTGCCTTGTCGCCGCTGGCGATGGCCTCGTCCACCTTCTTGATGTAAGTCTTCACTTTGGAGCGCGCCGCCTTGTTGCGGTCCGCTCTCTTCTGCGCCACAAGAATTCTTTTCTTAGCAGATTTGATGTTTGCCACTTTGTGTACCTCCACAATGAAAAATTCTTTTTGAAATATTACTGTTTACTTAAAACGGACACGGACGCTTCTCACGTAAACATACCTTGAAATTTTACTGGATTTCGTCGGGGTTGTCAATACATATTTCACAAAAAAATTGCGGAAAATAGGAAGAGATAATGGCAGGACGGCAACAGAAGGAGGGCGTGACGAATGGCAGGATTTCAGGTGCGGACGGATCTGGCGGTGGAGGCCAGGGAGCATTTGGAGGAGGACGCGAAAGAAGCTTCGGGGGTTCGCTTTCGCGAGTGGGAGGCCGGAGAACATATTCGCGTCTCGCAGGTGCTGGTGGAGAGCGAACAGGGCGCGGCGCAGATCGGAAAGCCGGTGGGAACCTATCTGACACTGGAGGCGGCAAATCTCTGGAGGAATGACGGGGGCAGCCATCGCGAGATCTCCCGGGTCCTGGCGGAACAGATCCATGCTCTGCTGGGACGGACCGTGGAGAAACCGGTGGGGGAGGCGCCCCGTGTCCTCGTGGTGGGGCTGGGCAATGCCGCCGTTACCTCGGATTCTCTGGGGCCGAAGGTCTGCGGCAACCTGGCGGTGACCCGGAATCTGCTGCCGGAGGGGCGGGTGAGCAGCATCGCGCCCGGCGTCATGGCGCAGACCGGCATGGAGGCCGCGGAGGTGATCCGGGGCATTGTGCGGGAGACGGAACCGGAGGCCGTGCTGGTGGTGGATGCTCTGGCGGCCCGCAGTGTCAGCCGTCTGGGGAATACGATTCAGCTCTCCGACGCGGGGATTCATCCCGGCTCCGGCGTGGGGAATCATCGGGACGGGCTGACGCGGGAGAGCCTGGGAATTCCGGTCATCGCCCTCGGCGCGCCCACGGTGGTGCGGGCCGCGGCCATCGTCTGCGACACGGTAGAGGCGCTGGGGGAGGTGCTGGCCGGCCGTCCGGAGACGGAGCCGGTTTCCCGGATCCTGGAGGAAATGACGGATGCGGAGAAATACCAGTTCATCCGGGAACTGCTGGAGCCCCGTTTCGGTCCGCTGTTCGTGACGCCCAAGGATGTGGATGACACGATTGAACGTCTCAGCTTCACGATCTCCGAGGGGATTAATATTGCATTGCATGGCGAAGCCTGATTCGCAGGATTCCGGATGTCAGGGGACGGACCGCCTGACCTCGCAAGGCATAGTTTCCGGGGGCGTCCATATACTGGTAACATGAGAGGTTTTGACAAGATCATCTGGATGCTGGCCATCGCGCTGCTCTTCCCGGACAGTCTGTGGGGCGGCGTCTCTCCGGCGCATCTGCTGATGGAGGCGGTCAGCGCGATGGTGGAGCCGTGGGAGCCTGCACAGGCAGAGAGCGAGATATCCGGCGGCAGCGAAGCGGTTCAGGAAGCGGCGGAAAGCGGCGCGGCGGATGAGGCAGAGACTCAGGCAGAAACAAGGACTTTCCTGACCGGCGCAGGAATCGCTGCCGTCGTGGACAATCTGACGGGGGATGCGGAAGCGAATGGGCAGGCGGCAGAGGAGGAAGAGACGGAGAGCGCTGAGGATGAGGCGGAGATCTTCTCGGTCGCGGAGGCGGCTTATTCCTGCTATACCAGCGAGGAATTGTCGGATACAGACTTTCTTCTGAATAATATATTCTGCGTGGATTCCAGCACGACCTCAGAAGGAATCGACTGGGATGCGAATCAGTTCCTGACCGAGGATTTCTCTCTGGAAAAATCCTCGGAGCCGCAGATTCTGATCTATCACACGCACTCTCAGGAAGCCTATGCCGATTCCACCTCCGGGGAGGCCGGGGAGACGGTGCAGGGCGTGGGGGAGGAGCTGGCCCGTCTGCTCCGGGAGACCTACGGGTATCAGGTCGTACACAATACGACGACCTTTGATATGGTGGACGGAGAGCTGGACCGGAGCAGGGCCTACAGCTATGCGCAGGATTGGCTGGAGGAGTATCTGGAGGAAAATCCTTCCATTGAAGTGATCATTGACCTGCACCGGGACAGCGTGGACGAGGATAACAGGCTGGTGACGGAGATCGACGGAAAACAGACAGCGCAGATCATGCTTTTTAACGGACTCTCCCGCACCTCGCGGGGAAGCATCGAGAGCCTCTATAATCCTTATCTGCAGGACAATCTGGCCTTCAGCTTCCAGCTGCGGATGGCCGGCGACAGTCTGTACCCCTCCCTGTACCGGCGCATTTATCTGAAGGGATACCGTTATAATCTGCATTATCGCGCCCGTTCTCTGTTGGTGGAGGTCGGGGCGCAGAATAATACATATGAAGAGGCCATGAACGCCATGGAGCCCTTCGCCCGTCTGCTGAATCTGATTCTTTCTTCCGGAGAGTAAAAGCGGATTTGATTTCCGTGAAACAGCGGTCTGACAGGGAGTGCGGTGAATCAGGACAACGCCGGAGGGAAGTGCGGAGGCCCGCGAAAGGCGGCGCTGCAGGCTGCGCGGTGCAGGGAAAAATACGGCGGACAGTTGCCGAAGCAGACATTTTATGCTATGGTAAAGAAAGGAGCGCCGTGAAAAGATCGATCTCACGGTGCAGCCTTCAGGAGGAACTGTATGGCTGATTTAGATCAGAGCAGGATCAGAAACTTTTGCATTATCGCCCACATCGACCACGGGAAATCTACGCTGGCAGACAGGATCATTGAGAAGACCGGGCTGCTGACACAGCGGGAGATGCAGGCGCAGGTGCTGGACAACATGGATCTGGAGCGGGAGAGGGGCATCACGATCAAGTCTCAGGCGGTGCGCACCATTTACAAGGCGCCCGACGGGCAGGAATACATTTTTAATCTCATCGATACCCCTGGTCATGTGGATTTTAACTATGAGGTGTCCCGCAGTCTGGCAGCCTGCGACGGGGCAATCCTGGTCGTGGATGCGGCGCAGGGTATTGAAGCGCAGACGCTGGCCAATGTCTATCTGGCTCTGGACCACGATCTGGATGTTTTTCCGGTGATCAACAAGATCGACCTGCCGAGCGCCGAGCCGCAGCGGGTAATCGATGAGATCGAGGATGTCATCGGCATCGAAGCGCAGGATGCGCCGCAGATCTCTGCCAAGAACGGCGTCAACATCGAGGCGGTGCTGGATGCGATCGTGGAGCGGATTCCCGCGCCGCAGGGTGATCCGGCGGTGCCTCTGCAGGCGCTGATTTTTGACTCGGTGTATGACTCTTACCGGGGCGTCATTGTTTTCTGCCGGATCATGGAAGGAACCGTGCGCAAGGGCATGGAAATTCAGATGATGGCCACCGGCGCCCATTTTGATGTCGTGGAAGTGGGGTATTTCGGAGCGGGGCAGTTTATCCCTTGTGACGAGCTTCCGGCAGGGATGGTCGGCTATCTGACCGCCAGCATCAAGAATGTGCGGGATACCCGGGTGGGCGACACAGTGACGGAGCGGGAACGCCCCTGCGCGGCGCCGCTGCCCGGCTATAAGAAGGTGCAGTCCATGGTGTACTGCGGGCTTTATCCGGCGGACGGCGCGAAGTATCCGGATCTGCGGGATGCGCTGGAGAAGCTGCAGCTCAACGATGCTTCTCTGCAGTATGAACCGGAGACCTCGGTGGCGCTGGGATTCGGCTTCCGCTGCGGGTTCCTGGGACTCTTACATCTGGAGATCATCCAGGAACGGCTGGAGCGGGAGTATGGTCTGGACCTTGTGACCACGGCGCCCAGCGTTATTTACAAGGTGCATAAAACGGACGGAACGGTCATTGATCTGACCAACCCGACGAACATGCCCGATCCCACAGAGATCGAGTATATGGAGGAGCCGGTGGTGACGGCGGAGATCATGGTGACCACGGAGTTCATCGGCGCCATCATGGATCTGTGCCAGGAGCGGCGGGGCGTGTATCTGGGTATGGAATATATGGAAGACACCCGGGCGCTGCTGCGCTATGAGCTGCCGCTCAACGAGATCATTTACGATTTCTTTGACGCGCTGAAATCCCGTTCCCGGGGCTATGCTTCCTTTGACTATGAAATGAAGGGGTATCAGCGCTCCGACCTGGTGAAGCTGGATATCCTCGTGAACCGGGAGGAAGTGGACGCTCTGTCCTTCATTGTCTTTGAAGGAACGGCCTACGAACGGGGACGGAAGATGTGCGAGAAGCTGAAGGAGGAGATTCCCCGCCAGCTTTTCGAGATTCCTATTCAAGCGGCGGTGGGCAGCCGTATCATCGCCCGTGAGACGGTGAAGTCACTGCGCAAGGATGTCCTGGCCAAATGCTACGGCGGCGATATTACCCGAAAGAGAAAGCTTCTGGAGAAACAGAAGGAAGGCAAGAAGCGGATGCGCCAGGTGGGCAACGTGGAGATTCCGCAGAAGGCATTCATGAGCGTCCTGAAACTGGACGATGAGTAAGGACTGAGGGATACATGACGAAAAAAGATCTGAGCGTATACGTACACATTCCATTCTGCGCCCGCAAATGTGAATACTGCGACTTTGTTTCCGGCGTGGCGTCGCGGGAGGAACAGGCTTACTATATCCGGGTGCTCCTGAAGGAGATTCGCGGATTCGAGGCTCTGGGGAATCTTTTTACGGTGCGGACCATTTTCCTCGGGGGCGGCACGCCGTCGCTGCTGGAACCGGCGAACCTCGCGCGGATCATGCGTCAGCTGCGGGATCAGTATGAGATCGCGGAGGACGCGGAGATCACGATCGAATGCAATCCGGGCACGCTGACGGAGGACAAGCTGGACGCGTACCGGGAGATGGGCATCAACCGTCTGAGCCTGGGACTGCAGTCAGCGGACGATGAAGAGCTGAAGCTTCTGGGCCGGATCCATACCTGGCAGAATTTTCTGGACAGCTATGAACTGGCGCGACGAAAGGGATTTCAGAATATCAATGTCGACCTGATGTCGGGGCTTCCCACGCAGACCCTGGATTCCTGGAAGAATACTCTGGAGAAGGTGGCGGAGCTTGACCCGGAACACATTTCCGCGTACAGCCTTACGATTGAGGAAGGTACGCCCTTCTATGAAAAATATGCGGTGGGACGGGGGCGGAGCCTTCTGCCCACCGAGAAGGTGGAGCGGGAGATGTACCATTACACGGGGAGCTTCCTGGCTGAGAAAGGTTATCACCGTTATGAAATATCCAATTACGCGAAGGAAGGGCAGGAATGCCATCACAACATCGTGTACTGGACCGGCGGCGATTACGTGGGCTTCGGTGTGAATGCGTCGTCTTATCTGAATGGCCGGCGTTTCACGAATCCCAGGGAGCAGAAGGACTACTGGGAGAGCGCGCGCACCGCGTATGCGAATTTCCGGAAGATGCCGGCGCAGAGCGAACAGGCGACCATGGAGGAGTTCATGTTCCTGGGGCTGCGCATGATGCAAGGCATCTCTGTCCGGGAGTTCGAGGAGCGTTTCCATCTTCCTTTCCAGCAGGTGTACGGGGAGCCCACGCAGCGGATGATTCATCAGGGCCTGCTGGAGCAGGACGGCGACCGCGTGCGGCTTACGGAGAAGGGAATCGATGTCAGCAATCAGGTTCTCGTGGAGTTTTTGCTGTAAGGAGTACGCTTGTTTAAAGATGGTATGGGATCCGCGGGGGCAAAATAGTGAGCCTGATGCGGAGCCTGAATCTGGGAGTGAAGACAGGAGCATGGAAAGAAAAGAAGAGTTCCGGGAGGGGCTGGCCCGTCTGCGTAATAAGGCTGCGGGGAATTATAATCATATCACCATCGGTGAGATTCTGGCCTGCTTTCCCGGCATGGAACTGACGAAGGACCAGATTCGTCTGATCTATCAGTACGCAGAGGAAGAGCGCATTATCATTGAGGATTATCAGCCTCATGATACGCGGAGCGTGCCTCTCGGAGAGCCGAAGCTGACCGGCGAGGAGAAAGCGTACTTTAAGATGTATCTGGAAGACCTGAAGGGTGTCGTTCCCTGCGGAGCCGACGAGGCCGCCATGCTGGCGGAGCGTCTGCTGACGGGGGATGAGACGGCTCTTACCCGGTTGACAGAGGGACATCTGCACCTGGTTCTGAAGATTGCCCGCCGCCACAGCGGTCGGGGCGTCCTGATGGGCGATCTGGTGCAGGAGGGAAATATGGCGCTGGTGCTGGCTCTGGATGAGATGGCGGCGGGAACCAGCTTCCTGGCCGGAGGCATCCGGGAATTTCTGACAGCCCGTGTGGAGACGGCGATGAAGGCACTGGTCTCCGAGCAGGGGGATCACGAGAAGGCCGGAGAGAAAATGGCAAGAGAAGCCAACCGGCTGCTGGCAGCCACGGCGGAGCTGGAGGAGGAACTGGGCCGGGAGGCGACGCTGACGGAGCTCTCCCGCAGGGTCAATCTGCCGGAGGATAAGGTAAAGGAGCTGATCCGGATCTCACTCAACGCGGCGGAGTTCTCACCGGATACAGGAGACGGAGATCTTTCGTCAGAGGATTGACAGATTCCGTCAGGGACGTTATAGTGAACGACAAAACAAGTTGTCGTTTACTATTTAAAACGAATTTTGACAAATTTGTGCTGGCCATGCGGCCAGGATACGGAGGACAAGAAACCTATGAGTGTGAAGCGTATTTACGTGGAGAAAAAGCCCGCCTATGCCGTGGCGGCGCGGGGACTGAAGGAGGAGATCGAGAACTTCCTGGGGATTCGGACCGTGACGAAGGTGCGGGTTCTGATCCGTTATGACATGGAGAATCTCAGCGAAGCGACCTATGAGGCGGCCCGGGGGCTGGTCTTCTCAGAACCGCCGGTGGACGATCTGTATGAGGGGACTTTTCCCCGCGCGGAAGGCGCGCGCGTGTTCTCTGTGGAGTATCTGCCCGGACAGTTCGACCAGCGGGCTGATTCCGCGGAGCAGTGTGTGAAGCTTCTGAAGGAGGATGAGGAACCCATCATCCGCTCCGCGACCACCTACGTCATCGAAGGAGAGGTCAGCGACGAGGAGATGAAGGCAATCCAGTCCCTGTGCATCAATCCGGTGGATTCCCGCCTGGCGGATGGGGATGTCCCCGAGACGCTGGTGACGCAGTTCGAGGAGCCGGCCGACGTGAAGATTTTTGACGGTTTCCGCACGATGGAGGAAGCACCCCTGCGCGAGCTGTATGAGTCCCTGAACCTGGCCATGACCTTCGCAGATTTCCGTTTCATTCAGGAATACTTTGCCGGAGAGGAACAGCGCGATCCGACGATGACGGAGATCCGGGTGCTGGATACCTACTGGTCGGATCACTGCCGCCACACGACGTTCCAGACAGAACTGAAGGATATTTCCTTCACCGACGGTGATTACCGGGAGGAAATGGAGAAGACCTATCAGGAGTACCTGGCGGACCGGGCCAATGTGTACGGTGACCGTAAGGATAAATATGTCTGTCTGATGGATCTGGCGCTCATCGCCATGAAGAAGCTGAAAAAGGAAGGAAAGCTCACCGACCAGGAAGAGACCGACGAGATCAATGCCTGCAGCATCGTGGTGCCGGTGACGGTGGACGGAGAGACCGAGGAGTGGCTGATCAATTTCAAGAATGAGACGCACAATCACCCCACGGAGATCGAACCCTTCGGCGGCGCGGCCACGTGTCTTGGCGGCGCGATCCGCGATCCGCTGTCCGGTCGCACGTATGTCTATCAGGCCATGCGCGTGACGGGTGCGGCGGATCCCACGGCTCCCGTGGAGAAGACGCTGGCCGGGAAGCTGCCTCAGAAGAAGATCGTTACCGACGCGGCCCGGGGCTACAGCTCCTACGGCAACCAGATCGGTCTGGCGACCGGTTATGTGAAGGAAATTTATCATCCCGGCTATGTGGCCAAGCGGATGGAGATCGGCGCGGTCATGGGCGCGGCGCCGCGGAAGAATGTCATCCGTGAGACCTCCGATCCCGGCGACATCATCCTGCTGATCGGCGGCCGGACCGGGCGTGACGGCTGCGGCGGAGCCACCGGCTCCTCCAAGGCGCACAACTCCTCGTCGCTGGCCACCTGCGGCGCTGAGGTGCAGAAGGGAAATGCGCCCACGGAGCGGAAGATTCAGCGTCTGTTCCGTCGTCCCGAGGTCAGCCGTCTGATTCGCAAGTGCAATGATTTCGGCGCCGGCGGCGTGTCCGTAGCCATCGGCGAGCTGGCCGATGGTCTGTGGATCGATCTGAATATGGTTCCCAAGAAGTACGCCGGTCTGGACGGCACGGAGATTGCCATCTCCGAGTCACAGGAGCGTATGGCGGTTGTCATCGATCCGGAAAATCTGGTTGAGATGATGGGATACATCCGGGAAGAGAACCTGGAGGCCGTCGTCGTGGCTGAGGTGAAGGAAGAGAAACGTCTGGTCATGTACTGGCGTGACAAGATCATCGTGGATATCAGCCGCGATTTCCTGAACACCAACGGCGCGCACCAGGAGACGGATCTGCGGGTGCGGGTTCCGAACGAAGAAGGGACTCTTCTGAACAAAGAGCCGGTGGCGCCCGATCAGGTGCAGGAAAAATGGATGGATACCCTGCGTGATCTGAACGTCTGCTCCCAGAAGGGTCTGGTGGAAATGTTTGACTCTACCGTGGGTGCCGGTTCGGTGCTCATGCCCTACGGGGGAAAATATCAGCTGACAGAGACGCAGGCCATGGCGGCAAAGCTGCCGCTGATCTCCGGGGAGACCGATGCGGTGACCATGATGAGCTACGGTTTCGATCCGTATCTTTCCTCCTGGAGCCCTTATCACGGGGCGCAGTATGCGGTGATTTCTTCCGTGGCGAAGATCGTGGCGGGGGGCGGCGACTCCCGGAACATTCATTTCACCTTCCAGGAATTCTTCCGCAAGCTGGGGACGGATCCGGAGCGTTGGGGTGAGCCCTTTGCCGCGTTGCTCGGCGCTTTTAAGGCGCAGAAGGGTTTCGGCCTGGCTTCGATCGGCGGCAAGGACAGTATGTCTGGGAGCTTTAATGAGATCGATGTGCCGCCGACGCTGGTTTCCTTCGCGGTGGATATGGCGAAGGAAGGGGATATCCTCACACCGGAGCTGAAGCAGGCCGGAGATCAGCTGGTGCTTTTCTCCATTCAGAAGGATGCCAAAGGGCTGCCGGACTATGCGCAGATCCGGGCGCTTTATGAAGCGATCCATGAGGATACGCAGGCGGGCCGTATCGTCGCCGCCTACGAGGTGGAGCGGATGGGCCTGGCGGAGGCCGTGGCCAAGATGGCCTTTGGCAATAAGCTGGGCGTGACGATCAATCCGGCTTTCCCCGCGGAGGAATTCTTCGCAGCGGGTTGGGGCAATATCGTGGCCGAGGTACCGGCGGAGGAAGTGGCACATCTGAATGCGGCCGGACGTGTGATCGGTGAAGTCACTGCGGAAGCGAAGCTTGCTTACGGAGAGGCGGTCATCGACCTCGAGGAGGCCATCCGTACCTGGAGCGCTCCGCTGGAGAAGGTGTTCCCGACGCATGTCACCGAGACGAAGACACCGGTGGAGAGTCCTCTTTACAATACGAAGGATATTTACATCTGCAATCACAAGCTGGCGCAGCCGCGGGTCTTTATCCCTGCGTTCCCCGGTACAAACTGCGAGGTGGACAGCGCACAGGCGATGGAGCGGGCCGGCGCCCGTGCGGTGGTGAAGGTCATGCGGAACCTGACCGCCGAGGACATCCGTTCTTCCGTGGATGAATTTGCCAGAGAGATCGCTCAGGCGCAGATCATCTTCTTCCCCGGCGGTTTTTCCGCCGGTGATGAGCCGGACGGTTCGGCCAAGTTCTTCGCGGTGACCTTCCGCAACGCGAAGATTCGCGAGGAAGTGGAGAAGCTGTTAAACGAGCGGGACGGTCTGGCTCTGGGTATCTGCAACGGTTTCCAGGCGCTGATCAAGCTGGGACTGGTGCCTGAGGGGAAGATCGTGCCGCAGGGCGCTGCTTCTCCTACGCTGACCTTTAATACGGTGGGGCGTCACATTTCCCGCATGAATTACGTGAAGGTTGTGACGAACAAATCTCCCTGGCTGCAGCTCGCAGACCTGGGCGGCGTGTACTGCAACCCCGCTTCCCACGGCGAGGGACGTTTTGTGGCTGATGACGCCTGGCTGGAGAAGCTCTTCGCGAACGGTCAGGTGGCGACGCAGTACTGTGATCCCGAGGGAAATGTGTCCATGGATGAGACCTGGAACTCCAACGGCTCCTTCCGGGCCATCGAGGGAATCACCAGCCCTGACGGACGGGTCCTGGGCAAGATGCTTCACAACGAGAGGCACGGGGCGTCGCTGCAGAAGAATATTTACGGCGATCAGGATATGCGGATCTTCGAGGCCGGTGTGCGCTATTTCCGGTAATATTTCCGGTAAAAAAACTTCTTTTCTCATATGATAAAATATGCTATAATTTTTAGCGGCGCCAAACGGTCGCAGAAAACCGGCGGCAAAGCGGCGACCGCGAACACACTCGGAGGGAGAGATTCCCTCGTCGAGGTACAGATTTAGGAGGAACGAACAATGGCAAAATGGGTTTACAAGTTCAGTGAGGGCAACGCGGATATGCGCAACCTCCTGGGCGGTAAAGGTGCGAACCTGGCAGAGATGACCAATCTTGGTATGCCGATTCCGCAGGGCTTCACGGTGACCACCGAGGCCTGCACGGATTACTACACACAGGGACGGAAGATTTCTGAGGAGGTTCAGAAGCAGATCTTTGAGGCGCTGACCTGGCTGGAAGGCGTGAATGGGAAGACGTTCGGTGACACCGAGGATCCGCTGCTTGTTTCCGTACGGTCCGGTGCGCGTGCTTCGATGCCCGGTATGATGGATACGATTCTGAACCTGGGATTGAACGATGTCTCTGTAGAGGGCTTCGCGAAGAAGACCGGCAACCCCCGTTTTGCCTATGATTCTTACCGTAGATTCATCCAGATGTTCTCTGACGTGGTCATGGAAGTGCCCAAGTCCTACTTCGAGAAGATCATCGATGAGGTAAAGGCTGAGAAAGGTGTCAAGTATGATATCGACCTGACGGCCGAGAATATGAAGGAACTGATCAGCCGCTTTAAGGCTGTCTATAAAGAGTCCATGCATGGTGCGGATTTCCCGCAGGATCCCAAGGTGCAGCTGATGGAGGCGGTCAAGGCCGTGTTCCGTTCCTGGGACAACCCCCGTGCGATCGTATACCGCCGTATGAACGACATCCCCGGCGACTGGGGCACTGCCGTCAACGTGCAGACGATGGTCTTTGGAAATATGGGCAATACCTCCGGTACCGGCGTTGCATTCACCCGGAACCCTTCCACCGGTGAGAAGGGCATCTTCGGTGAGTACCTGATCAATGCGCAGGGTGAGGACGTTGTGGCCGGTGTGCGTACGCCGCAGCCCATCACCAAGCTGCAGGAAGATCTGCCTGAGTGCTACGAGCAGTTCATGGATCTGGCCATGAACCTGGAGCGTCATTATCGCGATATGCAGGATATGGAATTCACGATCCAGGAAGGCAAGCTGTACTTCCTGCAGACCCGGAACGGCAAGAGAACCGCTCCCGCTGCCATCAAGATCGCCTGCGACCTGGTGGATGAGGGCATGATCACTGACAAAGAGGCTGTACTTCGTATTGATGCCAAGTCTCTGGATCAGCTGCTGCATCCTACCTTTGATGCAGAGGCTCTGAAGGCTGGTGTGGTCATCGGCTCCGCTCTGCCTGCTTCCCCCGGCGCCGGGGCCGGTAAGGTGTACTTCAATGCCGAGGATGCCAAGGCGCATCATGAGGCCGGTGAGAGAGTCGTCCTGGTTCGTCTGGAGACCTCTCCGGAGGACATCGAGGGCATGCATGCGGCAGAAGGTATCCTGACTGTGCGCGGCGGCATGACCTCTCATGCGGCCGTCGTGGCCCGTGGTATGGGCACCTGCTGCGTATCCGGCTGCGGTGAGATTGAGATCGACGAGGAAGCGAAGGTCTTCACGCTGGGCGGTCACACCTATCATGAGGGAGACTACATCTCTCTGGATGGCACCACTGGTAATATCTATGATGGAGACATTAAGACGGTTCCTGCATCTGTGGGCGGCTACTTCGGCCGTGTTATGGGCTGGGCTGACAAATACAGAACCCTGCAGATCCGCACCAATTCTGACACGCCGGCTGATACGGCTGTGGCTGTGCGTCTGGGCGCCGAGGGTATCGGCCTGTGCCGGACCGAGCATATGTTCTTTGATGAGGAGAGAATCCCGAAGATCCGCCGCATGATCCTTTCTGATACCGTGGAGGAGAGAAAGGAAGCTCTGGCCGGTCTGATTCCTTATCAGAAGGAAGACTTCAAGGCCATGTATAAGGCTCTGAAGGGCAGACCCATGACGGTCCGTTTCATCGATCCGCCTCTGCATGAGTTCGTGCCCACCGAGAAGGAAGACATGGAAGCTCTGGCGAAGGATATGGGACTGACCTACGAGGAAGTCAAGACCCGCTGTGAAGAGCTGCATGAGTTCAACCCCATGATGGGACACCGCGGCTGCCGTCTGGCGATCACCTATCCGGAGATTGCCGAGATGCAGACCCGTGCTCTCATCGAGGCTGCCATTGAGGTTGAGGAAGAGGAGCTTTATGATATCGTACCTGAGATCATGGTTCCCCTGGTCGGTGATCGCAAGGAACTCAAATTCGTCCGCGATGTCATCGTCGAGACGGCTGAGAAGGTGAAGAAGGAAAAGAACAACTATATCAACTACCACATCGGAACGATGATCGAGATCCCCCGTGCCGCTCTGCTGGCCGATGAGATCGCTGAGGAAGCTGATTTCTTCTCCTTCGGAACCAACGACCTGACCCAGATGACCTTCGGCTTCTCCCGTGACGATGCCGGAAAGTTCCTGGATGCCTACTATCAGAACAAGATCTACGAGTCCGATCCCTTTGCCAAGCTGGACCAGCATGGTGTCGGTATGCTGATCAGAAGCGCCGCTGAGAAGGGCCGCAAGACCAATCCTTCTCTGAAGCTTGGTATCTGCGGTGAGCACGGCGGAGATCCGAGCTCCGTGGCGTTCTGCTACAAGATCGGTATGAACTATGTATCCTGCTCGCCGTACCGCGTGCCCATCGCCCGCCTGGCCGCCGCGCAGACCGCCCTGTCGGACGAGAAATAAGAATAAAGCAAATGATTTCGGCCCCCTGAGAAGGGGGCCGTTTTTTGGACAGGCTGTTCGGCAAATGGAATCGGGGAAATCATTTCATGACAACTTGCGGAATTTTTCACTGTGTGTTATTCTCTTGTGAGGTGTCTGACGGTACAGAAAAACTGACGTAGATAGAGGGGGATATTGGCGTTGCATAGTACAGAGAACAGAGAACTGGTCGAGGGGAATATATTGCAGGCGATCATACGCTTTGCGATTCCTCTTCTGATTGGAAATCTTTTTCAACAGCTATATAACACAGTGGATTCCTACGTAGTGGGAAACTACGTAAGTACAGGGGCTCTCGCGGCAGTGGGAGCCTCTACGCCGGTTATCAACATGCTGGTCGGCTTCTTTATGGGGTTGTCAGCGGGCGCCGGGGTGGTGATCGCCCAGTATTTCGGCGGCGAGCAGAAGAAGGAACTGAGCGACGCAGTGCACAGCTCCATGGCGCTGACGGTCCTGCTGAGTGTGCTGTTCACAGCGGCCGGAGTACTGTTCGCCGAACCGCTGCTTCGCGGCATCGGTGTTCCGGAGGATGTGCTTCCCTATTCGCTGTTGTACCTGAAGATCTATTTTGGCGGAATTACCTTTTCTCTGATCTATAACATTGGCGCGGGCATACTGCGGGCAGTGGGAGATTCACGGACACCGCTGTATTTTCTGGCGGTGGCCTGTGTCATCAATATCGCGCTGGATCTTCTGTTTGTGTGTGCCTTCTCCATGGGAATTGCCGGTGTGGGAATTGCGACGGTGACGGCACAGGCCATCAGTGCGGCACTGGTGCTGTACAAGCTGCTGCGGACGCAGGACAGCTATCGTCTGGAGCTGCGGAAGATCCGTTTTCATAAGGCCGTTACGTATCGGATCATTGCCATTGGTTTCCCGACCGCCCTGCAGCAGAGTGTCACAGCCTTCTCCAATGTGATCGTGCAGTCTTATATTAACTCGTTTGGTACCGCGGTTGTGGCGGCCTATTCGGCGACCATTCGCATCGACGGATTCCTGATGCTGATCCTGCAGAGCTTCAATATGACGATCACGACCTTTGTCGGACAGAATTTCGGAGCCGGGGAATTCCGGCGGGTGAAGAAGGGTATCTATGTCTCCTGGGCAGTCTGCTCCGTGCTCATTCTGGCGGGGGCTATCACAATGAACCGGCTGGCAGAACCTCTGATCGGCATCTTCACATCGGATGCCGAGGTGATCGCGGCGGGCGGCGAGATGCTGCGCATGTTCTCCTTCTTTTACATCGTGCATCCGGTAATCCAGATCTTGAACGGAGCTCTCCGCGGTGCCGGTCATTCCAAGGTACCCATGTACTTTATGCTCGGTTCCTTCGTTGTGCTGCGGCAGATCTATCTGGCCATCGCAGTGCCGCGGACGAACAGCGTGATGGCCGTCATGTTTGGCTGGCCTCTTACGTGGATCATCTGTGCAATCGGAATGGTGGCGTATTACCTGAAGGTGGACTGGCTGCCGGAGGAGAAGATGAATTAGCTCAGAATCCCTTTCCTCCGCAGCTCCCGCACGGTCGCCCACACCGCATAGAGCGTTGCCAGAACCTCGGAGACCCAGAACGCATACCAGGCGTACCCGACTCCGAACTGCCGGGAGAAGATCCAGATGCAGGGAACCAGCAAAATGCACTGGCGCAGCGCGGTCCCCAGCATGTTGACGACGCCGTTTCCGAGGCCGGATACGGTGTAGCCGAGGATCATCGTGACGGAGGCGAAAGCAAATGTGCCACAGATGATCCGCAGGGCCGGGACGCCGAGAGCCAGCATGTCATCGCTGGCGGAGAAGATGCGCAGAAGCGGTCCCGGAACGGCGAAGAAGATGACGGAGATGAGGAGAGAGAGAACGACGGCGGCGGGGAGCATGGTCTTTAGTAGTCCCAGCACACGTTCTCTCTTTCCGGCTCCCAGATTATATCCGGCAATCGGGATGGCGGCCTGGCCCATGCCGTTCATGGGCATGAACAGGAAGCTCTGGAGCTTATAATACACGCCGAAGAAGGCGACGGCCGTGGCGGAGTAGGAGATCAGGATTGCGTTGACCGCGGAGAGCATGATGCTTCCCATCGCCTGGGTGAGGATGGTGGGGAAACCGACCTTATAGATCTGTGCAAAGATTTTCCCGTCGGGATGAAAGCCCCGCAGCTGCACCCGGACCAGTGGATTGTGCTTTTTATTCAGGATTACAGCGACAGCACCCGCGACCCACTGGCCGATGACTGTGGCGATGGCGGCGCCGCGGATACCCAGAGCGGGCAGCCCCAGAAGTCCGAAAATCAGGAGCGGATCCAGAACCAGATTGGTCACGGCGCCGCTCACCAGAGAGAGCATGCTGTCAAAGGTATCGCCGGTCGACTGCAGGAATCTCTGATACATGGTTCCGATAAAGGTACCGGCGCAGAAGATCATGCAGATGGTCAGATACTGACGGCAATAGGCGCCGATGACTGCGTCGGAGGTGAACATGCGCACGAACCAGCCTGCACAGAAGACACCAAGAAGCAGGAAGATCAGCGTGCCGGCAAAGGCCAGGAGCAGGCCGGAGGTGGCGGCCTTCCCGGTCGTCTCATATTCTTTGGCTCCCAGACTGCGGGAGAGAAGGGCGTTCACGCCCACGCTGGTTCCCACCGAGACGGCGATCATCAGGAGCTGGATGGGGTAGGCCAGCGAGACGGCGGTCAGAGCCTCCTCGCCGAGCCGGGCGACAAAGATGCTGTCCACGATGTTGTACAGGGACTGCACCAGCAGCGAGATCATCAGCGGCAGGGACATGTTCAGCACCAGCTGCGGCATGGGCATGGTGCCCAGTTTATTTTGCTGTTCCATATGAAGTATATCCTCCTTCGTTCTGTCGGAGCGACGGTGGTGGGTCTCCGGGGATATCCGGCGAAAAAAGAAAACGTGCAAACCCGATGACTGGTTTGCACGTTTTTTAAAAACGGTCGCTTCCACGGTCTGTATTTTACACGCCGGGGAGAATTTTTTCAAGGACTTTTGTTTATTCCAGATGATATTTTCCCACCTTCTCGTCGATCGTGAGAATGTCCCCCTCAGCCCGGCAGACGATCTTCACATAGGCGGAGACCTTGTCGCAGCCGGCCTTCAGGGCGATGAGCTGACAGTTCTTCACGATCTCCATCAGCTGTTCATAGTCGTCTCCTTCGATCGTGGTCTCAAAGGGTCCCACGTAATAGTTCAGACCGGTGGAGGCGATGTAGGCGATGACCTCGTCCACGATGCGGACGGTCTCCTGATCGGAATCGGTTTTGGGGAGTACCTGGATGGCCACACTTGCTTTCATGATAAACTCAATCCTTCCTATTATATGTGTGTTGTATACTGTACGTTTCCGGCGTCTGCTTCGAGAAAGCAGGCGCTATTTTTCATCCCGTACATCCTGCGGGCAGTATGTCAGGGTGCTGAAATCCCGGATGTAGCAGTCGCAGACCGCCGCCATCTCCTCCGGGGTGCCGGTGCAGGTGGAATCATAGACACCGGCTACATGCATGCCCAGCGCTTTGGCGGTCTGCACGGCAAACCAGGCGTCCTCGTACATCACAGTCTCCTCCGGCGCTGCGCTAAGGCGCTCCAGCGCCAGCCGGAAGACGTCGGGGCGATCCTTGCCCACGCCGACCTCGTCGCAGCTGGTGATGTGGGAGAAGAGGGGCAGCAGCTCCAGCCGCCGGAGAGTGACCTCGACCAACGGGATGGAGGTGGCAGTGGCCAGGCTCAGATCGACACCGGCATCCCGCAGGGACAGGAGATACTCCCGCACACCGGGCTTGGCCGGGACGCGCAGGCGGTAATTTTCCGCCATGATATCATTGAAGCCCTGCACGATCGTTGGGACATCCTCGGTCAGTCCGTACCGTTCCTGAAAATAGCGGGCGGACTCGGCGGTGGACATGGTAGAGAGCTTCTCCCAGAGGTGTTCCTCCGGTTCTTTGCCGCGGGACAGGAGATAGTCCCGGCCGATATTGTGCCAGTAGGGCATGGAATCGACCAGAGTGCCGTCCATGTCGAAGATGGCGTAAGGGTATTTTTTATTCATATAGTTTCTCCTCGTAGAACAGGGTTCATGATGCCGCTTCCCAGGCTGAGCAGAAGTCCTTTTTGTGCCTGCAGAACAGCCCGCTTTTTTACGGCTGTGTGAAGATGTTTTTCAGCCTCCGCGCCGCGTCCTCGATATCCGGCTGTGCCAGGATGGCGGACACCACAGCCAGGCCGTTGATGCCGGTACCGCGAAACTGTGCCGCATTGGACGCCTGGATACCGCCGATGGCGACGATGGGGATCGAGACGGCCTGCCGGATCTCTGCCAGGCGCTCCATGGAGACCGGACGGGTATTGGTCTTGGTGGAGGTGGCGAACATGGCGCCCACGCCCAGGTAGTCTGCGCCGTCCGCTTCCGCCTTTCGGGCTTCCTCCACAGTGGCGGCGGAGACGCCGACGAGCTTATCCGGCCCCAGAAGGCGTCGGGCCACGGTCGCCGGGAAATCTGACTGTCCCACATGGACACCGGCGGCATCCACAGCCAGCGCCACGTCGAGCCGATCATTGATGATCAGCGGAATCCCGGCGCAATCGGTGATTTCTTTGATACGGAAGGCCTGATTCAGGAACTCCGCGGAGGAGCAGTCCTTCTCGCGCAGCTGCACGACGGTGACGCCGCCGCGAATGGCGGCCTCCACCGCTTCCTCCAGCGTGTCCGTCGTCATCAGGTTCCGGTCTGTACATAAATATAAGGTATAATCTACCGTCATGATGTGTTCCTCACTTTCTCGGGCTCCGGCATTTTACAGGTCGGAGGAGTTCACGCTCTCCAGAGTAACATACCGTTCGGATTTGTGCAAGTAATCTTTAACGGCCTCTAAATGAAAAAAGTTTGATTTTTCTCAAAGATATTCTTGACAACTAATGGACGTTATAATATACTAACGAACGGTAGCCGAGAAGTACTGCGGAGGGTTCACATCCGCGCAGAGTGCTCAGGATTTTCTGTGCCGGAGGTTTCCGGCGGAATCGGAACACGGAACGGTATGGGCTCAGGAAGGAGGAGATGATGATGCCTTTGACGATGGCAAAAGAAGGCGAAGTGAATGTCATAAGCCGGATCGGCGGCCGGGAGGAGACAAGACGATTCCTTGAGAATCTCGGATTTGTCGTGGGCGGCGCGGTAACGGTTGTCTCCGATATCGGGGGCAATGTGATCGTGAACGTAAAAGATTCTCGGGTCGCCATTGGAAAAGATATGGCGAACAAAATCTATGTGTAACAGAAGGAGACGAGTATGAAAACACTGAGAGAAGTGGAGTGCGGGCAGACCGTCACCGTCACCAGACTGACGGGCGCCGGCCCGGTGAAGCGGCGTATCATGGATATGGGTATCACCAAGGGCGTGGAGATCTTTGTGAGAAAGGTCGCTCCGCTGGGGGATCCGGTGGAGGTCACGGTGCGGGGCTACGAGCTGTCCCTGCGCAAGGCGGATGCCGAAATGATCCAGGTTGAGTAAATTTTTTTAATTATAGGTTAGTAAAACCTAATAAAAAACAGCCAAATCAAATCTTAAATACATAAAACAAACAAACGGCTTTCGTTTTGCAGGAGATGAAGCGTGGAGCCGGAAACGAAAAGGAGCATGGAAATGTCGATTACGATTGCATTGGCGGGAAACCCCAACAGCGGCAAAACCACGTTGTTTAATGCGCTGACCGGTTCCAACCAGTTCGTGGGAAACTGGCCGGGTGTAACGGTTGAGAAAAAAGAGGGACGTCTGAAGGGACAGAAGGATGTCTCCATCATGGACCTCCCGGGCATTTACTCTCTTTCTCCTTATACACTGGAGGAAGTCGTAGCCCGGAATTATCTGATCACGGAGCGCCCGGATGCCATCCTGAATATTGTGGACGGCACCAACCTGGAGCGCAACCTTTACCTTACCACACAGCTGATGGAGCTGGGAATCCCGGTGGTCATGGCGGTGAACATGATCGATATGGTGGAGAAGTCCGGCGATCAGATTCATCTGGATAAGCTGAGTAAGAAGCTTGGCTGCGAAGTGGTCGCCATCTCGGCCCTCAAGGGGACGGGCGTACAGGAAGCCGCTGCGAAGGCAGTGAAAGCAGCCCAGAGAAAGAGCCAGGCGCCGGTTCATGAGTTTGCCACGGCGGTGGAGTCTGTGATCGGCTCCGTGTCCGACAAACTGGGCGATGAGGTTCCCGAGGAGCAGAAGCGTTTCTTCGCCATCAAGCTGTTGGAGAAGGATACGAAAATCACGGAGAAGATGAAGCAGGTTCCCGATGTGTCGGAGGAGATTCGTCAGTTGGAGGACGAGTATGACGACGATACGGAGAGCATCATCACCAACGAGCGCTATGAGTACATCGCCTCCATCATCGGTGTGTGCCTGACAAAGCAGAAGAAGGGTGGCATGACCACCTCCGATAAGATCGACCGGATCGTGACCAACCGTTTCCTGGCTCTGCCGATCTTTGCTGTGATCATGTGGCTGGTCTATTATGTGTCCGTGACCACAGTCGGTACATACGCAACAGACTGGGCCAACGACGGCGTCTTCGGCGACGGCTGGCATCTGACTGGCGGCAGCGCCTATGAGGAGGCGGCCGGAGAGTACGGCGACGCGGAGGCCGTCATCACAGCCTTCATCGAGCAGGCGGCAGAGAACGGCACGGATACCGAGGCGCTCGAAGTGGCCATGGATACCGAAGACGAAGCCTTCGATGCGACGGCGGCTGCGGCGGCTGTGAGCGAATTCGCAGGCACGATTGCTGAAACGGATACAGTCACCTACCTGATAGAAGATGAGGAGACGCTGGCGACCGAAGAGGTCACCTCCACCGGCGCCGATCTGGCGGCGGCCGTCGAAGTATATACTTCCTATGAGTGCGCGGAACCCGATCCCGCCGAGTACGGCATCTGGATCGTGGGTATCCCGGTTCTGATCGGAAATGCTCTGGAAGCGGTAAACTGCGCCGACTGGCTGCAGGGGCTGATTCTTGACGGTATCGTGGCAGGCTGCGGCGCGGTCCTCGGATTCGTCCCGCAGATGCTGGTGCTGTTCATCTTCCTGGCCTTCCTGGAGTCCTGCGGCTACATGGCCCGGATCGCCTTCATCATGGACCGTATTTTCCGTAAATTCGGTCTCTCCGGAAAATCCTTCATCCCGATCCTCATCGGCACCGGCTGCGGCGTTCCCGGTATCATGGCGTCCCGCACCATCGAGAATGACCGTGATCGGAAGATGACGATCATCACGACGACCTTTATCCCCTGCGGCGCGAAGCTGCCCTTCATCGCCATGGTGGCGGGCGCGATCTTCGGCGGCGTTTCCTGGGTGGCCCCTTCGGCGTATTTCCTGGGCATCGCAGCGATCATCTGCTCCGGTATCATCCTGAAGAAGACGAAGCTCTTCGCCGGCGATCCGGCTCCCTTCGTCATGGAGCTGCCGGCCTACCATATGCCGACCGTCGGAAATGTCCTGCGCAGCATGTGGGAGCGCGGCTGGAGCTTCATCAAGAAGGCGGGAACGATCATCCTGCTTTCCACCATCGTGGTGTGGTTCACGACATACTTTGGCTTCATTGACGGCGCCTTCACCATGCTGGAGGAGGATCAGCTGGATCACAGCATCCTGGCCGCGATAGGCAACGCGGTAGCGTGGATCTTCATTCCGCTCGGCTGGGGCAACTGGCAGGCGGCGGTCGCCTCTGTCACCGGTCTGGTGGCCAAGGAGAACATCGTCGGCACCATGGGTATTCTTTACAGCGCCGGTGACGGAACCGTGTATCAGAACATGGCCGCAACCTTCACGCTGGTTTCCGGATATTCCTTCCTGGCCTTCAACCTGCTGTGCGCTCCCTGCTTCGCGGCCATGGGCGCGATCAAGCGGGAAATGAACAACCGGAAGTGGTTCTGGGTGGCTGTCGGTTACCAGTGCGGCTTCGCCTACCTGGTGGCGCTGGTTGTCTATCAGCTGGGCAGCCTGATCACCGGCCAGGGCTTCGGCATCTTTACCCTGATCGCCATCGCGGTCGTGGTGCTGTTCTTCTACCTGCTGTTCCGTCCGAACCCCGAGGAGAAGAAAGCGTTCGGAACGGCCCGGGCGGCAGCAAAATAATAACAGGATTGTAAACCAATTAAGAGAGGCTCCGCCCCTGCCCGCCCGGGCGGTGTGCGGAGCCTCTCTGGCATAAGACAAGGAGGCATGCCTGTGACACAGGGAAAGAAAGAAATCTGTGTAAATGATGACTGCGGCTGGGCAGAGTACTCCCGGAGTCAGATGCAGAGAGAAGTGATTCTGAAAAAGCTCCGGGAACAGGGCTGCCGGATCACGAAGCAGCGCCGGATGCTGCTGGATATCATTCTCGAGGGGGACTGCTCCTGCTGCAAGGAGATCTATTACAAGGCGGCCAAGAAGGACAGCCATATCGGCGCCGCGACCGTCTACCGGATGGTCAACACGCTGGAAGAAATGGGCGCCATCAGCCGGAAAAACATGTACAGGGTCTCCTGTGAAGAAGACTGCCCTGTGCAGAGCGCCTGTACCATTGAATTCAATGACGACACGGTCTGCGAGCTTTCCGAGGAGACCTGGCACCGCGTGCTGCAGGAGGGACTGAAGATCTGCGGCCTGGCGAAGGATCAGGAGGTACGGCGCGTGGAGCTGGCGCAGTAGACGAGACAAACGTATAGAATGCTCCCGTGCGGGGCATCCTGCACAGTGTGTGAGACATTTACGCTATTGAAAAGATTCCTCAAATAAGGCATTGACAGAAAACAGAATATTAGATATTATAAACGCAAGTTAGATATTTCTAACAAAATACACTTTCCGGGAGGCGCTATGAGTCAGGATATACTGGAAATGATGCAGGCGATGGATCCAGAAGGGCTGAGCCGACAGCTGGTGATGCAGTGCGCACCGCTGATCACCGGTCTGAAGATGTCGAATCTTCTGATGATTCCCCGGGCGTGCGAGGCGGAGGTGAAGAGCCTTCTGCGGGACACGGAGCTTTCCTGGTTCACTCTTCGCTGCACATCCAGAAAAACCGTCATGCTGCTGTATCGGGAGAGGGAACTGAGGGAGTATCTGGAGAGCCCGGCCGTGCGGGAGATCCTGAAGGAAGCCGGTTATCATGAGTTTACCTTCAGAGGAACCCTGCGAGAGATGCGGGAACGCTATCGGAGCAATCGCCAGGGAGAGAGCGCATTTCCCCATGAGATGGGCGTCTTTCTCGGATATCCGGTCTCGGATGTGCGCGGCTTCATCGAGAAGGACGGACAGGATTTCCTCTATTCCGGTTACTGGAAGGTGTACGAGGGCGTGGAAGAGAAGAAGCGGATCTTCCGCGGGTACGAGACGGCCAGAGATACGCTGATCGAATTGCTCAGTGGCGGCCTGACCCTGTCGGAGCTGCTGACCGCCACCTGCGGCCTGGAGCCGCAGGCAGCCCTTTCCCTGTGAAGGACGGCGTACCCCAAGGGGACGTTTTCCGTATAGAATCAATACCTGGAGGTAATGTCATGAGTGCAATCAAAATCGTTTACTGGTCCCAGACCGGCAATACACAGAACCTGGCCGAGGCGGTCGCCGAGGGCGTACAGAACGCCGGCGGCGAAGCGGAGGCCGTCGAGGTTGGTTCCCTCTCAGCAGACGAGCTGAAGAACGAGGCCGTATTCGCCCTCGGCTGCCCTGCGATGGGAGATGAGGAGCTTGACGACGGGGAAATGGAGCCTTTCGTCTCCGAGCTGGAAGGGTCTGTCTCCGGCAAGAAGATCGCTCTCTTCGGCTCCTACGGCTGGGGAGACGGCCAGTGGATGCGCGACTGGACGGAACGTATGAAGAATGCGGGCGCTGAGATCGTCGGCGGAGAGGGCCTGGCCTGCCAGGAGGATTCCATTGACGACGAGGGACTGGAAGCCTGCCGCAAGCTGGGAGCCAGTCTGGCAGCAATCTGAACTGAAATACAGGAGGCGAAGATATGAGCGTTGTCATCATCGGCGGCCACGACCGGATGGTCAGTCAGTACAAGAAGATATGTAAATCGTACCACTGCAAGGCGAAGGTCTTCACGCAGATGTCCGCGGGACTGTCAGATCAGATCGGATCTCCGGACCTGGTGATCCTGTTCACCAACACGGTCTCGCACAAGATGGCCCGCTGCGCGGTCGCAGGAGCCGAGAAAAGCAACGCGGAGATCGTTCGCTGTCATACCAGCAGCGGCACGGCGCTGAATGAGATCCTCTCCAAAGCCTGCCAGGCGGCGGTATGAGACGGAGATTTCAGAAGAGGTTATAAAAAATGAACAAGGTGATTTTAGGTATTGACGGAATGATGTGCGGGATGTGCGAAGCTCATGTCTGCGACGCCATCCGCAAAGTGTGCGGCAAAGCGAAGGTCTCCGCTTCCCATGCGGAAGGCCGTGCCGAGATTCTTCTCGATGAGACGCCGGACATCGCGCGCATCCGCGCGGCGATCCGGGAGACGGGCTACAAAGTCACAGAAGTGAAGGTAGAGACCGTCGACAAGCCGAAGAAAGGATTCTCACTCTTCCGGCGCGGATAAGACGTCAGGCCGGATTCCTGAAAAGCAGTAAAAATGTTCAACCCCGGGGCGAAGGAAGCTCCGGGGTTCATTATTTAGGGGCGAAATATGTTGCGTTCACGCAAAGAGCTGCAAATCGGCAAAATAGAAGAAGATTGCCGAAATGCAGTTGACAAAATGGTTCTACATGACTATAAGCATGTAGGCATGTAGCCTGGTAATAAAATCGGGATTGTTAAAATTTATTATAAAAATTTGCACAAAAAATTCAGAATCAAATGATAAATGTTGACTCTGTGGCTGTGTAAGGTTATAATAAGCGTGAAATGGAAATACTGTACTCATTCAGGGAGGTGTTTGCATTATGCTTATTCAGTTCACCATTGAAAATCACCGCTCGATTAAAGATACTGCGGTAATCAGTTTTGCAGCATCCAAGGATAAGTCTTTGGAATCCTGCCTGCTGCATCCAGATGAAAAAAAGTCATTGCTTCCGGCGTTGGCTCTGTATGGAGCCAATGCCGCCGGGAAAAGCAATGTTCTGCATGCCCTTATGACCATGAAGGATATGGTTATTGGAGATACAGCGAAAATATCAAAGGGGCAGAAGCTGCCCTTTGAGCCGTTTGGAAATACGACAGCGCCGACTTCATTTGAAATTGTTTTCATGTATAGAGGGATTCGGTATGCTTATGGTTTTTCTTTTGACAAAGAAAAAGTTCATAACGAATACCTGTATCATTGGCCCAATGGCAGGGAAGCTCTGATTTTCTCCCGGGAAAACGGAAAGTATGAATTCCGTGAAAATGTCAACGAACAGATTACGCTCAGTAATCGCACCCCGGAAAATAAACTGTATCTGGTTTCGTCTAACGATTGGAACCTGCCGCAGACAGAGAATGCTTATAAATGGTTCCTTGAGAAGCTGACTTTTTTTATGGAACAGGCTCCGGCGTCTTCGGAGACGGTTGCACACATTGTCAGTGGAGATGATAAAAAGGCTCGTATCCTGAAAGAGTTGTTAATCGCAGATCTGGGCATATCAGATGTTACTGTCAAAAAAACAAACGGCAATGCACCGGTTATTATAACAACCCACCGGGTTGAGGGCGAGGATGGCAGCGTCAGCTATTTTCAGCTGCTTATGGAACAGGAATCTGCCGGTACACAGCGATTTTTTTCCCGCATTGGCGGCTGGCTGCAGGCATTGGAGAACGGTTCACTTCTCGTTGTGGATGAGATTGAGGACAGCCTGCATCCGCTGCTTACCAGACGGCTGATCGAGATGATACAGGATGGCAGCATCAATTCAAAGGGCGCACAACTTCTCTTTACCACGCACGATGCCATGCTGCTTGACCTGAGTTTCCTGCGCAGAGACCAGATCTGGTTTGCAGAAAAAAATGAGCGCTCCTGTGCTACTGAAATATATTCATTGTCCACATTTTCTCCCAGAAAGGGTGAGAATATTCGCAAGGGCTATTTACAGGGGCGTTTTGGTGCGATTCCTTTTATCGGAGGAGATGGGTTATGGCAAAAATGAGAAAAGAGTATGACCCGGATCGTGCCAGACGGCGTAAACGCAGGCCGATCATTTACATTATTTGCGAGGGAAAAGAAACTGAGACAAACTATTTCAGACATTTCAGAACCAGAAACTGCCTTGTTGATGTAGTACCAATTTCCTCAAAGCATACTGCAGCAGAGCATTTGGTGAAGCATGCAAGGGCGTTGATTTCTTATGCGGATTATTTTCCAAACGATGGAGATCAGATATGGTGTGTTTTTGATTGTGATGAAAATTCAGATGCGGCTCTGCGGAATGCTTCGGAATATGCGAAGCAAAAAGGCTACCATATCGCCTATTCCAATCCATGCTTTGAATACTGGTATCTGTTGCATTTTACAAAGCAGAATGGCTATTTGAAGGATGCCGATGAGGTTTTGCATTTGCTGCGGAATGAAGGAAGACTGGAAAAGTATGCGAAAAATCAGGATGTGTTCCAGGAGCTTTTACCCTGTCAACCCGTAGCCATCCAACGGGCCAAGGAAAGGTTAGAGCAATTATACCGTGATTATGGTATCATATTGAGCCGGAGCAGCAACCCGGTAACAACAGTGCATGAACTTGTGAAATATTTGAACAGCCAAAACGGTAAGTAAGGATAAAGAAATGGCCAATTTTTGCTTTCTCGGATAGAGAATATTACAGGAACTGACTCTTCGGAGGGAAAAAGATCAAAGAGAAAAAGCTTTCGTCCTTCTCAGCCTTCCACCCACTTCCTCAATTCCTCAACCACAGCTCGCGCCTCCCGGACGCCGGTCTCATACACGCGCTCGATCGCCGCGGGGTTCCTCTCCAGACGGCCGATATCCCGGTTCTCCGCCAGAGTATACCCTTGTATATTTGTTTGTTTTTATCATGCTGGAACTAAGTTCATCAGTAAATCCGATTTCACAAAAGACTTTGAAAATAGGAGGCGAAGATATGAGCGTTGTCATCATCGGCGGCCACGACCGGATGGTCAGTCAGTACAAGAAAATATGTAAATCGTACCACTGCAAGGCGAAGGTCTTCACGCAGATGGCCGCGGGACTGTCGGATCAGATCGGTTCTCCGGACCTGGTGATCTTCTTCACTAACACGGTCTCCCACAAGATGGCCCACTGCGCGGTCGCGGGAGCCGAGCGGAGCAACGCGGAGATCGTCCGCTGTCATACCAGCAGCGGCACGGCGCTGAACGAGATCCTCTCCAAAGCCTGCCAGGCGGCGGTATAAGGCAGAGATGTCAGAAAAGGTTGGCAGAAAATGAACAAAGTGATTTTAGGCATTGACGGAATGATGTGCGGAATGTGTGAAGCTCATGTCTGCGACGCCATTCGCAAAGTGTGCGGCAAAGCGAAGGTCTCCGCTTCCCATGCGGAAGGCCGTGCCGAGATTCTTCTCGATGAGACGCCGGACATCGCGCGCATCCGCGCGGCGATCCGGGAGACGGGCTACAAAGTCACAGAAGTGAAGGTAGAGACCGTCGACAAGCCGAAGAAAGGATTCTCACTCTTCCGGCGCGGATAAGACGTCAGGCCGGATTCCTGAAAAGCAGTAAAAATGTTCAACCCCGGGGCGAAGAAAGCTCCGGGGTTCATTATTTAGGGGCGAAATATGCTGCATTCATGCAGAAACAGCTGTAATTCGGCAAAAACAGGAGAATCTGCGCTGTCTCCATTTGTTCATAAAAATAATTTGTGCCTGCCTCGTCTATTGCTTTTTGGCATGTTTGTGGATATAATATAAATGAAGCAGTACGAGACAATGTATGGCTATCAATACAGAAAGAGCCAGACAGGCAGTTAGGAGGTGCGCATATGGCTACTTCAAGTATTTTCGCTCAGGTCAAAATTACCGAGCCTGAACAGGTGGATAGGTTCGTGACAGCTTTAGAAGAATCTGAAAAGGCACAAGCTAAGAAGAAGCGGACTGCACCGGCTATTCCTGTTATGCGTGATGTAAATGAAATCCGCAGGTTGATGGCAAAGAGGTTTCCGGTAGAATGAATGCTTACACGACAGTAAACATTCTTGACATGATCAAGGGGATCGGAGAGGATGGAGTCAGACTTATTCTCTCCGATTTTTCTTGTCCAAAGAATGCTGAAATAGAAAAATTTGTAAAGAAGAGTGCTATTGATTTTGCCAAAAAGAAGATGTCTATCACTCATTTGGTTATAGACGAGCAAGGCAAATTGGTTGCTATTTTTACGTTAGCTCACAAAGCGCTTGAAATTGGGAATGTCGGTATATCTGAATCGACAAAAAAGAAAATTAGACGGTATGCACAATTAAATGCGGATAGTAATTCGTACATGGTTTCTGCATTTTTGATTGCTCAGTTCGGAAAGGACTACAGTGAACACGATGGAGATACATTGAGTGGAAATGAGTTGATGGAATGTGCAATGGAAGTTTTGCGGGTTGCTCAACATGATGTTGGCGGTGGTATCGTTTACTTGGAATGTGAGGACAAACCTCAGCTTTTAAAGTTTTATCAGAATGATAATAATTTCTTTAGGATATTTGGCGAGCGTTACTCGGATATAGATAAAACAAAGTACATACAGCTTTTGAGATTCTTTTGAAGAAAGCATGTAAAATCGAATCGGAGGCTGGAGTAATGTATTTATAACAAGAAGGAGCCTCTGAACATAATGCTCAGAAGCTCCTTCATTCTTCCTTCTCAGCCTTCCACCCACTCCCTCAATTCCTCAAGCACAGCCCGCGCCTCCCGGACGCCGGTCTCATACACGCGCTCGATCGCCGCGGGGTCTCTCTCCAGACGGCCGATATCCAGGTTCTCCACCGGGCGGATGACGAAGATCTTCCCCTGCCGCGCCAGCTCCTCAATCGTCCGCACCGTGCGGTTGTAGCGCAGGTGGCGGGTGCGAAGCGCCTGGATAAACTGCGGATAGCGGTGATAGAAGAGCTCCTGGAGAAGCCGCCCCTCCTCCTTCTTCATATACCCGGCGGGCCGGGTCAGAATGACGACATTCTTTTTATATCCCATGCGCCGGAAAGCGGCCAGCGGGATGCTGTCCGTGCAGCCGCCGTCCAGAAGCTTCTTCCCCTCAACCTCCACCGGACGGGAGAAATACGGCAGGGACGCCGAGGCGCACATATAAGGCATCTCCTCTTTCATGTCCGTGACATGAATATATTCCGGCCCTCCCGTCTCCAGATTGCTGCAGACCATATAAAACTGCGTCGGCGACTGCCGGAAGGCTTCATAATCATAGGGATCCAGCGTGTCCGGCAGCTCGCGGTAGCAGAAATCATTGCCCACGAAGCTTCCCGTGGTGAGCAGGTTGCGGAAGCTCATAAACCGCGGATCCCGGCAATATTCCTTATAATAGCGGATGCTGCGCCCCTTCTGCCCGGATATATAAGAACAGCCGTGAATCGCTCCGGCGGACACGCCGATGACACCGTCGAAGGTCAGTCCCTCCTCCATAAATACATCCAGAATCCCCGCTGTATAGAGACCGCGCATGCCGCCGCCCTCCAGCACCAGTCCAGTCTTCATCTTCCATTCCTCCCATCGGGCAGCCGGGAAATGGCTGCCTCTCTATTTCTTCAGATTTCCAGTTCAGTGCAGCAGGCAGACCAGCCGCTTCAGGTACTCTTCCCAGAACGCGGGATCAGAGAACGAGGCGTCTCCCTGCTCCAGATAGCAGTCCCCGCCGAACTCCGGCCGGAAGACCTGCCGCCCCATGTCTCCGGGAAGCTTCAGAAATGTCCCCTCCCGGCGCAGATAGCAGGTCTTCGGAGTGGCCTGTCTGCGGAAATCCCGATCCACATAGGCAGCCACACTCTTATGCACCGCCGTATCCTCGGCGGGCAGATAGTAATAGCTGCGGTAATCCGCCAGGAAATATTTCAGTTCGCCGGTGAAGCGGGGCACCGTCAGGCGCAGCGCGTTCTCCCGGATATATCCCTGCCACCCGTTCTCCCGGAACAGGACAGGCTCGGGAAAACAGAGACTCAGCCGCAGCAGAAAGGTGTCCGCCGCCTCCCCCTCCTCCCGGTCCGTCAGCTCCGTCACAGAGAAACGTCCTCCGAGGAAGTCCGCATAGGCCAGCGCAGGCAGCAGCCGCGGCATCCCGAGGATGTCCTCCTCGTTGTGAAGCAGAAGCAAATGCTCCCGGTGCGCATCCGGATGCCGCACATAGGCGCGGTAAACGTCGATCAGCTGACCGCCGTTATACTCATCCTCCCGTCCCAGCCCCAGAAAGGCCTCGATCGTCTTCAATTTGCAGTTCGGCAGCCCCAGAAAATCCCTGCAGGGCCGAAGCTTCTTATAGAGATCCAGACTCGGAAGCTCCAGGAAACAGTCCTGTATCCCATAGCGCACCGCCCGCCGGTGCAGGAAAGGCAGATCGAAATGGTCTCCGTTAAAATGGATCAGCAGAGCAAACGGCTCGATGAATGCACTGCATGCCCTCAGGAGAGCCTCTTCGTCCCCCGGGCTCTCCGCGAACCACTGCACGAACTTCCAGGTATCTTCCTCCGGAGAGCAGCAGCCCACCAGGTATACCTGAGAGTGGTCGGCCGAAAGACCGGTCGTCTCGATATCCAGGAACAGAGGCCGCCCGTGCGGGCAGAGCCGTCCCAGCGTAGGAACAGCGGGAAGCATTACGTCTTTTTCGATGATCTTCATGTGTATATCCTCGGGTTTAAGTATAACTCAAATGCCAAAAAAGGCAAGGAGCGGACGATGGGTCGTAAAAAAACTTAAAAAATTTGTAATTGTTAAAATTCACCTTATTGACGCGAAAATTAATTTATTGTATTGTTTTAAATATTTAAAAGTAACCAGAACTGTCACACAGGGGGTACAGGAATATGAGGAAACGAGTACGAAAATGGCTCAGTCTTCTTCTTGCCCTCAGCCTGGTGCTGAGCTCAGTATCGACGACGGCCTATGCAAACGTCGGAACAAATATTCTGAGTAACAGCGCAGAGACTGAAGCAACGGAAGATCTGGAGGCTCTGACGGCGGTCGAAGAGAGTGACGATGCGGATGCGAATCAAACGGACGCAGACACCTCGTCTTCAGACGCGCAGGAGGAGACGGAGGACGAGACGGAGGACGAGACGGAGCCGGTGACCGAGTCTGAGACTTCGACCGAAGCGTCGACGGAGGCGGAAACGGAAACGGAGCCTGCGACAGAGGCGGAATCGGAGACCGAGACTGAGACTGAGACCGAAACGCAGACGGAACCTGAGTCGGCGAGCGAGAGCGAGGAAGTGACCGAGCCCGAAACCGAATCAGAAGAGTCTGAGTATGACTATGATGAGGATGGATTCTGCACCGACGAGGGGTGTGAAAATCCATATGAGCCGGCGACTCTCAATGAGACGACCAATACCTATCAGATCGGAAACGCCGGTCAGCTGTACTGGTTCGCGCAGCTGGTGAACAGTGCGGCGGATGAGAGCGAGGAAACCTCAGACTGGGTAAGCTATTCTTCCGATTATAATGCAGAATTGACATCCGACATTACTCTGACTACGGATTTTCCCACATGGGAAATGATCGGTATGATTTCTGATTCCTATGAAGTACAGTATACGGGTACTTTTAACGGAAACAACCACGTAATTTCCAATCTGCAATATGCTTTTGAGGATGATGCTGTCTGGAGTTATGCAGGGTTGTTTGGTTCGAATAATGGTACGATTAAAAATATTATATTAAGCAACACAACACTGACTGCATCCGAAGCAGGCGGTATTTGCGTGTGGAATTATGAAGACGGTACGATTGATTCCTGCCAGGTATCCGGTGCTATCACAGGTGATTATGCGGGTGGAATCAGCAAGTATAGTGAAGGAACAATCAGTAACTGTACTGTAAATGCCACGGTAAGCGGATATTATGAAGCAGGTGGCATTTGCGCTTATAATTATTGCGGAACGATAGATTCCTGTAAGGCATACGGTACAATCAGCGTGGAAGATACGTCTGATTATTATGTAGGTGCTGGAGGCATCTGTGGATATTCCGAGTATGGAACGCTGACCGGCTGCAGTAATTCTGCTGCTGTAAATGGCTACAACTATGTAGGTGGCATCTGCGGCTACAGCAAGTACGCAGGTATTCAGAACTGTAAGAACGAAGGAGCTGTGACTGGCCAGTATGATGTGGGCGGTATCTGCGGCTATGCCTATGGATATGAGTCAGAAGACGATCTCGTCGTTGCCACGGAGGACGAGGACAGCAGCAGTACCACTTCCTCAGCGATGATCCAGAGCTGTACCAACTCAGGTAATGTATCGCTGTCTGATACATCGGATGCAAATAACTCAGAATATATTGGCGGTATCTGCGGCCACTGTTACGGAAGCGTCGATGATTGTACGAACAGTGGTGCTGTCGTGGGTGGTCAGGATTATGCGGGCGGCATCTGCGGCTATATGGCGGGACCGATCAGCGGATGTACCAACAAGGGGAATGTGTCCAGCGCGGCCGAGGCGTGTTACGATATTGCCGGTATCGTTGGTTATCTGTATTATGGTTCAACCGGCTTGGTCGTGTCAGATTGCGTAAACGAGGGAACGATTACCGGTGGAACAAACGTGAGTTATTCCAATGAGTCCTACGTGGCCGGAATCGCCGGTTACGTATCTGCGATTTCTGTTTCGTTTTTAGACTGTAAGAACAAAGGCAATGTAACGGGCGTACGCTATGTGGGCGGTATTGTATCCTACTATGGCGGTGGCGGCTATGCTACTTCACTGGACGCCGAGGATCAGGCGGACGTCGATAGCAATGGGAATTCTATCCTGTTTAAGCGCTGCACCAATTCCGGCACCGTGACCGGTACAGCGTATGTCGGAGGCATGATTGGACAGGGTGCGTATGATGCGACGTTTTTACAGTGTGAAAACAGCGGTACGATCCAGGGCGTTGTCAGCACAGATGGGTATTACGTTAATTATATAGGCGGTCTCGTTGGCTACTCGAACGATTATAATTACTTCGAAGGCTGCAGCAATGCCGGAACTGTAATCGGAAACACAGACGAGAATGGTTACGGCGGTGAATATATCGGCGGTCTGGTGGGGTATGCGTATTATCAAGATGCCTTCTATGAGTGTACTAATTCCGGAACAGTTCAGGGAAATAATGAGGTTGGCGGTATTGCAGGGTATGTTGCTTATGCCTATGACTATTCTTTTGAAAACTGTACAAACTCTGGAAAGGTCCTGGGAAACAATGCGGTCGGCGGTATTGCGGGGTATGCTTATAATGCCTGCTTTATTGGATGTGAGAGTACAGACGAGGCATCAGTACAGTTTTCAGGTACCATTGATTTTGACGACTCTTCCAACGGAAACACGTTTGGAGGAATTGTTGGATATGGTAATTATTATTGTATGCTGGACAGCTGCAGTAATGACGGTTCGGTCTCCGGTCCGTGGGCTGTGGGAGGAATTGCGGGCAGTCTGGACAGTTATCTGGCGGTAGTAGACTGCAAAAATACAGGCGCAGTCAGCGGTTATGAACACATCGGTGGTGTGATCGGGTCAACCACCTACGGTGCAGGGGGTCCGCAGGAGGAGAAATCTCTTGATGATGAGGATTATACGGATCTCTCGACGTCCAATGATCGGTTGATTAAGCGTTGCTCAAATAGCGGTACGGTGAGCGGTTCTGTGTATACCGGCGGTGTGGTCGGATACAGCGGATACTGTACTATCATGGATTGCACGAACAGCGGAACTGTGCAGGGAAATGAAGCAATTTCCAAGTTGGGTGAGGAGTGGAATAATGGCCCTATATATGATGGTTGCATTGGTGGAATCATCGGTTACAGCTATGAAGACTCCCTTAAAGACTGCACCAATACTGGGAATGTAAGCGGATGTGGTGATGTCGGTGGAATTGCTGGTGATACTTGCTACAGCGATATTTCGGCCTGTGTAAACGAAGGAGAGATTTCCTGCTATTATCAATATGATGAAGCAGGATGGTATGCGGGTGGAATTATCGGATATGCATATTACGGAAGTGTGGATACTTCTTATAATACTGGAAAGATCACCAAAGCAAGCGCGGCTGAGGGTGTTGTTGCAGAAGCATATGCATTGGGTGGTCTTATCGGTGGCATGTTGGGAAGTGTTTCTGTTGTCAATTGTTATAATCTTGGAACTGTATCCGGCACCTCAGATATCGGAGGACTTATTGGTGCTGCTTACAACTCAGGTAGCGCATCAATCGTCTCATCGTATAATGCAGGAACCGTATCTGCCTCTGCAGTAGAGGATGATACAGAGACAGCCTGGGAGATTGTTTCATCTGATTACACCGGAACCATCGAAAACTGCTATTACCTGAATTCTACAGACAGTGAGACGGAGAGTGAGAGCACGCTTGACGGCATCACTGCACTGAGTGCGGATCAATTTGCCTCTGGTGAAGCAGCGTATCTTTTAAACAGTGTGCAGGAGACTGCGGACACGGTCTGGTATCAGATGCTTGGTACAGACGCGACACCAGTGCTCGATTCAACAAATGGCACAGTGTATCAGGTATATAAATATGAAGGCAACGGCTGCCATCCCACAGAGAATTATGAGATCTACTACAGCAACACAGATGAAAATACAGCTGCTGAAGAAAATGTCGTCTTACAGAACGCGAAGGAAGCGACCTGTACCGAAGACGGCTATACGGGCGATTACGTTTGTACGGTGTGCGAGGAAGTTCTGGAAGAAGGGGAAGTGATTCCTGCCACAGGTCATACGACAGAAGTGCAGAATGTGGTGGAAGTGACCTGTATAGAGAATGGCTATACAGGGGACACTGTCTGCACGGTATGCGGTGAGGTGATTCAGGAAGGAGAAATGATCCTTTCTACAGGAACTGAACACAGCCTTGTAAATGGAACCTGCGAATATTGTGGTTTGATTACCGGTACCTTTGGAGATGAGAATGAACTGACCTGGACGCTTACGACAGAAGGAGTATTGACGATCTTCGTGACGACCTCCGGTGAGGAGGCAGCGATGCCTGACTATAGCAAAGGCAGTTCTGTGCCTTGGTACTCCTATCGGAGCTACATCGTTTCTGTTGTTCTAGAGGAGGGCGTTATCGGTATCGGCAACTATGCATTTCATAGTTGTTCCAAACTGATGGAGATTTCTCTGCCGAAATCGCTGATGACAATTGGCAACAATGTGTTTTATAATTGTTCCAGTTTGACAGAGATTTCTCTGCCGGATTCACTGAAGACAATCGGTAACTTTGCATTTGGATATTCTGGATTAAAGAATATAACTATACCGGGAACAGTGACAAGTATCGGAACTTATGCCTTTGCGTATTGTTCGTCTTTGACGGAAGTGAATCTAAGCGAAGGACTGGAGACAATCGGCAACTATGCATTTTATACTTGTACCAACCTGACGGAGATTACTCTACCGGATTCACTCGAGACAATCGGTGACTCTGCCTTTAGAAGCTCTGGATTGGAGAGTATAACCATACCGGGAACAGTGACGAGTATCGGAACTTATGCCTTTGCGTCTTGTTCGTCTTTGACGGAGGCATATCTGAGCGAGGGGCTGGAGGCAACTTTCAGTTATGGATTCAGTGACTGTACCGCCCTGACTAAAATATCGATTCCGTCGTCCATAAAGACGATCGCCAATAGATTTCTGTACAACTGCACCGGATTAACCGCGGTAAGACTCTGCAGCAGTTTGACTACGGTAAATACCTATGCATTTTATGGATGCACTAGCCTGACGGATGTTTATTATACAGGTGCGGAAGTGAAATGGAATAAGATTACGATCAATTCCTATAATACTCCGCTGACAGGTGCCACGATCCACTACAGTGACGCGAACTGCAAACTCTTTGGTCACTATTATATAGAAGAATATTTGGAACCGACCTGCACGGAAATCGGTTATGAGAATGCAAAATACTGCATTTATTGCAGAGATTTGGATGATAGTGTTGAACCAAGCGGGGAACTCTCGGTCACGGAGCATACTTTCGAAGATGGCGTGTGTACAGAGTGTGGTCTGATTACCGGAACCTTTAAAGACGGGAACGGAAATGAACTGACCTGGACGCTGACAACAGAAGGGCCGCTAACTGTTACGGGCGAAGGAGAGGTGCCGAGCTACAGCAGTGCCAGCTCTGTGCCCTGGTATTCCTATCGGAGCGACATCGTTTCTGTTGTGCTCGAGGAGGGCGTAACCGGCATCGGAGATTGGGCATTTTATCAGTGTACTTCCCTGAATGATGTGACGATTCCGGCGAGCGTAACATCCATCAATAGTCAGGCTTTTAGAGGCTGTAGTACTTTGAAATCCATTAAGATTGATGAAGGAAATACTACATATAAATCTGTCGATGAGGCGCTGCTTACTTCGGATGGTACGACTTTGCTTCTTTATCCGGCGGGCCTGACCGGGAGTTACACTGTTCCAACGGGTGTGACAGAGATTGGGGAATATGCATTCTATGCCAGCAACCTGAGTGGGGCGGTGCTTCCGGAGGGGGTGACGACAATTGCAACTTATGCATTTGCGTACAGTTCTAAGTTGACGGGAATTGAGTTACCGAGTTCACTGACAACAATCGCAGATTATGCATTTTATTACTCTGGATTGACGAGTATTACCATACCGGGAGCGGTGACGAGTATCGGGAAATTTGCATTTGCATATTGTAAATCAATGACCGTGGCCGATTTGGAAGTGGGGCTGACAACAGCAGGAAACTATACATTTTATCAGAACAGTGCCTTGGCTGATGTGACGCTTCCATCGAGTCTGACAGAAATCGGAAACTATGCATTTGCGTATTGCTCCAAGTTGACGGAGATTGAGTTGCCGGATTCACTGAAAACAATCGCAGATTATGCATTTTATTACTCTGGATTGACGAGTATTACCATACCAGGCACGGTGACGAGTATCGGCTCCTATTCATTTACGTATTGTACTTCAATGACTGATGTTGTACTGAAAGAAGGGCTGACGACGACAGGAAGCAATACATTTTCTCACAACAGTGCCTTGATCAATGTAACGTTTCCGTCGACTCTGACAGAGATTGGCGACTTTGCATTTTCTAATTGTTCCAAGCTGACACAGATTAATCTGCCGGATAAGCTTGTCCAAATCGAAAAGGCTGCATTCAATGAGACAGGGTTGACCTCTGTTACAATACCGGAGAGCGTGACAGGGATTGGAGACTATGCATTTGCGTATTGTTATTTGTTGACGGAGGTGAACCTGAACGAAGGACTGACGTCCTGTGGTTCCTATGCGTTTAGATATTGTTACAAATTGACTGAAATATCGATTCCGTCGTCCCTGGAGACGATTGCAATTTCATTTTTAGAAGGCTGCTCTGCATTGACTACGGTAAGGCTCTGCAGCAGTCTAACTATGGTAAGAAGTTCCGCGTTCTATAAATGTAGCGCGCTGACAGATGTTTATTATACGGGTACAAAGGCTGAGTGGAAAAAGATCACTGTCAATTCTTCGAATGACCCTCTGACTGACGCCACCATCCACTATAGTGAAGGAAACTGTGAACTCTTCGGCCACTATTATATAGAGGGAACATTGGAGGCGACCTGTACAGAGTGTGGTTATGAAAATGCAACGTATTGTATTTATTGCAGAGCTCTGAAAGAAAATACCGAACATGGTAATGAGGTTCCGGCTACCGGTCATACGGCAGGAGAGGCTGTAAAGGAAAATGTGTCGGCGGGAGACTGCCAGACGGAGGGCAGCTATGATTCGGTCGTGTATTGCGAGACCTGTGGAACAGAATTGAGCCGTGAAACGAAGACTGAGCTCGGAGATCACTCGTATGAATGTGTAACTACGAAGGAAGCGAGTTGTACTGAAGAAGGCCAAAATGTTTATACGTGCTCGATTTGTGGTGATACATACACGGAAACAATTGAGGCGCTGGGGCATGATTACACCTCAGAGGTAACGACGGAGGCAACGTGTACGGAGGCTGGTGTTACAACCTACACCTGTTCACGCTGCGGTGACAGCTATACCGAGGAGATTGCAGCGCTTGGTCATGACTATACTTCAGAAACGACGGCGACTTGTACGGCGGGTGGTGTTACAACCTATACTTGCTCGCGCTGTAGTGACAGCTATAGTGAGGAGGTGGAGGCACTCGGCCACAGCTATAGTTCCACGGTAACAACGGCGGCGACGTGTACGGAGACAGGGATTCGCACCTATACCTGTACGCGCTGCGGGGACAGCTATACGAAGGTGATCGCGGCACTGGGTCATAAGTATACCTCGACGACGACCGCGACGTGTACGACGGCCGGAATAACGACATACACCTGTACACGTGATGGCTGTGGTTGTAGTTATGTGGAAGATACACCAGCTCTGGGGCATAGCTACACCTCAACGACGACTGCGAAGTGTACGGAGGAAGGAATAACGACCTATACCTGCTCGCGCTGCAAAGATAGCTACAGCGAGAATGTAGAGGCGCTGGGTCACAGCTATACTTCCATGGTGACAACGGCCGCGACGTGTACCGAGGCGGGAGAGCGCACTTATACCTGCACACGCTGCGGAGATAGCTTCACCAGGGAAATCCCGGCGACCGGTCACAGCTATGAGGTTACGTCGACAACTGCGACCTGTGAGGAAGCTGGAAAAACGATATACACCTGCAGTGTCTGCGGAGATAGCTATACCGAAGAGACGGAGGCGTTGGGTCATAACTATACCTCCAAGGTGACAACAGCAGCGACCTGTACGGAGAAGGGAGTGCGGACGTATACCTGTACCCGCGACGGCTGTGGGCATTACTATACGGTGCCGATTCCGGCGACCGGTCACTCGTATAAGCTGGTTCAGACCACTGCGACCTGTACGGAGGCGGGAACGTCGATTTATACCTGTACTCATGATGGCTGCGAGGATACCATTTACCAGGCGGCGAAGGCGTTGGGTCATGACTATGAGGTTACGAAGACGACTGCAACCTGTACAAAAGCCGGTGAAACGACGTACACCTGCACGCGCTGCGATGATACCTATACAGAGGAAGTAGAGGCGCTCGGTCATACGTATGAGTTGACGACAACGCTGATTCCCGCGACTTGCGTCACGGATGGCACGGCGATCTACACCTGTGCGACCTGCGGTGAGAGCGATGAGAGAACAATCGAAGCGACAGGACATGATTATACCTATGAGGTGATCACGGCGGCGACCTGCACGGAAGCTGGCGAGGGAATCTATACCTGTAAGAACTGCGGCCATACTGAGATTCAGGAGATTCCGGCGACCGGACATCATTACACGTATACGACGGTCAAAGAGGCGACCTGTTCGGAAGATGGAGAGCTTCTCTATACCTGCAGAGGCTGCGGAGATACCTATACGAAGACCATTTCCGCATTGGGATATCACGTTTATGTGCGGAAGGTGACGACGGCGGCGACCTGTACGACGGCGGGTGAGGCAGAGTATATTTGCCGGTACTGTGATGAACACTATACGGCAACGATCCCGGCGATCGGGCATATCTACCAGGTGGTGGACGTGCTGAAAGAACCGACCTGTACGGAAGAGGGCAGCGCGACTTATGTCTGTGTAGTGTGTGGAGAGGAAAAGACCGATACCATCGCGGCGACGGGACACACGTATGTCTCGAAGGTGACGACGGAGCCGTTCTGTACAGAAACCGGCGAGATGACCTATACCTGCTCGACTTGTGGAGATACTTATACGAGTGAGATTGATAAACTGGGCCATAACTACGTGGGAGAGGTGACGACGGAGCCGACCTGTACGGAAGAAGGCGAGATGACCTATACCTGCAGCAGATGTAAAGATTCCTTCACTTCTTCGATAGAAGCGACGGGGCATGACTATGAGTGCACTACGGTTACGACAGAGCCGTCTTGTACAGAGGCCGGATATGGCATCTATACCTGTACGCATGAAGGCTGTACCGATTCCTATGAAGGGGAAATCCCGGCGACCGGTCATGATTATGAGAAAGTTATTGTGACACCGCCGACCTGTACGACCTCCGGTCTGGCACGTTATACCTGCTCGGCCTGCGGTGATACCTACACGCTTGCGATCGCGGCGACTGGCCATGACTATGATGTGGACATCGTGGAGGCAACCTGTACGACAGCCGGTTCTAAGACCTATACCTGTAAATCGTGTAAAGCGAGTTACTCAGTCCCGATCGCGGCACTCGGCCATGACTACGTAGGTGAGGTGACCAAGGAGGCGACCTGTACCGAAGAAGGTGAGATGACCTACACCTGCTCGCGCTGTGGGGACTCCTATACAGAGCCCATCACGGATGGTCACAGCTACATCGAGGTCTGTACGGCGACCTGTACAGAAGCCGGTGAAACGACGTACATCTGTGAGTTGTGCGGATACGAGTACACCGAGAAAACAGCGGCATTGGGTCATCTGACAGTTATTGACGAAGAGGTACCGGCAACCTGCTGCTCGAAGGGCCTGACCGAGGGCTCGCACTGTTCACGCTGCGGCGAGGTACTGGTGGCGCAGGAAGTCGTAGAGTATGGTTCGCATGACTGGCTGGAAAATCATGTGCTGACCGAGGCAACCTGTACAACGGAGGGCGTGCAATATGGTATCTGTCGCTACTGCGGCATGGTCTATGAGGCAGCCATTGCAGCGTTGAATCATCCGGCCAAATATCGGACGACGAGGACGGAAAACTATGTAGAAGCGACGGAAACAGAACACGGGTCCTATGATCGGGTTGTGTACTGTCGTCTGTGCGGCGCTGAGATCAGTCGAACAACCGTAACTGTTCACAATATGGTTTTGGATGAAGATAAAACAGTTGAGGGAACCTGTGAGACGACCGGGAAGTATGTTTATAAGTGTACCTGTACAGGTTGTGAAGAAACACAGACGAAGCTCGTAAACGGCAGCCACGACTGGGTACTGAGTCAGGTCGTGACAAACGCGACCTGCGAGAAGAGCGGAGTAGGGCTTTACCGATGCGCGAACTGCGGTGAGTACAAGACCGACGAGATCGAGGCGACCGGACACAACTATGCGTATTCTTATAATGATTCAGTTAGTACGACTTATCATAACTGTGTTTGCAAGACCTGCGGAGCTGAAACGACACAGGGACATGTGTATGTAAATGGTGTCTGCAAATATTGTAAAAAAGCAGAAACGACTACCTATGACATCCAGGTATACATTAATGGAACACTGAATGAAACTATTACTGCAAAGAAGGGGGAGTTTGTTACTGTAACCGCCGATAAGACGTATCTGAACATGAACTTTGCCTGCTGGGCGGACGATCCGGAGGGAATATCTGTTCGTTCGACCAACAAGAGCTATACGTTCTATGCGGCAAAAGATCAGAGCATCTATGCGGTCTATGCGACGACTTCGGTGAAGCCCGAACCAGTGCTGACGATCAATAATGTCTACTCGCATTCGACTGAAACAAAAAACTATATTTATTTCAGTTTCGGACGTGATGTACCGGACGGCTATACGATGGTGGAGCATGGGATTCTCTATGGAACGAGTGCTTCGGTGTTTGGAGCGGCAGATGCGGATTTAAACGAGTTGTTGATGTTTGCAGACGCAGATTTCACGGAATTGAAAGATAAAGTAAGACAATTAATTTTAACTGCAAACAGTGCAAAGACTGGTTTGGATTACCTGAATTTTTCCGTCGGGGACAATTTGTCGGGAATCGTTTATGCAAGAGGATATGTCATCGTGAAGGACGATGAGACAGGAGAGAAACTAGCTTTCCTGAGCCCGGTTGCGAGCGCCAGCTATAAAAGTGCTTTAACCCTCTCTGAGCAAAGTTATACGGTGACCATCATTTACAATGGCACGGAGACGAAAGAAATCGAAGCATCTTATGGTGAATCGATTACGCTCTCCGCGTCGGAATATGAGTTCGCGAACAGGGAGTTCTCATATTGGTCCTTAGACAGCGAGGGTTCTACGGTTCTCTCTTACCAAGAGGAGTACACGTACAGTGTGATCGGAGAGGCGACGATTTATGCGATCTATGCCGTGACGCTGGATGCGATCCCATCCTTTACCGTGATTCCGCCGACGGCCTATGTATCGGGAAGCAAGAATTATATCCGTTTTATGTTTGGCCGCGAGGTACCGGATGGTTATACCTTGGAAGAGCATGGTATCCTCTACGGAACAAGTACCTCAGTCTTTGGCGCGGAAGGTGCTGATCTCGATGATCTGCTGCAGTTTGAGGATTTTGAGGAAGGGACGTTGAAGGAAAAGGTAAGGCAGATGAAGTTGACTGCGAATAACAGCAGCGTTGGAACAGATTATCTGGACTTTTCTGTTGGTACAAACAAAGACGGGATTGTCTATGCTAGAGGCTATGTAATTGTGACTGAAGAGTATACAGGTGAGACACAGATTTATTACAGCTCTGTAGTCAGCGGGAGCTTTAATGACTATTATATGGAATGACAGTAATTGCTATTTGACACGAGGAGGTAAGTAAGTTAAAAAAATCATATGAAAAGCCAGAAAGTAAAATCATCTCATATTTAACGACAGAGGATGTAATCGCCGATGGTAGCACTGGGGGGAATGTAGATGGAGGTGAGCGTGACGAATGGGATGATTGATTTGTTGAACATTCGCTAACCTTTATTAGTGATTGAAAAAACACAATCGACAATAGTTTTACACAAAATAAACAGGCCGCCCAGGCATTCGCCTGGCGGCCTGTTCCCCTTCGGGGAACCTCACTTTCACAACTATTCCCCGACAG
>JAJQCZ010000050.1:5081-116553 GCA_021202465.1 Lachnospiraceae bacterium | reverse complement strand
CCCTCCCCCGCGTTCTTGCCGGGCCCGCGGCTGGGGGGGGTCTGGGGGGTGGCTGAGCCTCTTCCGCCGCACCCCCTCGAGGGGCTGGGGCGCGGCCTGGGTCAGGCGGCGATTTCCTGTGACGTCCTGCTGGAACAGGCGATCCGAAGCTCGGACAGCACCCGGGGGTTGATGTTTATCACGCCGGAGGAGGATCCGGAGATTCTGCATCTGGCCGCGGCCCGGGCAAAACGGGCGGGGGTGCCTCTGTGGACTGCGACCGGGCAGGAGGAGTCTGTATGCTGACCCTTGTATTACTCAAATGTTTGTCCGATCTGGGATTTTATTATGCTTTTGCCGGCTTCTTTGCGCTGCTGGCCGGGGCGGAAGCGCCGTTTCTTCTGGCCTGCCTGGGCCTGCAGGCGCTGACGGGAACGCTGACCTTTCCGTTTCGGGAACGGGGGAGTCTTCGTTTTCTGCCGCTCGCTTTGCTGGTGGGGATCTTTTTCCTGCCCGGCGGCGGATGGACGGGGTGGCTTGCCGCTTTGCCGCCTGCCGTTTATATGATTTACCTGACGGCTGAAAAGCTGTACCTGCCGGACTGGTCGGCGCAGGTCGATATTTTTCGTATTTTCTGGAAAGTGCTGCTGGGATTTTGCATGCTGGCGCTGCTTGTGGGCTGCGGGGCGCAGCTGGCCGCGATCACGATTCCCGCGGGACTGATCAGTCTGGTCTGCTGTGTGCTGCTGCTGCGTTCGCTGCGCCATGATCTGTCCGTGTGCTGCACGCCGCGTTTTCAGGCGATGAATCTGGCGGCGGCGGTCGGCGTTCTCATGGGAGCGGCCATTTTCTCTTCGGACGCTTTTCTCGATGCTGTGCGGATGTTCCTGACCGGGGTGTATCAGACGGTCTTTTATCCGCTCTTACTCGGCTGCGTGTATGTTCTGGCGGGTGTACTTCGCGTCGTTGTCTGGCTGTTTTCCCGGATTTCGTTCTCTGCCTCAGAACAGCAGGAGTCAGAGGTGACGATCGACACCTCCGGTCTGGAAAATGTGTTCGAGGGGATGGAAGCCGGACAGAACGCGGACCTCTTCCTGCGTGTGCTGACTGCTCTGGGGCTGATTCTGGCCGCGGTACTTCTTATAGTTCTTTTCCGCTGGCTCTCCGGCCGCAGCCGGTGGGATGCGATCCGGACAGAGTCCGCGGAGCGGCGGTCTGCGGTTTCCGAAAAGACTTCTCTGAGACGGCGGCTCCGGGCGTCTTCCCGGCCGGTGGGGCAGGTACGGGCGCAGTACCGGAAATATCTGAGTCTGTGTCGGCGCAGAGGAATCGATCTCGCGAAGAGTGACACCAGTGAGGAGATTGCGGGAAAGACAAAATATGTCATGGAGCCGGGGGATGTCCGTTCCCTGCGGCAGCTGTACATCGCGGCTCGTTATAATGACGAGGCCACCAGAGAGGAGGTGGCCGAGGCAAAGCGTTTATATCAGAAGCTTGCTGCGTCCGCGAAGGAATCGCTTTTTTGAAAGGTACAGCCGGGCCTTGTAAGGCGGGAAGGACGCCTGTGACAGGAAGTGGACTTGCTTTTTCCTGCGGGAAGTGATAGATTAAACGGGTACGAACAGGTTGTGCAGGTATCGGAAGGAGGATAACGCATGAAATCGTACCAGGTTATGACGAAAGAAGAACTGATGACCTTACGTGAGGAACTGCGGAAGGCTTACGAGGATGCGAAGGGATTGGGGCTGAAGCTGGATATGTCCCGCGGCAAACCGGCCGCTGATCAGCTGGATCTCTCCATGGAGATGATGGAAACTTTTAACAGAAATACGGTGCCCCGTTCGGAGGACGGGACGGATTGCCGGAATTACGGCGCGCTGGATGGCGTGATTGAGGCGAAGAGACTGATGGCGGCGATGATCGGCTGTCAGCCGGAGCAGACAGTGGTCTGCGGCAACGCCAGCCTGAACGTGATGTACGATCTGCTGGCCCGGGCCGAACTCTTCGGCATTCTCGGAGAGACGCCCTGGTCCAAACTGCCGAAGGTGACATTTCTCTGTCCGGTGCCCGGCTATGATCGGCATTTCCGCATGACAGAGGCGATGGGAATCGATATGATCAACATTCCCATGAACGAGGACGGCCCGGATATGGATCTGGTGGAGAAGCTGGTGTCCGAAGATGAGACCGTCAAGGGTATCTGGTGTGTGCCCCGCTTCTCGAACCCCGGCGGCATCGTTTATTCGGATGAGGTCGTGCGGCGCATGGCGGCCCTGAAACCGGCGGCCCGGGATTTCCGTATTTTCTGGGATAATGCGTACGCGATTCATGATCTGTATGAGGAGGATCAGCAGCAGATTCTGGAAATCTTAAGCGAGTGTGAGAAGGCCGGTAACCCGGATATGGTGTATGAGATCGCGTCCACCTCCAAGGTGACTTTCCCCGGCGCGGGAATCTCCGTTTTCGCTGCCTCTCCGGCCAATCTGGAGGAATTCAAACAGCGCATGGGCGTGCAGACCATCAGCTATGACAAGATCAATATGCTGCGCCACGTCGGTTTCCTGAAGGATCTGGACACTCTGAAGGCGCATATGAGAAAGCAGGCGGATCTAATCCGGCCCAAATTCGAGGCCGTGGAGGACATCCTGGAACAGGAACTGGGCGGTTTGGAAATCGGAACGTGGACGAAGCCCCGCGGCGGCTATTTCATTTCCTTCCAGGCGATGAACGGCTGCGCGAAGGAGATCGTGGCCCGGTGCAAAGAAGCCGGAGTGATCCTGACCGGCGCGGGGGCGGCATACCCCTATGGCCTGGATCCGGACGACAGCAACATCCGCATCGCGCCCACCTATCCGACTCTTGAGGAAATGAAGCAGGCGACCAGAATCTTCTCGCTGTGCGTGAAGCTGGTCAGCGTGGAGAAAATGCTGGAGAATAAATAAGAAAGCCCCGCGAGGGCCTGGCGCCCGGAGGGGGATGGCCGTGCGGCCAATAAATAAGGAGGGAAAAGGCTATGGCAGAGATTGAACCGATCATCCGGCAGGTATTTACGCAGAAGGACTATGACGCGATCATGGAACTGGAAGATCATCACGTCAAGGAATTTTACGAATCCACGCCGGTGGACGACTGGATCGTGAAGGTGACGCACAAACCGCAGCGCTTCAAGACGGAGCGCATGATCTACATCGTGCAGCTGAACCATTATAAGGATCAGGATCTGGCAAATGACGACCTGTACTGGCGGGCAGAACCGAAGAAATTCTTCGGCGGGACACCTACCCTGGAAGAGATCTGGGAGGCTCTGCAGGCCAACTATGATTATTTCAAGGATGAGGGGGAGTTCGAGATCAGGGAACTGAACCTGACCTTCGACCCTGATAAGCCCGAATTTGACTCGTAACATCGTTCTTCGGCCGGCGGCGGGAGCACAGTGAGTGCCGCCGCCGATTTTTCTGTATTCAGGTGTCTGTCAGGCGAAACTTACTGAAGGTGCTCATTGGAGGAATCCTTTGGCTCCCGACGGCGAATCGATGCAGAACAGCCAACGACGAAAGTCTGCCTTATGCCTTTCGGGGCAGAATTTCGCACTTGCTGACCAAGGAGAAATATATCATGTCTTCATCTCAATCCATGCGCCGTTCGCGCCGGATCCTCAGCGTCGTGATCATCTTTTTCTGGGCATCAGAGTACTGCCACGTTCCGTATTTTACCCCGTATCTGACCATGCTCGGCTTTGGGGCTTCGGCCATTGGAGTCATGACAGGAACCTACGGATTTACGCAGATGCTGGTGCGGATTCCTCTGGGGATCGCCACCGACGCGACGGGAGGCTACCGGCGGGTAGTGCTCATGGGAACGCTCTTTACCACGGTGTCCTCATTCGGCCTGATGTTCGCCACCAGCGCCGCGTTCATCATCTTCTGTCGTTTCCTGGCAGGCGTCGCGGCCTCTACCTGGCTGGCATTTTCTGTTCTGTACTCGGCCTACTACGACCCCGAGGAGGGCGTGCAGGCCATGACCAGCATCAACGTCTTCAACAACACCGGGAAACTGCTGGCTTTCATGCTGGGAACTATTGTGGCGACCCTGTGGGGATACCGCTATCCGCTGGTCATCAGCTTCCTCACCGGCGTCGTGGCCGTGATCCTGGCACTGCAGCTGAAGGAAGTTCCCATCCATAAAGAACCCATGCGCCTCTCCGTGCTGGCGCACACCTTCCGCAACCCGTCGGTCCTGCTGCCGGCTCTCTTCGCCATCGTCCTGCAAATGGTGGTGCAGGGGACGGCGTTTTCCTTCACCTCCACCGTCGCGGAAGAACTGGGGGCCACCTCTGTGCAGATCGGCATCAATACCGCTCTCTTCACCGTTGTCCAGGTGGTCGCCGGAGGCTGGCTGGGGAAACACTTCACACCGCGCCTGGGAACCACGAAATCCGTGGCAGCAGGCTTCCTGCTCCTGACTGCTTCCTGCGGTATCATCGCCGCGGCGGGGAGCGTCTGGCAGCTCTTCCTGGCGCAGATCCTCGGCGGCGCCGGAAATATTCTCTTGATGTCCATTCTCATGGCGCTGGCCATCAAACGGGTCCCGGCGGAGAACAAATCCACCGCCATGGGACTCTTCCAGGCCCTTTACGGCATCGGCATGACCCTGGGGCCGGTGACCGTCGGCCGCCTGGCAGACGTCCGCGGATATTCCTTCGCCTATGCGATGTTTGCCGTGTTGTGCGTGGCTGCCGCGGTGCTGGCAGGGGTGACGTTGCCGGGGTTGGAGAAAGAAAAGTAGGTGCACGGACGAAGATGGCTCGTGCAGTATGATATTCAAAAGCAGGCCAAGGCATCTATTTTTGGTTGCTGGATATCGTCGAATGGTTTATAATATGCTCAGCAGGACAGATGGAGGGAAAGCTTAACCTGCCTGCCCTGGCGAGACTAATAAAAATAGTTGTTAAATCTTGTCAGGGATAGAGACGACTATTTTCTGCTTGAAGGTTTTGTGATGGGTGAGAAGGAGAAGATGACAGAGACAGGAAGATTTATTGCGCATATTGATTCTGAGGGTAACGAACAGTCTGTGAAAGAGCATTTGATGGGGACAGCAAAGAAAGCGGGGGAATTTGCCGCTGGGTTTGGCTGTGAAGAAATGGGATATCATTGCGGGTTGATGCATGATATTGGGAAATATTCGGATGCTTTCCAAAGAAGAATACGAAATCCGGAGAAATATGGAAAAATCGATCATTCTACGGCAGGGGCCAAAGAGACGAATCCGCTGGAGGGAATGGTGATTGCCGGGCACCACAGCGGGCTGATGGACGGTGGGAACGGCATGAGTGCTTTTGCCGGAGACGGGACCTATTTTGGAAGAATGAAAGCAGATATTCCCGATTATTCGTGCTGGAAGGAAGATCTGGCAGAGCTTTTAAAGAATGATTACAGGATGAAGCTGCCAGACTATGTGGGAAATAGTGGTTTTAGCTCGGCTTTTTTTATGCGTATGCTTTATTCCTGCCTGGTGGATGCAGACTATTTAGATACAGAAGGCTTTATGGATAGGGGAAAAGCAGAAAGCCGGAGTGGATATGATACATTTGAGACATTGATTGAGAAATTTGACGAGTACACAGATGCATGGCTGCATCCACCCGGATCAGTCAAACCATTATATCAATGCCGAACGAAGATTCTCAGGGAATGCATGGAAAAGGGAAAAAGACTTCCCAAGGGTCTTTATACGCTTACAGTGCCTACCGGGGGCGGAAAAACAACAGCTTCCATGGGATTTGCGCTGCGTCATGTGGAAGCGCATAAAAGCATGAAAAGAATCATTTATGTGATTCCCTACACGTCTATTATTGACCAGACGGCGGAGACTTTTTCTTCGATTTTTGGAAGGAATAATGTTGTTGAGCATCATTCCGGAGTGCAATTAGATTTGGACGAAAACGACTGTGAACCGTGGCAGATAAGAAATGTTCTGGCAACGGAAAACTGGGATGCTCCTGTCATCGTCACAACGGCAGTGCAGTTTTTTGAATCATTGTTTGCGAACAAAAGCTCCAAATGCAGAAAACTTCACAATCTGTGCAACAGCGTGATTGTATTTGATGAAGCACAGACATTACCGGTTCCTTATCTGAAACCCTGCATTGCTGCGATTGCCCAATTGGTCAGCAATTATGGAGCAACGGCGGTGCTTTGTACAGCGACGCAGCCGGCCTTGGAATCGTACTTTAAGGAATATATTCCCGGTTTGGAGCTGAAGGAGATATGCGGGAGCTGCACGGAAGAAGAAGCCTTGGTCTTTGAACGGGTTACGATCAGAAATCTCGGGATTATAACGAAGACGCAATTGGAAGAGAGATTAAACAGATACGATCAGGTTCTATGTGTCGTAAACAGGAAAGCCACCGCGCAGGAGCTGTATCATCGTTTAGAGGGAGAAGGGAGCTATTGTCTTACAACGCTGATTTATCCTGCGGACAGGAAAAAGAAGATTGCAGAGATAAAACAACGGCTTAAAGACGGAAAATCCTGCAAAGTAATATCGACATCGTTGATCGAGGCGGGAGTAGATCTGGATTTTCCTGCTGTATATCGAGAAGAAGAAGGCCTGGATTCTCTGATTCAGGCTGCAGGACGCTGCAACCGCGAGGGAAAACGTCCAAAAGGATCCAGCGAAGTATTTTCATTCTCACTGGAGGAGGAGAGTAATCCCCGCATGGAGCTGAGCCGTGGGGCTTTGCGTGAAACATTGCGGAAATATGAAAAGGTAAATGGGTCGGAGGCGATCGCTTTTTATTTTCGGTATTATCGGGAGCTTCTGGGGCAGGAAAATCTGGATGAAAAAGGTATTTTAAAGATATGGGATCAGAAGGAGAACTTCTTCCCGTTTGCGACGGTGGCGCGCCTGTTTAAGTTGATCGAAAACGATACCAGAACCATCTATATCCCTGCAGATGATACCGTGAAAGAATATTTGCAGAGGGTAGAGTCAGGACATGCAGACAGAGCGATTTACCGGAAACTGCAGCAGTATGGGATTTCTCTGCCGGAATATCAGTTTCAAAAAATGATGGATCAGGGTTTGGTAAGAGAAATCGCAAAAGGCATCTATGAATTAGACGATATGAGGAATTATGATTCCAAGACAGGGCTGCAGATGGATGTAGAAACGGGAATTGGAATCTTTTTTGATTAAATGGGAATGGCGTACAGCAACAGTAACGGGCGACAAGATGGTTTTGTCGCCCGCTGCTGCATAACATGTAACTCCAATATTTCAATCCACATCTATCTATTTAAGATGACGGTAACAGTATAGCAAATTATCATAAAAAAAAATAGCGGAAAGTCTTGACAAATTTATGAAAGAGGGATATGATACTTAACAAGTAAAACCAATGAATTTAAAAGGAGGTGCAAGTTTGATTCGTTTGGAAGTTTTTGGGGACTATGCCTGCTTCAGCCGCCCGGAACTCAAGACAGAGAGGGTTTCGTATGATGTGATGACTCCATCTGCAGCACGGGGAATTGTTGAAGCAGTATTCTGGCATCCTGGCCTCGAGTACAAAATTGACAGAATATATGTCATGAATCCGATTCGAACGACAAGTATTAAAAGAAATGAAGTAAAATCAAAGATACTGGCCGGTAATGTGAGAAAAACGATGATTGATGGTAAAGGCGATCTGTACCTGAATACCTCGGATGAGAGAAATCAGCGGTCATCGCTGGTCTTGCAGGATGTACGCTATGTGATCGAAGCTCATTTTGACATGACTTCGAAAGCGGCGCCGAGTGACAATCCGGGAAAATTTCAGGACATTTTAAAGCGGCGGATCCGAAAGGGGCAGTGTTATCATCAGCCGTATTTTGGTTGTCGGGAGTTCCCTGCACATTTTCGTGCGTGGGAAGGACAAGTGATTCGTCCTATTCCGGTTGATAAGGATCTGGGTTATATGTTGTATGACATGAATTATGAAGACCTGGATAATATTCAGCCGATGTTCTTTCATGCACAGCTTAACCAGGGAGTCATGGAGGTTGAAAATTGTGAGGTGATCATGTGATATTACAGGCATTGGTAAGACATTACGAGGATCTGCTGGAAAAAGGTCAGATCCCGCAGCCTGGCTGGGGAACGGAGAAGGTATCCTTTCAGCTGAATATTGACTCGCAGGGAAAACTCCTGGATCTGGTTTCACTCAAGCGGGAGATTGATAATGGAAAGAAAAAAGTGATGGTGCCTCGTGACATGCAGGTTCCACAGCGGGTTAAACGTGCCAGCGGGATAAGCGCGAATTTCCTCTGTGATAATTCCTCGTATGTATTTGGCATTGATGAAAAAGGAAAACCGGAGCGTTCCCGGCAATGCTTTCAGGCATTTCGGAAACTGCATCAGGATATTCTGGCTGCGCTTGATTCAGAGACTGCAAAAGCCATTCTTCTTTTTCTCGATCACTGGGAACCGGAAAAAGTGAAGGAATACGAGTGTATCGTTTCTCATTGGAAAGACCTGATGAAAGGCGCGAATATTCTTTTGTATGTTGAAGGTCAGCCTTCAGTGGAAGATGTAAAGATCAGAGCGGCCTGGCAGGAGCATTATGATCATACAGATGAAGCGGCAGACTGCATCTGTATGGTGACCGGAAAGAAAACCAAAGCTGCGATTCTTCATCCTGTTATAAAAGGAATCTATGGGGCACAGGCAATGGGAACATCCCTGGTTTCGTATAATGCCCCGGCGTTTTGCTCTTATGGAAAAGAACAGGGAAAAAATGCTTCGGTCGGCGAATATGCTGCGGCAGCTTATGGGGCGGCCTTGAACCATTTGTTGAATGACCGGGAGCATGTAAGAAGCGTCGGTGATACTACTGTTGTGTGCTGGGCAGAGGGAGGCGAAGAAAAGTACCAGGATGCTGCGCTTGCTGCATTTCTGGGGGAAAGCGATCGCAGTAAAATATCCGAAGACGATCTTCGGGCGATTTTGAAGGCCGCGCTCCGGGGAGATCCGTTGGATATGGAGGAGCTGGATCTTGATATGGACAGGCCTTTCTATATTCTTGGGCTGGCGCCAAATGCCGCAAGGCTGTCGGTTCGTTTTTTCTATCAGGACTCTTTTGGAAATCTCCTGAGAAATGTAGCCAGACATTATCAGCGCATGGAGATTATACGTCCGGCGAAAGATCCGTTTGAAAGGCTGCCGGTATGGAAAATGCTCCAGGAGACAGTGAATCAGAAGGCAAAAGATAAGAGCCCTTCGCCGCAAATGGCAGCGGATACGATGAAAGCTATCTTATCGGACAGCTATTATCCGGACTCCCTGGTAAATGGGGTCATGCTTCGGGTTCGGGCAGAACATAACATCACAAGGGGACGGGCGGCGATTATTAAAGCTTTTTACCTGAAAAATACAAATTCAAAATGTCCGGAGGAGGTGCTGCAAATGCAATTGAATGGACAAAGTACGAACATTCCCTATAATCTGGGACGGCTATTTGCTGTGTTGGAGCATATTCAACAGGAAGCAAATCCTGGTATTAATGCTACGATTAAAGATAAATACTTTAATACAGCGGCTTCGACACCGTCTCGTATCTTTCCGCTTCTGATCAATTTGTCGCAGAAGCATTTAAAGAAGATCAAAGAGATGAACAAAAAAGTATATTTTGAAAAAAATATACAGGATATTATGGGGAAAATAGGAGAAGAATTCCCCGACAGAATGACTTTGCCGGAGCAGGGGTCATTCCAGTTGGGATATTACCATCAGACACAGAAACGCTACCAGAAAAAGGAGGAGAAGTAAATGAGTGACGTAATCAAAAACAAATATGATTTTGTGGTGCTGTTCGATGTGGAAAACGGGAATCCGAATGGAGATCCGGATGCCGGAAATATGCCGCGCGTAGACCCGGAAACCGGGTGTGGTCTGGTGACGGATGTATGCCTGAAAAGAAAGATTCGGAATTATGTGGAAATGATCAAGGAAGATGCGACCGGTTACCGTATTTACATCAAAGAAAATGTTCCGTTAAATGCAAGTGACAAAGAGGCATATAATTCGCTTGGCATGGATCCGGCGCAGGTAAAGGCAATGAAGAAAAATGATCCGGCATTAGACGAAAAAGTGCGTGATTATATGTGCGGGAATTTCTATGATATCCGTACCTTCGGCGCTGTTATGACGACGTTTGTCCGGGATAATTTGAACTGCGGACAGGTTCGCGGACCGGTACAAATCGGGTTTGCGCGTTCTGTTGATCCGATCATTCCCCAGGAGATCACGATTACGAGAGTCGCGATTACCACAGAGGATGATGCGAAGAAAAAGAACACAGAGATGGGCCGAAAGTATATTGTGCCGTACGGTTTGTATCGTGCAGAAGGCTATGTGTCAGCAAATCTGGCCCGGAAAGTGACAGGATTTTCAGAAGATGACCTGGAACTGCTCTGGCAGAGCATCCTGAATATGTTTGAAAATGATCATTCCGCTGCCAGAGGAAAGATGGCCGTTCGGAAGCTGATTATTTTCAGACATGACAGTGAATTGGGAAATGCTCCTTCTTATAAGCTATTTGACGGTATTAAAATCGTGAAAAGGGAAGGTGTTGATGTCCCGCGGAGCTTTGAAGACTACAATTTGACGATACCTTCTGAATGGCCGGAAGGAGTTACCTGTATTTGCAGGGATTAATCTATGGCATATAAAGAAGACGACTATCTGCTCCTTTCCGGCCTACAGCACTTTGTGTTTTGCCGAAGGCAGTGGGCATTGATTCATATCGAACAGCAGTGGGCTGAGAACTATCAGACCACTGCTGGTGAATTGATGCATAAGAATGCTCACGACGAAAGCAAATTCGAAAAACGTGGAGACACGATGATTGCCCGGGGGCTGCGTATCGCTTCGCCGCAGCTGGGACTGACTGGCCAGTGTGATGTGGTCGAATTTCATAGGGCGGCAGAGGGTGTTAACGTTTTTGGATACGAGGGATGCTGGAAAATAGTTCCTATTGAATACAAACGAGGGAAAGCAAAAGAAGGTAAGGAAGATGAGGTACAGCTCTGCGCTCAGGCGATGTGTCTGGAAGAAATGTTCCTGACGCAAATTGACGAGGGATTTCTCTATTATGGAGAGACAAAGCGGCGCACCAGTGTATCTTTTGGCCATGAGCTGCGGGATTATGTACGTCAATGTGTTTTGGAAATGCATGAGTATTTCGATCGCGGATATACGCCGAAGGTAAAGTCTTCAAAAAAGTGCAAATCCTGTTCTTTGGCTGATCTATGTGTGCCGAAGCTGCAAAAAAAGGGAACGGTTACGAAGTACATTGAAGCTCATCTTGCCGATGAGGATGCGGGAAAGGAGGACGGAGCACGAGAAAGCTGCTGAATACTTTATATGTCATGACAGAGGACGCGTATCTGACTCTAGATGGCGAAAATGTGGTGGTTGTGAACGGAGATGTCACACTCGGAAGAGTTCCTCTGCATACGCTGGAAAATATTATATGCTTTACGTATAAAGGAGCGTCTCCGGCCTTCATGGGTGCATGTGCCGACAGAAAGATCGGCTTATGTTTTTATTCTCCGACAGGGAAATTCCTTGCGAGAATCAGAGGAAAAGAATATGGTAATGTTTTGCTGCGCAAAGAGCAGTACCGCATCTCAGATTCCTTGGAAAAAAGTACAGTCTACGCAAGAAACATGATTCTTGGGAAGGTATATAATTGCCGCTGGAATATTGAGAGGACCATAAGGGATCATGCACTAAGAGTCAATGTGGATCGCCTGCGAACGGCCTCGCAAACCTTAAAGGATGGCTATCAGAACATTCCCCTTATTCAGACGATGGATGAGCTGAGGGGAAAAGAGGGAAAGCTGGCAGAGTGTTACTTTGGAATCTTTGACGAGTTAATCCTGAATCAAAAAGATGATTTCATTTTCAGAAATCGAAATCGCAGGCCGCCGCTCGACAATGTGAATGCCTTGCTGTCTTTTTCTTATACGGTTCTGGCGAATGACTGTGCAAATGCGCTGGAGAGTGTTGGCCTGGATCCTTATGTAGGGTTTATGCATCGTGACCGTCCGGGCAGAAAATCACTGGCGCTAGACCTGATGGAGGAACTTCGTGCTGTTTCGGGAGACCGGTTCGTATTGACGCTGATTAATATGAGGAAGATAAATGCCACCCACTTTGAAAAGCAAAAAGATGGCGCCGTTTATCTGAATGATAAAGGCAGAAAGATATTTTTCAGTGAGTGGCAGACACGAAAGAGGGAGAAAATCACCCATCCATATTTGAAAGAGAAAATAGAATGGGGATTGGTTCCTTATGTACAGGCGTTGCTTCTGGCGCGAACTATACGTGGAGATCTGGATGAATATCCGCCGTTTTTCTGGAAATAAACTGGGGTGAGAACATGTTAATGCTAATCACATATGATGTCAGTACCGTCGATGGAGCAGGGAAAAGCCGATTGCGGAAAGTTGCAAAAGAATGTGTGAATTATGGACAGAGAGTCCAGAATTCTGTGTTTGAATGTATCGTAGATGCATCGCAATCGCTGCTTCTGAAGGACAAGTTGCAGAAACTCATTGATCCTGAAAAGGACAGCCTGCGCTTTTACTATCTTGGGAATAACTATAAAACTAAGATAGAGCATTTCGGTGCGAAGAATACCTATGAAGCGGAAGGCATCCTAATGATGTAGCTGTGCGAACAGGAAGCGTGCATGAAATTACAGCGAGTTTCGCACGATAATACGTATGGTTATATAAGAAATAATCGGGTATAGATTGGGAATTTATAAGACGTTTTTGGAAGAATAGAGTATAAATGACTTATAATTTCTGAAATTTTTGCCCGATATTGCTGTCGCTCCCCTCGCGGGAGCGTGGATTGAAATATCAATGATCGACCCGTCGGCGCGTTTGTTAATGTCGCTCCCCTCGCGGGAGCGTGGATTGAAATAGTTTTCAAGGTACACGGCGGCGCGTTACTCGTGTCGCTCCCCTCGCGGGAGCGTGGATTGAAATAACACGATCACCGGATACGACTATGTCGACGGAAGTCGCTCCCCTCGCGGGAGCGTGGATTGAAATTCGTTAATGATAAAACCGTACTGAGCGGCGACCTCGTCGCTCCCCTCGCGGGAGCGTGGATTGAAATAGTTCGGCCGCGATCTCCTCGAGCGTCAGCCGGTGTCGCTCCCCTCGCGGGAGCGTGGATTGAAATTCCATGGAGGCCGATCAGGCGTCCTACTTCGCGGACGTCGCTCCCCTCGCGGGAGCGTGGATTGAAATCTGACGCACCAGGGCGTGGAGAGTATCTACGACGTCGCTCCCCTCGCGGGAGCGTGGATTGAAATGTGAAGGACTCTGCAGGCTACGGCCTGGCGCAGTGGTCGCTCCCCTCGCGGGAGCGTGGATTGAAATCCTTTGCGTCCAGGTCGGTGAAGCTCACGCCGTCGTCGCTCCCCTCGCGGGAGCGTGGATTGAAATATCATGGTGGTGTGCTCCTTTCGTTACGTCTTAGGTCGCTCCCCTCGCGGGAGCGTGGATTGAAATCGCAGTATGCAGGAGGAACCGCAAACGCAGGGACGGTGTCGCTCCCCTCGCGGGAGCGTGGATTGAAATTCTCTGCTCTGACTGCGGAGGAGGAGCGTGAGATAGTCGCTCCCCTCGCGGGAGCGTGGATTGAAATCGACAGCGTCCTCCTGCATCTGGCCTGCACGTCATGTCGCTCCCCTCGCGGGAGCGTGGATTGAAATCATCTTCTCCAGTCCGGCCATCATCGGTGTTGGTGGTCGCTCCCCTCGCGGGAGCGTGGATTGAAATACCTCCTCTCGAATTTTGCCAGCGCTGCATCCAGTCGCTCCCCTCGCGGGAGCGTGGATTGAAATATCCGCTTAAACAGCTTTGCGAATTCCCAGGACGTCGCTCCCCTCGCGGGAGCGTGGATTGAAATCACATACCGCTTATAGAGTACCTGAGCATACACGTCGCTCCCCTCGCGGGAGCGTGGATTGAAATTCCTGCTGTCGGTTTCTCCCGGTTGAATGTTTTCGTCGCTCCCCTCGCGGGAGCGTGGATTGAAATCCGAATCCTCCTTGTACTTTGCCTGCCAGTCCATCGTCGCTCCCCTCGCGGGAGCGTGGATTGAAATAATCTTTCTTTCGATCTCGTCGATTCGTCCATACAGTCGCTCCCCTCGCGGGAGCGTGGATTGAAATTGATATATGGCGCCCTGTATGTCATATCTCCAGTGTCGCTCCCCTCGCGGGAGCGTGGATTGAAATCTGTCTTTTTCCACCTGCGCCATAAACCGGTTCGGTCGCTCCCCTCGCGGGAGCGTGGATTGAAATCGAATGTAGGCAAGAGTACGGCGAAAGATATTAGTGTCGCTCCCCTCGCGGGAGCGTGGATTGAAATTCCTTTCCGGCGGACGGGGGAGTCCCGCCCGCCAGTCGCTCCCCTCGCGGGAGCGTGGATTGAAATTGTTATCCGGAACACCAACGTCCGGGAAGTATGAGTCGCTCCCCTCGCGGGAGCGTGGATTGAAATGGGAATAAGAAGTACGCGCTGCACAACGCCGCGATGTCGCTCCCCTCGCGGGAGCGTGGATTGAAATAATTTCGGCGCGAATGTCTTCAATTTTTTCTTCAGTCGCTCCCTTCGCGGGAGCGTGGATTGAAATTGTTAGGGTATCTGTGCGACACCATGCAGGACAAGTCGCTCCCCTCGCGGGAGCGTGGATTGAAATTGTTCGGGGCATCGCCGTTGCACATCGTTGTCACGTCGCTCCCCTCGCGGGAGCGTGGATTGAAATTTCACTGTGGAGATACGGCAATCAATTTCGTCTGCGTCGCTCCCCTCGCGGGAGCGTGGATTGAAATGACTTACCGAAACATAGGAGCGGAAAAGTTCGACGTCGCTCCCCTCGCGGGAGCGTGGATTGAAATTTCGAAAGAAGTCAGCACTTACTACGGAAAGTGCATGTCGCTCCCCTCGCGGGAGCGTGGATTGAAATCCTTGCCCTACTGAAAATAATATACCACATTTTAGTCACTCCCCTCGCGGGAGCGTGGATTGAAATGTCAAACCACATGTCGGAGTCCTCGGCGTGATAGGTCGCTCCCCTCGCGGGAGCGTGGATTGAAATCTACACCTTCAGCACGGCGACGGCCCGCGAGTATGTGATGTCGCTCCCCTCGCGGGAGCGTGGATTGAAATTACTACAGGTGCTATGCAGCTTTCCAACGGATGGGTCGCTCCCCTCGCGGGAGCGTGGATTGAAATTCTTGGTAACGTGAAGGACAAGGACGAAGACGGCAAGGTCGCTCCCCTCGCGGGAGCGTGGATTGAAATCCTTGCCCTACTGAAAATAATATACCACATTTTAGTCGCTCCCCTCGCGGGAGCGTGGATTGAAATTGTCGGGTTCATTTCCAGCGTGGCCAACACTGCGTCGCTCCCCTCGCGGGAGCGTGGATTGAAATCGCATTGTCCGGGTATTCCATCAATGGCGTAAGGTCGCTCCCCTCGCGGGAGCGTGGATTGAAATTGCAGAAATAAGGCGGAATCACCCCCAGTCCTCAAGTCGCTCCCCTCGCGGGAGCGTGGATTGAAATCTGTCCAATGCAGCGGGAGTAATTCTGATTCATGTCGCTCCCCTCGCGGGAGCGTGGATTGAAATTGATTCATAATCACCCAGGCGGGAGCCTGTCCCCGTCGCTCCCCTCGCGGGAGCGTGGATTGAAATTGTTATACCGACACAAAAAGGGAGGTGCGGAAAGTGGTCGCTCCCCTCGCGGGAGCGTGGATTGAAATAATGCCTCGCTTCTCGCAAATGTCTAACCATTTACGTCGCTCCCCTCGCGGGAGCGTGGATTGAAATGATCTGGATGCGTCTTAGTATCCCATCTCAGATAGTCGCTCCCCTCGCGGGAGCGTGGATTGAAATCACGAATATCGGCCCACCATGGATATTGGAACAGAGTCGCTCCCCTCGCGGGAGCGTGGATTGAAATACCGTAGCTTTTACATTGGAAATAGTTGTGTCTCCGTCGCTCCCCTCGCGGGAGCGTGGATTGAAATGCGTTAGGAGAAAGCCGCGCCGCGTAGGTCCAGGTCGCTCCCCTCGCGGGAGCGTGGATTGAAATAATGCCTCGCTTCTCGCAAATGTCTAACCATTTACGTCGCTCCCCTCGCGGGAGCGTGGATTGAAATCGCGAATAGGTGATGATAACATAAATCGCACATAGTCGCTCCCCTCGCGGGAGCGTGGATTGAAATCAGTTCGCGTTCGTCAGGCCGTTGTTGCCGTGGAGTCGCTCCCCTCGCGGGAGCGTGGATTGAAATGCTATATGGGAAGGCCAGTATCTGCTTCTGCTTATGTCGCTCCCCTCGCGGGAGCGTGGATTGAAATCCCGAGCATATCCGTCCCCAGCTGAACCACCTCCGTCGCTCCCCTCGCGGGAGCGTGGATTGAAATTCTGCGTCTGTGTAGGCTGTCAGAGCAGCCTTGAGTCGCTCCCCTCGCGGGAGCGTGGATTGAAATAAGAAGCAGACGGAAGCCTATATTGTCAGGCTGGCGTCGCTCCCCTCGCGGGAGCGTGGATTGAAATTTGTACAGCATGGTTACCGACGTTACTGGAATAACGTCGCTCCCCTCGCGGGAGCGTGGATTGAAATTTCGACAATGCAATCGCGGTCTTCGGTGGCACCAGGTCGCTCCCCTCGCGGGAGCGTGGATTGAAATTCAGTTATCAGCAGAATTGATTGTCCCTAATCTTGTCGCTCCCCTCGCGGGAGCGTGGATTGAAATTTCGTGTAGACGCTGAAAGTGGACACACTTTCTCCTGGTCGCTCCCCTCGCGGGAGCGTGGATTGAAATTGTTTCTTATCGTGGTATGGAAAACCCGTGGGGTAGTCGCTCCCCTCGCGGGAGCGTGGATTGAAATACCGTCACCTCCGCGCCGCACTTCGGGCATCGGGTCGCTCCCCTCGCGGGAGCGTGGATTGAAATCACGCACTTGTAACTGACCTGCTCCTCGGCAACGGTCGCTCCCCTCGCGGGAGCGCAGATTTAAATACTAAAGAGAATGCGGTGGGCTATCTGATGCAGGTCGTTTTTCTTGTGGGAGTGTGGATTTGAATTTTATATTTTTCCTCGCTCCGTCCTCATTCTTGATGATGGCAGCGCTATCTTCCATATTCACTTAAAATGTTGGTATATTTTGCGGTCAAAGTCAGTTACTTAAGTTGATAAAATGGTCAGTGTTAGCGTCGGGTGGAATTAGCCACCCATAGTCGCTTTATTTTAACCAATTAGAGTCGGCAGATAAAAACCAATCCCGGTCGAATGAAAATAGCCATTGTGTTTTCTCCCATCTGCATTAAACTGGTGAATGCCAATACATCAGCTATAATCAAGAATGGAAGAAAAACACAATGACTTAACTGACATACTAGCACAAGCCCTCGAGGAAATGAAGAGGGAAATGGGAAATAGTTTCGATATCAGCAAGGTTAATCTCGCTGAATTGGGAAGACGCACAGGCCTCTCCCGGGCTAAGCTCCGCAGGCTCCAGGCGAATGGGTTTGTTGACAAGCCCCATGCTCTCAGGGGATGGAAGGCTGGCACAACATTACTTACTGGCTATACTGCTGTAATTGATGACCTGCTCCGTAAAGGGGTGTCCCGAAACTCCTTGTCTTTGACAACGCGACCGGTGTGGGGCACAGGGTCATGGACAAAGTAACAGAGACTGATCTGTTTTCCCGTTTCCTGCCGCATCACGGCTTCCAGATCCGTTTCTGCAATCCGCGTGCCGGATACGAAAAAGGCAATGTTGAGAACAAGGTGGGAACGCATAGGCGAAACTTGTTCGTTCCGGTGCCGACCTACCATGACATTGAGGAATACAATCGCAAACTGCTGGATCTGCATGTGGGGAAGGCTTCGGAGAACCATTATAAAAAAGGAATAGTGATCGCTGATCTGTTTGTGGAAGACCAGAAACAGTAAGGAGTTTTTTACATTGTACGGTAAGGAGAAGTTTACATCCTTCGGCAAGCAATTTTTTACATCTGGATCAATACGTTTTGTATAGGTCAGGGGGCTTGAGCCGATAGGACTCTCCTCTGACAGCTATGAGAGGAAAAGCCTCCTGTTGACGACAAACCTGGAGTTTTCAAAATGGGGCAACAATAAGAGTATACTATACTTCTTCTACAAAAATCAATTTTTTGGCATGCAATCGAAAGTCAGTACGATCTCGAGAAACGGCGGTTCCAGATGCTCCCGGAGCCGTTTCTCGTCTGGCAGGGGGGAAAAAGGGTAAATACGAAGACAGCATGCCAGAGCGTGTACCGGCAGACGGTTCGCATTCACAAGCATGGACTTACTGCTGACGGAGGAAAAATCGAATCCGTTTTTCCCTCCAATAATGCGCATGAAATTGTTCGTCTGGATCACCTAAAAACCAGTTGCGATTATTATTTTCACGCACATATCAAAAAAATGTGAGCAATTTTTATTGCAATTTGCAGGGATTAGCCCTATAATAAATCTACACACATTTATGCTACTCCTGTGCTTAAATTTTACAGATGAAAGCTGGTGAACCCATGAATATCCGCGAACTTGCGAGGCAAATCATTACAGAAAAAGGCGGTATTGCTAAGGCCGCTGATTTTGTGGATGCGGGAATACGGGCAACCGATGTCGTAAATATGTGCAACGAAGGCTTTCTTGACCGTGTTCGTCACGGATATTATCAACTTGCCGGGCAGGATACGCCTTCCGAAGAACAACTGCTTGCTGCACTGGTTCCGAAAGGGATCGTGTGCGTCGAGTCTGCTCTTTTCCACTACGGATACAGCAATTTCGCACCTCGAAAATGGTCAATAGCAGTTCCACGGTCTATGTCAAGAAGAAAACTGGAAATAGATGTGCTTGCCTTACAACCTTATTATGTTCAGGCTGAGATTTATGAGTTGGGTAAGACTACTGATGATTTTAATGGTGTTACGCTTTCTGTATATGACCGAGAGCGGACCATTTGCGATTGTTTCAAATATCGTTCAAGACTCGACAATGAACTTTTTAGCAAGGCTCTGATTGCCTATGCCGATGATACGAACAAAAACCTGCAAAATCTATCTATCTATGCTAAAAGACTTAGAGTGCATAAAAAGGTCACGGAATTGATGGAGGTACTGCTCAATGGCTGATATGGCTGCATCTGTGCTTGCGAGGCTCAAAAACAAGGCGAAGGAGACCGGGAGAAGCTATCAGCTCTGTATGCAGCTTTTTTGCCAGGAAGAGTTTTTGCGCCGATTGGAGAAATCGAAATATGCGGATAATCTGGTACTGAAGGGCGGTTTATTCATTTATTCCGTCACAGATTTTGACAGCCGGGTAACTGTGGATGTGGACTTTCTTCTTCGGAAGGTGCCAAATACACCGGAGCAGCTGAGGGTGGTATTGGAGGAAATCATTGCAACGTCTACCGGCAATGATTTCGTTACTTTTGAGATCAAAAATGTCGCTCCTATAGCTGTTGCAAAAAAGTACGCAGGAATCGGGGCTTCGCTGGTGGCACATATCAAGAATACGCGAATCCCCTTTAGCGTCGACTTTGGCGTAGGGGACGTGATCGTGCCAAAGTCAGAAAAGCGGAAGATCCCGACCCAGCTTGCAGATTTTCCCGCTCCAATTGTTAATACATATTCGCTGGAAACCACAGTTGCCGAAAAGCTGGACGCTATCCTCAGTTTGATGGAGTTCTCCAGCCGAATGAAGGACTACTATGATATCTATTATCTTGCTAATAAGTTCGATTTTGACGGTAAGGTATTGACTGAAGCACTGAGAAAAACCTTTGAGAATCGTGGGCATAGCTTTACTGTGGAGCAATTCGGACAGGTGATGGCGTTTGACAGCGACGAGGCCATGCAGAGGAAATGGAAGGCTTTCTGTCGGAAGATCGATACGAAAACGGATGATTACAGTACGGTATTACGAACGATTAAGGATTTCCTTACTAAACCGTTTATAGCAGTAATAGAAGGTGAGAAATGTTTCAACAGATGGAGTTCTGGCTACAACACATGGGTGTAATATTAGGAGGATGAAAACATGGGGCTGTGAAAAAACAGTCTCTAACAGGGGAGGTTCTTCGTCTGTCATGCTGCTGGCTGGCAGGGGTAAAAAAAGGGTAAATTTGAAAATGGCATAGAGAAGAGTTTCGTTTTCCCCTCGTAAATTAAAGGAATTTAAGGAGAATCTTAACAAATCTTAATATTTCAAAAGGATATATTAAAGTACGCCTTCTAAAATAAAAGCATAGAACAAGCATGACAGACTCATAGAAAAAAGGAGGAGAAGTACCATGCTGAATGAAACTATGCTGGGCGTACTCGGATTTATCGCCATCATCGCCATTATCGTTCTTCTGTTCAAGAACAAGACGGTGCCGGCGATGGCCTTTGTGGTGGTGCCCACGATTCTGGCCGTGATTCTGGTGCTGGGAGGCTATTACAACCTTGAGGATATCAAGACGATTATCCAGTCCGGGTTCTCGGACACGGCCCCCACGGCGGCGCTGTTTATTTTCTCGATTTTATTCTTCGGAATCATGACCGATGCGGGGATGTTTGATGTGATCATCGGCGCGCTGGTCTCGCGGGTGGGCGACAGTGTGGTCGGTATTACGCTGATGACCTGCCTGATCGCCACAATCGGTCATCTGGACGGAGGCGGAGCTTCCACCTTCCTGATCACGATTCCCGCGATGCTGCCCATTTATAAGAAAATGCATATGAAACCCACGACGCTGCTGACGATCTGCGTGCTGGCGATGGGCGTTCTGAACCTGATGCCCTGGGCCGGTCCGACGATGCGGTCCGCGTCGGTGCTCGGCATTGAGGCCAATGTTCTCTGGAGAGAGATTCTTCCGATTCAGGCGGTGGGTATCGTTCTGGCCTTTATCGTGGCCTTTATCCTCGGCAAGAAGGAAGAGAAGGCGGGCGCCGGTCTGCACGGCCGTCTGGCGCAGGAAGAGGGCGAAGTGGTCGTCGATGAAGCGAAGCAGGCGAAGGCCAATGAGCTGGCGCGGCCGAAGCTGTTTGTCTTCAACGTGGTGCTGACACTGGCGGTTATCCTGGGTCTGGTGTTTATTGATCTTCCTTCTTATGTGGTGTTCATGGTCGGCTGCGCGCTGGCGCTGTTTGTGAACTATCCCGGCAGCAAGATGCAGAGCGCGATCATCAAGTCCCATGCGGGTCCCGCGATGATGATGGCCAGCACCCTGGTCGCCGCGGCCATGCTGCTGGGTATCCTGTCCGGCTATACCACCGGCGATGCCTATGTAAATAACTCCGTCATGTACTACATGGCGACGCTGTTGACCAGCTTTATGCCTGACCTGGTGGGATATCATCTCCCTATCGTCATCGGCATCCTGTCTGTCCCGCTGGCCCTGGCCTTCTGCACGGATTCTTACTTCTACGGTGTGCTGCCGGTCATGATCACGGTCGGACAGCAGTACGGCGTGGAGCCCCTTCAGGTGGCCATCGCCATGTGTGTGTGCCGCAACTGCGCGACCTTCATCAGCCCGATGGTGCCCGCCACGCTGCTGGGAACCGGCCTGGCTGAGGTGGATATCAAGGATCACATCAAGGCGTCCTTTGGATGGGTGTGGGGCTTCAGCCTGATCTGCATGATCGCCGCGGTGCTTTTCGGAATCATTCAGCTGTAACGATCAGGTTCCGGAAACAGACATATTACTCAGTGAAATCTAAAATTTATGATACTGCCCGGGGAGGGCTGCCGCAGTCCGGCAGCTCTCCTTCGGTCATTTCGGAAAAAATCCCCTCCCATGTGGGAAGGGATATACAGAGAGATTCATTTTGGTTTTATTCCGCCTCCGGAATAAATTTATAACCCAACCCCCAGACGGTGATCAGATGGCGGGGATTTTTGGGGGTGTCTTCAATCTTGGCCCGCAGGTGGTTGATGTGGACGGTGACAGTATTTTCGTCGACGAAATCGTCATTCCACACCTGCTGGTAAATCTGGCCTTTGGAGAAGACCTGCCCCGGATGTTCAAGGAAGAAGGCCATGAGCCGCGTTTCCTTGGAGGAAAGAGGGATCTCTTCGCCGTTTTTCTGAAGGCGCAGCGTGGATTTGTTGAAGCGGAAGGGTCCCGCGGCAAGGAAACGGGAGGAAGAGGACTGTGCCTGTTCGTTGCGCCGGATCAGGGCTTTTACCTTGGCGCCCAGGATGACCGGATTGAAAGGCTTGGTGACGTAATCATCGGCGCCCAGCTCGAGACCGTAGAGCGTGTCATAGTCCTCGTTTTTGCCGCTGACGATGATGATGGGGGTCATGTTCCGGGCGGCGCGGATCTGCTCCACCGCCTCGAAGCCGTCCATGCCCTCCATGGTGATGTCCATGAGGATCAGGGCGTAGGTGGTGGTGCGGAGCATGGCCAGGGCCTGTTCCGCGCTTCCGGCCACATCGGCAGCCAGCTGGTTGCTGAGCATGACCTTCTTCAGGAGGCGCTGGATGCTGGGATCGTCGTCGACGATGAGAACTTTTTCTTCCATTTTATCTGTCCTCTTTCTGTACAATTCCCCGAAGTTCCGCTATGATGGGAAGGGGAACGGTTCAACCGGAAACGGGCGGGAGTGTTCGCTGCCGGCAGAGTCACTTTTCCTGTGTCGTTCTTTACAGTATACTGGTTTTGAGGAAATAAGTAAATGAGGTTCCCGGTAAAAATTGACAAAATATCATATCCATGTGACTTTCGCCGTTTGCATTCGGTGCTGCAGGATGTTGAAAAGGCACGCCTCGAAAGGAAGCGCAGAGGCTCCGTTGCATGAAGAATATGGAAATCTGCAGGGAGGAAATCCATGAAAGAGCTCAACAGAAAAAAAAAAAAGGAGCATCGCTGGCTGATTCTGTTTGCCGTGATCCTTGCGGTGACGGCAGTGCTGGCAGCAGCTGTCCTGATGATGCTTTTCCGCAGCTACCGGAAGGCGGTTCTGGACAGTCAGAGCGATCAGCTGATGAATATTTCCGAGAGCGTCGCCAACAACCTGGAGGTCTATCTGGAGAGCTTTCGGGAGCTGGTGGAAGGGCTGGTGGTTCTGGATCAGTTTACGGAGGCCCGGGAGGAGCTGTTGGCGGGTGAGGAGGCGGCGATGCGGACGTTCCTTACAGAGATTGCGGGGGAGCGTACGGAGGAGATCGTCTATCTGTGTTACACGGCATCGTCGGGAGAGACCTGCGCCGTCGGGGAGGATCGTTCGTATACACTGAGTAAATCCATGGGAGCGGGCGGCGCCTTCCAGGAGACAGAGATCATGGTGGACGGGGACGGAGCCTATTATTTCAGCCTGTCGGCCTCCGACGGGGCGGACGGGTATCTGGTGCTTTATGTTCCCCTGGAAATGGTGTATGAGAAGACGGCCTCCTATATTCAGATGGGAGAAAATGGTTATGTCATGATCAAGGACTCTGACGGGCTTATTTTGATGCATCCGGTGGAGGAGCAGATTGGTATGGATGTGCTCGCGGATCGGAAGGAGCTCTATCCGGATCTCGATTACAGTGAACTGGAGACGCTGATCGGGAACCAGCTGGCCGGGAAGAGCGGCGTGGAGATTTACTATTCATACTGGTGGGCGGATGATCCGCCGAGCCGCACGCAGAAGGTATCGGCCTATCTGCCGGTGACGATCGGAGACGATTTTCTGATCGTCAGCGCTGTCATGGATTACAGCGAGATCATCGGCCCGGTGCAGAGCGTGGGCCTGCGGATTCTGCTGTTCTCGATTCTCCTGGTGCTGGTTCTGCTCGCCGGGGTCCTGTTTATGTGGAATACAGTCACCCGGCGGATGAAGATGGAGCGGGAAAATGCTTATCTGAAAGAAGTCAATGAGCGCCTGGAGCAGCTGCGCAGGCAGGAGGAGATTCTGTCTCATCAGCAGCGGCTGCAGCTGATCGGCACGATGACGGGCGGCATTGCCCATGAATTCAACAACCTACTGACGCCGATCATGGGCTATTCGGCGATGATTCTCTCGGGGATGTCGGAGGACGATGAAAACTACGAGGATATGCAGGAGATCCTGGGCTCCGCAGAGAAGGCCAAGGAGATCATTGATCAGATCACGCAGTTCAGCCGGAAGAATGCAGAGAAGATGTTCCAGCCCATGCACATCGGCGAGGCGGTAAAGAAGGCGCTGATCATCACCGAGGCCGCCAAGCCGCGCAATATTACCATGGTCAGTGAAATCAACACCGAGCGGGATGTCTGTATGGGCAACCCGGTGCAGATTCATCAGATGATCGTCAATCTCTGCAACAACGCCATCCATGCCATGGGCACAGAGCCGGGCACGCTTACAATCCGCGGAGCGGCCATGCAGCCCACGCGCAAGCAGGATCCTTTCTTCCGCGGCAAGGAGAAGAAATGGTTCTACCGGATTACCGTTGAGGATACCGGCTGCGGCATGAGTCAGGAAACGATCGACCAGATCTTTATTCCTTTCTTTACCACGAAAAAGCCCGGCGAGGGAACCGGGCTGGGACTGGCCATCGTGCAGCGTCTGGTGGAGGCGCACGAGGGACTGATCTGCGTGCACAGCGAGGAGGGGAAGGGAACCTGCTTCGTCATTTACCTGCCGATCCTCGAGGAGAGCCAGGGGATTGAGGTGGAGAATTATCAATGAAGAACCGGGTTCCAGAAGGAGTGATTCCGATACTCCGTCTGACTCATCCGGCTGTTGTGGAACCGGTCGTCCTGCGTGACGTCTTCTCCCAGCCAGGCGGGAGCCTCGAAGGCCAGGGCCTCTTCCTCCGTGGGGAATTCGACCTCCGCGAGCACCATGTCGTCGAAGGGCTCGCGGAACACATCCAGCTCCACGGTGTAGGGAGCCAGCGGGATGCAGTGACGCCGCTTGCAGATGCGGTTTCCGTCCGCTTTGGCGGCAAGATGCTCGTAGGCTTCTCTGTTCAGAGGCAGGTTGTACTCTTCGCGGACCATTTTGCCGCCGCCCTTGTAGGTCAGGATATAATCGTCATCCTGTCGCCGCACCCGCACGACGGGATTCCGGCACAGGTAGGCCTGCTCGATTTCGTGGAAGGGGTACCGGTCGAGATCTGCCGGGAGCTCCGGCACTAAAAACTTGCGTTCGATTTCCATGGGTTTGTCCTTTCAACTTTGCTTTTATATAGAGTATACTCCTCAAAAATGAAAACGAAAAGAAGGCTGCGCTTTAAAATCCGGGCATTCCCGAAAAAGACTTGATTTGCGGTTCGGTGTGTCTTACAATAGAAGGCACGTCATCGGAAATGAGACGTGAAGAATACAGAAAGTATACGATATCCCGCGGCGGCGGGAATGAATGGGAGATGGGACGACCATGATGAATTTCAGAGACAAAAAGACACAGCGCATTATTTCCATCATTATCATCGTTTTTCTGGTGATCTGCATGGTGGGAGGCCTGATGACGGGGCTGTTGGGGTATCTGTAAGGAGGACGTAATGAGAGAGAAGATCCTTTCTATCATAGAGACGAACGCGCGCATCGACATTCATGATCTGGCAGCGATGCTGGGTGCGACGGAGACAGAGGTGGCGGAAGAGCTGGCCGCCATGGAGCGGGAGAATGTGATCTGCGGCTATCATACGCTGATCAACTGGGACAATACGCCCCGCGAGGTGGTCACGGCCATGATCGAGGTGAAGGTGACGCCCCAGCGCGGCATGGGGTTTGATAAGATCGCCGAGCGAATCTATAATTATCCGGAAGTGGACGAGGTGTATCTGATGTCGGGGGATTTTGATTTCACGGTGATCATCCGCGGGAAGAGCATGCGCGAGGTGGCGAATTTCGTGTCGGAGAAGCTGAGTCCTCTGGACGCGGTGCTGAACACGGCGACACATTTTGTGCTGAAGAAATACAAGGACCACGGAACGATCCTGGAAGAAAGATCCAGGGATGAAAGGATACTGGTCACACCATGAGAGAGATACTGTCTGACAAGGTCAGAGGGCTGGCGCCCTCTGGCATTCGCAAATTTTTTGATATCGTAAGTGAGATGCCGGACGCAATTTCCCTGGGAGTCGGCGAGCCGGATTTTGATACGCCCTGGCATGTGCGGCAGGAGGGCATCGAGTCCCTGGAGCGGGGGCGGACCTTCTATACCTCGAACAGCGGTCTGATGCCGCTGCGGGAGGAGATCTGCCGTTATCTGGAACGTCGCTGCCAGGTGCGCTATGACGCGGGACGCGAGACGCTGGTCACCGTCGGCGGCAGCGAGGCCATCGACATCGGTCTGCGGGCCATGCTGAATCCGGGAGACGAGGTGCTGATTCCGCAGCCCAGCTATGTCTCCTATCTGCCCTGCACCGTGCTGGCTGACGGCGTGCCGGTGATCATTGAACTCAAGGAAGAAAATGCCTTCAAGCTGACGAGACAGCAGCTGCTGGATGCCATCACGCCGCGGACGAAGGTGCTGATTCTGCCATTTCCCAACAATCCCACCGGCGCGATCATGGGACGCGAGGAGCTGGCGGAGCTGGTGGATGTGATCCTTGAAAAGGATATTTTTGTCATTTCTGATGAGATTTATTCGGAGCTGTCTTATCACGGGGATCACGTCACCATCGCTTCCTTCCCGGGCATGAAGGAGAGGACGCTGCTGATTAATGGTTTCTCCAAGGCCTACGCGATGACGGGCTGGCGGCTGGGCTATGCCTGCGGGCCGGAGGCGCTGATCAGTCAGATGACGAAGATTCACCAGTATGCGATCATGTGCGCTCCCACGACCAGCCAGTATGCGGCGGTGGAGGCCATGCGCAACGGTGATAAGGATGTGGCTTATATGCGGGAGGCCTACGACCAGAGACGGCGCTTCCTGCTGAAGCGCTTCGAGGAAATGGGGCTGCCCTGCTTTGAGCCGCATGGCGCCTTTTACTGCTTCCCCAATATCAGCCGCTTTGGCATGACCAGTGAGGAATTTGCCACGCGACTGCTGCAGGAGGAGAAGGTCGCCGTCGTGCCGGGCACGGCCTTCGGAGACTGCGGCGAGGGCTTCCTGCGCATCTCCTATGCCTATTCTCTGGAGAGTCTGAAGGAAGCTCTGGAGCGGCTGGAGCGATTCATCTCCCGGTTGGATGAGAAGAAATGAAATTCGGCGGGCTCCCTGAAAAGGGGGCCTTTTTAGAAGGAGACAGGGGATATGCTGCATGTTGTTTTGCTGGAGCCGGAGATGCCGGCCAACACGGGAAATATCGGCCGCACCTGCGTGGCGACCGGCTCGAAGCTGCATCTGATCCGGCCGCTGGGTTTTCAGATCAACGATAAGATGCTGAAACGGGCGGGCCTGGATTACTGGCCGGACCTGGATGTGACTGTCTATGATGACTACGGGGATTTCCTGGCGCGCAATCCCGGCGCGAAGATTTACATGGCTTCCACAAAGGCGCAGCGCCTGTACACGGAGCCGGACTATGAGGACGGGTGTTATCTGATGTTCGGCAAGGAGAGCGCCGGGCTGCCCGAAGAGCTGCTGCTGGCGAACCGGGAGAATACGGTCCGCATCCCCATGCTGCCGGACATCCGCTCCCTCAATCTGGCCAATTCGGTGGCCGTGGTGGTCTATGAGGCTCTGCGCCATCAGGGATTTAGCGGGATGCAGACCGAGGGGCAGCTGCACCGATTACACTGGTAGGTACGATCATTTTGGGTATGCCGCGTATCGCGGGATACCGGGGGAAATTCCTTTTAAGGATCGGAAGTATGAGGCTCCAGAGCGGCCGGCCTTACGAAATGGACGGAAATTCTGTGGGCAGAGAGGCAAATATTTCATAATAATCCGGGCGGCTTCGTTTCAGAGAAATGGGGCGGCCTTTTTCGTTCAGAAAACAGTGCGCGCTCTTCCCGGTGCAGCAGAGGACGCCGTCGCTCTCCCGGATTACCTGGTAGCGGAGGTTCAGACGCAGGCCGTCGAATTTCTCCACAGCGGCCTCGATCCGGACCGTCTCGCCGAAGCGGGTCATCTGAATGAATTTCCCTTCCACCGAGAGGACGGGGCTGATGATGCCGGAGGCCTCCATGACGTCGTAGCCGAGGCCGATCTCCTCCAGCGTGTGCATCCGTGCTTCCTCGAACCAGCGGATGTAGTTGGAATGATGGACGATCCCCATCTTGTCTGTTTCATAGAATTGGATCTTGTGCTTCCAGGGTGTAATGGTCTGCATGATGAACTGCCTGCTTTCTTAATGATAAACCGTTTTTCGTTGCTTTACGTTGTACTGATTGAGGCACCCGTAAGCAGCCTTTGCGTCGATCAGAAGATATCCCGGACCTCCTCAGTTCCGCCCCGCTGCAGGCGGAAGACGAATTCGGTACCGGCGCCTTCGGTGCTGATGACGTCGATGGTTTCGTCGTGAGCCGTGATGATTTCCTTGACGATGGACAGTCCCAGGCCGGTTCCCTTCTTGTCCTTGCCGCGGGAGGTGTCTGTCTTGAAGAAACGCGTCCAGATCTGTTTCTGGTCGGCCCGTGAGATGCCGATGCCGTCGTCCTTGACGGAGATGAAGACCTTCTCCGCCTTCTCCGACACCCGGATGGTGATGGCGGAGTGATCGTGAGAGAACTTGATGGCATTGTCCACCAGGTTGTAAATGACCTGCTGGATCTTCCCCATGTCGGCGTGAACCGGCACGGAGGCGGAGGAGAGGATCAGATCAAAGGAAATGTCCCACATCTCGCAGGAGCGCTCGAAGGTGGCGCAGACATTTTTGATCAGCGGGCAGATATCGAAGTCTGAATACTCCAGATGCATGTTTTTCCGGTCCAGGGAGTTCAGAGAAAGCATGCTCTGCGTCAGGTTGTTGAGCCGTTCGGTCTCCTTGATGACGATGCGGATGTATTTTTCCTGATCCTCCGGGGCGATGACGCCGTCGGCGATGGCCGTGAGATAGCCCCTGATGGAGGTCAGCGGAGAGCGGAAATCATGGGAAACGTTGGCGATGAATTTTTTCTGATAGTCCTCGGAGGAGGACAGTTCCTGCGCCATCAGGTTCAGCGTATCGGCCAGCCGCCCCAGTTCGTTGTCCGAGTCGATCTTAATTGTATGCTTCAGGTTGCCGGAGGCATATTCCGACGCCGCCTCGGAGATCTTGCGCATGGGTTTTAACACATCCGTGCGGATGACGAGGAGGATCATAAGGGACAGGAGAAATACGATCAGGGCCGTGATGTACAGGGGAATCAGCATTTGGTCGCCCAGAGCCTGCGCCTCCGACAGAGGCATGTGGATGACTACATAGCCGTAGGTCTTGAAATTGGCGGTGACCGGCGCCAGCACGCTGAGCATGTCGGTGGAGAATGTGCCGTAGTAATCCCCGGTCCGGTAGTTCTTCCGCGAGTCGGCGGCGTCAAAGTCGGCCACGGTGGTGTCTGTCAGGTTGCCGGAGGCGGCCGTGTCAAAATAAATCATGCCGTCCCCGGTCTGCAGCCAGATGCGCAGGTTGCTGTAGGCGCAGATGGCCCGCAGCTGATCACCGAAATCCGACGGCACGGAGCCGTCGGTGTAGATGTCGCTGTAGGCGTCGGCGATCTGCACCGCCTGATCGTAGAGCTCGGAGGCCTTGCTCTCCACACTGCGCTGAATAGACAGCCAGGAAGAGAAGACGGCGACCACCGTGAAACACAGGATGGCGTAGATGACATACACCAGGATAAATTTCAGATAAAGTGTCTTTTTTTTCATGATGTCAGCGGTTCTTGACTTCGAAGCGGTAGCCGATGCCCCAGACCGTGGCCAGCCGCCAGCTTGCATTGTCCTTCAGCTTCTCCCGCAGACGCTTTACATGGACGTCGACGGTGCGGCTGTCTCCGGCATATTCATAGCCCCAGATATGATCCAGGAGCTGCTCCCGCGTGAAGACCTGATTGGGCGAGGAGGCAAGGAAATACAGCAGTTCCAGCTCCTTGGGGGGCATTTCCAGGTTCTCACCCCGGTAGGTTACGGAATAGTTGGTCAGATTGACGGTCAGGTCGGGCAGCCGCACGATCTTCTCCGAAGGGGAAGTCTGCACTTCCTGCTGCCGCCCGGTACGGCGCAGCACAGCCTTGACACGGGCCACCATTTCCTTGGAGTCAAAGGGCTTGATGATGTAGTCATCGGCGCCCAGCTCCAGCCCCAGGACCTTGTCGAAGACTTCCCCCTTGGCGGAGAGCATGATGATGGGGGTCTGGGACTCCCGCCGGATCTCCCGGCAGACCTGGTAGCCGTCCATGCCGGGCAGCATCAGATCCAGAAGGATCAGGTCAGGCTTGAAGGAATGGAAAGCGATCAGGGCCGATTCGCCGTCCTCCACAGTCTTCGTCTCGAAGCACTCCTTGATCAGATACAGGGAGATCAGCTCGGAAATATTGGTATCGTCGTCTACGATCAGAATCTTCTGCTTGGACATTGTGATACCTCCTTCTTCTATCTTCTATATAAATGTGAAATCTTCATTTGAATTCAACCACTGTGACGCCGTAGCCGCCTTCGCCGAATTCACCGCCCCGGTAGCTGGCGACGCGGTGCTTGTCCTTGCGCAGGAAGCTCTGGACGGCTGCCTTCAGGGTGCCGGTACCGCGGCCATGGATGATGCGGACCGAGGGCATATGGGCCAGGTAGGCGTCGTCGAGGTATTTGTCCAGCTCCGGGATGGCCTCGGCGACGGTCTTGCCGATGAGGTTCAGCTCCCCGGAAACGGCGGCGGACTTGGACATCTTGATCTGGCTGGCGGTGCTTTTTGTCTTCTTCCCGTCGAAGGAGACGGTTTGTTCCTGAAGCAGTTCCAGGTCGCGGATGTTGACCTGGGAACGGAGAATGCCCATCTGGACAGTCAGGTTCCCTTTCGCGTTGGGCAGAGAGCTGACCGTGCCGTCCAGGTTCAGGGAAATGACATGTACGGCGTCGCCGATGCGGAAATCCTCGGGGGCGGCGGTCTTGTGTACGCGCTTTTTCTGATTTCCGGCCAGCTTTTTGTTGTTCTCGTCCATCTTGTCCCGCAGCTGGCTGCGCTCGGCTTCCATCTCCCGGGTGACGCGGACGCCCTGTTTGTTCAGATTGCGGATGGCCTTGTCGGCGGAATTCTTCGCCTCCTGCAGGATATCGCGGGCCTCCTCCCGGGCCTTGCGCAGGACGGCATCCCGCTGCTCGTCGAGACGGCTCTGCTTCCGCGCCGTCTCCTGCTGCAGGCGTTCGGCCTCGTCCCGCAGGCGGGCGGCCTCCCTCTGATCCTTCTCCAGCTGGATCCGCTGGGCTTCCAGACCGGCGATGACGTCCTCGAAGGCTTCGTCCTGCTGGCCGATGGAGGCCTGCGCCTCCTCGATGACCTCCTCCATGAGCCCCAGCTTGCGCGAAATGGCGAAGGCGTTGCTCTTGCCGGGGACGCCGATCAGCAGACGGTAGGTGGGCCGCAGCGTCGCCACGTCGAATTCGCAGGAGGCATTCTCCACGCCCGGGGTAGACAGGGCGTAGACCTTCAGCTCACTGTAGTGTGTGGTGGCCACGGTGCGGATGCCGCGGCGGTGGAGCCGCTGTAGGATGGCCATGGCCAGCGCCGCGCCTTCCGTGGGGTCGGTACCGGCGCCCAGCTCGTCGAAGAGCACCAGGGAGTGCTCGTCGGCGGCCTCGAGGATTCCCACCGTGTTGGTCATATGGGCGGAAAAGGTCGAGAGATTCTGTTCGATGCTCTGTTCGTCGCCGATGTCCGCGAAGACCTCGTGAAAGATACCCAGCCGCGAACCGGCCGCCGCCGGGATGTGCAGCCCGGACTGCCCCATGAGGGTGAAGAGGCCCAGCGTCTTCAGCGTGACGGTCTTGCCGCCGGTGTTGGGTCCCGTGATGACCAGAAGGTCGAAATCCTTTCCCAGCCAGATGTCAATGGGAACGACCTTCTTCGCCGCGAGCAGAGGATGGCGCCCCTGGTTGATATGGATACGGCGCTCCCGGTTGAAGAGAGGCTCCGTTCCTTTGTACTGCCGTGAAAGCTGAGCCTTGGCGAAGACGAAGTCCAGATGGGTCAGCACCCGGAAATCCTCGGTCAGAGCTTCGGGATTCTCGGCGACCCGCTCCGAGAGGGCCGCCAGTACGGCCTCGATCTCCTTGGCTTCCTGAAGCTCCAGCTCACGCAGTTCGTTGTTCAGCCGCACGATGGGCATGGGCTCCACGAAGAAGGTGGAGCCGCTGCCGGACTGATCGTGGACCAGGCCGGGCACCTGGGCCCGGTATTCGGCCTTCACCGGGATGCAGTAGCGGCCATCCCGCACGGTGACGACGCCGTCCTGCAGATAGTTCCGGTGGCTGACGACCAGGGCGTTCAGCTGATCATGGATCCGGTTGTGGATCCCCTTCATGCTGCGGCGCACCTTCGCCAGACCGGGGCTGGCGTCGTCGCTGATCTCCTCCGGGGAGAGGATGCAGCGCTTGATCTCGTGGTTCAGGGGCGTGAGGGGCTCGATTGTCTCGAAATACCCCTCCAGGGAATCCGGTTCCTCCCGGTCCTCCCTGCACCCGTAGGATTTGGCGCGGGCGGCCACCGTCAGCAGCGAGCTGACAGCCAGAAGCTCGGAAATGGTCAGAGAGCTTCCCACCGCCAGGCGCATGACGGAGCCGCGGACATCTTTGACGCCGGAAAAAGAGATGCCCCCCTTGGCGATGATACGCATCTCGGCGTCGCTGGTTTCCTTCTGGGCGTTTTCGATCTCCGCCAGTCCGGTCATCGGCGCAAGTTCCCGGCACAGCTGTTTCCCGCCGGGGGTCTGCGCCAGCTCCTCCAGACGGGATTTTATCTTGGTAAATTCCAGTGTATGGCAGGCTTTCTCATTCATGTTGCCAGTATAGCACATTTTCACGGCCTTGGAAATGTAAGATTTGCCCCGGAAACATAAGATTTAAGTGACAAACTTTGAAATATGGATTATACTGTTTTCTGGATAAACGAGATACACGGCCGCGGAATGAGAGGGACAGACGGGGTGGCGGCCGGGAAAAACATGTCTCTTCAGGGGACGTGGGGAGAAACAGGGAGATTTGAGTCTATGTCCGATTCAAACACACCGAAGGGGACGCCGGAGACGGAACCTTCCTCCAGAAAAAAATTTATTCGTGAGACCATTGAGGAGAAAAAGCCCTCGAAGAAAAAGTGGCTGCGCCGGGTGCTTCTCCTGGTTGTGCTGGCGGTGGCATTTGGCTGGATCGCGGCGCTTACTTTTGTGCTGTCCGAACCGCGGCTGAAGGAGATGTTTGCCGGAGAGGAGACAGAGGAAGCGATTCAGATTTCCCGCGACAGCCCGGAGGCGGAGACGACGGCGGAAGCAGGATCTGCGGAAAGCAGCGAGAGTTCCACCGAGGCGAATGAAGAGGTGCTGAAGGAGACGGTCGAGGAGCTGGTAGAGGGCTATTTGTCGACCCGCGAGAGTGACGAAGAGGAGGCCGCCTACACGGAGCTGGTCAGCGACATGGCCACCTCGCTGCGCCGCAGTATGGTGACGGTCACTTCTCTGCAGGCCAGTGAAGATATCTTTCAGCAGGAATATGTGCGCAGCCAGGAGACCTTCGGCCTGATCCTGACGGAGTCCAGCACCCGGATGCTGATTCTGACAGAGACGTATCTGGTGAGGGACACGGAGACCGCGCTGGTCACGCTGGGCAACAGCTCGGAATACAGCGCGAGCCTGGTGGGGCTGGATGAGACCACCGGACTGGCGGTGATCGGCATTTCTCTGGATGACATGTCGGAGGGAGATCTCTCTTACGTGGAGCCCGTTACGCTGGGGAATTCTTACATCTGTCAGGCCGGAGACACGGTGGTGGCGCTGGGCAATCCCATGGGCTACGTGCCGTCGGTGGCTTGGGGCATTATTTCCTATATTAATACCTCTCAGCAGGGAATCGATATGAATTTCCAGCTGATTCAGACCGACATTGCCGGCAGCAGCGAGGCGACGGGGATCCTGGTGAATCTGGACGGCGAGGTGGTCGGATGGATCACGCAGGACTACAGCTCGGACGACACGGGGAATATGCTGGCGGCCATGTCCATTTCCGATATCAAGGGCTATATAGAGCGCATTTCCAATGGGGAGTCGATGGCCTGCCTGGGCGTACAGGTGCAGGTGGTGACGGCATCGCTCGCCGAGGAACGGCAGCTGCCGCAGGGACTGTATATTTCCAGCTGTGTCAGCGGCGGCGCGGCCTACGAAGCGGGACTGCAGAACGGCGATATCCTGGTGGAGATCGGGGAGGAGACGATCACCACGCTTAGCGGGCTGCAGGATACGCTGGCGGAATATGAGCCGGGGGATACCGTGACCGTTACGGTCATGCGCAGCAGCCGGAACGGTTATGTGGAGCAGGATTTCCAGGTGAAGCTGGGGGAGAGATAGGGAAAGTGAGCGGAGAAATGGAGTCGGCGCCGTGGAAAAGGCAGGCCGGGCCGACAGAGTAAACCGCGCACAGGAAGGATGAGAAAATGAGATGGATTGAGACCATGCGGGAGGGAGATCGGATTTCCGATATCTACCTGTGTAAGAATAAAGTAAATGCCAGGACCAAGATCGGGAAATCGTATTATTCCCTGCTGCTTCAGGATAAGACGGGTACCGTGGACGGCAAGGTGTGGGACCTGAGCAGCGGCATCGACCATTTCGAGGCCATGCAGTACATTCACATCGACGGAGACGTGACCAGCTTTCAGGGGAGCCTGCAACTGAACATCCGCCGGATCCGTCTGGCGCGGGAGGGGGAGTACAATCCGGTTGATTATCTGCCCACCTCGCCGTATGATCGGAAGGAAATGTATCAGAAGCTTGTGAAGCTGGTGGACAGCATTCAGGATGAGTCGCTGCATGCGCTGGCGGCCTCCTTCTTCGTGGAGGACAAGGCATTTATTCAGGAATTTGTCGCGCATTCGGCGGCGAAGAGCGTCCACCACAGCTTCCTGGGCGGGCTGCTGCAGCATACCCTGCGGGTGACGGAGCTGTGTGATTTCTACTGCCGGCAGTATCCGGCGCTGAACCGCGATCTCCTGATCACCGGGGCGCTGTGCCACGACATCGGTAAGCTGCGCGAACTGGCGTCCTTCCCGCAAAATGATTATACCGACGACGGCCAGCTGCTGGGGCATATCGTTATCGGTTATCAGATGGTCATGGAGCGGATTGCGACGATTCCGGGGTTTCCGCCCCGTAAGGCTTCGGAGCTGGGACACCTGATCCTCTCCCATCACGGGGAGCTGGAATACGGCTCGCCTAAGAAACCGGCGCTGATCGAGGCAATCGCCCTGCACCATGCCGATAACACGGATGCGAAGCTGGAGACCATGAGTGAGCTCCTCTCCGGCGCTCTCAACGACACGGACTGGCTGGGGTATCAGAGGCTGCTGGAGACAAATATCCGCAAGACCAGTCAGTGAGGGGCGTGTCGTCGCGTTACAGTGAATAGATGTATGGATCGGAGCAGAATATGGCAGAGAATGTGCTCTGTGATGTAAAAAGAATGGATGTTGGCGGCGCGTTGGGAGTGGAGAACCCGGCGCGCCGTTGTCAGTTCAGAGGCTTGCGTGGCTGCATGAGCATGGAGCAATCTGTGAATCAGCCGGAGTAAATAATTTGGTCCCAGGCATTATATGAACAGGGAACAGGGGAGTTATCTGCCAGGAGGATGAGAACATGTGTATAAAGAAGAATATGCTTGTCCGGGTTCAGATCGAGGACATGACCGAGCAGGGCGAGGGAATCGGTAAGGTAGACGGATATACGTTATTTATCAAGGACACCGTGGTCGGTGATCTTGTAGAAGCCAAAGTGATCAAAGCGAAGAAACGATACGGTTACGGGAAGCTGCTGCGGATCCTTACCCCTTCCCCTGACCGGGTAGAGTCCCGCTGTCCCGTGGCCGGTCCCTGCGGCGGCTGCCAGCTGCAGGCGATGAACTATGCCGGTCAGCTGGCCTTTAAACGCCGCAAGGTGGAGAATCATCTGCGCCGTCTGGGCGGCCTGGACATTCCGGTGGACCCGGTTCTTGGCATGGAGGATCCCTGGGAGTACCGGAACAAATTTCAGGTGCCGGTGGGACGAAACCGGGACGGCAAGATCATCTGCGGCTTTTACGCCGGCCGCACGCACAGCATCATCGAGACCGAACACTGCTATCTGGGAAATGAGATCAACGATCGGGTGCTGAGGCTGGTGAAGGATCATATGGAGACATTCGGGATCGAACCCTACAATGAGACCACCGGGCGGGGGCTGGTGCGCCATGTTCTGGTGCGTCAGGGCCGTGCGACAGGGGAAGTCATGGTCTGCCTCGTCATCAACGGACGCTGTCTGCCGCACGCGGACCGGCTCGTGGAGGCGCTCTGCGCCATCCCCGGAATGACGTCCGTTTCTCTGAACGTCAATCGGGAGAGAAATAACGTGATCCTGGGGCAGGAGCTGATCAACCTTTACGGTCCGGGTCACATCGTGGACCGCATCGGAGACATTTCTTATCAGATATCCCCTCTGTCCTTCTATCAGGTGAACCCCGTGCAAACCGAAAAGCTCTACGCCACTGCCCTGGAATTTGCCGGACTTACCGGGAACGAGACCGTCTGGGACCTCTACTGCGGCATCGGAACCATTTCTCTGTTCCTGGCGAAACAGGCGAAACAGGTCTACGGTGTCGAGATCGTACCGGCCGCCATTGAAAACGCCCGGGAAAACGCTGTGAGAAATGGAATCGACAACGCGGAATTCTTCGTTGGCCGGGCCGAGGAGGTTCTGCCGGAACATTACCGAAAGGTATGGAAGGAGACGGGAGAGAAGCTCCGAGCCGACGTCATCGTCGTCGACCCGCCGCGGAAGGGCTGCGACGAAAAGCTCCTGGATACAATGCTGCAGATGCAGCCGGAGAGGATCGTCTATGTCTCCTGCGATTCCGCGACCCTGGCAAGAGATCTAAAGGTGCTGTGCGGAGGCGGATATCAGGTGAAGAAAGTGCAGCCGGTGGACATGTTCCCGATGGGGGTGCATTGCGAAGTCTGCGTAAAATTAGAAAAATTAGAAAAGGAGAAGACAGAGGAAACGTCAAGAAAAGCTTGAGTATATTAGGATACGGTTGAATGATTTATGCTCGCATGTAAAGTTTTGTGGGCATAATAATTGGCAAGATATTTGTAAAAATCAGGAAATTGTGAAAGGATGGCTTCAATGGAAGTGTGAACAGAAGAAGTGGATATGTTCGCGATAACACCCATATGCGCCAAAATGCCTCAAAACGGGCAAAAAACGGCGTATATGTTATGCCACACGGTCAAATGGTAAAAAAATGCCCTTCGATATGTTTGCGCAGACACCCGAGCTGCATGTGACATCAATATCGTTTTCTCGTGTCATTGCGAGTGTGTCACGTTACTGGAGAGAGGCGATGGAGATTAATCACTCTGACGGGCGATAAAAGCAAGAACAATCGGAGGTATAAATTGTACAAATATCAGCACTGAAATTTGTGCTGATTATGGTGTGGAAACTGGCACATAAATGCTTTAAAGGTGGTTGACATTGTCCACAAATTTTGCTACATTATCCAGTGGACATAGTCAACCAATATCGGAGGCATAATCATATGAATATGTATGATGAGGTATGTAATAAAATCAGAGCGTTCAACCGTTTTTATACTGTACGGATGGAGTTGTTGAGTTCTAACTATCTCGGCAGCGATTACTCGGTAACAGAAACAAGAGTCCTTTTCGAGATAAAGAATCACAGTGGATGCCTGCAGAGTGATATTGTAAAAACTCTGCATATTGACAAGAGCTATCTGAGCAGGATCGTCCGTCGTTTTTCCGCAAAAGGACTTGTGGAAAAAAACAGGTGTGACGGAGATAAAAGGGCCGGTAAACTTACCCTTACTGAACTTGGAGATGCGGAAACTGATAATTTGATTGCATTGACGAACAGCCGGATTACATCTCAAATATCGGGGTTAGACCAGGTCGAATGTAACGCTTTGTCCGCCGCACTTGATACGGTTATTTCAATTCTTGGAAAAGAGGAATGCTGACATGAAAATTATTCCGTTTGAAGAGCGCTACAGGCAGGATTTTATTGATTTCAACACGGATTGGATTATTTCCAATTTTGGTTTTCTGGAGGAACACGACAAAGAAACCTTTGATAAAATCGATGAGGAATTACAGAACGGTGCGATGATTTTCTTTGCCGTGGAAAACGATACAGCTCTCGCCGCCTGCATGGCGATGCCGATGGAAGGAGTGACATGGGAAATCTGCAAACTTGGTTCAAACAGGCATCTCCCGCATAAGGGTGCAGGCAGCGCAGTATTCAAGGCTTGTATGGACTGGGCGCTGAAACATGGCGCACAGCGACTGTTTATTCTTTCCAACAGCAAGCTGAAACCTGCCCTGCACATTTATGAAAAGTTCGGCTTTAAGGAGATTAAACTGGACAACTATGAGTACGTCAGGGGCGACATCGCTTTTGAATACAAGGTATAAGAAAACAGTTGTAAAAAAAGAAAACGCAGTCAAGAAAGTGTTTAAGGGAGTTTCTCTGGACTCTCTTGCTCCATGCCGAGATATTTATTGCAGGCCATGCAGAGTTTGCTCCTGCTGAATTTTCCGGAGAAGATGGCGTTTGAGGAAACACTGCTTAAGAGCCGAATTGCAGTGTAACGATTAAGGCGGAATAAAATATAGAACATGAAAAAGAGCGTATTCCCGGGCTGTTAAGAATTTCCGGAAGCGCTCTTTTTGGAAATATGGGTGGTTTCAGAGTGGGATTTTCAGACAAAATGCAATTACCTGTTATAGAATTGGACGTCCATGGCTTGACAAAAGAGCAGGCTGTAGGCAAAATAGAGAATGAAAGAGGGGGAGAATCCGGGCATTACAGAACTGGTGCTCCGGGAGTACTGAGGCGCACAATATCTATGGGGAAGAAACGGATGGAACAAAAACCGGAATTTATGCCGCCGGCAAACAGAGAAAACGAGCTGTAACAAACTGCTTTGCAGGATTGTATATAAAAAAAGGAGGACACAGATGAACAGGGTATATGATTTTTTGAAGAAGGCGGGAACTTATTATCTGGCGACAGATGAAAATGGGCAGCCGAGAGTTCGCCCGTTTGGGACGGTTCATGTTTTTGAAGACAAACTGTATATTCAGACAGGAAAGACAAAGGATGTGGCGAAGCAGATCGCGGCGAATCCCAACGTAGAGATCTGCGCGATGCTTGGGGATGAATGGATCAGGCTGTGCGGCACCCTGGTTCTTGACGACAGGAAAGAAGCGCAGGAGTCCATGCTGGATGCTTACCCCCATCTTCGCAATATGTATACAACGGGGCCGGACGGCAATACGGCCGTGTATTATTTTAAGGACGGCACGGCGACCATTTCCTCGTTCAGTCATGAACCGGAAGTGATACGGCTCTGATTTTCGGCGCAGGAATTCCTGGTGGAAAATATGGGACGGATCCTGGCCGGGACAGAGTCGGAGATGCAAGAGTAGAGATGCATTTTCGCCGAAAAATGCCCGGAACTGCGTGGGACAGACGGCGTAGTTCCTGAATTATGGCTATAGACGTGTGTATAAAACGCATCCCGGGCGGTGCAGTCTTTCACGTATATGAAAGGCTGCACCGCCCGGGATGCGTTATGCGCAGGGCGCGCAAGGTATTTTCCGGCTGACACCGGACGCGCCCTGCATGGCGGGTATGGAGCAAAATAGCTGTCTCCTTCTCAATCCTCGTTTTCAGAGGATTCCACGAATGGCAGCAGACGTGTCACTCCTTCGCGGCGATGACCTCTACCTCGCAGAGCACATTCTTGGGAAGAGTCTTTACTGCCACGCAGGAGCGGGCGGGCTTGCTGGTGAAATACCGGCCGTAGACCTCGTTGAAGGCAGCGAAGTCCGCCATGTCAGCAAGGAAGCAGGTGGTCTTGATGGCGGCCGTATAGTCGAGATCATTTGCCTCGAGGATCGCGCCCAGGTTCTTCATGACCTGTTCAGCCTGTTCGGTGATGTCGCTGCCGACCACTGCGCCGGTGGCGGGATCAAGGGGCACCTGACCGGAGGTGAAGAGAATGCCGTTGTACTCGATGGCCTGAGAATAGGGGCCGATGGCTGCGGGAGCCTTGTCCGTGCTGGTAACCTGTAACATCGTGTTGTCTCCTTTGCATAGAACAAATTTTATCCCGCCGAAGCAGGAGATATATTCGCGTTTACCATACCATAAGAAGAAATCTCTGTCAAATTCGGGAGTATTCTGCGCCTGATCATTGGCCTCGTGTACCATAAAATATAAAAGAAATATGAAAAAACGAAAAACGCATCGGAATCCGTGTTGACGGAAGGCGGCGATTATACTATGATAAGGCGTGAAAAAAACGTGAGAAAACCTCTGTTTCCCGGATGTTTTGTGTAAAATCCCGTGACGGCGCAGTGAAGTAAGACTCTCTGATGACGTTTACGGGGGGCTGTGTCGGTTTACAGAGGCTGTTCGTAAGGAGGTTATTTCAAATGAAAAAGGTGTGCTGCCTGAATAATATTTCCAGCAAGGGGACCGACCTGCTGGGAGAGGAGTATGTGCTGACCGACGAGCTGGCGGAGGCGGATGCCGTTCTGGTGCGCAGCGCATCCATGCATGAGGCAGAGCTGCCGGAATCTCTGCTCGCGATCGCGCGGGCCGGAGCCGGTGTGAATAATATTCCGCTGGAGAAGTGCGCGGAGCGGGGCATCGTGGTGTTTAATGCGCCCGGCGCGAACGCCAACGCGGTGAAGGAGCTGGTGCTGGCGGGAATGCTGCTGGCGTCCCGCGATATCATTGGCGGTGTGGAGTGGGGCCGGGCCAACCGGGAGAATCCGGATGTCTCCAAGGCCGCGGAGAAAGAGAAGAAGAAGTTCGCAGGCTGTGAGATCGCCGGCAAGACGCTGGGAATCATCGGTCTGGGCGCGATCGGTTATAAGCTGGCGAAGACGGCCGAGGCTCTGGGTATGCAGGTGCTGGGCTATGATCCTTATCTGGATCTGCAGGACGTGAAGATGACAAAGAACCTGGATGACATTTTCGCGGTCAGCGATTATATCACGCTTCATGTGCCGCTGCTGCCGGATACCCGGGAGATGATCGATGCCGCGGCCATCGCGAAGATGAAGGACGGTGTGGTGATCCTGAACTATGCCCGGGATCTGCTGGTGCAGGAGGCGGATCTGGCGGAGGCGCTGAAGAGCGGCAAGGTGAAGCGCTATCTCTGCGATTTCGCCAATCCCAATACCCTGGCGATGGAGAACTGCATCGTCACGCCTCACCTGGGCGCTTCCACGGAGGAGTCGGAGGAGAACTGCGCGGTCATGGCGGTTGAAGAGATCCGCAATTATGTGGAGAACGGAAATATCATCAATTCCGTCACGTTCCCGCGCGTCGACAAGGGCGTACCAGCGAAGGCAGTCCGGCTTGGCATTTTTTATAAGGACACGGACGCGCTGGAGGGACTGAAGGCTCTTCTGGGCGACGATATTCTTGGAGGCATGCGGGGCGCCTATGGATACGCTGTGGCAGACCTGGATGAGAGTGCGGATTATGATGCGGTGAAGGCCGTTTCCGGTGTGTACCGGGTACGTGTTGTCCGCGGATAGACGTGCGGACGATTTGAGGAATGCACAGCGTTCCGGACAGATTGGCAGCGGAATCGCATGCTGCCGGTCGGATGTGAAAGCGTGCAGAGGAGCAAGAAGGAGACAGCAAGATGGCAGTAATCAGACCATTTTCGTGTATCCGGCCGACGATGGAGAATGCGGCCGTGGTGGCCTCGCGGCCTTATGATGTGTTCAGTGAGGAGGAAGCCAGGCAGGCGGTGGGGCGCAATCCCCACTCGATCCTGACGATCACCCGGCCGGAGACCCAGTTCCCCGCGGGGACGGATCCCGCGGCGCCGGAGGTCTATGCGGCAGCCGGAGAGCGGCTGGAGGCCTGGATCCGTCAGGGAATCCTGGAGGATGACCGGGAGCCCTCCTATTATATATATGAAGTATCCGTGGGCGCGCATCAGCAGACCGGTCTGGTGGGGTGCGCTTCGGTGGATGACTACTGGAATCACCAGGTGAAGGCGCACGAGGCGGTGCGGACAAAGAAGCTGGAGGACCGGACCCGCCACATTGAGGCCTGCGCGGCGCAGACCGGGCCGGTGTTTCTGGCCAGCCATTCTTCCCCGGAGATTACAAATACACTGGCTCACGCTAAGCTGCGGGCGCCTCTGTATTCGTTTACTTCGGAGGAAGGCGTCGGACATCGGGTGTGGAAGCTCTCGGATCCGGCGATCGTGGCTTCGCTGGAACGGAAGATCGCCAGCCTTGGGCCGGTTTATATCGCAGACGGACATCACCGTGCCTTTGCGGCGGCCCGTGTCTGCGAGAAGATGCGGAAGGCGAACCCGGATTATACCGGAGAGGAACCCTTTAATTATTTCCTCTGCGCCGTGTTTCCTGAAGATGAGCTGCAGATCCTTGCTTACAATCGGGTGCTGAGCGATCTGAACGGACTGGGGACGGGAGAATTTCTGGCGCGGGTCGAGGAATCCTTCGATGTGCGCCCCGTCGGGACCACCGCCTTCTATCCGAAATTCAAGGGTATTTTCGGCATGTATCTGGATGGCTGATGGTACATGTTATCTGCCCGGAAAAAGATCCTTTCGCAGGATCCGGTGGAGGGACTGGATGTGTCTCTGCTGCAGAACTATCTGCTGGGGCCGGTTCTGGGGGTAGAGGATCCCCGGACAGATCCGCGGCTGGATTTCATCGGCGGCATTCGGGGCTTCCGGGCGCTGGAGGAGCGCTGCCGGGAGGAGATGCGGATCGCTTTTGCACTGCATCCGACTTCGATTCGCGAGCTTTTCGCTGTGGCGGATGCGGATCGGCTGATGCCGCCCAAATCTACCTGGTTCGAACCGAAGCTTGCCAGCGGTCTTTTCATCCATCGGATCAGCGGCGCGCAGGAATAATGAAACAGATTGACAGGAGAAGTGCAGGAACTATACCATAGACAGGAGGGAACACGCATGTTCCAAGTCAATGAAAATTACGCGAAGCTGCCGGGCAGCTATCTGTTCGCAACCATCGGCCGCAAGGTGAAGGCTTACCAGGAGGCGCATCCGGAGAAGAAGATCATCCGCCTGGGAATCGGAGACGTGACCCAGCCTCTGGCGCCGGCCATCGTGACCGCCATGCAGGAGGCGGCCGGAGAGATGGGGCAGGCGGAGACGTTCCACGGCTATCCGGATTACGAGGGTTTTGCCTTTTTGCGGGAAGCAATCGTGGCGGGAGACTACCGGGCGCGGGGCGTGGACATCGGCATGGATGAGATTTTCGTCAATGACGGCGCCAAGTGTGATTCGGCAGATCTGGGAGATATTTTCAGTCTGAGAAATAAGGTGGCTGTATGCGACCCGGTATATCCGGTGTATGTGGATTCCAATGCGCTGGTGGGCCGCAGCGGCGACTGGCTGAATGACGAGGGGCGCTGGAGCAATCTGATCTATATGCCCTGTACCGCGGAAAATGGATTTGCGCCGGAATTCCCGCAGGAACAGCCGGATATGATCTATCTGTGTTTCCCGAACAATCCGACCGGAGCGACGGTGACGAAGGATCGTCTGCAGGAATGGGTCGATTATGCGCGAAAGATCGGTGCGGTGATCATTTATGACGCGGCTTATGAGGCGTATATCTCCGAGCCGGATGTCCCGCACACCATCTATGAGTGCGAAGGAGCGAAGGAGTGCGCCATCGAGATGCGCAGCTTTTCCAAGAATGCCGGTTTCACCGGCGTTCGTCTGGGATTCACCGTGGTGCCGCGGGAGTTGAAGTGCGGCGATGTGTCCCTGAATCAGCTGTGGCTGAAGCATCAGGAGATCAAGTTTAACGGCGTTTCCTATGTGATCCAGAAGGCCGGAGCGGCCGTGTACTCTCCGGAGGGGCGGGCACAGACGCAGGAGCAGGTGGCGTATTATATGAACAATGCCCGTGTGATCCGCGAGGGACTGTCTGCCGCAGGCTATACGGTGTCCGGCGGTGTGAATGCCCCGTACATCTGGCTGCGGACGCCGAAGGGAATGTCCTCCTGGGAGTTCTTTGACTACTTACTGGAGACGGCGAACGTGGTAGGGACGCCCGGTTCCGGTTTTGGTCCGCACGGTGAAGGATATCTGCGCCTGACGGCGTTTGGAAGCTATGAGAATACTCTGGCAGCGATTGAGAGAATCAAAAAGCTGTAGAGATACAGGAACATGTCTCTTCCGGCGCCTTCCCCGGACGCCGGGGAAGGACATGTCTGTTTGAAGGAGGAGGCGGCGAAATGGCTGCGACGAAGACCTATAAGATGGGGAAGCGGCTGATCCGGTACCGGAATATTCTGTATGTGCTGGCCAGTCTGGTGATCTTCTGTTTTTATTTTATCTATGATTATGTGATGGTGGAGGCTTTTCCCTGGCTGGACGGAGCGCCGCTGGTAGCGCTCTTTCTCCTGATCGAGGCCCTGATGATCGTCGTTGTCCGCTGGGGGGCGGACAAGATTCAAAACAGTACGACCTATCGCGTGACGGGCGAGGCTCTGGAGATTCAGGTGGGGAAAAGCACGACGGTGCTTCCCTGGAAGGACTTCGAAGAGGCTGCCTACAAGGATATGAATTTCCGGGCACAGTGTCCGGTGACTTATACGGTGCAGGGGAAGAGCTTCCTGCCCAATCAGTATCTGGACGGGCTCTGGACCATGAACCAGGAGATCATTAATCACATTCGTCCCTATGCGAAGATCGAGGAGGGACTGGAGAGGAAGCTCAGCGCCTTCGCCTGACAAATCGGTGAAAAAGCCCCCCGGGGGGTTCACATTTTCGGACGCTGTGCTATACTTGGGAACAGAGAGGCCGGTGGCGCCCGGAGCAGGGCGGGATCCGGAATCATGAGAAGGAGGCATATCATGCACGACGGACACGATGTACATTCCGCGCACCATCATCACCATCACGACCTGGACGCGTCTTCCTCCAGCCGGGAGGAGGCGGTGGCTCTTCTGGGCTATATGGTGGCTCATAATGAGCATCACGCCGAGGAGCTGGCTGAACTGGCCGAAACCATGCGTGGCCTGGAGCTTTTTCAGGTGGCGGAGGAGATCGAGGGAAGTATCGTAGATTTTAAAGAAGGGAATCTCAAGCTTCGGGCAGCGTTCGCACTGTTGAAAGAGTAATCTCCTGCGGAACGGTCAGCTTTTATTCAGAGCACTGTCCGCAGCGTAAATTTATGGAGCTGTGTGATTAAAAAATTGCTTTTATCCTGCAAAGTGTCAGGAGTAAAATTCTTGGACAGGAGGCGAGGAACATGTGTCTGGCTGCCGCGTATAAAAACACGCAGACACCGGAGAATCTGGTGTGCAAATTCGTCAGCACCATCGGTTTTCGAGACAAAAAAGTCGTATTGACAGACATTTTGGGCGAGGAGATCGAAGTGGACGGCGAGCTGAGCACCGTGGATCTGGTGAAGAACGTCGTTGTGATCCGGTGCGCGTAAGGCGATCGGACGACAGAACGGAGTCGTATAACTGACAAATTGTATGAAAAGACGGTTTTTCCTTCGGGGGAAGCCGTTTTTTATTGATAAAAATGTAGGAAACTGATATTATTAGGGGCGGAAAGTGCTCAGCGTGGAGCAATCCATGGTATCAGTCAAAAACGGAAAGTCACGAATCGGGGGGAGGGGATCCTGTGAAAGAGTACGAGATGGTTCGTGAGATCTTTAATGAGTGCGCTAACAATCAGATGCGGGATGTCTTTTTCGAGGAGAAGACCCTGGATGATACGGATGCCTATATCCGCTCTCTTTTTCAGGAGAAGCAGGCGCAGATCGAAAAAAGCGTTTCTCCCGACGGTGTGATACAGTATGAGGTGGAGGTGGCCGGGCTGCGGCAGCGATTCACCTTCTCGGAAATCTGAACTTCGAAGTCTCCGGCAGAGCGAAATGTTCCGGTGTCAGATCCAGGCACGGGAGCGTGCAGGAGACTTTGACAAAAACGTATCGATCAAGATAGAAGTTTAACAAGTAGGAGGGATTTAAACTATGGCTTATACCATTGCGGTAGCCGGCAAGGGAGGCGTAGGGAAGACAACGACCTGCGGCTTCCTGATTGATTATCTGTGCAGGAAGAAGGCGGGGCCGATTCTTGCGGTGGACGCCGACGCCAACTCCAATCTGAACGAGGTGCTGGGCGTCGAGGTGGAGATGACGCTGGGAGACATCCGCGAGGAGGTCGCCCGGGCTGAGACGGCGTCGGTGAATCCGATTCCTCCGTCGATGTCCAAGCAGGACTACATGAATTTCAAATTCAGTTCCGCTCTCATTGAGGAGGACGACTATGACATGCTGGTCATGGGGAGAACCCAGGGCGCAGGATGTTATTGCTATGTCAACGGTCTTCTGCAGCATGAGGTGGCCAAGCTCGTGGGCAACTATACCTACATGGTGGTGGACAATGAAGCGGGGATGGAGCACATCAGCCGCGGGATTCTCCCGAAGGTGGATCTGTTTATTCTGGTCAGCGACTGTTCGCGCCGCGGGATCCAGGCGGTGGGACGGATCGCGAAGCTGGCGAAGGAAGTGCAGATGGATGTGAAGGACATCAAACTCATCGTCAACCGGGCGCCGGCCGGGGAGCTGAACCCCGGTATCCTCGAAGAGATTGAACGGCAGGGACTGGACCTGCTGGGCGTTCTGCCTCAGGATGAGATGGTGTACGAGTATGATTGTGCCGGAAAACCGACCGTACAGATCCCGGACGATGCGTCGGTACGGCGGGAACTGACAAAACTGCTGGATCAATTAAATCTGTAAAAGGTTTATGGGAAACGGCAGATTTGTTTGCCGTTTCCCATAGTTCCTGAGATAAAGAGAGTATAGAGGTAATAGGAGGACGTATGGAAGAGTTCATGCTGACAACACTCGAAGAAATGGAAGCGGAGACAGCGAAACTTCTGGAGACCGGTCAGAAGGTGGGGGCGGATTCCTGGCAGCAGCGTGCCAAGAATCAGGGCAGCCACTGTAAGTTCGGCGAGGAAGGAACCTGCTGTCGGATCTGCACCATGGGACCCTGCCGGATCACGCCCAAGGCGCCCCGCGGTATCTGCGGCTGCGATGTACACGGAATCGTAGGCCGGAATTTCCTGCGCTTCACAGCGGGCGGCGCGGCCACGCATTCGGATCACGGCCGCGAGATCTGCCACACGCTGTATCTGACCAGCGAGGACGGCAACTACAAGGTGAAGGATCCGGAGAAACTGAAAAAGATCGCCGCGGAGTGGGATATCCCTACGGAGAACCGGGATATTTATGACATTGCCCATGAGGTGGCGGAGACCGGCCTGATGGAGTACGGTAAACCCTTCGGAACGCAGCGTTTCCTGAAGAGGGCGCCGGAGAAGACCCAGGAGATCTGGAAGCGGGAAAATATCGAACCCCGCGCCATCGACCGGGAGGTGTCCTGCGCCATGCATATGACGCATATGGGATGTTCCTCCGAGCCGGAGGCGCTGGTGCGTCAGAGCCTGCGCTGCGGACTCAGCGACGGCTGGGGCGGTTCCATGATGGGAACGGAGTTCTCTGATGTGATGTTCGGTACTCCGATGCCGCAGGATACGGAAGCGAACCTGGGCGTTATGGAAGAGGATATGGTGAATATTATTGTTCATGGTCATGATCCGTCCCTGTCGGAGATGATCGTGGAGTACTCCGAGAAACCGGAAATGATCGCGCTGGCGAAGTCCGTGGGCGCGAAGGGCATCAACATCGCCGGTGTCTGCTGTACTTCCAATGAAGTGGCCATGCGTCATGGGATTCCCATGGCCGGAAACTTCCTTTCCCAGGAAAATGTGGTGCTGACCGGCGCCTGTGAGGCCATCGTAGTAGACGTGCAGTGTATCTTCCCTGCGCTGGGACCGCTGAGCAAATGCTTCCATACCAAGTTTATTACGACGTCCGAGATCGCCCGCATGCCTGACTCTGATTTCATTCATTTTAATTCGGAAAATGCCGGGGAGAATGCGGAGAAGATCGTGCGGATGGCCGTGGAGAATTTCCCCAACCGTAAGAAGGATCTGGTCTATATCCCGAAGATGAAGCAGAAGGCCACGGTGGGCTATTCCTATGAGAGCATCGTCAAGACGCTGGATACGGTTACGAACAGCTTTGTGGATGAGACCGGTTCGACCAGGCCGCTGATCGAGTGCATCAATTCCGGTGTTATCCGGGGCGCGGTGGCCATGGTGGGATGCAATAACCCCAAGGTCCGCCATGATTATGCGCATATCGAGCTGATGAAGAAGCTGCTGGCCAACGATATCGTGCTGGTGCTTTCCGGCTGTTCGGCGCAGGCAGCGGCCAAGGCCGGCCTGATGAGCAAGGAAGCGAAGAAATTCTGTGGCGACGGTCTGCGGAGAGTCTGTGAGCTGGCGGACATCCCGCCCGTGCTGCATATGGGTTCCTGCGTGGATATCAGCCGTATGATGGTTCTTGTCGCCAATATGTCGAAGGATTCCGGCTGGGATATCAACAAGATGCCGGTCGTGGGCTGCGCACCGGAGTGGATGTCGGAGAAAGCGGTTTCCATCGGTAACTACGTTGTGGCGACCGGTCTGGATACATATCTGGGTGTTTATCCGCAGACGAAGGGCTCCAGTAAGGTGGATGGCCTGCTGCAGGGCGGCCTGAAGGACTGGGTCGGCGCCTGCTACCACGTGGAGCTGGATGTCGACAAGCTGGGCGATTCGATTATCGAGGGCATCGAGGCCAAGAGAACCGCACTTGGGATCTAAGAGCGGGGAGGTCTGGCAATGAAAGTAGCAGTAACCGGTAAAGGCGGGGTGGGAAAGACCACCTTCGCCGCCATTCTGTCAAGACTTTACGCGGACGAGGGACGGACGGTTCTGGCCGCGGATGTGGATCCGGATGCCAATCTGGGCCTGGCGCTGGGATTTCCGGAGGAGGAACTGGCGGACATCACGCCGGTCTCGCGGATGAAGGATTTGGTGAAGGAACGGACCGGTGTGGATGATTCCGGCATCGTCCGGTATTTCAAGATGACGCCCCGGGTGGACGATATCCCGGACCGTTTCGCGAAGACCTGCAACGGCGTGAAGTTGCTGGTTATGGGCACTGTGGATATAGCCGGGGCCGGCTGCGTCTGCCCGGAGCATGTCCTGCTGAAGCGGCTGCTGTCCCATCTGACGGTGCAGGATGACGATGTGGTCGTCATGGATATGGAGGCCGGTCTGGAGCATCTGGGGCGGGGGACCGCTTCCAATATGGACCAGTTTGTCGTGGTGATCGAGCCCGGCGCCCGCAGCATTCAGACCTATAAGCGGGTGAAGGAGCTGGCCACAGATCTGGGCGTGAAACAGGTGCGCGTGGTGGCCAACAAGGTGCGCTCGGCGGAGGACGAAGAGTATGTCCGCAGCCGGATTCCCGCGGAGGATCTGCTGGGCTTCGTGCATTACAGCAGCCGCGTCATCGATGCCGATCGCCAGGGAGAATCTCCGTACGACTACGATGAGGAGGCCGTGGAGGAGATCCGGGCCATCAAGGCGAAGCTGGAAGCCTGACGGTGACGTATAAGAAAATATTTCTGAACATAGAGACGATAGAACGAAGTAGACATTTGGAGGACAAACGTGGCAACATTATTTGAAAGAGTTTTTAAAGGCTCGGATGAGATGGTTGAGAGAGCGGTGAAGTCCCTGGAGGAGGTCAGCGCCAGATATTCTGACGATACGGCGGTCGCTTTCCCCGATACCGCTTACTACCTGCCCTGCATCTACGCCATGACCGGCGAGAAGGTTACCAACGTGGGCGAGCTGAAAAATATCATGGGCTGGATTCAGTCCCAGATGACCCGCGAAAAGAAGACCCATGACATCTTTACCTCCGGCATCGGCACGGCCTGTGCCGCCGAGGTGATCGAGGCCTGCAAATATGTGGATGGACAGACGCCCTACGACCATGCGCCCCTGTGGGGACACTGCACCGACGCGGAGGTCCGTGAGCTCGGCGTGCCGCTGGTGACCGGCGACATCCCCGGATTCGTTGTGCTGATCGGATCGGCTCCCTCGGACGAGGAGGCCGTGGCGACGGTGAAGAGCTATCAGACCAAGAGCATTTTTGTGTTCCTGGTGGGCGGCATCATTGATCAGGTGACACGGATGGGCGTACAGACCGGCTTCAATGTGCGGTTGGTGCCCGAGGGCTATGACCTGTGGGCGGTGTCCCATGTCATTTCCGTGGCGGTGCGGGCGGCGCTGATCTTCGGTGCCATCACGCCCGGCGACTATGATGGAATCCGCGAATATACCTTTAAGCGCGTCAACGCCATGGTCAATGCTTACGAGCCCGTGGATGATATGACCGTAGCCTGCGGCGCCGGCGCCATTTCCTACGGTTTCCCCGTGGTGACTAACGATGACAATGACATGTGGCGTGTGCCCATGAGCCTGATCGTGCAGCCCGATACTACGAAGTTCGTGGAGACCTCTCTGGAGGCCCGCCGCATCAAGCTAAAGGTCACCAACGTGGATATCCCTGTGAACTATGCCAATGCCTTCGAGGGCGAGATCATCCGCCGCGGCGATATGCAGATCGAGGCCGACGGCTCCCGGAAGGATTGCCTGGAGCTGGTACGGACCCGCGAGCTCCCTGAAGTGGAGGATCATAAGATCACCCTCATCGGGCCTGACTTTGACGAGTTCGAGGTGGGTGCAAAGATCAACCTGGCGACCATCGTCGAGGTGGCGGGCAAGAAGATGCAGACCGATTTCGAGTCCGTGTTTGAGCGCAAATTCCATGCCTATATCAACTGCATTGAGGGCGTGATGCACACCGGACAGCGTGATATGATCCGCATCCGTGTCAGCAAGAGCGCCTACGAGGCCGGTTTCCGGGCGAAGCATCTGGGCGAGGTGCTGTACGCCAAGGTGAAGGGCGAATTTGACGCGGTGGTGGATAAGTGCCAGGTGACGGTGGTGACAGATCCTGAGAAGGTGACGGCGCTGCGGAAGGAGGCCAATGAGGTCTTCGACAAGCGCGACGCCCGCCTGCTCTCCCTGACCGACGAGACGGTGGATCAGTTCTACACCTGCATCATGTGCCAGGCCTTCTCCCCGTCCCATGTATGCATCGTCACGCCTGAGCGGCTGGGCCTGTGCGGCGCTGTGTCGTGGCTGGATGCCAAGGCAACCAACGAGCTGGATCCCTCCGGTCCCTGCCAGGTGGTGCCGAAGACCGGCGTCATCGACGAGAATCTGGGCAAATGGGAAGCGGTCAACGAAGCCGTGGCGAAATACTCGCAGGGCGCGCTGGACAACATTTCCCTGTACTCCATCATGGAGGATCCGATGACGTCCTGCGGATGCTTTGAATGTATCTGCGGCATCGAGCCCTTCTCCAACGGTGTGGTCATCGTGAACCGTGAGCATACGGGCATGACCCCTCTGGGCATGACCTTCTCCGAGATGGCTTCCATGACCGGCGGCGGCGTGCAGACGCCCGGCTTCATGGGTCACGGCAAGCACTTTATCGCCTCTAAGAAGTTCATGAAGGCTGAGGGCGGCGTGCAGCGCATCGTGTGGCTGCCCAAGGCGCTGAAGGATCAGGTGGCGGACAAGCTCAACGCGACGGCGAAAGAGCTCTACGGCATCGAGGACTTCACCTCCATGATCGGTGATGAGACGGTGGCCGAGGATCCCGAGACTCTGGTGGAATTCCTCTCCGGAGTCGGACATCCGGCCCTGGGTCTGGACCCTCTGATGTAAGAAGTTTTCCCACAAATGTCCGGATTTTTGTTTGACAGTTTGTTGACGAATCCGGGCGGGAGAGGTATTATTATACTTATAAATTATAATGTCAGATTTTATTTAGCTTAACAGGCGGCGTGCCGGGCGGATCCCAAAGAGTCCGGCGCGCATCTGTCCCTGAGGACAGAACCGCTCATGTATAGAGAGTATAGCAGTAAAGGAGTAATGAAAATGCCATTCAAGAAAACACCTCAGAAGTTTTCGGCTGCCATCAAGACGGTCGAGATTGGCACCGGTGACCGGAAGATCGTCCTGGGCGGCGAGTCCGTGATGCCGCTGTACAGCTTTGACGGTCCGATCGAGAACGCGCCCAAAGTGGGTGTGGAGATCGTGGATACCGGGTACGCGGATGCGCCGGAGGGCCTGAAGGCCTTCTATGCCGGATGTGACACCATGGCGGAGCAGGCGAAGAAGGCTGCTGCCATGGAGGGCGCGGATTTCCTGTGCCTGCGCTTTGAGAGCGCGGATCCCAACGGCGCGGATACGCCGGTGGAGGACTGCGTGGCCGCCGCGAAGGAAGTGGCTGACAGCGTGGATCTGCCCCTCGTGATCATGGGCTGCAAGAACAACGAGAAGGATGCGCAGCTTTTTGAGAAATGCGCCGAGGCGCTGGCCGGGAAGAACATCCTGGTGCTGGCCGCCAAGGAAGAGAATTACAAGGGTGTGGGTGCGGCCGCCGGTCTGGCCTACAACCAGAAGGTGGGCGCTGAGTCCTCCGTAGACATCAACCTTGCCAAGCAGCTGAACATCCTCATCACCCAGCTGGGTGTGAGCGGCGACAGCATCGTTATGAATCCCGGCACGGCCACTGCCGGTTACGGCTTCGAGTACGTGGTTTCCACATTGGAGCGTATCCGCCTGGCGGCTCTGGGTCAGAATGATACCACCCTTCAGATGCCGATCATCACTCCTGTCGCCTCCGAGACCTGGGGCGTGAAGGAGTCCGTGACCGAGGAAGCGGATATCCCTGAGTGGGGAGACCGTGAGACGCGCGGGATCGATATGGAAGTTGCCACTGCTGCTGCTGTTCTGGCGGCCGGATCCAACGGCGTGATTCTGAGACACCCTCAGTCTGTCGCTACAGTATCCCGGCTGATCCGTGAGCTGATGTGAGTCTGAAGGAGGGAAAAGAAGATGGCATTAAAAGGTATTGATATATTTAAGATGTCGCCCAAGAAGAACTGCAAGGAGTGCGGTGTGCCGACCTGTATGGCTTTCTCCATGAAGGTTGCGGCCGGGGCTCTGCCGATCGAGAAGTGTCCTTACATGGGCGCAGATGTGATCGCGAAGCTGTCTGAGGCCACGGCGCCGCCCATGAAGACCATCAAAGTGGGCGATCTGTCCATGGGCGGAGAGACGGTGATGTACCGTCACGAGAAGACCTTCGTCAGCAAGACGCTGTATGCGGTCTCCGTGTCTGATACGCAGGAGAATGCCGATGAGGTATTTGAGGAACTGAAAAAGGTTGATTACGAGCGCATCGGAGAGAGAGAGTACGCGGAATTCGTTTTCGTGAAGCATGACGGCGACACCGATGTGTTTGTGGAAATGGCGAAGAAGGCGGCGGCCACCGGACGTCAGGTGATCCTGGATGTTGACTGCCCGGTCTGCGCCGAGGCCGCTCTGGAAGCCATTAAGGACGCGAAGCCCGTGCTCAACGGAGCCAACGCGGAGAACGTGGAGAAGATGAATGAGCTGGCCGGCAAATACGGCGTGGTTCTGGGAGTGAAGGCGGAGGGTCTGGATGCTCTGTATGATCTGACCGCAAAGATCGAGAAGATGGGCAATAAGAACCTGATTCTCAATGCTTCCACTGCTTCTGTCAAAGAAGCTTTCGCGGAAACCGTGCAGATTCGCCGCGCCGCTGTGAAGAATACGGACCGGACCTTCGGTTATCCGGTGCTTGTCAATACAGCCGCGCTGGCGCCTGGAGATCAGGCGATGCAGACAGCGCTGGCTTCTCTGTTCACCATGCGTTACGGCTCGATCATCGTCATGGAGTCCATGTCCTACGCACAGGCGCTGCCTTTGTTCGGTCTGCGGCAGAACGTTTTTACCGACCCGCAGAAGCCCATGAAGGTCGATCCCGGCATCTATCCGCTGAACGGGGCGACCGAGGACTCTCCCTGTGTTATCACGGTGGATTTCGCTCTGACCTATTTCCTGGTGTCCGGCGAGATCGAGCGCTCCGGCGTTCCCGTGAACCTGCTCATCAGCGACGCGGGCGGCTACTCCGTGCTGACGGCCTGGGCGGCCGGGAAGCTCAGCGCCTCCACGATTGCCAAGTTCATCAAGGAGGCGGACATCGGCTCCAGGATTAAGAACCGTACCCTGATCCTGCCCGGCAAGGTCGCAGTCCTGAAGGGTGAGGTGCAGGAGAAGCTGCCTGACTGGAATGTCATCGTGGGTACCCGTGAGGCCGTCGAGCTGGTTCAGTTCCTTAAGGAGTTCAAATAGCAGATAACGCGGAGTGATCCGCAGAATTATAAATCATCCAAAGGAGATAAAAAAATGGCAAGATTTATTACGATTGGTGAGCGTATTCACTGCATCTCCCCCTCCATCCGTGAGGCGATGGCCACCAGGAATCCCGAGCCGATTCTGAAGCGTGCCAAGGAACAGCTGGATGCGGGGGCAACCTACCTGGACGTGAACATCGGACCGGCAGAGAAGGACGGCGAGGAACTGATGAAGTGGGCCGTGGAACTGCTGCAGGGCAATTTTGACAATGTACCTCTGTGCCTGGATACGGCCAATAAGAAAGCCATTGAAGCCGGTATCTCCGTCTATAACCGCTCCAAGGGTAAGCCCATCGTGAACTCCGCGGACGCGGGAGACCGTATCGAGAACATCGACCTGGCGGCGGCGAACGACGCCATCGTTATTGCGCTGTGCTCTGCTCACGGTATCGCGGCGGACAACGATGAGCGTATGATGCACTGCCAGAACATGCTGGAGAGAGGCATGGAGCTGGGTATGGAAGCCGAGGATCTGTGGTTTGATCCGCTGTTCCTGGTGGTTAAGGGAATGCAGGACAAGCAGATGGAGGTTCTGGAAGCCATCAAGATGTTCAGTGAGATGGGTCTGAACTCCACCGGCGGTCTGTCCAATAACTCCAATGGTATGCCTAAGCATATCCGCCCCATCATGGACTCTGCCATGGTGGCAATGGCCATGATGCAGGGGCTGACCTCTGCCATCGTGAACCCCTGCGATCTTCGCCTCATGGAGACCATCAAGTCCTGTGATGTGCTGAAGAACAATACTCTGTACGCTGATTCCTATCTGGAACTGTAAGAGAACTTCCGAGAGCCTCCGTATGCCGGGGGCTCTCTGCGAATATCAGAAATCCCCCGCCGGGGGATTTCACGGCAACCGGGGGCGGGATTTGTCCCGCTCCCGTGATCTATCAATGCAGGAGGAAAAAAGATGAGCGTATTGACAGATTTAATCTACGGCGGCTCCCATGCGGTGGCCGGTCTGACAGAAGGCGCGGTGAATGATGCCATCGCCAAATACGGCGCGGATAAGGCAATCGCCTTCCCGGATACGGCGTATTTTCTGCCCACGATTTATTCGGCGACGGGCGTGAAGGTGAAGACGCTGGGCGATCTGCCTGCCTGTGTGGGTGTGCTGAAGAGCCTGATCACGGATCAGGAGGATCTGGGTCAGGCACTGAACGCGGGTCTTGCCACAGCAGTGGGGGCGGAGATCCTGGAAGCGCTGAAGTATGCGGAGAGTGACGATCCGTATGCCAACGAGGCCGGGATCGGTTTCGTCTCCGATCCCATTATCCGTTCCCTGGGCGTGCCGCTGGTGACCGGCGATATCCCCGGTGTGGCGGTGGTCCTGGGTAAGGCGGATGACCCCGCCGATGTGGTGAATGTGGTGAAAGACTACCAGAGCAAGGGCATTATGAGCTTCCTGGTGGGAGATGTCATTGATCAATGTCTTGAGGGCGGCGTGAAAATGGGACTTGAGTTCCGTGTGGTGCCGCTGGGTCACGCAGTGACGGCTGTCACACATGTGGTTACTGTGGCTATCCGGGCGGCGCTGATCTTCGGCGCCATCGAACCCGGCAAGCTGAGCGATCTGCTGGCTTACACAAAAGACCGTGTCCCGGCTTTCGTGAATACCTTCGGCGCGATTGATAATGTGGTGGTCTCCGCCGGAGCCGGGGCCATTGCCCTGGGTTTCCCCGTGGTGGTGGACATCGATCTGGGCGAGAACCAGGTGCCCGGAGCTCTGGAATCCGTGACGGATCACAGCCTGACCGTGAAGAAGTCTCTGGAACTGCGCAACATTAAGATCAAGGTCACCGAGCTTCCGATTCCTGTGGCCTTTGCTGCAGCCTTCGAGGGTGAGATCATCCGCCGCAGCGATATGCTCACCGAGTTCAGCTCCCATGCCAATCCCACCTGCGAGCTGGTGGAGTCTGTGGAGGCCGGAAGCATCGAGGATCATAAGATTACGGTCGTCGGCCCCGACATTCCTGCGGGCGGTGAACTGCCTCTGGCTACATACGTAAAAGTCGCCGGGGCCAAAATGCAGTCCGATTTTGAGTCGGTCATCGAGCGAAAGTTCCACACCTGGTTCAACTACATGGAGGGTGTGATGCACACCGGCCAGAGAAACCTGATCCGTATCCGTATCAACAAAGAGGCAGCGGCCAAGGGTCTGACTCTGCACCATTTCGGCGAAGTGCTTTACAACATGATCATGGACGAGTTCGACAGTGTTGTGGATAAGTGCGAGGTCACCTTCTACACCGAGAAGGAGAAGGTGGAAGAGATTCTGAACGAGAAGGCTCTGCCTACGTATAATAAGAGAGATGACCGTCTGGCTTCCCTGACGGACGAGAGCGTCGATCAGTTCTACACCTGCATCCTCTGCCAGTCCTTCGCGCCGTCTCACTGCTGTGTGGTCACGCCGGAGCGGCTGGGCCTGTGCGGCGCCGTATCGTGGCTGGATGCCAAGGCCACCAAGGAGCTGACTCCCACCGGTCCCTGCCAGCCCATCCCCAAGGAAGGATGTCTGGACGAGCGGCTGGGCCGCTACACCAAGGTCAACGAGGTGGTGGAGCAGGCGACACAGGGTGCGGTAAATTCCGTGACACTGTACTCTATCCTCGAGGATCCGATGACCTCCTGCGGCTGCTTTGAGTGCATCTGCGGCATCGAGCCTGCCTCCAACGGCGTGGTGGTCGTCAACCGTGAGTATGCCGGCATGACCCCCACGGGCATGACCTTCGGCGAGCTGGCTTCCATGACCGGCGGCGGCGTGCAGACTCCCGGCTTTATGGGTCACGGACGTCATTTCATCGCTTCCAAGAAGTTCATTAGCGCCGAGGGCGGCGTCAAGAGAATCGTCTGGATGCCCAAGGAGCTGAAGGACGATGTGGCGGACCGCCTGAACAAGACGACCAAGGAGCTGTACGGCATCGATAACTTCTCCGACATGATCTGCGACGAGACCATCGCCACGGATACGGAGGAAGTGCTGGAGTTCCTGACCGAGAAGGGACATCCCGCGCTGGAGATGGAGCCGCTGATGTAGGAAATGCGTGTCAATGAGGGCAAATGATCTGCCCGGGACATAAACTCGCCATGAGAACGCCAGGGAGACAAAAGGTGAACTTGTCTCCCTGGATTTTATTAGGGACATCGTTGAGTTGCCCGGAACTTCCGAACGGTTCGATCAGTGAAATGGGTGAAAAAACAGTAAGGGGGAAATATCAGGATGGAGAAAAAGAGAAGAAGGCTTACCGTATGTTTTATATTGATTATGAGTCTTGCACTGACTGCCTGCGGTACGTCGTCCGACCGGAATGCTTCGGCAAAGGAAACGGAAGCCTCCGAAACGGAGACGACGGAACAGGAGACTTCCGGAACAGGGACGTCGGGGGAGGAAAGCTCTGCCGCAGTACAGACGGAAACAGACAGCGAGGAGTCGGCCGAACCGGAAAGTTTGGGAGCAGATTCGGAGACGCCTGTCTCAGAGGATGATGTGAAAGAAGCTCTGAAGGTCACCAGCGAGACGACGTACAGGAACTGGTACAGTGAGGACGGAGAACAGTGGCTGATGCAGGCAGAGTGCGACAGCATCCAGGTGCAGGGAGAGGGCTGCGATCTGCTCTGTGAAGCGGTGAATCTCTGGAATGAAGAGCAGACAGCGTCCTTCTGGGAGAGCTGTGAGGAACTGGCTGAGGAGGCCGCGGAGTCCATCGGGGAAGTGGAGACAGACCCCGACAGCTATTATTATGATTCCCGCAGGGAGATTGAGGTGACGCGCGCAGATGAGAGTGTTCTGAGCCTGACGATCCTGTCTTATAGTTATGTGGGAGGCGTGCACGGAGATTCCGGGTATACATCAGTGAATTTCAGTGCAGAGAGCGGAGAAATCCTGACGTTAAATGATATCCTGGAGGATGCCGACGGTTTTCAGGAAACGGCGCAGGCTTATATCGTGGAGAAACTGGGCGGGGAATACGGCGACGAGCTGTTTGAGGGATATGAGGAGACCGTCGCTTCCATGTGGGAGACAGAACCGGTCTGGTATCTGGATGCAGAAGGAATTACTTTTATATTTAATCCCTATGAATTGGGACCGTATTCCATGGGCACGGCCTGTGTGACCTGCCCTTATGATGAAGTGGGCGGCTATATGAAGGACAACTATGTCGGCCTGCAGGGAACGGGTTCGGCGCAGTTCTCAGAGAATACAGAGATCAAAACGGAGTCCGGCACCGTCACTGTGAAGATGGAAGTGGATGAAGATTACGGGATGTCCCCGATCTCCGTGTGCCTGGATGAGGAATCTGTATCCGTCGGAGAATTCGGCAGCTTCGGAGAGGCCTGCCTGCTGCAGCTTGCGGACGGGCGCAGTTTTGTGCTTCTCGATGCGGACTATATGTCGGATGATTATGTGACATTCCTTTATGAGATCACAGACGGGACGATCACTCTGCGGAGCAGTCTGGAGAGCGTCAGTCTGGAGCGGGGGACGGTGAGCGCCGGGGCTATGACGCTGGTCATGCGTCTGGGTGTTCTGGGAAATTATGATTCTCTTATGGAGTATGAGATCGGAGAGGATGGTACGCTTGCACAGACGGAGGAGGTCTTCGAGATTCTGCAGGACGGTTATGCCTGGCACATCCTGACGCTTGTGAAGGAACTGCCGGTGACGATAGACGGGGAAGCTGCAGTGCTCCCGGAGGGCAGCCGGATCCGCATCACGGGCACGGACAATGCCGGGACAGCGTATTTTACAGAGGAGGACACCGGGGAAACCGGAAGTATTTCCTATGAATACGGCGATGAGGAGAACGTGTGGGAGCTGTATATCGACGGTGTCTCCGAGTATGAATATTTTGAGATGCTTCCCTATGCGGGATAGAAGCGGGAGTGTCTGCCATTTCGTGGAGGCGGGAAAAGGGCTTCCGGCGGAACAGGAACTGTCTGTCTGTGAGGGGCATGGACAGAGTGTATGAAATTGAGATCGCTGCGGCGGAAAATGAAGGGCGTCAGGTCAAAAGAAATTGCTTTCGGCCTGGAATTTTGCTATGATACGTGGGACAAAAACCTTCTTGTCGCCCATATGATCTGAGGATATAGAAGCAGAGGGAATTCTTTTTTCGATCCGGACTACAGAGAAGAAAGGACAGACTTATATGGCAGAAATCATTTTTCAGTTTGAGACGGGGGAGCCGGTGCGTGCGGAGGCCAATCCGGGGGAGAACCTCCTGGAGGTGGCGCGCAGCCACAATGTGGCGATCGACGCGCCCTGCTCCGGCAACGCATCCTGCGGAAAATGCCGGGTGAAGCTGGTGCGCGGGCAGGTGGCATCGGAGAAGACGCTTCACATCACGCAGGAGGAGTATGACGCCGGGTGGCGGCTGGCCTGTGTCAGTAAGGTCTCCGGCGACGTGACGGTGTTGGTGCCTGATATTGCTTCCGCGTACAAGAGCCGTATGAAGGTGGCGGATCTGAGTTCCGGCGAGGAGCTGGCCATCTTCGACGCGACCATGGAGGAACTGCGGGGCGCGGGCATTGCTTTTGAAAATACATTTCGCGTGATTCCGCTGACGATGGAGGCGCCGACACTCGATGATACGATGCCGGATAATGAGCGGCTGCTCTGGGCGCTGCGAAATGAGACCGGGTGCGAGGACATTTCGATCACCTTCCAGGTGCTGCAGCCTCTCTCTCGGGTGCTGCGGGACAGTGACTTTCAGGTGAAGGCGGTGGTGACGCAGGAGGGCGCGGGTCTTCAGGTGATGAATGTGCTCCCGGCGGACCGCGAGGCAGTGGCGGCCGGGCTGGCCATCGACATCGGCACCACGACGGTCTCGGCGGTTCTGACAGATCTTCTGACCGGGAAGATTCTGGCGAAGGCCTCGGCTGGAAACGGTCAGATCCGCTACGGCGCGGATGTCATCAACCGCATCATCGAGTCCACACGGGCCGGCGGACGGAAGCGGCTGCAGAAGGCCATCGTGGAGGAGACACTGAACCCGCTGATCGCGGAGATGTGTAAGAGCGCGAAGATTCCCGTGACCTGGATATACCGCCTGTGTATCGCCGGAAATACGACGATGAACCATCTGCTTCTGGGCGTGTACGCGGATCCGGTGCGTATGGAACCCTATATTCCCACCTTCTTTTATACGCATGCGGTGAAGGCGCACGATCTGGGTCTCTTCGCGGCGCCGGAGGCGAAGGTGGTGATTTCGCCCAATACGGGCAGCTATGTGGGCGGCGACATTACAGCCGGAGCGTTGTCGAGCTGCATCTGGGATAAGGATGAGTTTTCTTTGCTCATTGATCTGGGAACCAACGGCGAGATCGTCTTCGGCAACCGGGATTTCCTCATGAGCTGTGCCTGCTCGGCGGGTCCCGCTTTCGAGGGCGGCGATATCAGCTGCGGCATGCGGGCGACGGACGGAGCCATCGAGGCCTGTACGATTGATAAGGAGACCATGGAGCCCAGCTTCCGCATCGTCGGGGAGGAGGGGCAGAAGCCGGTGGGCCTGTGCGGCTCCGGGATCATTGATGTGATCTGTGAGCTGTTCCGCTGCGGTATCATCAATGCCAAGGGGCTTTTTACCCGTGAAGGGCCGCGGGTGCGGCACAATGAGCACGGGATGGGAAGCTACGTGCTGGCCTTCCGCGAGGATGCAGCTTCTGTGAAAGATATCGAGATCACGGAGGTGGATATCGATAACTTCATCCGGGCCAAGGGAGCTATCTTCTCGGCCATCCATGTCCTGCTGGCCTCGCTGGATTTCGAGATCGATATGATCGAGCATATTTACGTGGCGGGCGGCATTGGCAGCGGCATCAATATGAAGAACGCGGTGATGATCGGCATGTTCCCTGATGTGGACCTGGAGAAATACCACTACATCGGCAATTCCTCCCTGTCGGGCGCTTACACGATCCTGTTATCGGACACGGCGGAGAAGAAGGTGCATGAGATCGCTTCCAATATGACATATGTGGAACTGAGCACCAATCCGGGCTACATGGATGAGTTCGTGGCGGCCTGCTTCCTGCCGCATACGGACGCCGCTCTGTTCCCCAGTGTTATGGAGGAATTGGGGGAGTAAGATCCGTGAGCGACCGGTAACAGTAAGGCGCTTGCGATGCAGAGGAGAATCTGTGGAAAGGCCGAAAGATAAAGTGTTTGTCGGATCTTTTCAGCGAGGGATAGAACACGGAGAAGGAATATGATTGATAAGAGTCAGATCAAGAATAATAAAGAAGAGGTGCCCTGGGAGCACTATCTGGAACAGTTCCGGGATATCGATCCGGTGGCCGCGGCGGCGCGCTGCCGGATTCCCTATGATGAAGCGGCGGAGGAATTCACGGTCGTTTTGCTGGGCGTGACCTATCAGGTACATTTCCCGGATTTTACGGTGCGTACGGAGGAGACAGGCTTTGCCGCACTGCGGGAGCTGATGTCGGCGAAGATTCTGGTGATCCGTTACCTTATCGAGGGGACATATTTCCCGGCGGGCGGGAAATATCTGACCTTCCGCGAATCGCCCTGGGGAGAGGTGTATCATGTGCAGTTCTCCGGGCGCTGCCTGTCGCGGCTGGCCTTCGGCTTCGGGTATAAGCTGCCGGTCTTTGCGGAGGCCATGCGGGCGCTGGGCGGCGAGCGGGTATCGACGGGAGACGAGGGCTACCGCTTTGAATTGATGCCGGGATTTACCCTGCAGTTTATCCTCTGGGGAGCAGATGATGAATTTCAGCCCTCTGCGCAGATCCTTTTCTCGGATAATATTCCCCTCTCTTTCTCCGCGGAGGATCTGGTGGTGATGGCGGAGATCGCGATTACGACGCTGAAGAAGACGACGCAGAGGTCCGGAAATAAAAAACAGACGGAGGCGGGACGATGACATACGAGGAAGCGCTTTCCTATATTCATAAAGTGAACTGGCTGGGCGTCAAGCCGGGGCTGGATCGCACCCGGGAGCTCCTGGCGAAGCTGGGGAATCCGGAACAGGAGCTGAAATTTGTCCATATTGCAGGGACAAATGGAAAGGGCTCCACGGCGGCGATGACCGCTTCCGTTCTGGAGCAGGCGGGTTACCGGGTCGGCCTCTATACCTCGCCCTTTATTCATCGTTTCAATGAGCGGATGCAGGTGAACGGGGAGAGTATTGGAGATGAGGAGCTGGCGGAGCTCACGGAAATGATTCGTCCGCTGGCGGAGTCCATGGAGGACGCGCCCACGGAATTTGAGCTGATCACAGCCCTGGCCATGGAGTATTTCAGAAGGCATGCCTGTGAGATCGTTGTGCTGGAGGTGGGGCTGGGCGGCGAGCTGGACTCCACCAATGTGATCTCCGTGCCGGAGGTGGCGGTCATTACCTCCATCGGTCTCGATCATACCGCGGTGCTGGGAAATACGCTGGCGGAGATTGCTTCTGCCAAGGCGGGGATCATCAAAGAGGGCGGCGACGTCGTCTCTTATGGGAAAAACCCGGAGGCGGATGCCGTGATCGGGACGGTCTGCCGTGAGAAAAAGGCGCGGCTGCACCGGCCGGATTACGATTCGCTGCGCCCGGTCTGCCGGGAACTGACGGGACAGACCTTTGATTACGGGACGCTGCAAGGACTTCGCATTCCTCTGCTGGGGCTCTACCAGCTGGACAATGCGGCGGTAGCGCTGACAGCGCTGGATGTCCTGCGGGAAAAGGGCTGGAAGATCACGGAGGAGGATATGCGCGAAGGCCTGGCGGCTACGCGCTGGACCGGACGGCTGGAGCTGCTGTCGGAGCATCCGGCGGTGATCGTGGACGGCTCTCACAATCCGCCCGGGATCCGTGCCACGGCGGAGAGTCTGCGCACCTATTTCGGGAACCATAAGATCATTTTCCTGGTCGGTGTGATGGCGGACAAGGATGTGGATACGATCCTGTCGACTCTTTGTCCTCTGGCGGGTCGGTTCATTACCGTGACGCCGGACAATCCGGGGCGCGCCATGCCGGCGGAAGAGCTGGCAGAGCGGCTGCGGAGCATGGGAGAACTCCCCGTGACAGCGGCGGCCTCTATCGGCGAGGGATGCCGGACGGCGCTCGCTTATGCCGGGGCGGACGGAGTGGTCTGTGCTCTGGGCTCTCTGTATATGGTGGGAGACATGACCAGAGAGATGAAAAAATGTCTGAATGAATGAAGATGGGGGTCAGAGGTATCTGACCCCGTAAATTTTTCTGCACTTATGAGGTTTTTTCATAAAATTAATGCTTTACTTTCATGGATTTCTGTGTTATACTCACAGGCAGTTCGGGGAATTTATACCCCGACGCCCGAAGGGAATGGATTTCCCTGAAGGGCAGGAGGATTTTATGATGAGTCAGGCGTACGTGTATTTTTCCTTTACGAGCTTTTGCTTTGCAGGGTTTACCGGCAGGGCTGTTCGTAATGGGATGAAGACGGAAGCGTGATTTCATCCGGCACAGGATCAGAGTGCAGCGAGCGGCCCGGCGGACGAAGTGTCTGTGGGGTCTTTTCTTTTGCCGGAAGGACTCCCGGCCGGGGACAGAAAAACATTGAAAACAAAAAGGAGAAGAAAGGCCATGCAGAAATTGGAGAGCAGAAAGAAAGTAACGGTCAAGGGTAAGGTGCTCGGCGGAGAGAAGGTTCTCTCCTGTATCCCCATGGTATCCAAGACGATGGATGCGCTTCTGGAGGATACGAAGACCATCGCCGCGCTGAAGCCCGACGGCATTGAGTGGAGAATCGATTCCTTCGAGGGCGCGGGTGATGCGGAAGCGTCCGTGGCGGCTCTGAAGGCGATTCATCCGCTGGTCAGTGATATCGTCGTCATTTTCACACTGCGGCATAAGGCCGAGGGCGGCGCACAGGATTTGACACAGGAGCAGCGTCTGGCAACCATCAAAGCCTGCGTCGAGACCGGCCTCGTGGACGTCGTGGACTTCGAACTGAACAGCAATACGCCGGAGGAGATTCAGACTGTGCGGCAGCTCTGCACGGACAACGGCACCGCTCTGATTCTTTCCGCCCACAATTTCAAGGAAACTCCCTCGGAGGAGGACATCATGGCGACCCTGGAGGCCGAGCAGGCGGCGGGCGCTGATATCTGCAAATTCGCCGTTATGCCGAAGGATTTTGACGATGTACTGTCCCTGATGCGGGCGACCTACCGTTCGCGTATGGGCAAGATCGAAGGTCCTATCATCACCATGTCCATGAGTGAGACGGGCAAGATCACCCGGGTCATCGGCGACAGCTACGGTTCCGATCTGAGTTTCGTTCTCGGCACCGAGGCCAGCGCCCCCGGTCAGATTCCCGTGAAGGTCATCAACCAGCTCTGGGATCTGCTGAAATAATATGATGATACCAGGGTCGAAAGTCATGAATGAAGCGCTTACACAAGGTACGCCCTGCGGGTGTGCGGTTCGATTCATGACTTTACGACCCGCCAAAACATGAGTAAGTAGCGCATTTTTGCAAAAAAATGCGCGGATTACGAATGTTTCAGGATTGCGAGATAAGTGAGATAGAAAATCTTTGATTTTCGTAATCGAACTTATGCAGAGCAGTGCATTAGCACGGAGCAATCCGTGTATCAGGGCGCCAAAATACCTTTTGGCGCCTACATTATAAAATCGCTCCTTAAGTTTCAGGCATGGCAAAGCCGGTCGGCTGCGCCATGCCTGTTTTCATACAAGGCCGCGTCAGTTCTATTTCCTCCCGGGACATCATAGAATGGATATAGTGAACGCGGTCTTCTTCGCCGGAACATCCCGGCGGCGGACTGCGGAGATAGGCCGGAGAGAAGATGGCTGTCTGAGGATGATGGGTCGGGAGGTTCTTCTATGATGGAATATAAAAGGTTTGTGTCCTATCTGTACCGCTACGAGGGCGGGCAGAAGGAGCGGAATGCCGGATTTGTCAGGCTGGAGGTGAGAAACAGCCAGTGCCGAATCCGGATTTTTTTGCATCATCTTCCGGAAATGCAGACCGAGGGGGAGGCGTGGATGTTCCGGCAGGAGGGAGAGCGTTTCCAGATGGTTCCCCTGGGGCGCTTTACGGTGCAGGAGGGCGGCGTGGAGGTATGCCTGGCCACGCGGGCTGACAGCTTTCTGGATACCGGTCTGCCGGTAACGGCATTTCGCGGACTGGCTGTCTTTCTGGGAGCCGAGGAACGGCTGTATCTGACCATCTGGGACGATGAACCGGTAAACCTTGCAGCAATCCGGCGGCGGGGAGAGGAGCCGGAAGCGGAACCGGAGATGGAACCGGAAGCGGAGAAGGAGACAGAAAAAGTGGAAGAGAGGGGGGATCCCGGAGAGACAGGGACTTCGTTCGAGGTTCCTTCCGGGAAAGAAAACATATCTGTAGACGCAGATGCTTCGCGTGCGAAAGAAGGGAACACCGTGGAAAAGGACGAACCCTCTGCAGATCTTCAGCGCCAGTCCATCGAACGGGATTTCCGTATCTGGTGGCGGCAGCTCCTGGAGGCAGGGGCTGCCGTGGTGGAGAAATACGTGGGACAGAGACAGGCGAAGCTGGAGACGGCGGAGCTCTCCTCTGACAGGCAGAACGCGTTGGGGGTAAATCTGACCGGCATATGCGGAGCACAGGCGGCATCTCCTCTATTTCCCGGTGTATCGCAGGTAGAACGGCAACGTCAGAGGAGTCCGGACCATGCCCCCTTGCCGGACTCCTCTCCGCCGGACTGGGCCGCGCTGTGCCGACAACTGCCCCGTTTTCTCCCGGAGGGACAGACAGAGCAGAGGGAATTCCTGCGTCTGTCGCTGCAGGACATCGGACGGCTGCCCCGTGCGTACTGGGACTTCGGGAAAAATGCTTTTGTTCTCTACGGTTTTTCTCTCGGGAATCATCTGATCCTGCTGCGCGAGAAGCCGTCCGCCTGTTTCCTGGGCGTTCCAGGCCGCGATCTGGGAGAGGACCGGCTGGCGGCAGAAATGTTCGGCTTTCATCGATACATCGAATTGGGCGGGCAGGGATACTGGCTGGCAGGAATAAAGTTGTAGGCAGCGGGAATACTCTATAACGGGTGATGAGCGTGAGACAGGAGCGCATGATGGAATTTGATCCTGCTATAGAGAAATTTTCACCGGAGGCCTTCGGCAGTCATCTCCGGTATCTGATCGAGGAAGTCAGACAGAGAGAAAAGAAGGAGAGGGTGCTGTTTCTGTGCATCGGCAGCGATCGATGCACCGGGGACAGTCTGGGCCCTCTGATCGGACATAAATTAAATCAGCAGCCGACCAGGGAGTGGGAGGTCCTGGGAACTCTCCATGAGCCGGTGCATGCCCTGAATCTCAGGGAGACGGCAGACTGTATTCGGCGCCAATATGCCGGGTACGTGGTAGTGACCATTGATGCTTCTCTGGGGCAGAACCGCCAGGTGGGGCGGATCACCATGGGACGGGGCGCCATCCGCCCGGGGCAGGGACTCCAGAAGGAGCTGGTGTCGGTAGGGGACGTGTATATCACCGGGGTGGTGGGAGCCTGCGGCCGGGAGCCCTGGATCCTTCAGAATACGCGTTTGTCTCTGGTCATGGATATGGCGGATGCGATCTGTACCGGAATCTGCCGGGCAGATCGGGTCGGGCTGATATCGAAAGAAATGGCGTGAAGCAGGGTTCGCGGCGGCGGACCGCGGGAGGTTGAGATGTCACTGGAAAAAGACTTCCTACCAAAGAATTTCCGTCAGATCGGCGAGAAAGAAGACCGTATCAAGATTTATCTGGAAGACTATGTACACGCGTATCTGGAACGAACACGTCAGAGCGCCGGGGAGGTGCAGGCAGGAGTCCTGCTGGGCTATCATGCGCTTCGGGAGGAGGCACCCTGTCTGTTCATCTGCGGCGCGGTGGGGACGGAGCGGCTTTCCTTCTGCGACGGGCGGCTTCTTTTCCGGGAGGACGCCTGGGAGGACATCAGCGGTCAGATACGGGAGTATTTCCCGGACCTGGGCATCTGCGGCTGGTATGTTCACGAGAAATGCGGGATGTCGGTGGACAGGCTGTCGCTGAAGAAAACGTATCAGCAGCTGTTCGCGCAGGGGGACAAGGTCCTGCTTCTGTCCGCGGAAGAGGGGGAGGATTTTTATGTCCTGCGGGACGGCCGGATGCTCAAGATGCTGGGACACTACATATATTATGAAAGAAATGATGCCATGCAGGCGTATATGGCCCGTGGACATCGCAGCACGCCGGTTGATTCCGAACCGCGTCCGGATGCTGCCGTGGCGTTCCGGAAGAAGATGGAGGAGAAACGGCAGTCGGCGGACGTGGAGATGCCGGAGAGGGGCTCTTTCCTGGAGACGGCCTTTTTCTCGGCGGCCGTGCTGGCGCTGGCCTGGATCCTGGGGATGGGAAGCGGTGTCTGGCATGAGAGGCTGAGCGAGGCCCGGGAGGCGGCGGCCACGCTGCAGGCGGAGGATGAGACGGAATATGCTTCGCTGACAGCATCGGAAGAAGAGACTGCTTCCGGGGAGTCCGCGCATGATGGGGAAACCGGAGATCAGGCCCCGGAGAGCTCTCAGAGAACAGGTACGGAAACCGATGCTTCGGAGACGCAGGATGACACAGCCGGGGCGGCTGGCACCCTCATTTCCTATCAGGTTCAGGCCGGGGAGACGCTGGCCGGGATCTGCCGGAGCCGTTACGGAAGTACAGAGCGGCTGGAGGAGGTTTGTGCGTTAAACCAGATCACGGATCCCGATCACATCGAGGCCGGGCAGGAGATTCTCCTGCCGGAGTAGACAGGCCGTGCCTGGAGAGGCAGGAAAATCCGTCTGGACAGCGGTGGGAAAAGGAATTATAATAAGGGCGATTTGCCCGGCAAAACGGCGGGCGGGAAGGGAGACGCGCCGGATGCAGGATTTTCTGCCGATGAACCGAAGAGAGATGGAAGCCCGGGGATGGGACCAGGTGGATTTCGTCTATGTGAATGGCGATGCCTACGTGGACCATCCCTCTTTTGGTCCGGCGATCATCACGCGTCTCCTGGAGGCCCGCGGCTACCGGGTAGGGATGCTGGCGCAGCCGGACTGGCGGCGCGAGGAGGCCATCACGGAGTTCGGGCGGCCGCGTCTCGGCTTTCTGGTTTCCGCCGGAAATATGGATTCCATGGTAAATCATTATTCGGTGGCGAAAAAGCACCGGAAGCGGGACGCCTACACGCCCGGGGGCGTGATGGGGAAGCGGCCGGATCGGGCGGTCATTGTCTACGGCAACTGGATTCGCCGGATATATCCGGACGTTCCCATCGTTGTGGGAGGCATCGAGGCCAGCCTGCGGCGCCTGGCGCACTATGATTACTGGTCGGACAGCCTGAAGAAGTCCATTCTGCTGGATTCTCAGGCAGATCTGGTTTCCTATGGCATGGGGGAGCGCTCTATCGCCGAGATTGCCGAGGCCCTGGCGGCCGGGATTCCGGTGGGAGAAATTACCTGGATTCCGGGAACCGTATACCGGGAGACCCGGAGGGAGAGGGTGACGGACGCCGTGTGGCTGCCATCTTATCAGGAGCTGACGGAAGACCGCCGGAAATATGCGGAGAGCTTTGCCATTCAATCCCGCAACACCGACCCCTTCTCAGGGCAGCGGCTGGCGGAAGCCTACGGGAAGAAGCTTTTTGTGGTGCAGAACCCTCCGGCGCGGCCGCTGAGTCAGGAGGAAATGGATGCGGTGTATGCGCTCCCCTACTGCCGGGCCTGGCATCCCTCCTACGATGCGGCGGGGGGCGTTCCGGGCTTTGAGGAGGTAAAATTCAGTCTGGTCAGCTGCCGGGGATGCTTCGGCGGCTGCAGCTTCTGCGCTCTGACTTTTCATCAGGGACGTATCATCCAGACGCGGAGTCATGAATCCATCCTGGCGGAGGCCCGGATCCTGACGGAAGACCCGGACTTCAAGGGGTACATTCATGACGTGGGAGGTCCCACGGCGAATTTCCGGCAGCCCGCCTGCGGCAAGCAACTGCAAAAAGGCGTCTGCCCGGAGCGCCAGTGTCTGTGGCCGCAGCCCTGTAAGAACCTGCGGGTGGATCACCGCGACTATCTGCAGCTGCTGCGGGAACTGCGGGCTCTGCCCGGCGTGAAGAAGGTCTTTGTCCGTTCGGGGATTCGCTTTGATTATGTGATGGCAGATTCCTCCGATACCTTCCTGCGGGAGCTCTGCCAGTACCACGTCAGCGGGCAGCTGAAGGTGGCGCCGGAGCATGTCTCCGACCGGGTGCTGGCCGCCATGGGGAAGCCTCCGTACCGCGTCTATCAGAATTTTGCGGAAAAATATAAGAAAATGAATGAGAAGCTGGGGAAGAAGCAGTACCTGGTCCCTTATCTGATCTCCTCGCACCCGGGCTCCACGCTCGCGGATGCCGTGGCGCTGGCGGAGGCCGTGCGGGATATGGGGTATCTGCCGGAGCAGGTGCAGGATTTCTATCCGACACCCTCCACGGTTTCTACCTGCATGTACTATACGGGGCTTGATCCCCGGACGATGGAGCCGGTGGAGGTGGTGAGGACCCCCCATGAGAAGGCCATGCAGCGGGCGCTGATCCAGTACCGGGATTCCGCGCTCTACGATCTGGTGCGGGAAGCGCTGGTGACAGCCGGGCGGCAGGATCTCATCGGATACGGAAAGGAGTGCCTGATTCCGCCGCGTCCGTGGAAGAAGGAGCCAGGGAAACCGGTTGGCGGACGAAGCGGAAGTCCCGGTGCGGCGGTACAAACCGGGCGGGAGGACGGACGACATTCCGGCCGGGGTGAGGGACGGAAAAACCACGGCACACAGCGAAAGGATGCAGATGTGAATCGTTCGGAAAAGAATCTGAGAAAGAAAAAAACGATCCGCAATGTACATAAGAAGAAAACCTGAACACAGCCTCGAAAGGAAAGAGACAGTTTATGGCAACAACGATTATTCACTGGTTTATGACGATGATGGCGGGACTTCCCGATGAGCTGATTGTTTTCGTGGTGTCCATGGTTCCCATCGTGGAGCTGCGAGGCGGCATCATCTGTGCGGCACTCCTGGGCATGAACATGGTCCGCGGCATCGTATTCTGCCTGATCGGCAATATGATCCCCGTGCCGCTGATTCTTCTCTTTATTACACCAATCTTCGCCTGGCTGAAGAAGACGAAGCTCTTCCGCCCGGTGGTGGAGAAGCTGGAAGCGAGATCCATGGGCAAGAGCGATCAGATCCAGAAATATCAGTTCTGGGGGCTGGTTCTCTTCGTAGGAATTCCTCTGCCCGGAACCGGCGCCTGGACCGGCTCTCTGATCGCGGCTCTCCTGGGTGTGAAGTTTAAGAAGGCTCTTCCCGCCGTTTATCTGGGGCTGCTTCTGGCGGTGACGATCATGTGTATCGTCTCCTATGGTATTCCGGCACTGGTCGCGGCGCTGTTCTAGCACATATTTCCTTCCTGCGCCATATATTAGATACAGATGAACCACAACGAGGGAGCGGCATGACAGGATGGCTGAAAGGGCAGGAGTGGGAGAACTCCGCGGAAGCGGAGCGTGCGGGGGACACGTGCAATGAGGAGGGAAACGTTCCCTTCCCGGCAGTGGATACGGGGGCGCAGGAGGAAGAATGGCTCCGGTGGCAGCGGGAGACGGAGAGAATGCCGGAGGCGCCGGAATATCTGCAGGGGGGAAACGCTTCACGGGGATCCGGCCTGCAGGGTGCGCTTTCTGCATTCCGCCGCCGGTTTCGGACCGGTCAATATCGCCGCCGGCGACTCAGAGCTGGAGGCGCTGGAATTCGGACAGATGTCAGAGTTCCTTCGCATTCCGGCGGGCTTTGCGCTCACTGCGCTGCACAGCGCCCGCATGCCAGGGCTGGCGCTCTATAAGCGCAGCCTGCTCTACCCGGCAGGCAGCGTGCTGACAGCGGCGCTTGTGAATACACAGCAGGGGATCGGCGTGCGGATGATTCCGGAGATATGATGACACAAGGGACAAAGGGTCAGGAACGGAACGCTTACACAAGGTACACCCTGCGGGTGGGCGTTCCGCTTCCTGACTCCGGGATTGTATTCGAAGGAGGAGAGCAATGGAAAAACAGCACTGGAAACCGGGCAACATGGTCTACCCCCTTCCGGCAGTTCTTGTGAGCTGCCGGAGGCCCAGAGAGAAGCCGAACATCCTCACCGTCGCCTGGTGCGGGACGGTGTGTACGAATCCGGCCATGGTCTCCATCTCCGTGCGCCCGGAGCGCTATTCCTATGATATTCTGCGGGAAACAGGAGAATTCGTCATCAACCTGACGACCGGAGCGCTGAACCGGGCCGCAGATTTCTGCGGCGTGCGCTCCGGCCGTGACACGGACAAGTTCGCTGAGATGCATCTGACGCCGCAGGAATCGCAGCATGTTTCTGCCCCGGGCATCGCCGAGAGCCCGGTGAACATCGAGTGCCGGGTGCGGGAGGTCCTGCCTCTGGGCAGCCACCATCTGTTTCTGGCCGACGTGCTGGGGGTCAGTGTCGATGAGACGCTGCTGGATGAGAAGGGCTCCCTGCACCTGGAACGGGCCGACCTGACAGCCTATTCCCATGGGACTTACTATCACCTGGGCGAGGAGATCGGAACCTTCGGGTATTCCGTGCGCAGGAAGAAAAAGGGTTACGGGCGCAGGCGCGTGTAGACGTTTCCGGCCGTGATTCCTCCGCGGCATTCCGCCAGCTCGCTGACCGTCACCAGCTGATAGCCCTTCTTCACCAGCTGAGGGATAATGGTTTCGGACGCAGTGGCCGTGGCGGAGTAGAGATCATGCATGAGGACGATGTCTCCGTCAGAGACATGGTTGACCACTGCGGAGATCGTCGAGGAGGCATTGCGCGTCTTCCAGTCCAGCGTATCGATCGACCAGAGGATCAGGGGCATGCCGACTGCGGACTTCACGGTAGAGTTGTAGCTTCCGCCCGGCGGCCGCATGATCGTCGGAGCAACACCGGTGACCTTCTTTACAGCCGCGTTGGTCCTGGAGATCTGACTTTTGATGTCAGAAGTACCAAGCTTTGTCAGTGTTGCGTGGCTGTAGGTGTGATTGCCGATCTCACAGCCCATCTCGTAGGCTTTTTTCACTGTCGATGAGTAGGTGGAGACCCGGTCGCCGACCACGAAGAAGGTGGCGACGCTGTCGTATTTTTCCAGTACGCTCAGGATTTTATCTGTATAAATGGAAGGTCCGTCGTCGTAGGTCAGCGCCACCATGGGTTTTGTGGTATCGATGGAACGGATGAGAACACCGTCTTCATCAAAGGTGCACAGCTTTTTGCCGATGGTTTTGCGCGTATCACGGACCATCTTGCCGTTGGAAGCGAAATAATATTTTTCTCCGTCGATGGTGACCCAGCCGGTCTTCATTTTACCCTTGGAGGTGAAATAGTAGTAGCTGCCGCTGATCTTCTTGAGCCCGGAGACGGCGATGCCGGTTTTGGCGCTGAAATAATACTTGCTGCCGTCGATAGTGACCCATTTGGTCTTCACCTTGCCCTTGGTGGTGAAGTAATAGTAATTTCCGCCGACCTTCCGCAGGCCTGTGATGGCGGCGCCGTTTTTGACACTGAAATAATACTTCTCGCCGTCGATGGTGACCCATCTGGTCTTCATGACGCCCTTCGAGGTGAAGTAATAGTAATTGTCACCGACCTTCCGGAGCCCGGTAATCGCGGCGCCATCCTTGACGCTGAAATAATATGTCTTGTCGTTGACGGTGACCCATCGGGTTGTCACCCTGCCCTTGGAGGTGAAATAGAAATACTTCCCGCCGATTTTCCGGAGTCCTGTGACGGCAGCGCCGTTCTTGACGCTGAAGTAATATTTTTTGCCGTCGATGGTGACCCATTTGGTCTTCATGACGCCCTCAGAAGAGAAGTAATAATAGTTGTCGCCGACCTTTCGGAGTCCGGTGATGGCGGAACCGTATTTGACGCTGAAATAATACGTCTTGCTGCCGATCGTGACCCATCCGGTCTGCATGACGCCTTCGGAAGAGAAGTAATAGAGGCTTCCGCCAATCTCCTGGAGTCCGGTGGCCATCGTACCGTCGGAAGTGAAGTAGTAGCTTTTTCCACCGTCTTTGATCCAGGCAGAGGTGACGGCGGCGCCGGACTGATAGTAATAGGTTCCTGTGTCGTCGGTGTAGAAGCCGTCCGCGATGGTCTCTTCCGCCCCGGATTCATCTTCTGCGGTGCTTCCCTCTGTGGAATCAGCCAGGCACACAGTGGCCAGGCCGAAGCTCAGAATGGTGAGGCTGAGAAGCAGAAAAAGCAGTCTGGAAATGTGTTTTCTTTTCATAGTTCCCCCTTTCCCTTGAGGATGCGCAAAGCGCGTTCTTTTTATGTGCGCAGGGGCGCGTAAGGTATTTTCCGGCTGTTGCCGGATGCGCCCCGTACGGCGAGTATGAGGCGAAAAAGCCGCCTACTGCTCGATTGTGAACGGCAAAGCGGATTGCCGTCTTCTCCAGTATAGCGAAAAAAGAAGAATATGAAAAGAAGATTTTGCTATTTATTGTAAAAATCAGCGGACGGATTGTCCTGCGCGGCCTCTTACAGCTTTCGGTATAACGTCAGGTACATCGTAATGAAGCAGGCCAGGCCTCCGAGCAGGTTGGAGACGGGTTCCGCCATGAAGACTCCATCGGTTCCCAGCCCGACCAGCCGGGGGAGCAGGAGGGTCAGCGGCAGAACGATGACCACCTTGCGCAGGATGGAGAAAAATACGGCTCGTTTGGCTTTGCCCAGCCCGACAAAGGTGGACTGTCCGATAAACTGCAGGCTCATGAAGACGAATCCGAAGAAATAGATTCGTGCGGCCCGGATTCCGGCTTCGATGGTCTGCGCATCGCTGGTGAAGATCCGGATGAAGGCGGCGGGGAAAAGCTCGATGACAAGCCACATCAGAGCGGTATACAGGACGCCGGTTACTGCCATGAAGCGAATGCCCTCCTTCACGCGCTGCGGCTGTTTCGCCCCGTAGTTATAGCCGAGAACGGGCTGGCCGCCGCTGCTGAGGCCCGTCACCGGCAGGGAGGCGATCTCGCGGACACTGTTGATGATGGTCATGACGCCGACATACAGATCGCCGCCGTAGTTCTGCAGGGTCACATTGCAGACAATCTGTACGAGACAGTTTGTGGCCTGCTGCATGAATCCACTGATGCCCAGTCCCAGGACGTCGCGCACGATGCGGCGGTCCGGCTTCATATACGACGGCCGGAGAGACAGGCCGGCGCTGCCGGTGAGCAGGAAACGGATGACCCAGACGGCGGAGACGCACTGGCTGATGACGGTGGCCAGAGCTGCGCCCCGGACGTCGAGAGAGAGGCCGAAGATAAAGATCGGATCGAGGATGAGATTCAGTACGGCGCCGATGACGGTGGTCCACATCGCGGTGCGGGGGAACCCGAGCGCACTGATGAAGCCGTTCATCCCGGTGACGATCATGGAAAAGAGGATGCCGAAAAGGTAGATGCCGAGATAGCTCTCTGCATACAGGATGGTTGCGTCGCTGGCGCCGAACAGATAGAGCAGCGGGACGCGGACGGCATAGCAGAGAACCATCAGTACGACGGACGTAAGCAGGATCATAGTGAAGACATTTCCCATGATTTCCCGGGCCTTTTCTTCCTCTTTTGCGCCTCGTGCAATGGAAAACAGCGGTGCGCCGCCGGTGCCGAACAGGTTCGCAAAGGCCAGAATCAGCGTCGTGATCGGGAAGGTGATGCCGACTCCGGTCAGGGCCAGACTGCCCACCTCCGGCAGATGTCCGATGTAGATGCGGTCGACAATATTATATAGAAGCTGCACCAGCTGGGCGATCGTCAGAGGAACCGCCTGGGCGGCGATACGCTGCCACATCCGGCCGGTGGAAAAATCCTGTTGTGTGTTCGTGCCTTTGCTTTTGTTCATGGTTTTTCTCTTTGTGTTTCAATCCGCTCCGCCAGGTCGGTCAGGTAGACCCAGCGGTCCATCTTCTCTGCCAGCTCCGCCTCGGCGGCTTCCTTTTCGTTCATCAGTTCCTGCAGCCGTGTATACTGGCTGGCGCAGGTCTCCATTTCGGCCGTCAGGGCCTCCACCCGCTCTTCGAGAGCGGCGATATCGTCCTCGATCGTGTCGAATTCCTGCTTTTCCTTAAAAGTGAAACGCAGCTTCTGCTCATGGGTCCGTCCTTCGTTCTTCCGGGCGGTCTCGTCAGCGGAGAATTTTGCGGTGACTTCTTCCGGTTGGCGCTGATTCTCCGGACGGCGGGGCGACTGGAAATAATCGGTGTAGCCGCCCTCATACTGGACAATCTGCGTTCCTTCGAAGGCAAAGATCCGGTTCACGGTCCGATCGAGAAAATACCGGTCGTGCGAGACCGTGATGACGATGCCGTCGAAATGATCCAGATAGTCCTCCAGTGTCGTCAGGGTAGCGATGTCCAGATCGTTGGTGGGCTCGTCGAGGATCAGCACATTGGGCGCGCTCATCAGGATCCGCAGCAGATAGAGGCGGCGCTTTTCACCGCCGGACAGGAGACGGACCGGCGTGTACTGCAGAGCCGGCGGGAAGAGGAAACGCTCCAGCATCTGGGAGGCCGTAGCCGTCCCTCGGGAGGTGTGGATGATCTCCGCCACATCCCGGATGTAATCAATGACGCGCCGGTCTCCGTCCATGTCCTCATTTTCCTGGGTGAAATAGCCGACGCGGATGGTCTCTCCCAGCGTGACGGAGCCCGTATCGGGGACTTCACGGCCGGTGAGAATCCGCATCAGCGTGGATTTGCCGCAGCCGTTTTTCCCAACGATGCCGATGCGTTCGCCGCGCAGGACCGTGTAGGAGAAATCTTCGAAGAGGAGACGTCCGTTGTAGCTCTTACTGACGTTCCGGATCTCGATCGTCTTCTTCCCCATGCGGCTGGCCACGGAATCCATCTCCACCGTGCGGTCGAGCACCGTGTTCGCCGTATTCTGCAGCTCCTCGATGCGCTGGATGTGCGCCTTCTGCTTGGTGGAACGGGCCCGGGCACCGCGGTGCAGCCAGGCGAGCTCGGTCCGCAGGAGGTTGGCCCGCTTCGTATCGGCGGCCAGACTGGTCTCGATGCGCTGCTGCCGCTGTTCCAGGTAGCCGGAATAATTGGCTTCATAGGTATAGAGACTCCCGTGGTCGATTTCCACGATCTTGTTGGTGACCCGGTCGAGAAAATACCGGTCGTGGGTGACAAGAACCAGGACGCCGCGCCAGGAGGCCAGATAGTCCTCCAGCCAGAGAACCATGTCGCTGTCCAGGTGGTTGGTGGGCTCGTCCAGGATCAGGATCTGGTTGGCTGCGGCACCGGCGTCCGACACATTTAACAGAGTACGTGCCAGCGCGACCCGCTTCCGTTCCCCGCCGGAGAGAGCGGCAGTGTCGAGGGTAAGGTCGGTAAAGCCCAGGCGGGTGAGGAGCGATTTGGCGGTGCTGTCATCCGTCCAGGCCTCCCCCTCGGCTTCCCGTCCTGCGAGAACATAGCCGAGAATGGTGGTCTCTTCGGAAAAGACCGGCGTCTGAGGGAGGTACGCAGTGCGCACCCGGTTCCCGCGCACGACCTGTCCGTTATCCGGCTCTGTCAGACCGGCAAGAATCTTAAGCAGCGTGGATTTACCGGTGCCGTTGATGCCGATGATGCCGATCTTATCTCCCTCATGGATTCCCAGAGAGACCGCATTAAAGAGTGTCTTCTCACCGTAACCTTTTGTGACATTTTCCATTACAAGCAGATTCATAATCCGGATTCCTCTTAATACCGTCCGGCATTGTATCTGAAAAACTCCATGCCGTTGGTCGTGTTTCTTTCTGATTCTTATCATAAGTACTTTCAGTGTGTGTGTCAAGAAGCGGGCAGATGCCAGAGTGCGCTCTTCCCTTCACAGGAAATCCTTAACTTTTGTAAACAAACAAATGCCCGTCCTGCGTTGATTTGCAGACTCATATTTGGTACAATGCAAAAGGTTCAAACAAAAAACAGACACCGGCGCGCATCTGCCAGATGATCGCTGAGCAAGAAAGGACACACTCATGAAACTGGAATTTGGTTACGGCACCGGCTGTCAGGTCGTAGAAGTGCCCGATAAAAATGTCATCGGTATTCTGCGTTCCAATGAAATGGAGCATCAGCGCCGGGGCGCGGAGGCCGTCCGGTATGCCCTGGCGCACCCCATCGGCGCGGAGCGCCTGTCTGAAAGGGTGAAGCCCGGACAGAAGATTGTCCTGATAACCAGTGATATTTCCCGGCCTCTGCCCAGCTACGACGTTCTGCCTTCCGTCCTGGATGAACTGTATGCGGCCGGTGTGGCTCCGGCAGATATAACAGTGGTCTTCGCCCGGGGCTCTCACCGCGGGCATACCGAGGCGGAGAAGGAGCGTTTGGTGGGGACGCGCTGTTATCATGAGGTGCGCTGCATCGATTCGGACCCGGAGGACTGCCTTCATCTGGGAACCACGCGGGCCGGTACGCCCGTCGACATCACGCGCACGGTTGCGGAGGCTGACGTCCGCATCTGTCTGGGAAATATCGAGTTCCACTATTTTGCCGGCTATTCGGGCGGCGCCAAGGCTATCATGCCGGGCGTCTCCACCCCGGCGGCCATTCAGTCCAATCACCGCATGATGGTGCGTCCCGAGGCCTGCGCCGGGAGGCTTACGGGAAATCCCATCCGGGAAGACATCGAGGAAGCCGGTGAGATCTGCGGTATCGACTACATCGTCAACGTCGTTCTGGACGAACACAAGCACATCGTCTATGCGGTGGCCGGTGATAAGATGAAGGCCCACCGGGAAGGCTGTGCCTACCTGGATCGGATGTATCGCAAGCCCATCCCCCAAAAGGCCGATGTCGTCATCGTCTCACAGGGAGGAGCCCCCAAGGACGCGAACCTCTATCAGACGCAGAAGGCCCTGGACAATGCAAAGCACGCTGTCCGCGAGGGAGGCACCGTCATCCTCATCGGTGCCTGCCCGGAAGGACTGGGAAGCGCCCCCTTTGCCCGGTGGCTGCGTGAAGCCTCCTCGGCGCACGATCTGGTGGAGCGAATCGGCCGGGAGTTCGAGCTGGGCGGCCACAAAGCGGCGGCGATCGGGATGGTGCTGGAACATGCGGCCATTGACCTGATCTCTGAAATGGAACCGGATTTTGTGAGAAGCATTTTCCTCGAGCCTTATTCGTCCGCCCAGGCAGCCTTTGACGATGCCGTGAAGAAATACGGACCCGAACTCACGGTGCTCGCCATGCCCTTCGGCGGAGCCACACTGCCCATCGCACTGTAAAAAAACAAGAAGCATTCTGCTGCTATACATCACAGCGGCAAAATGCTTCTTGTTCTTTGCAGGTAAAATATCACCGGACATTTCCTTTGTCAACGTCTTTGGATTTTCATGGTTTCCTTCTATACATAAAAGCTGTATGTCCGGGAAGAAAAAGCCGCTTGTCAAAAAGGTTCCCATGATATATGATGTTTTTCGTAGTGTGGAAGACAGGAGAGGAGGAAGTAAAAGAAGTACAATGAATAACCTGGAATACATACACGAATTTGCGCTGGACTTCAGCGAGAAGATGCTGGCATGCGGCGCGAACCTGGAACGGACAATCGGTTCGGTGAACCACATCTGCGACATCTATGGCTGTCAGGAGGTCAATCTGTTTGCCATTAACTGTTTCCTGACGCTGAGCATGAAGGACGCGGAGGGAAACTATGTCGACGGACAGAGGTGCAATCTGGAGGGCGTGGAGATCGACCTGGAGAAGCTGGGGCGTCTGCATCGCCTCTCGAAGCGGATCTATGAGGAGAAACCGGAGCCGCGGCTGTTAAAGGGCATGCTGGAGGAGGCACTCGATACGAAGGGCTATTCCCCGCAGCTGATCCTGCTGGCCTTCCTGATCATCCAGGCGAGCATCGGCATGCTCTTTGATGCCGGTATCGGGGATGAAATCACGATCGTTCTGAACGCGGCGCTGATCTTCCTGGGAGGCGTCTTTGTGAAGCATCTGATTCCCAACCGCATCGTTTACAGTGCGCTGTGCACCTTCGTCCTCGGCAGCGTGGCGATCTTTATGAAGGGTCTGGGGGTCGCGAACGATGTCAGTACGGTGATGATCGTGAACAGTCTGGTCCTGCTTCCCGGAATCGATATGGTCAACTCGTTCCGGAATCTGCTCTGCGGGAGCGAGATCAACGGGGCCGTAGAGCTGGTCAAGGTGGTGATGACGACCTTAGCCATCGTCGGAGGCTTTGTCCTGAGTATGTATATTTTCGGAGGGATGGTCGCATGATAGACGTAATGGAATGGATAAAAATGATCGTGTTTTCCGGAACGGCGTCCCTGGGCTTCGGGATGCTCTTCCGCATTGAAAAGAAATATCTTCCGCTGGCGGGACTGGGCGGCGCCTTTACGCGCCTGATTTATCTGGTGATGGAGGTGCTGACGCCGGAGTGCTTCATCTATAATTTCTTTGCGGCGATGGCGGCAGCCGCCTACGCAGAGTATGTGGCGGCCCGCACGAATAATCCCACGTCGGTCTTTCTGTACCCGACGATCATTCCGCTGATCCCGGTGGTGCAGCTCTACTACTCGATTCTCGGACTGATTCAGCAGGATGTGGAGATGGTCAGCACCTATGGCGTGGATTGCATCCACTCGCTGGCCGGCGTCGGCCTGGGATTCATCATCATCTCACTCTGTGTCGTCTACATGGCCAACTACCGGGGGAAGAAGAGGAGACAGGCGGCGAAAAAAGAGGCGGCGAAATAGTTTCCACAGAACCCGCCGGTCGCTGTTTCTTCAGAGAGTCATCCCGCGGGATGATTCTCCTTCTATGAGCGGGCAGCCTTGACGGCTGCCCGTTCCTTTGTTAAAATGGGCGTATAGTAAACGACTCTATGTCGTTTTGAGAAAGACAGCGGGGCACCGGTGATGGCGGCCCGCTTTGCGCGTGTTGCCCTGACGGGGCAGCCGCGGCAGGAGGATGGGATGAAGATCATTGTCGGACTGGGGAATCCCACGGACAGATATGCGGGAACACGCCACAATATGGGATTCGGCGTCGCGGATGAACTGGCAGAGCGCCATCAGATACGGATGAGTCTCAGCCGTCACCGGGCACTCTGCGGAACCGGCATCGTCAGCGGGGAGAGGATGCTGCTGGTGAAGCCGCTGACCTATATGAATGCCAGCGGGGAGAGCGTGCGTCCGATCACCGACTATTATAAGGCAGAAGTGGGGGATGTCATCGTTATTTATGATGATATCAGCCTGGATGTGGGGCAGATCCGTGTGCGCGGGAAAGGCAGTGCCGGCGGACATAACGGCATGAAGAGCGTGATCGCCCATCTGGGGAGCAGCGATTTCCCGCGGGTGCGCGTGGGTGTCGGGGCGAAGCCGCCGCAGATGGATCTGGCCGACTATGTGCTGAGCCGTTTCCCGAAGGAGGAGCTTCCCGTCGTGCGGGAGTCCTTGCAGACGGCGGCGGACGCTGTGGAGATGATCCTGTCGGACGGTGTGGAACGGACAATGAACCGTTATAATGCATTTACCAGAAAATCGCAGGGGGAGGGAACGCCGGACTGACGGGAGCATCCCGGAAGGAGGGCAGAAGAGCATGACATTTCACAGCCCACTCGAAGAATTGATACAATTTGCAGAGATGAAGCAGGCGCTGATGGCAGGGCGGGGGCCTCTGGCCGCCAGCGGCTGCGTGGATTCCCAGAAGGTGCATCTGGCGTGCGAACTTTCGCGGGAGGCTCCTCTGCGCCTGTTTATCACATATAATGAGAGCCGCGCCCGGGAGATCTGCGAGGATGCCCGGTGTTTTCATTCCCCGGTATATTTCTATCCGGCCAAGGACGTATTGTTCTATCAGGCGGATATCCAGGGAAATCTTCTGAGCCGGGAGCGGATGGCGGTCCTGAAGGGAATCCTGGAGGAGGGCTGTGGTACGGTGGTGACGACTGTGGATGCCTGCATGGATCGTATCGCCTCTCCGCAGGAGGTGCGGCGCCGCCGCCTCGTGCTGCGCCCGGGAGATCTTCTGAATATGGAAGAAATGCGGGAGAAACTGACGGCGCTGGGCTATGAGCGGCTGCCTCAGGCGGAGGCCACGGGGCAGTTTGCCATCCGGGGCGGCATCCTGGATGTCTTTCCACTGACGGAGGAGAATCCGGTGCGTGTGGAGCTGTGGGGGGATGAGATCGACACGATCCGTCGCTTTGATCCTGAGACGCAGCGCTCTCTGGAGAATCTGGAGGAGATATGCATCTATGCGGCCACGGAGATGCCGGAGACGGGAGGTGCCGCTGTTTCTCTGCTGGAGTATTTTCCGCCGAAGGCGGTGCTTCTTCTGGATGAACCGGCCCGTATGGAGGAGAAGGCCCGGGGCGTGGCAAAGGAATTCCAGGAGAGCATGGTCATGCGGCTGGAGCGCGGCTATACCAGTGAGGAACCGATGCCGGAGCTTCTCTCCCCGGAGGAAGTCTTTGCTGCCCTGGAGCGGCCGCGCACGGTGATGCTGACCGGTCTCGAACAGAAGAGGTGTGTGATCCGGGAAAGGGCGCGTTTTGCCGTCGAGGGACGGACAATCTACAGCTATGAGGGGAATTTCGAGGGGCTGATCCGCGATCTGAAGGCCTGGAAACGGGACGGTTTCCGGGTGGTGCTTCTGTGCGGCTCAAGAACCCGGGCCGAGCGTCTGGCCGGGAATCTGCGGGACTATGAGCTGGCCGCCTTTTACTCGGAGGAAGAGGAGCGGGAGGTGCGGCCGGGGCAGATTCTGGTGACCTATGGAAATGTTCATAAGAGCTTTTCCTATCCGCAGATCAAATTTACCGTGATCTCCGAGGGGGACCTCTTCGGGAGAGAGAAAAAACGGAAGAAGAAAAAATCTCAGTATGCGGGGAAGAAGCTGCGGAGCTATGCAGAGCTGTCACCCGGAGACTATGTGGTTCATGAGAACCACGGTCTGGGGATTTATCAGGGCATCGAGCAGATGGAGGTGAGCGGCACCTCCCGGGATTATCTGAAGATCACCTATGCGGACGGCGGCAACCTGTATATCCCCGTGACGCAGATGGACCAGGTTCAGAAATACGCGTCCGCTGACACGGACCGGGCGCCGAAGCTGAATCGCCTGGGCGGAGCGGAGTGGAAGAAGACCCGCAGCCGGGTGCGGCGCGAGGTGAAGGACATCGCTGCGGATCTGGTGAGTCTCTATGCCAGACGCCAGAATGCGCAGGGCGTTGTGTACGGACCGGACACGGTGTGGCAGAAGGAATTTGAAGAGCAGTTCCCCTTCGAGGAGACGGAGGATCAGCGGAAGGCCATCGAGGAAGTCAAGGCGGATATGGAGAGCGGCAAGATCATGGACCGTCTTCTCTGCGGCGACGTGGGCTACGGCAAGACGGAGGTCGCGCTGCGGGCCGCCTTCAAGGCGGTGCAGGAGGGGAAGCAGGTGGCTTACCTGGCTCCGACCACAATCCTGGCGCAGCAGCATTACAATACCTTTGTCCAGAGGATGAAGGACTATCCGGTGAATGTGGAGCTTCTCTGCCGCTTCCGGACGCCGGGGGAACAGAAGAAAACGGTGGAACGGCTGAATCGGGGGCTGGCGGATATCGTCATCGGCACGCACCGCCTTCTCTCAAAGGATGTGAAATTCAAAGACCTGGGGCTTCTGATCATCGATGAGGAGCAGCGCTTCGGTGTGGCAGCCAAGGAGAAGATCAAGCAATACCGGGAAAATGTGGATGTCCTCAGTCTGACGGCCACGCCGATTCCGCGGACACTTCACATGAGCCTCATCGGGATCCGGGATATGAGTCTCCTGGAGGAGCCGCCCATGGACCGGCAGCCCATTCAGACCTATGTCATGGAATATAATGACGAGCTGGTCCGCGAGGCCATCCAGCGGGAGCTGGACCGGAACGGACAGGTATATTATGTGTACAACCGGGTGGGAACCATCCGCGAAATCTCTGCACATATCGCCAGCCTGGTTCCGGATGCCACAGTGGCTTTCGCGCACGGTCAGATGAAGGAGCGGGAGCTGGAGCAGATCATGCTGGATTTCCTGAATGGGGAGATCGACGTGCTGGTTTCCACGACCATTATCGAGACCGGGCTGGACATTTCCAATACCAATACCATCATCATTCACGATGCGGACCGGTATGGGCTGGCCCAGCTCTATCAGCTGCGCGGACGGGTGGGGCGTTCGAGCCGTTCAGCCTATGCATTTCTCATGTACCGGCGCGACCGGATGCTGAAGGAGGTCGCGGAAAAGAGGCTGCAGGCCATCCGCGAGTATACGGAGCTTGGCTCCGGCATCCGCATCGCCCTGCGCGATCTGGAGCTGCGGGGCGCCGGGAATCTCCTGGGCGCGGAGCAGCACGGTCACATGGAGGATGTGGGGTATGATCTGTACTGCAAGCTGCTGGGCGAGGCGGTGCAGGAGGCGAAGGGTGAGCGGAAGGCACTGGATTTCGATACGACCATCGATCTGGAGCTGGACGCCTACATTCCCTCTTCGTATATCAGCAATGAGTCTCAGAAGATGGATGTCTACCGGCGGATCGCTTCTGTGGAGACCGATGCCGAGTATGATGACATGCAGGATGAACTGATCGACCGCTTCGGCGAACCGCCGCGCGCCGTTCAGAACCTGCTGAAGGTGGCCCGGCTGCGTGCAGCCGCCCGGGAGGTGTATGTGACGGATGTGACCGGGAGCCGTGAGAAGCTCACGCTGATGCTGTATGCCGAAGCGCCGGTGGATCCCGCCCGGATTCCCGCGCTGATCGGCCGTTACCGGGGAGATCTGAAGCTTCTTCCCGGGGCGGCGCCGGGATTTGTGTATACAGATCAGAGAAAGCAGAACGTGGACACGGAACGGACGCTGGAATGCGTGAAAAATCTGTTAAATGATTTAAAATTGTTGCTTGATGAGTAGAAATGTAATATAATAGATACGTTGCGGGGTCAGGGGAGGAGTGCGCTCTGAGGCACCCTCGGAAAGATGCCGCGCGGACGTATGTCCGGAGAACGGATACGACCGGATCGGGAGGAACAAAATCTATGAAAACCATAACGCGCAGAATCGCGATGCTGCTGGCACTTATACTGACCGTGAGCTCGACAGCCGGCTGCGGAAGCAGCAGTACCGTCGGAGACTATTCCACGACGGTGGTTGCCACCTACGGGGATGAGAACATTTATCTGGACGAGGCCAATTTCTGGCTGCGCTACCAGCAGTGGGTCACGGAGGCATATTACCGGGAGCTTTATACTTATTTCGGGTATGATAATATGTGGACGATTGAGTATGATGACGACACGACCATGGCGGACTATTACAAGGAAAATGTGATGGCTCAGATTCTTCAGACCCGGATTCTTCTGGATCACGTGGAGGATTATGAGATCGAACTGACGGATGATCAGAAGACGGCGGTCAGCGATTATGTGTCGGAATTCCTGGAGACTTATCCGCTGTTCATGAATCAGACAGATGCCACCGAAGACCAGATCGTGGAATGGATGGAGATGAACGCGACGGCGAACCTGGTCGCTCAGGCGGTGAAGGACGCGGCGGAGATATCCATCAGCGACGAGGAGTGTCAGGAGTATTCGATCGAGTATATCCTCGTGGAGGAAGAGGACGAGGAGGAAGAAACCACGGCCGAGGATGGGTCGGAGACCTATGCAGAGCAGACTGCGGAAGAGACCACGGCAGCTGAGGAAACCGGCGAAGACGCAACGGAGACGGCTGAAGCTGAAGCAGAGACCGTCACCGGGGAAACAACTGCGGAAGAGACAACGATCGCAGAGGAAGAAACGACGGAAGACAGTTCTGCCTCCACGGCTACCGGCGAGGAGCTGGCGCAGCAGGTCTATGAGATGGCGGAGGACGGCTTCGAGTTTTCGGATATCGAGGACACGCTCGGCGTGACGTCCAGCACGGCCAGCTATCTGCTGACCGGTGAGGAGTCCACAGACATCACCTATACGACATCTGCAGAGATGGAAGCGGGCGAGATTCAGATGGTTCAGGAGGAAGGCACCGGCTGGTATATCATCAAGAAGACCAACGACCTGGATGAGGATGCCACCGAAGAGAAGCGGGAAGAGCTGACCGAGGAGGCAGAGGATGAGGCCTTCAACGAAGTGTACGCCGAATGGGCGGAGGAGGCTCCCACCTTCAAGGTGAAGGAAAAGATCTGGGCGCAGGTGGAAATCACCGACAAGATCTACGAGGAAGAAACCGAGGAAGAAACTTCGGAGGATGAGACGGCTGAAGAGGAATCTGTGGAGGAGTCTTCTGTGGATGAAACGGCTGAAGAGGAATCTGCGGAGGAATCGTCTGCAGATGAAACCGGCGAAGAAGAAACCACGGCAGAGGAGACCGGCGTGGAGGAAACTTCTGCAGAGCAGACCAGCGCCGAGCAGACCAGCGCGGCAGAATAAAAGCGAATACTATCCCAGGGGAGTTTCCCCTGTCACCGATAAGGAGGAGGGGAAGGAATCTGTAGAAATATGGATTCCTTCTTTGGTTTATATGACAGAAAGAAAAAAAGACATCTTTGACCGGATTATGGAAGTGCCGGGATTTCGAATATTTGAACCCTTCTACCGGAAGCACCGCGAGGTGCTCCTCTATCTGCTTTTCGGAGGGCTGACCACGGTGATCAGCATCGGGAGTTATGGCTATCTGATTTATCTGGGAATGGAGCCGTTGATTGCCAACGTCATCTCCTGGATCCTGGCGGTGCTGTTCGCCTATGTGACCAACAGTACCTGGGTCTTCGAGGCAAGACCGCAGAATCTGGCAGAGCGGTGTCGGCAGATCCTGGGCTTCTATGGAGGGCGTGTGGCGACGCTGCTGATGGAGGAGACGATTCTGCTGCTCTTTGTGGAGCTCCTGGCGTGGAACGCCATGCTGGTCAAGGTGGCGGCGCAGGTGCTGGTGGTTGTGGCCAATTATGTCATCAGTAAGCTGTGGGTGTTCCGGAAGAGGTAAATGGAAACCTGCGCAGAGAGAAAATGACGGAGGAGACAGGAAAATGCAGGGAAAACTATGTGAGATCCGGCAGTTTATGGATGAAAAGAAGTGGCAGTACAGCTACCGGGAGGATGAGGGCTGCGGCGTCCTGGAATTCCTCTATCGGGATCGCTCCTATCATATCTGGGAATTTCAGGACGACGACGGCAGCTTCGGCGCTGAGTCCAATGTGCGGACCTGCGGGCGGATGGAGGATTTCACCGGAGACTATCAGGGGCAGATCCTGGAGATCATTCAGGCCTGGCTGCGGGATGAGCGGGCGCAGGCAGGGCGGCAGTGGTGAGTCCGCGGTTATGATTCCCGGGAGAGAACCTTCCGGAAAAATACGATCTGGAACGGCACGGCGAGGAAGAAGGTGAGCAGATCGGCGCCCGGCTGCGCCATCTGGACGCCGGTCAGTCCCAGAACGGCCGGGAGCAGATAGATCAGGGGAATGAAGCAGATGCCCTGGCGGCAGCTGGCCAGGAAGGTGGCCGGTGCGCTGAACCCCAGACACTGATAGATTTGGTTCACGTAGGTGGAGTAGGCCATGAAGGGCATGACGGCACAGGCATAATACAGAGCCGTGGTGCCGATGCGGATCACCTCCGGGTCGTCGCTGCGGAACCAGGTAATGACAGAACCGGCATTGAAGGCCAGGATGACGGCGGCGGCTGTGCAGATGACGGTGCCCAGTTTTGTGGCGAAGCCGAAGGCTTCCCGGACCCGGCGCCGGTTTCCGGCGCCGAAGTTATACCCGGCCACAGGCTGGAAGCCCTGTCCGATACCGATGATGATATTGCGCACCAGCAGATAGATCTTGTTGGCGATCGTCACGGCGGCCACGGCGGCATCGCCGTAGACAGAGGCCTGCCGGTTCAGCAGAGCCGAGGCCAGACTGGCCAGCCCCTGACGGCAGATCGTCGGGAAACCGGTCCTGGCGATCAGCAGATAGTCCTGCGGATGGAAGCTGATATAGCGCGGGTGCAGTTTTACGATACTGCGGCCGCGGAGAAAAACTGAGAGAAGCAGAAGGAAGCTGATGATCTGGCTCAGCACGGTGGCCAGAGCCGCTCCGGCGATTCCCATATTGAAGACAAAGATAAACAGGGGGTCCAGGAACATGTTCAGGATGCCGCCGGTGCACAGGCCGATCATGGCCATGGAAGCTTCCCCTTCGGAACGCAGAATATTGTTGAGGACGAATGCAGAGCACATGATGGGCGCGCCCGCCAGGATATAATGCGCGTAGCTGCGGGCGTAGGGCAGGATGGTGTCCGTGGAGCCGAGGAGACGCATAAGGGCGTTCAGGTTCAGTTCGCCCACGACCATCAGACAGAGGCCGAAAACGATGGCTGCCGCGAAGGCGGAGCTGGCATATTTATGCGCCTCTTCATCCTGTTCCGCGCCCAGCCGTCGGCTGACGAGGCTGCCGGCGCCCATGCCGATGCCGAAGCCCACGGCCTGGATGATGGACATCAGGGAGAACACCACACCTACGGCGGCCGTGGCGCTGGTGCCGATCTGTGCGACGAAATAGGTATCTGCTGTGTTGTAGATCGTGCTTACCAGCTGACTCGCTGTGGTGGGGATCGCCAGAGAGACGATGAGCCGGGGCATCGGGGTCTCCAGCATTCGTTTATGCTGAGCTTCTTTATCGTAATTCATGAAATGCTGCCTTCTTTCTCTGACGGGCGTTTCAGGCTGCCTGTCGGTTCCCGCGCCTGCAGTTCGTGCATATGCCCTTCCCTTACCGGCGTTGTCCGAAATATGGGCGGGCAGATTTTGCGTTATTCCAAGTATAGAAGAGAAGCCGGAAATTGTAAATAGAAAAAAGCGGAGCAGTCCCTCCCTGAACGCAGAGACGGTTTCTTCGGGAGCGCGGGGAATTAACGGTTGATTTTCCTGTCGTTCTCCGTTACACTATCATTATGAAGAGATAAGAGCGATGAAATTTGTCTCGGGGAGCGGCGGCCGCAGACCGCTGCGAGGGAGGATTTTCAGTATGACCAGAGAAGAATTCGCGGTCCTGGCTGCCGGAGGCCCCGTCATTCTGGACGGAGCCGTCGGTACGAATCTGTACCGGGCGGGGATGCCGCGCGGTGTCTGTACGGAAGAGTGGATTTATGAGCATCCGGAGGCACTGGCTCCGCTGCAGAAGGCCTATGTCGAGGCGGGGACGCAGATTATTTACGCGCCGACATTTTCCGCCAACCGCGTCGCGCTGAAGGGTTTCTGCCTGGCGGACCGTTTGGAGGAGCTCAATACAGGGATCGTCAGGGCGACGAAGAAAAATGTCGAAGGAACCGGCGTGCTGGTGGCGGGAGATATCACCACGACCGGCCAGATGCTGGAACCCTTCGGTCCGATGAGTTATGAGAAGCTTCTGGATGTCTACCGGGAGCAGATCCGGATTCTGGAGGAGGCCGGAGTGGATCTGCTGGTGGCGGAGACCATGCTGGGCGTGGAGGAGACGATGGCGGTGGTGGATGCCGCCATGCAGGTCACAGAGCTGCCGGTTCTCTGCTCTCTGAGCCTCAGCGCCGACGGTCATGCGATCTACGACGGCACCGGCGTAGAGGCGGTGGAGACGCTGCAGGCGATGGGGGCTTCCGCAGTGGGGCTGAACTGCTCCGTGGGACCCGATCAGCTGGAGGCGGTGGTCCGCTCCATGCGGGAGGTGGCCGAAGTGCCGCTGCTGGTTAAGCCCAACGCGGGGGTGCCGTTTATTGATGAGAAGGGCGAAGCCATCTACACGATGACGCCGGAGGAATTCGCCGGGCACATGGAGGTGCTGGTGGAAGCCGGTGCGTCTCTGGTGGGCGGCTGCTGCGGAACCTCTCCCGATTATATCCGGGCGCTGTGCCGGAGACTGGGGAGAGTGTGATGGATACAGAGATTTGCAGAGCGGATCTGAGTGAAGAAGCCGGGCGGGCGGCTGTCTGCCGGGCAGCGGAAATTCTGCGTAAGGGCGGTCTGGTGGCCTTCCCGACGGAGACGGTGTACGGATTAGGCGGTGATGGGCTGAATCCGGCCTCGGCGCGGAAGATTTATGCCGCCAAGGGGCGTCCCTCGGACAATCCGCTGATTCTTCATATCGCGTCCCGCCGGGAGCTGACGCCGCTGGTGCAGACGGTGCCGGAAGCGGCGGAACGTCTGATGGAGGCCTTCTGGCCCGGCCCTATGACTCTGATTTTCACAAAGAGTGATGCAGTGCCGCCGGAGGCCACCGGCGGGCTCCCCACGGTAGCGGTCCGCATGCCTTCCCATCCGGTCGCCCGGATGCTGATTCAGGAGGCAGGAGTTCCTGTCGCGGCGCCCAGCGCCAACCGTTCCGGAAGACCCAGCCCGACGACGGCCGCCCATGTGGCGGAGGATCTCACGGGACAGATTGAGATGATTCTGGACGGAGGTCCGGTGGAGATCGGTCTCGAATCCACGATCCTGGATGTGACCGGGGAGATTCCGCTGGTCCTGCGCCCCGGAGCGATTTCCCGGGAGCAGGTGGAGGCGCTGCTCGGAGATTGCCGGATGGATCCGGCTATCCTCGGGAAACCGGATCCGAATCTGCGTCCGCGGGCGCCGGGAATGAAATACCGTCACTACGCGCCGAAAGCGGAGCTGACGATCGTGGAGGGAAGCCGGGACGCGGCGGCCCGGGAGATCAGTCGGCTGGCCGCGGAGGCGGCAGCGCGCGGGAAGAAGGTTGGTATTCTGTGTGCGGAGGAATCCGCCGGGCTCTATCCGGCGCAGTGGGTGAAGAGCCTGGGGACCCGTCAGCAGGAGGAAACCATCGCCCACAATCTCTACCGCTGCCTGCGCGAATTTGACGAGGAGAGCGTGGAGATCGTATATTCGGAGGCTTTTGGGGAAGGCCCTCTGGGGGATGCCATCATGAACCGCCTGACGAAGGCGGCAGGCTATCGCATTCTGCGGGCAGAGGAATAGACAGACGATAACACGGGCAGAAGGCCCGCAGACACAGGGGGGAAAGGAGAGAGACATGGAACGGTATGAGCGCATTCTGTTTGTGTGTATGGACAACACCTGCCGGAGCATTATTGCGGAGGCCGTGATGCGCAATGTCTGCCGGGAAAGAAAGCTGCAGATCGCATCCCGGGGACTGGTGGTCCTGTTTCCGGAACCCCTGAATCCGAAGGCAGTGGCTGTCCTGGCGGGGAATCAGATGACACCGGCCAAGGAGATGTCGGAGCCGTTGGAGGAAGAGGACATTACAGGGGAAACACTGATTCTGGCGATGACAGCCCATGAGCGGGAAATGATCCGGGAACGTTTCCCCCAGGTGCAGCATCTTTATACACTGGGAGACTATGCAGGAACGCCGGGGGACGTTGAGGTTCCACATGGAGGAAGTCTGGCCGATTACGGCGCCTGCTGCGAATATATTGATCTTCTTGTGAAGCTGGCGGCTGAGCGCCTCTTCAGGGGAGATAAATAAAGAAAACGGACGGGAGAAAAGAAGGATGAGAGACAGAATCGCGATCGGATGTGATCATGGCGGATTTGCCCTGAAGCAGGAGATCATGGCCTGGCTGGACCGGAAGGGTATCGGATACAGGGATTTTGGCTGTTATGAGGAGAAGTCCTGCGACTATCCGGAGATCGGGCATACGGTGGCTAAAGCGGTGGCGGCGGGAGACTATGAGAAGGGAATCCTCCTCTGCGGGACCGGCATCGGCATTTCCCTGGCGGCCAACAAGGTGCCGGGGATTCGGGCGGCCGTGTGTACCGACTGCTATACAGCGGAGGCGACCCGGCAGCACAACGATGCCAATATTCTGGCGATGGGAGGCCGCGTCGTGGGGCCCGGGCTGGCTGTCCGCATCATGGAGACATTTCTGAACACAGAATTCTCCGGTGAGGAGAGGCATGCCCGCAGGATTCAGAAGATAGAACAGATTGATTAGACCATTTGTCTGGGGCGGGTGCGAAAGAAGACAGTATGAAAAAAATATGGAAAAGATTGCTGGTGCTGTGCGGAATTTTTATTCTGGCAGCATCCGCCTTTGCATTGTATATACATTTTTCGGCCGGTGACTCGGAGGAGGAGCTGGAGTACGAGGTGTGGGGGAGCGCGACGCTCCCCATTGTCGCCTCGGAGATCGGAGATCAGAGGGTCAATCTTCTTCATGGATATACCATGGAGGTGGACGATACAGTCATGGAAGACACTGTAATGCCGGTGGAGGAGGATGGTCTCCTGCCGCTGACCGTGCTCTGTTACGACAGCACGGTGGATGCGGTGCGCTGGATTCTGACGACCCGGGACGGGAGCGAGACGGTAACGGAACAGGACGTGGAGGAGTTGTCTCAGAATCATGAGACGGCGACGATGACGCTGGATCTCAGCTCTTATCTGACGGTGGATGAGGATTATCGTCTGCAGCTTATCTTAAGTCTCTCCGATGGAACGGAGGTCTTTTATTATACCCGGGTGCGCATGGGGGAGGAGCTTCATGCGGAGGAAATGCTCGGGTTCGCGCTGAGTTTTCATGAGGCGACCTTCGATGAGGAGGAGGCGGAGAACTATACCGGGTATCTGGAATATGACGGGACGGCCGATGAGGGGACGCTGGCGGACGTGACGATCCATTCCTTCTTTAGCCAGCTGACCTGGGGCGATCTGAACCCGGTGCAGACCGGGGAACTGTCCGTTTCGGTTCTGGAGATCGACGGATCGTTTGGCTCCTTTCTGCTGGAATATGAGGTGGAAGCAAAGGATGAGGAGGGAAATACAGACACTTTCCTGATCACGGAAGCAATTACGGTTCAGTGGTCCTCCACGCGGTTTTATCTGATGAATTACCATCGGACGATGACGGAGCTTTTTGAGGCGGACGACAGCCGTCTGGAGAACGGAACGCTGGATCTCGGCATTCTTTCTTCAGAGGACGTGGAGACAGCGATCTCGGAGGGGGGAGACGTGATCGCTTTTACGGCAGGCGGTGAGCTGTGGAGCTACGATGCGGCCAATGCGCTGTTGACGCAGGTATTTACCTTCCGGGACGATGACGACGGGATTCGCAGCGGGTACCGTCGCTATGACATGAAGATTCTGGAGGTGGGGGAGGACGGGAATATTTCCTTCCTGGTCTATGGATATATGAACCGGGGACAGCACGAGGGACAGCTGGGCGTTTCTTATCTGACCTATGAGGCCGACGGGAATACGCTGAATGAGATCTTTTTCCTCTCTTATGAAGGAACACGGGAGACCCTGAAGGCGGGGATTGAGACTCTGGCCTGCGTGGGCGGAGACGGTCAGATGTACCTTCTTATGGGGGATTCTCTTTATTCCATCGACTGGGAAGGCGGTGAAGTGGTGGTCCTGGTGGACAGTGCCACGGAGCGGAACCTGACGGTCAACGACAGCCAGACGGCGGTGGCCTGGGAGATCGGAGAGAATGCCGGCAGTGTTCAGATCCTCTATCTTGACAACGGAGACAGCCAGCTCATGGAGGCGGATACGGGAGACCGCATCTCCCCGCAGGGCTTTATCGGCGAGGACTGTATCCTGGGGCTGAGCCACGAGGAGGATACGGCGGTGTCAGGTGCGCTGTCGGTCAATCCCTACTATGCGATCGTCATCAAAGAACGGGACGGCGAAGAGGCGGCGCGTTACGAATATGAGGATATTTATATCTCTTCGGTTACTGTAGACGGCGATCAGGTGATTCTGGAACGGCTGAAGAAGGATTCGGAGGGAGGATTTTCTTCGATCGACAGCGATACGCTGATTCAGAACAATCCGGAGACGACGGAGACGGAGACGGTTCTGTCCAGCCGGACAGAGGAGGTAAAGCTGCGGACGTGGACTCTGTCCGTGGGGACGGTTTCTGCTGAGACTGAATACCGCGCGCCGGAACTGATCAGCTATGCGTCCGGAGATTCCCTGAGTCTTCCGGCAATCTCGGAGGAGAGCACGTCGCTGCGCTATTATGCGTTCAGCGAGGGGGAACTGACAGCTGTTGCGTCTGAGGCCGGTTCCGCGATCGCGGCCGTCTATGAGGCCATGGGAACGGTGATCGATTCGGAAGGACATCTGATCTGGACCAGGACCGGGCGGGATATCAGCGAGGAGCTGAACCTGGAGGAGAGCGCGGCGGTCAGCCAGTCGGAAGCTCTGGAAAACTGTCTGGAGCAGATCCTTTCTCTGGAAGGGATGGAGCTTTCTCTGCTGGACGGACTGGATACGACGGGCTCCTCTCTGGAGATCCTTGCGACTCTCTTCCCGGACCGTGTGCTGAACTTAAGCGGCTGCACGGTAAAGGCGCTGCTTTGCTACGTGGACCGGGGCTGCCCGGTGCTGCTGCAGGACCGGGAAGGGACGGTGCTTCTCCTGGTGGGGTATGATCAGTACAACGTGACCTGTTACGATCCGACGCAGGGCGGTACCTATAAGCTGGGACAGCAGGATGCGGCGGAATATCTGGAATCCGGTGAATTTCATTTTGTCGGACTGCTCCCGCTTTCCTGAGTCCGCCGGTGTGTGAGGACGGAACCGCCGGGCCGGATCGGCCGTCCGGGGGAAAAGGCATTTACAAAACGGGCGCCGCGTGTTACAATGAACCGCAGAATTGATTGATTCGTGCGCGCAAAAGGTGCCGTGAGACGGAGACGGAAATGTCGGATTTTCGTGACGCGGAGTCTGTTTGCGCACAACCCCGGAGGCGAAGGAGAGCGGCAGCTCTCCGGGATGACCGGATATGAACCGGTGTCCCCGGGATGGCAAAAAAGGGATCGGGAGCGTTAGATCAGAATGCAATATATTATGAAGGGTGGAAATCCGCTGGTCGGCGAGGTCGTGATCAGCGGCGCGAAAAATGCCGCGCTGGGTATCCTGGCGGCGGGCATCATGACTGATGAATCTGTGATTATAGATAACCTGCCGGATGTGCGGGATATTAATGTGATGCTGGATGCCCTGCGGGATATCGGGGTGATCGTGGAACGTCTGGGTAAGCACCGCGTGAAGCTCAACAGCGGCAACATTCATTCCGTTCGGGTAGATAACGAGTACATTCGCCGGATGCGCGCCGGCTATTATCTGCTGGGAGCCCTCCTGGGCAAGTATCGTCATACGGAGGTGGCTCTCCCCGGCGGCTGTGACATCGGCAGCCGTCCGATTGACCAGCATCTGAAGGGATTTCGGGCTCTGCGGGCCAGTACGCAGGTAGAGTATGGCATGGTCGTCGCCGATGCCAGCGAGCTGGTGGGCGGTCATGTGTACATGGATATCGTGTCAGTGGGCGCCACGATCAATGTGATGCTGGCGGCGGTGCTGGCCTCCGGGAATACGATCATTGAGAATGCAGCCAAGGAGCCGCACGTGGTGGATGTTGCCAATATGCTCAACTCCATGGGCGCCAATGTCAAGGGCGCCGGGACCGATGTGATCCGCATCCGCGGTGTGGAGCGGCTGCACAGTACGGAGTATTCCATCATTCCGGATCAGATCGAAGCGGGGACATTTATGTTCGCTGCCGCGGTGACGCGGGGTGATGTGACCGTGAGGAATGTGATCCCTAAGCATATGGAGGCGATTTCCGCGAAGCTGACGGAGATGGGCTGCGAAGTTGTGGAATTTGACGACAGTATCCGCGTGCTGGGGAAGCCGCGTCTCTATTCCTGTAATATCAAGACCCTGCCCTATCCGGGATTTCCCACAGATATGCAGCCGCAGATGGGGGTGGCGCTGACCGTCGCCGAGGGGACGGGAATCATCACCGAGAGCATTTTCGAGAATCGTTTCAAATATGTGGACGAGCTGGCCAAGATGGGCGCCTTCATCAAGGTGGAGGGCAATGTCGCGGTGATCAGCGGCAGTACGCGTCTGACCGGCGCCAACCTGGTGGCTCCGGATCTTCGGGCCGGAGCGGCTCTGGTCCTGGCGGGGCTGGCGGCGGACGGTGTTTCCACGGTGGATGATATCCAGTACATTCTGCGGGGCTATGAGAATTTTGACCGCAAGCTGAGACGGCTGGGGGCGGAGATCGAGCTGGTGAAGGATGTCCGCGAGGCGCAGAAATTCCGCCTGCGTGTGGGATGAGCCGCGCTGACCCTCGAAAAACATACACAACGTGCGGAATGGTGGGCGCGGCATACAGTTCCTGCAGATTGTAGGGCGAATTTCTCTGGACAATACTAATTTCATATGATAGCATGAACATACTCTTATTTCGAGTGGTGGAGACGAAGGATCGATGATACCACGGCAACCCCTGAAAGATGGAAGGTGCCAACACGGAGCGAGCAATCGAACAATAAGGGGATTCGGAACTTGTTTTGCGCATTCATCGGGTCCACTTTGGTGGGCCCTTTCCTTTTGTCAGACACGCAGGCACTGAAAACGTTATGACGGAAATTTCTACTCCGGGATACCCGGGTCAGGAGGACAAATGACATGGAGAGAACACTATTTACTTCAGAGTCGGTGACGGAAGGCCATCCCGACAAGATGTGCGACCAGATCTCAGACGCGATTCTGGACGCAATCATGGAACAGGATCCCATGGGACGCGTGGCCTGTGAGACACTGACGAATACGGGCTTCGTGGTAGTTATGGGTGAGATCACGACTAACGCTCAGATCGATATCCCGAAGATCGTCCGGCAGACGATCCTGGACATCGGCTATGACCGTTCGGAGTACGGCTTTGACGGAAACAGCTGCGCGGTCTTTACGGCTCTCGATAAGCAGTCCGGTGATATCGCGCTGGGCGTAGACCGGGCGCTGGAAGTGAAGGAGAAGCAGATGGACGAGGAAGCCATCGGGAGCTTCGGCGCCGGTGACCAAGGCATGATGTTCGGATATGCGACCAATGAGACAGAAGAATACATGCCCTATGCGATCGCTCTGGCCCACCGCCTGGCGAGGCAGCTGACGAAGGTGCGCAAGGACGGTACATTGTCTTACCTTCGTCCGGACGGCAAGACGCAGGTGACGGTGGAATACGATGAAGAGGGGCGCCCGGCCCGTCTGGACTGTGTGGTTCTCTCCACACAGCATGATCCGGATGTCTCTCAGGAACAGATTCATCGTGACATCCGCCGGTGCGTCTTCGACCCGATCCTGCCTGCGGAGATGGTGGATGAGAAGACAAAATATTTCATCAATCCGACCGGACGCTTTGTCATCGGTGGCCCTGCGGGGGACAGCGGCCTGACGGGCCGGAAGATCATCGTGGACACCTACGGCGGCTATGCCCGCCACGGCGGCGGCGCTTTTTCCGGCAAGGACTGCACCAAGGTGGATCGTTCCGCAGCTTACGCGGCCCGCTATGTGGCCAAGAACCTGGTGGCGGCGGGGCTGGCCGATAAATGCGAGATTCAGCTTTCCTATGCCATCGGCGTAGCCACTCCTACCTCTATTCACATTGAGACCTATGGCACCGGGAAGCTCTCCGATGAGAAACTGATAGGGATCATCCGGGAGAATTTTGATCTGCGTCCGGCCGGGATTATCCGCATGCTGGACCTGCGGCGGCCCATTTACCGGCAGACAGCTGCCTATGGGCATTTCGGCCGGGACGATCTGGATCTGACCTGGGAGCGGCTGGATAAGGTGGAGACATTGAAAAAATATCTGGCGTAAGGAAAGGAATAAGAGCCTGTCTCTGCACGGTTCAAGCCGCAGGGGACAGGTTTTTTGACTTTCAGACATGGTAGTGTCTGCGAAGCAGCCATGAAGGTTTATTGTGAAAAGGCTGACAGTGCCAGGCGTTCAGTCAGGATGGCGAGGAAGGCGCCGCAGCTGGGCTTCTCCGGCAGAGGACAGGCGGCAGCGCGGCGTAAAAGGTCGGCGTCCTCCCGCCAGAGCACGTTGATGAGTGTGCGGATATTCCGGTCGACACAGCAGGGAGAAACATGATAATAGCAGGCCACGCGGGGATAGATCTCCTTGGTCAGGGAGGGACAGCGCGGCCACTCCTTCAGAGAGAGGCTCACGGCGCAGGCTGTGTATCCGAAGCCTGCGTAGCGGGGACTGGCTCCCAGGCACAGGAGAAGCTGACGTGTTTCTTCGTAGATGGAAATACTATCCAGGGCGGCGGTTCCGGGAAGGTATTTTTGCTGAGGGTGTTGTGTCTGTGAGGACGGGGGCTGGTTCATGGTGAATCTCCTTTGTCTGATGATACCAGGGTCGAAAATCATGCATGGAGCGCTTTCTGCGCTTTGCAGGTGGGTGTTCTGAAGCATAACCATTTGCTGTTTACCCTGTGCGTAAGGAGAGTTTACAGGAAAAACTTCCGAACCGCTATGAGGAACAGCTCATAAATGGAATATTTTGTCGAAATTTCTGGAATATTATGCGGCGCGGCCGTTCCCGCTGCCTGCGAAACTGCTTGCAAAGAAGCTCTTTCCGGTGTAGAATGTAGAAAGCCGGGGGCAGACCGCGGTATAGATGAGATCAGGAGTCGCTGCGGCGGCTTGCGATAAGAGAGGTTATTTGGCTATGAGCAAGGAAAAGATGGATGCCTACAAGATCCGGAAGGCCAACCGCAAGCAGGAGATTGCGAAGGAGAAGAGAAGAAAGAAGGCAGCCAGAGCCGCGTGGTATACAGTCGGTGCGATCTGTGTCGTGGGAATCTGTGCAGCGGTCGGAATGACCGGGTGGAATTCCTATAAGAGCTATGTGGATTCTCTTCCCGATTACAACGCGACGGAGCTGATCGTCGACGACGTCGTAGGAATTCTTGATCTGGAAGACGAGACCGACGAGGCGGAAGAGACGGTCGCGGAGGACAGTGAATCGGAAGAGACGGTCGCGGAGACGGCGGAGGAGAATACAGAGGCCGAAGAAAATGTATCAGATTGATTTTAATACACCTTGTTGGATTCATTTTATCGGAATCGGCGGGATCAGTATGAGTGGCCTGGCGGAGGTCCTCCTGGAGAGAGGCTTCCGTGTTACCGGCTCCGACATGGCGGCATCGCCTCTGACGGAGAAGCTGGCCGCGGAGGGGGCAGGTATCGCTCTCGGACAGCGGGCAGAGAACATCGAAGAGGGAATGCAGGCGGTCGTCTACACGGCAGCGATCCACCCGGACAATCCGGAGCTGGCGCGGGCGATCGAACTGAAAATTCCTGTTCTGACCCGGGCGGAGCTGCTGGGACAGATGATGAGGAACTACAGGACCGCAGTGGCCATTGCCGGAACGCACGGCAAAACTACGACCACTTCGATGGTGACGGAGATCCTGCTGGCCGCGGATGCCGATCCCACGATCTCCGTGGGAGGAATGCTGGACAGCATCGGCGGAAATATCCGCGTCGGCCGCTCCGACTGTTTTGTGACGGAGGCCTGTGAGTATACGAACAGCTTCCTGTCCTTCTATCCGACCGTGGGCGTGATTCTCAACGTCTGTGCGGATCACCTGGATTTCTTTAAGGATTTGGATGATATCCGGCATTCCTTCCGGCTCTTTGCGGAGAAGCTGCCGGAAAACGGCCTGCTGATTCTCAGCAGCAATATTCCCGATTATGAAGAGCTGACACGGGATCTTCCCTGCCGGGTACAGACTGTGGGCATCCGGCCGGAGGATGATTTCCGTATGGATGAGCTTCGCTTTGACACTCTGGGGCGTCCTTCTTATACTCTTTATGAGAACGGTAAACCGGTCGGCGACATCCTGCTGGGTGTACCGGGAGAACACAACGCCTGGAATTCGCTGGCGGCCATCGCTGTGGCGAGAGAGCTGGGGCTCTCCTTCCCTGTGATCTGCCAGGGACTGGAACAGTTCGCCGGGACGCATCGCCGCTTTGAGAAAAAGGGGACGCTGCCCGGAGACGTAGTTGTCATTGATGATTACGCGCATCATCCCGATGAGATCCGTGCCACCCTTAAAACCGCGAAGAAATGCGGCCGGGAGAAGGTGGTCTGTCTCTTCCAGCCCCACACATATACCCGGACGAAGGCGCTGATGGAGGAATTCGCCGACGCGCTGTCGCTGGCGGACGAGGTCGTGCTGGCGGAGATATACCCCGCCCGGGAGACAGACAATCTGGGAATCAGTTCACGGGATCTGGCGGAGCGAATCGCGGCCCGGGGGAAATCTGTCCACTATTTTGCCACATTCGGGGAGATTGAGGAGTACATCAGAAAAAATTTATTCAACGGTGAGATGTTGATAACTATGGGGGCCGGAGACATTGTAAAAGTGGGAGAAAACCTGCTTTCCCGTTAGTTATCCACATTATCCACAGGTTTATCAACAATGTAGGCGGTTGATAAACCTGTGGTTTTTTTGTCGAAAAACCGTACTTTTCCACGAAATCCACAGTTTCCACAATGCCCGGTGTGGGTTTTCGGGACGGGAAATCTCTGTTTGCAAAACAAAATTCGTGTGCTATACTGTGAAGGTCCCCGGTCGGGGACAGGAAACGGAGTGAAGATTTTGCAGATCAGAAATCAGAGTCAGACGGTAGCGACGGAGGTGTCCAACCTCTTCATCGACGAATATATGGCGGAGGCCAACGGGGAATTTGTAAAGGCGTACCTGTACCTTCTCCGCCTGTCCCAGACGCCGGGGGAGGAAGTATCGGAGGCTGCCCTGGCGGACCGCCTGAACTGCACGGAGACGGACGTGGGGCGGGCGCTGCGCTATTGGGAAAAGCAGGGACTGATCCGCCGGGAGGGGGAGGAGCTGCTGCTTCTCCTGCCGACGGAGCGGAGCGCGGAGAGCGGCCGGACGCAGGCGGCGGCCTGCGTGACGTCCGCGGCGGATGCGGCGGAGAACGCAGAGGCCGCGCCTGCCATCGCCGGGAAAGAGGGCGGCGACCGGGCCGGGAAGAAGGGCGCGGCGCAGCACAGTGTCTCTCAGGCTTCGCTGGAGAAGCTGCAGGAGGATGAGGAATTCCGTCAGATTCTGTTCGTGGCGGAAACCTATCTGGCACGGCCTCTGGCGCCCCGCGATACCCAGCTCTTCGCGTATCTGTATGAGGAACTGCATTTTCCGGAGGATCTGCTGGAGTATCTGGTGGAGTATTGTGTGGAGGGCGGCCACCGGAGCTGTCGTTACATGGAGTCTGTGGCGCTGAGCTGGCATGCTGAGGGCAAGATGACCGTGGAACAGGCCCGGGAATCCCACAGGGCCTACAGCAAAGCGAATAAGCAGGTGATGAAGGCCTTTGGGATCGCGGACCGGGTGCTGGGTACGAATGAGCAGAAAGATGTGGAGCGATGGACCTCCGAATATCGGATGCCCCTGTCGGTCATTGTGGAGGCCTGCGGCTGTACGATGACGGCGATTCACAAGCCGAGCTTTGAATACACGGAACGCATTATCAAAAAGTGGAAGGATGCCGGGATTCGTACCGTGGAAGAGGCGCGGGCCTATCAGCAGCAGGAGCAGAAGCAGAGGAGCCGGAAACGATCGCAGAAGGAAAGCCGCGAGAGTGCTGCTTCCGGCAACCGTTTTCAGAACTATGAACAACGCCGGATCAACTACGACGAGCTGCTGAATCAGGGCGGCATCAACGTCTACAGCGGCAGGGAGGCGTAACAGATGTCCTTGACGAATTCACAGTATGACCGTATTCAGAGAGAATACAGCCGCCGCCGCGCGGCGAACCAGGAGAAGCAGCAGGAGCACATCCGTGAGGCATTTGCCCGGATTCCGCAGCTGCAGGCGCTGGAGGAGGCCAGTGCGGATCTTGCCTTCCGCCGGGCCAGGGCCCTCCTGGCAGGCCGCGAGGAGGAGGCGGCGCGCTGTGCCCGCCAGAGCCGGGATCTCCGGGAGGAGAGGGGGGTGCTGCTGGCGGGAGCCGGGTATCCGGCTGATTACCTGGAGCTTCCCAGTGACTGCCCGCTCTGCCATGATACCGGGTATGTAGACGGAGAGAAATGCCGCTGCCTGAAGCGGGCCATGATCGACCTGCTCTATCACCAGTCCGCGATTCAGGAGAATCTGGAGCGGGAGAATTTCTCCTCTTTCTCCTATGCTTTTTACGCGAAGGACCGCATCTCGCCCGGCGCGGAGCTGTCAGATTACGATATGATGAAGAAGAACGTGGAGCTCGCCTGGGACTTCATCGATCGTTTCGGAGAGCCGCCGCAGAATCTTCTTCTCATGGGACAGGCGGGAACCGGCAAGACCTTTCTCTCGAACTGTATCGCCAAGGAGCTTCTGGATCGGTATCACCCGGTCATTTACCTGTCCGCGGGACAGTTCTTCGATGTCCTGGCGAAGCAGGCCTTCTCCCGGGACGAGGGAGGCGAGGCGGCGGAGACGGAGCAGTATATCTATGACTGTGATCTGCTGATCATTGATGATCTGGGAACGGAGCTCTCCAATGCTTTTGTGGGCTCCCGGCTCTTTTCCTGCATCAATGAGCGGATTCTGCGGGGAAAATCCACCCTGATCTCCACGAACCTCAGCATGAACGACATGCTGCGCATTTATACAGAGCGCGTGACATCGCGGCTCATCGGCCATTACAGGATCCTGCGATTCCCGGATCAGGATATCCGGATCCTGAAAAAAATGAGACAAGGAGAGGCAAACCATGACTGACGAAAAGACGAAGGAGAGATGGAATCTCCCCCTGGGACCGCTGGCGCTGATCGCGCTGCCCGGCTGTGAGACGCTGGTGAACAGCGTGGATTCATATCTGGCATCCTGGAGAAGAAACCGCGGCCTGGAGGTGTCCGGTTATCAGAAGGATTCGTATCTGCTGGGTGTGTCTCTTCCCCGCTTCGGCTCCGGCGAGGCCAAGGGCGTGATTCAGAAATCGGTGCGGGGCGACGATCTCTATATCGTCGTGGATGTGTGCAATTACAATGTGGAATATTCCATGTACGGGGAGCCGAATCCCATGTCTCCGGACGACCATTTCCAGAACCTCAAGCGCGTGATCGCGGCTGCGGCCGGCAAGGCCAAGCGGATCAACGTCATCATGCCCTTCCTGTATGAGAGCCGTCAGCACAAGCGCTCGGCCCGGGAGTCCCTGGACTGCGCCATGGCGCTGCAGGAGCTCACCTCCATGGGCGTGACCAATATCATCACCTTCGACGCCCATGATCCCCGGGTGCAGAATGCCATTCCCATGAACGGCTTCGAGACCATCATGCCTACCTATCAGATGGTGAAGAAGATGCTGAAAACAGAGGAGCTGATCATCGACAGCGATCACATGATGGTTATCAGCCCCGATGAAGGCGCCGTCGGGCGCGCCATTTATTTCTCGAACATGATGGGCCTGGATGTGGGGATGTTCTACAAGCGGAGGGATTACACGCGCATTGTCAACGGCAAGAATCCCATCGTGGCGCATGAATTCCTGGGCAGCAGTGTGGAGGGCAAGGACGTCATCATCGTCGATGATATGATCGCCTCCGGGGAGAGCGTGATCGACGTGGCGGGACAGCTCAAGGAAAGGAAGGCGGGCCGGGTCTTCGTCTGCGCCACCTTCGGCCTGTTCACCAACGGGATGGAGAAATTCGATCAGGCGCGGGAAGCCGGTCTGATCGACCGCATCTACACCACCAACCTGATCTATCAGAGCCCGGAGCTTCTCAGCCGCGATTACTATACCAGCGTGGATATGAGTGAATATCTGGCGACGCTGATCGACAGCCTGAATCATGATACCGGCATCGAGAGCCTGCTGAGTCCCACCTTCAAGATCCAGAAGCGGGTCATGGAATTCAAGGAAAATCAATAAACAGGAAGACTTCCCCGGGGACCGCCTTCGGTGCGCCGGTTCCTGAAGCCGAACGATAGCAAACAAAAAGAGTGGGACCTCAGTCGTCCCACTCTTCGTCGTATTCCAGAATCTTGCCGGTCAGGGCGTCGATCGTGCATTCATATTCCGTCTGCCCCCGGAAGAATTCGATCTCGTAGACCAGAGTTCCGTCATCCTTCTCCATCTTGGCCTTAACGAAGGTTACCTCTGAGGCGGAGAGGCCGGCCTGTTCGAGGGCGATCGCTTTGGCCTCATCGAGGGAAATGCGGGAGCTCTCGGTAGAAGCTTCGGTTTCGCGTATGCGATTCTCACGGGATTTGCTGTAGATCGAGCCGTCCGCGGCGCGGATCTCGTACTCATACTCTGCGCTGTCAGTGTAGAATTCGAAGTCGTAGACGGAGATGCCGTTCTCTCGGTCTGCCGCCGCTTTGGTGAAGGTGACTTCGTCCCCGGAGAGGCCCGCATCCGCTAATGCGACGGCTCGGGCTTCTTCCAGAGAAATCGAGGAGGCAGCCGCGGTTGACTCGTTCAGGGTGAAGCTTTCTGTTTCTGAAGTGACACTCTCTGTCTCCGCAACAGGATCAACTGCTTCAGAGGTATAGCTATCCGTATCTGTGACAGGGGATTCCTCTTCCGTGACGGAAGTTTCTGCCAGAACCACCTCACTTCCCTTCGGCGTGATGGCACCGGTGAGAGACAGAGCGGCATACGCGCCCAGCCCGCCTGCCAGAATCAGAATAACGGCGGCGCACACGACACAGGCGATGATCCGGCCGGGGGATGAAAAGAAATTCTTCATAATGCTCACCTCTCACATGATTTCTATGTTCTGCCAGTAGTATAACATCAATAAATCAAAAGACCATCAGGAATTCAGGCCGGACGGCATTTCCAGGGTAAATGTACTGCCCTGGCCGGGTGCGCTCTTGACCCGGACCACGCCTCCGTGAAAATGGGCGATTCCCTGTACCATGGCCAGACCCAGGCCGCTGCCGGCACCGCCGCGGGAAGCGTCCACCTGGTAGAACCGGCGGAAGATATGTTCCTGTTCTTCCGGGGCGATGCCGATGCCGTCATCCTGCACGGAGAGGGAGATCTGTCCTTCTTCCGTGGTCAGACACACCCTGGTGTGTCCGCCGGGGCTGCCGTACCGGTAGGCGTTATTCACAAGATTGATCAGAAGCCGCCCCAGCAGACTGCGGTTCCCGCGGACCTGTACCGCAGGGGCGAGCTCCCAGGTCAGCGTGATGTCCTTCTCCCGGATCAGCGACATGTCGGTGCAGATGTCCTCTGCCAGTTCCGTCAGATTGAACTCTTCCCTCTCATAGCGCTCCGGCTGCAGCTCCAGCCGACAGTAATCCAGCATATCGCCGACAAGCCGGTTCATGCGGCGGCCCTGGCGCTGAATCACATGTAAGGATTCCACATATTCCGGCGTCTCGCGCTCCTGTTCCAGCGTCAGCTCGCACTGGGCCAGAATCACCGAGACCGGCGTGCGCAGCTCATGGGATGCGTCAGAGACGAACTGCTGCTGCGCCTGGAAGGAATCATCCAGCCGGGCGAACATCTCGTTAAACTGATCCGCCAGCCGGTGCAGCTCGTCGCCTCCCTCACCCAGCTCGATGCGCTGCTTGAGATCGTCTCCTTCGCGGATGCGGGCCGCCGTGTCGGAGATCTGCCCGATGGGTCTCAGCGTGCGCCGCGCGATGAGGAAGCCGCCCAGAATAGCGATGAGAACCAGGCTGGGAAGCAGAATCAGGGAAATGCGGGAAATAGAGGAGAGCTGTACCTCGCCCTGTGTCTCCGAAACCACGCCGCGCAGCCAGAGTCCTTCCAGTCCTTCCCCGTTCAGGTAGATATCGTAGACAAAATATTCGGTGCCTTCGACATCGACGGTCTGCACCTCGGCATCCTTGAAGGGCAGGTCGGCCGTGTAGCGGGCGATGGGGTTCTCCCCGTAGATCAGTGTCCCGTCGGACTGACAGAGGGAGGTGTACACTTCATTTACCTCATCGAGGAAATCATCGTCGATCTCCAGAAAACCATCGCCGTAGGAGACATAATAATCCACCTCGTTGTTACGGGTTTCAGCTTCCAGAGAGGTATAATATTCCACTTCGTCAATATTATGGGCAACCGTCTCAATCAGATTGTCGCGGATGGTCTTTTTGATGACCTGCCAGCTGGCCGACAGGATCACAAAATAGGTAAGAACGATGACCAGGATCAGAGCTGCGGCGTACCACAGGGTAATCTTCGTACGGATGGAAGTGTCTCTCAGACGTTTCACTCTCAGGCGTTTCACGATTTAGAGCCCTCCCGCAGGACGTAGCCCTGGCCGCGCACCGTCTGGATCAGTTTTACTTCCTGTCCGCTGTCGATCTTCCGGCGCAGATAGCTGATGTATACGTCCACGACATTGGTGCCGCCCTCATAGTCATAATTCCAGATGTGGTTCTCGATCTTCTCCCGGGAGAGGACGATGCCCTGGTTATGCATCAGATACTCCAGCAGGGCATACTCCTTGGCGGAGAGAGGAATCTCCCGGCCGCCCCGGGTAACGCGTCTTGCCGCGCAGTCCATGATCAGATCACCCACGCGCAGTTCACTGGTCGCGTGACCGTGGGAGACGCGCGTCATGGCGCGGATGCGGGCCGTCAGCTCCTCGAAGGAGAATGGTTTCACCAGATAATCGTTAGCTCCGGCATCAAGTCCCTTTACCCGGTCCTCGATCGAATCCCGCGCCGTCAGGAAGAGCACCGGCGTTTTTTTGCCGGCGTTCCGCAGCGCCTGCAGCACCGCATAGCCGTCCGCGCCGGGCATCATAATATCCAGAATCACGGCGTCGTACTCCGCGCAGGCCAGCGCGTCCAGCGCCTCGCGTCCATCGTGGCAGCTGTCCACACTGTATCCGTCGGAGGTCAGCTTCTGAGTGACGATACGGTTCAGATCCTGCTCGTCCTCCGCGAAAAGAATGCGCATGGTCGTCCTCCTCTCTGAGATGATGGGTTAAGTATACAGGATGATTATTAAGGAAAAATTAGAAGTTTGTGTCTGTAATGAAAGTATAATCCGGGGCAGGAGGAATGTCAAAGACGTATTTCCTCTTCGGGGATGCAGACAAAAAAAGAGCGCCTCATCGGCGCTCTTTTTGAGAGGAGAAAAATGTATGAAAACTACAAAAAGTAGAGGATGTCAGACGGCCTTGCGGCCGCCGTTTGTAAAACGAAAGAGGAGAAAAATGTGTTCGATATATGGAACATCCGGAAAAGCTTTCCCGGATGGGTCTTTGCTTTCTTCCTTTGATGGTTTATATGATACCGGTGAAATGTGAATGCGTTGTGACATGAAAATTATGAATTTCTAAAAAGTTTCCCGGAAAACTAAAAAAGTATAAAGACATCAGAAGATTTTTGGTGAGGCGGAAGTCAGAAAGCCTGAATAGCAGGAACTGACATTCAGGCCATCTGCAAGCCAACCCAATTGCGAACCATCTCGACACTGACATTAGCGGCCTGCGCGATCAGCTCCTCAGCCACACCAGCTTTGTGTAGGCTGAGCGCCATTTTCTTTGCCTTTGATAATTCACCCTGTTCGATGCCTTGCTCAAGTCCCTGCTCAAGTCCCTGTTTCAGCCCCTGCTGTATGCCTCTCTCATATCCGAGATCGATGGCAAGATCACCCAGATTACACATAACATTCACCTCTTCTTTCAGGTCCGGCGCCAGATCCATATGGTATCTGCGGTCCAGAATATTCAGCTTGGTTTCTGCGGGCATGGTCATGGAGAACAGAACGTTGAGCATGCCGGCTAATTCATCGAAACTGTCTTTTTTTTCATTTAATGCGACCAGAACAATGGAAATCTTGTCGTAAGCGCTCCGGACATCCGGAATCCCCGGCAGGATATCGTGTTTGGTCAGAGAATACTCCGAGATGGCGTTGCTAATCTCGGCGGGAGCATTCAGGCACAGCCAGATAGAACAGACCTTTTTCAGATTGTCGTAATCAGAGCCTGAAAACTCGGTGCCGCGTTGAGAGGAAATCATTCGGCTGGCGTAGTAGACACCGCGACTTGGAATCTGGTAGCCGGGATTATATTTCTTCTGAGCCTCTACATTGACATAGATACGGCGGCATTGGTTTCCCCCGGGCAGATAGAGAGAAAAATAAACGTCATATGTGATTCTTCCCTCGCCTGGCAAGGAACTTTCAGTGGTTAAGCCAGTAATCTTTTCTACCTGTTTTTTACCACGGAGGATGTCAGGTTCTACTTCTGACGCGGAAATTTCCGGATTCTCAATGCAGTCCTGTATTTCTTCCAGAGAGAAGGAAGAAAATTCAGACATTGTATGGCGGACAATCCAGGCCAGGATAATCTTGTGCGCGAGTACCCGCTTGCACTGTGCATCGTATTGGGAGCGGGCTTCTGCCTGCCGGATATCACGCCGCAATTCTTCGTTCATAGGCCTCTCCTTTATTATACATTTCCCGAAAGTTGGTTGCAATCTTATTTTAAAGAATCAGGCGGAAAAGTCCACAAACAAAAAGTGATGATTTTTCCATCACTTTTTGTCAGGGTTCTGCGGAAGACGCGGAGGGGCAGACCCCGGAGGGAAGCGAGACACGACAGGAAATAGCAGGTTCCCGGAACGCTTCTTGATTCAGGAACGGCTTTATGGTAATCTGTGTGTAAGAACAAATGCAGCGTCGCGGTGGAACAGGAAGCAAGCACGTCGGTGCAGTTTGTCACGGAAGAAAAAACGCGGATGATTCCGGGAACCGTCCGCGGGGACAGACGAGGGGGAAGAACGGATGCAGAGAAAGACCGTGAATCTTGGCAGGATATTCAGACGTGTAACGGGGAAAAACGAAAGAAGAAGGGTGCTTATACCATCGACTGGAACTGGAGGACGAAGAAGAGGAGACAGGCGAAGACTCGGAGAGCAGCGCTCGTCCTGTGTGTGCTGCTGGTGCTGATCGGGGGTGTGAGCCTGGCGACCAGAAAACCGAAGAATTCCGCGTCGGATACAGACAGTGAGACAGTGGAGAAGTCTGTCGCGGCGGGGACGATCACCTCAAAGGTATGGACCAGAGATGAGGAGGGAGAGATCACTTCGCTGGTGCAGCAGTATTATACGGCGCTGCTGGCGAATGATACGGTGACGCTCGGCAGTGTGCTGGATGAATCAGTTGTTCTTGATGAGGAACAGGTGGCCGGACAGGGAGATTTCATTGAAGCTTATGAGGATTTCATCGTCTATACGGCGGACGGCGAGGAGAAGGGCGAGTATGCCGTTTATATTTCCTGCTCCATGCAGTTTGCCGGGATTGAGACAGCGGTGCCGGAACTGATGCCTGCCTACGTGAGAACGGACGAAGAAGGAAATCTTCGCCTGATTCCCTATTCCTTTGCCGGGACAACATATTTTGACGACGAGATGAACCGGTGTGTGACGGAGGCGGCGGAGGCCGATGATTTCCTTTCCACATGGCAGGAGGAAGTACAGACTGCGTATGACGCGGCGCTGGCGGGAGACGAAGAATTGAATACCTTCGTCGCGGCGCTGCAGAATTCGGTCGCTGAGTCCTGAAAATGACCTCGGATTCTTGCGAATCCTGTGTTTTATTTCAGGCTTTTGGTTCTTGTTTCAAAGCATAAAAACGACGGCTCGCCACATTGATGAGAACAATGGCTGTACCGTCGTTTTTGTATGCGCAAGGAGCTTTTTTCGGCTGACGCAGTTTTTATTTCTTATACAGGATCCGCACGGCGTTGAGCACGCAGAGCATGGTCACGCCGGTGTCGGCGAACACAGCCATCCACATGGAGGCGATGCCGAAGAGGCCGAGGATCATGACCATGGCCTTGATGACCAGGGCAAAGACCACGTTCTGCCAGGAAATGCGGCGGGTGAAGCGTGCGATGCGGACGGCCTGAGGGATGGCTTCCATGTTGGAGTTCATGAACACCACATCGGCTGCCTCGATCGCAGCGTCGGCGCCGCTTCCCATGGCTGCACCCACATCAGCGCCGGCCAGGACCGGCGCGTCATTGATGCCGTCGCCGACGAACATGACGCTGGTATGAGCCTGGCGGATCTTCGTGAGTTCTGTCAGCTTATCCTGGGGCAGCAGCCGGGCATGGACTTCGTCGATGCCGGTGGCGGCAGCCACAGCCTCCGCGGAATCCTGCGCATCGCCGGTGAGCATGGCGGTGGTAACACCGAGCTTCTTCAGTCCGGCGATTGCACCCTTTGCGTCGGCCTTGATGGTGTCGGCGATCACCAGATGTCCGGCATAGATGCCGTCGACAGCCAGAAGAACCTCGCTGCCGAAGCCCTTTTTCTCATAGAGAGTCAGGTCAATGGCAGATTCCTCCATGAGTTTGCGGTTGCCGCAGAGTACGAGGCGGCCGTCGATTTCGGCCTGAATGCCATGTCCGGCAATCTCCTCCAGCTTTGACGGGCTGGCCAGGGCGAGTCCCTGTTCCTGCGCCGCCGTGACGATGCTGTGAGCGATCGGGTGGGTGGAATTCTGCTCTGCACCGGCGGCGAGGGAGAGCAGCTCCTTCGCAGGGAAATCCCCCGCAGGGCAGATTTCCTGGACCACGAAATTGCCTTCGGTGATGGTGCCTGTCTTATCCATGACGACGGCTTTCACCCCGGCCAGCTGTTCTACGGCTACGCCGCCCTTGAAGAGGATGCCTCGTTTGGAACCGGCGCCGATTCCGCAGAAGAAGGACAGCGGGACGCTGAGAACCAGGGCGCAGGGGCAGCTGATGACCAGGAAGGTCAGCGCTGTGTAGACCCAGTGATTCCAGTTCCCGGTAGCCACAGAGGGGATGATGGCCGTGCACAGAGCCAGGAGTACCACAAAGGGCGTATAAACCCGGGAAAAACGGGTGATGAAGCGGTCAATTTGCGGCTTGCTGGCGGCCGCATTTTCCACCGAGTCGAGGATCCGTGTCACCATGGATTCCTCAAGCGGCTTCGTCACGCGGATCTTCAGCTGTCCGGAGGTATTTACGCAGCCGGAGATCACCTCATTGTTCGTACTTACTGCCACGGGCACCGGCTCGCCGGTGATGGCGGAGGTGTCGAGGCGGCTCTCGCCCTCGACGATGACGCCGTCCAGAGGGATGCGGTCACCGGGGCGTACCAGAAGGATATCACCGACTTGGGCTTCCTCCGCAGGGATGACCCGCACAGCTTCTCCGACCAGAAGATTGACCACCTCCGGGCGAAGGTCGATGGCATCCATGATCTGTGAGCGGCTGCGCTCGGTAGCCTTCTGCTCGAAGAACTCTCCGATGCGATAGAAGAGCATGACGCCCACCGCCTCCGGATATTCGGCGATGGCGAGAGCGCCCAGTGTGGCGATGCTCATCAGGAAATTCTCATCGAAAACCTGGCCGCGGGTCAGGTTGCGGAAGGCGGTCAGCAGGACCTCGCCGCCGAGGATGAGATAACCGATGAGGTAGACGGGCAGCGTGACGGACAGCTCCAGACCCTGATGCTCCAGAACCTCGCCGACGATGAAGAGAACGGCGCCGAGTGCAATAGTCAGCAGATCTCTGGTATCCTCGGAGAGGCCGTGTTTCTTCCCGCTCTTGCCCGTCGCCGGTTCAGCTTCGCTCTTTTTGGGCGCGGTATTCCGGGGCACGACGCGCACCTCCGGTTCGATGGAAGCGCAGATCTCCTGAAACTGCGGAACCAGGCGGTCCGGGTTCGGCCCGGTGACGCGCAGCTGCTTCGTAGCGTAGGTGACGGAGACGTCGGTGACGCCGGGCAGATCCCAGATGCGCTGTTCCATTTTGGCGGCGCAGTTGGGACAGCCGAGATTCTCCAGGATGTAGGTGCGGGTCACTGCAGCGCCGGAGGATTTGCCGCCCCGGGGCACGACACGCACCTCAGATTCGATGGAGGCGCAGATCTCCTGAATCTGCGGCAGCAGCTCTTCCTGATGGTCGGCCGAGAGGCGCAGCTGCTTCGTGGCGTAGGTGACGGAGGCGAAGGAAACGCCGGGCAGTGCCTGGATGCGCTGCTCCATCTTGGCGGCGCAGTTGGGGCAGCCCAGGTTTTCCAGGATGTAGACCCGCTTCTCATGCCCGTCGTCAGGCATGGCCTGCGGAGGCTCAGCGTCCGCCGCCTCGTGATGGTGATGGTGCTCGTGTTCGCCGTGATCGTGTCCGCAGCCACACTCGTCGTCATGATGGTGATGATGCTCGTGTTCATGGTCATGCC